>NZ_WBSM01000012.1 GCF_009299505.1 Bifidobacterium ramosum | reverse complement strand
GCCAAGAAACAAACCGACAGTTGAATGACACCGACATGACGCATGTGTCAACCATGCCCCAGGACATACCGTCAACCATGCCCCGACACATGCGTCATTTAGGCCCCGAGACATTACATGCGCTGAGACGCGGTCAGTACGACAAATTCGGGACGAACGGCCTGTTTTCCCGAATTTCCTGCGCCGGCGGATGATAGCGGTGACTTACGGATGATATGGGGATGACATACGGATGTCACGGAGATCATTTACGGATGATGAGTGGCTGCGACCTACTCGTAACGGACATCCAGCCGATTGCATCGTCGAAATCGGCTGTATGTCCGTTAAAGAGGACGAGGCAGAATCGGGTACGACCGTTCCGAAATCATGTGTCCGTTATCCTAACGGACATCCAGCCGATCTGCCCGCTCGTTTCGGCTGTATGTCCGTTAGGGCGGGATGAGAGCGTATACATTGTGGGATAGTCGTATCGACGTCAGGCTTTTTCCTTAACGGACATACAGCCGATCTGCCGGCTCGTTTCGGCTGCATGTCCGTTTATAGGGTGGGACGAGCGTGCAGCCGCTAGGACGAGACGAGTATGTGACCGTTAGGGTGAGGCGGAAGCATACGCATACTGGAACGGTCGTGTCGATTCCGAACCTCTTCCCTTCGACGGACATACAGCCGATTCCGCCGTCGCAATCGGCTGTATGTCCGTCAAGGAAAAGAAATGAAAAGGAAAGAGAGAGTGGAGCGTGAGACGAAGTAATGACGAATAAATGAGTGACGAGACTGCGGAAGAGTTCCGGAACGGCCGCATCGTGCGCCGTCCCGGAACCGTGAGGAGCGAGGCTCAGCCCAGTGCGATCTTGTCGATCGCGGCGAGTTCATCGTCGCTGAACTCGGTGTTCTTCAGCGCGCCGATGTTGTCGAGGATTTGCTGCGGCTTCGACGCGCCGGCGAGCACGCTGGTCACCGTGTCGTCGCGCAGCAGCCACGCGAGCGACATTTCGGCGAGCGTCTGGCCGCGCTGTTGCGCGATGTCGTTGAGCGCGACGATCTTCGCGTGCACGCTCTCGACGCGATCCTCGTGCAGGAAGCGCGGATCGTGCGCCACGCGCGAATCGGCCGGAATGCCGTTGAGGTAACGGTCGGTGAGCAGTCCCTGCTCGAGCGGGCAGAACGTGATCAGTCCCTTGCCGAGCTTCTTGGCCGTGTCTTTGAGCCCGTTGCGCTCCACCGTGCGGTCGAGGATGTTGTACTTGTTCTGGTTGATCACGAACGGCACGTGCAGCTCGTCGAGGATCGCGGACGCCTTCGCGAGACGCTCGCCGTCGTAGTTGGACAGGCCCACGTACAGCGCCTTGCCGCTCGCCACGATCTGCGCGAGCGCTCCCATGGTCTCCTCGAGCGGGGTGTCGTTATCCGGGCAGTGATGGTAGAAGATGTCGACGTAGTCGAGGCCAAGCCGTTCGAGGCTCTGGTCGAGCGAGGAGATCAGGTACTTGCGTGAACCGCCGAAGCCGTAGGGGCCGGACCACATCTCATAGCCGGCCTTGGTGGAGACGATCAGCTCGTCGCGGTGCTTGGCGAAGTACTGGTGGATCAGCCGACCGGCGCTCTTCTCGGCCGCGCCCGGCTCGGGGCCGTAGTTGTTGGCGAGGTCGAAGTGCGTGATGCCGTGGTCGAACGCGGTGAAGACGAGCGCCTTCATCTGCTCGTACGGCGTGATGTCGCCGAAGTTGTGCCAGAAACCGAGCGAGATCGCCGGCAATTTCAATCCGCTGGTGCCGCAACGGTTATAGCGCATCGAATCGTACCGGGTGGCCGCGGGCGCGTAGTCGAAAGTCGGTTCGAACATATCATCCTCCCATTGATGATGGCCGTGACGGTGATGTCACGGTTTGGTGTACGGTCGTCGGCTGCCGTCCGCACGGTTCGTGTCACGGTCACGTATTGTCATACGAAACGCATGTTCGGCAACTGTTAGTACTATCATTGCGCTTCAAGTGTACTTGAACGCAAGTTGTGGCGCATGTGATTATGTCGTCGGCGTGTCGCAACGTTGCGAGTAAAGTCATATCGGATACATGAGGTAAACAGGAGAGACGATACGATGACCGATCGCGATCGCAATGACGAGACGTACACGATCCGGCAGATGGCCGACCGGTTCCACATGGAACCATCGACGCTGCGCTATTACGAGGATCAGGGATTGCTGCCGAACGTCGGCCGCACCGCAACCGGGCAGCGCATCTATCGTCGCGAACACGTCGACCGTCTCGGCTCGATCTGCTGCTTCAAGGACGCTGGCATGACCATCGACGAACTCAAGCGGTTCTTCACGTACGAAGCCGACGAGGCCGGCCACATCGACGAGATGATGGACCTGCTCGAACACCGCCGCGAGGCCATCGAGGAGCAGCGGCGCGCGCTCGACGCGGCCTACGATCACGTGCTGCGCAAACTCGACTTCTACGGCGACGTGCGCACCAGCATCCGCGAGCATGAGCCGCGGCCGGACTGGGGCGTCTATGCGCGGCGCCGGTACGTGCAGTGAGCGCGTGACGAACGTACGGTGGGTGCGCGGTGAACGCGCGATGGACGCATCGCGGGCACGCTGATGGCGGGGCGCGATGCTGCCGCGGACCGGCGTCAGCGGCGCAACGGAGAGAGGATCGGAACGGGGAATGGGACAGTTCGCAATCGTGGTCGGCCAGTTGGTCGGCTTCTTCATCATGCTTATGGTCGGCTATATCTGCGTGCGGCTGCGGCTGTACGGTCAGACCGCGCTCAACGGCATGTGTTCGCTGCTGCTGAGCGTGCTCATCCCGTTGCTCGTGTTCTCGAACGCGGTGGACGGCACGACGCGCGCGCAGCTCATCGACAACCGCGGCGACATCGTGCTCACGATCATCATGTACGCGCTGCTGATCGCCGTGTTCTTCGTCGTCGCGCATGTGCTGCGGCTGCGCGGCAATCGTTCGCATATCTTCCAGTGCTCGATGATCTTCGGCAACGCGGGCTTCATCGGCATTCCGATTCTGCTATCGCTGTTCGGCAAGGAGGCCGCGCTGTTCGTGGCGCTGATGTCGTTCGTGGACCAGACGATCCTGTGGACGTATGGTGTGTGGCTGTGCGAGCCGGTGCACGGGGACGATGCGAAGAGCGGCATGAAGCGCGATGGGGGAGAGGCCGCCGTGGCTGACAACGTTGCTGCAACGACGGCAGCCGCAACACCCGCAACCGTGCGTCCGCCGCGCCCGTCGTTCGGCCGCCGCGTGCTCGGCCTGCTGCACCGGTTCGTCAACCCCGCGTTCATCGGCAACATGACCGCGCTGATCCTCATCCTCATCGGCATCCAGATTCCGCCGATCGTGCTCGCGCCGCTGCAGAAGATCGGCGCGATGGCGACCCCGATGTCGCTCATCTACCTCGGCGGCCTGTTCGCGCTCACCCGTTGGTGGACGGTGCTTACGCGCTACGAACTGTACGTCGGCATGCTGGTCAAGATGATCGCGTTCCCGCTCGGGTTCTACGCGCTGCTCAACGCGATCGCCGGCTTTCTGCCCATGCCGATCACGCACGACATGATCCTCATGATCACGCTCGTCTCCGCCCTGCCGACCATGACCACGATCGCCATGTTCACCGGCCGCACGAACAACATGCCCGAATACGGCGTCGGCTTCGTGCTTGTGACCACGCTGTGTTCGTTGCTCACGTTGACTGTGGTGTCGGCGGTGGTGCTGTAGTCGGCGGACGTTGTGTGCGGCAGCGGCGTGACGCTGATGTGACGCTGTTATGTGGCGTCATGCGAAT
The DNA here is from genome assembly GCF_009299505.1 of Bifidobacterium ramosum. Taxonomy (GTDB): domain Bacteria; phylum Actinomycetota; class Actinomycetes; order Actinomycetales; family Bifidobacteriaceae; genus Bifidobacterium; species Bifidobacterium ramosum. The sequence goes on along the minus strand of NZ_WBSM01000012.1, from coordinate 106,656 downwards.
GGCTCCCTGCCGTGCGCTGTCGCGTGGCGGGGAGCCATTCGTGATGTCGGTCGATGAGTGACGGTGATCGTTCGCGGTGATTGATGATCGGATCGTAACGGATCGTCAATCGGTGATCGTTGGTTGGTCGTCGGACGGCGTCCGACGACCAACGTCCGACGACCGTCTGCCGGATCAGGACTCGATCGAGCCGCTGCCGGTGTAGCTGCTCGAATCATTGGAGCTGCTGTTGCCGGACTGGCTGTCGGATCCGCTGCCGGACTGGCTGTCCGACTGACCGGACTGACCCGACTGGCCGTTGCCGCCCATGCCGCCGCTCGGCGGCTCGCCCATCTGGCCGTTGGAGTTGCCGGACTGACCGGACTGTCCGCCCATGCCGCCGCCGGGCATCTGCATCTGCTGACTCGAACCGTTGCCGTCGTTGCCGCCGCTGACCGCGTTCACGATCGCCGCGCCGGCCGCGCCGCCGATCAAGCCGCACACCAGCGAGACGCCGGCCACGATCGCCCAGAACTTGGCCTTCGGATCATGCTGCTTCGGCGCGGGTACCTGGCCCTGCATCGGCTGGACGGGTTGACCGTACTGCTGGCCGTTCGGCGTGAACGGATTGGCTCCATTCGGCTGACCGGGCTGGCCCGGCTGCGCATACTGGCCGTACGGCTGATGATATCCGTACGGCTGCGCGTTCTGGCCGTACTGCTGTTCCGGCTGACCATACGTTTGGCCGCTCTGACCATACGTGGCGCCGTACTGCTGACCGTACGACCGTCCTGACTGTTCGGACGACTCGGTCCGCTGCTCGCCGGACCGGTCGGTCGCCGTCGCGGTGCCGTCGTCGTGCGCGAACAGGCCGGTCGATGCCGCCGGTGCGCTCGCCGACGGGATGGTCGTGGTCTGCGCCGTCCGCTCGGTCTGCGTCGTCTGCTCGGCCAATGGCAGTGCCTCGGTCGCGGCGGTCTCGGTGGTGGTGTCGGTGATCTTGGTGGTGTCGTTGCTCATGATGGTTCCTTTCGCGATGGATATGACGTGTGAATATGGGGTGTATCGATGACGGGGGTGATGGGTGGCCTTCGGCTATGCCATCGTCCAGCTGGTGCTGGTGCCGAACTGGCTGTCGAAGTCGGAGCGGTCGATCGTCTCGGTCGCGAGTTCCGTATCGGAGCCGGCGTCGACGGTCGTGGAGTACGAGCCGGTCACGGTCACGGTGATGTCGCTGTCGCCCGACACCACGGTCTTGCCGTTCGCGACGATCGTCACGGTATCGCCGTTTTCGTCGACGATTTTGCCGCCGGACGCGACGTTCAGCGCGGAGATTGTCGTGTCCTTGGTGACCACCCACGTCGACGTGCCGTCAACGTTCACGGTGATCGGCGCGTCGCTGGTCGAGCCGTTCGCCGCCGACGAGTTCTCGGTGATCGAGGCCGCGCCGGTCCACGTCGAGCCTTCCAGCAGATACAGGTCGACCGACGAGATCGTGTCCGCCGTCACGTCGCCCTCCAACGTCTGCGCACGTCCGGTGAACGTGACCGTCGCGCCGTTCGAACCCGCCGAACCCCAGTTGTTGGAGTCGTTGCCGGACGCGTTGATCAGCGTGGCCTTGCTGGTATCGAAGTCGAGCGTGGTGTTGGACAGCACCACGTCGGCGGTCGTGTTCGTGAAGTAGAACATCGAGCCGGACGTGATCGCGGACTTCAGCGTGGAGTCCTTCGCCTGGAACGTCGCGTGCTCGCCGGTGGAGGACTCGGCGTCGCCGGACGTGGACTGGTAGATGATCACGCCGTTGGCGATCGGGTCGGAGCCGGTCTTGCCGGTGTTCGTGCTTTCCAGCGTGGAGTTGTTGATGAGGATCGTGTTGTAGCCCTCCATGCCGGCGATTTGGCTGCCGGTGGCGGTGCCGGTCACGTTGTTGACCTGCACGTCGCCGGTCGAATACAGCAGCGGCGAACCGGAGCCGGCCGTGGACAGCGTCGAGTCGGTGACGGACACATTGCCGCCGCCACGGTCGGTCGCCACGGTCGCGCTGTGGTCGCCTTGCGTGTCGGCCGTGACCTTGCCGGCGAGGATCGTGCCGGAGTAGGTCGCGTCGAGCGCTCGCGAATTGTCGGACGTGGTCTTGATCGTCGTGTCGTAGACGAGCGCGGTGCCCGAGTCGGTGGCGAACACGCCGTTCGAGCCGGAGCTCGACGCGGTGAGCGTGCTGCCGGAGATGACGGTTTTCGAGCTGTCGCCGACGGTCAGCGAGATCGAGTTGGTGCCGTAGAAGTTGTTGTTGTCGGCGTTGTCGGAGTCGCCGGACTTCGTGAGCGTGGCGTTGCTGATCGTGAGCGTGCCGCCGTTCTGGGCGAGGGCGACGTTCTGGTCGGCGGTCGTGGCCTCGGTCGTCTCGCCGGTCGAGGTCTTGTCGGTGCCGTCCGCGGTGAGCGCGGCGGTGTAGGAGCCGGAGTAGTCGTAGCTCATGGTGTTCGCGCCGCCGCCCATGCCGCCGGGGGTGCTCATGGTGATGGTGTTCGCGCCGTTGTCGTTGCGGCGGATGGCGTAGGCGGTGCCGGCGCCTGCTGCCATGCCGCCGGCGAGGGCGACGGCCGCGGCGAGGGCGATGAGCTTGGTCGTGGCGAGTGTCGGTCGTGCGGCAAGGGTGGCGCGGGTTGCGGCGGTGCCGTTACGACGGGCTGCTGGGCGCTTGTTCTTGTTCATGATCGCATCCTTTCGCTTGGATGACTCCAGTAAACGGCCGGTTTCGTGGAGCGCGCTGGAGTGGCGCGCAAGGTCGGCTGGCGGGTTCGGCAAGGGTCTCTGGATGTTTTCTGGACGGTTGCTGGGGATGAATGACGGGGTGACGGGGGTATGGTTGCGGCGACACGCCGGGCGGGTGATCACGACACGCACGATGCGTTTCCGGGACCGGCGGCATATTGCGGTTTGCGAAAACACATCAAGCGTGTCGTGATCACCCCGCCGGCGTGTCGCATGGTAAATAATAGAATTACAACGTTGTAAACAAAGGAGCCGTCACATGGAAGCGCGTGCCTGTTGCGGATCGTTGGCGATCGTTGATAATGACAAAACCGTATTGTGGGCGTTGGGCAATGCCCTGAAGATGATCCTGCCCGATTGCCCGGTGCTGTGGACCGCGGAATCGGGCGGCACGGCGATTGCCCGTACTCGTGTGGAGGGCACGTGCCCTGATCTGCTGTTGCTGGACATGTCGCTGGAAGGCGCCAGCGGTCCCGCGGTATGCCGGGAGATCCGCAGGCAGGGCGAACGTCCGGCGATACTGGCGATGACGTCGTTCCCGCTGTCCGACTACGCGCAGCAAGTTGCCGATGCGGGAGCCCAGGGCATCATCGCCAAGCAGGGGGAGTTCGGTGAACTGAAACGGGCCATCCGTCGAATCCTCGACGATCGGTTCGGCAGCTATTCCGACAACTCGTTGGGCGTCGTCTTCCAATCGGCACGGGATGCATGTATCCGGGTTCGTTCGCACAAGACGCAAGGCATCGAATCCTTGACGATGCGCGAAAACGACGTCATTCGACTGTGCGTCCAGGGATATTCGTCGGAACAGATAGCGTCTCGTCTCGGCATCGCCAAAGCGACCGTCGATACGTTGTTCCGCAACGCTTGCAGAAGGGCCGGCGTCGCGAATCGTGTGGAACTCGCCATTCAATGGTATCGCTTCAACGGAAGTCGGTGAATGAATGATGACGGTCGCTGGAATCCGCAGATATGTTCGCGGACGTTTTGCGCGGATGAAACATTCCTGGACGTTGGCGTTGGCGGTTTCCATTGCTCTGTTGGATGTCATTGCCAGTTTGGTGACAAGCGAACAGAATCCGGTAAGCATCGTTCTTTTGGTGGTTCATGCGATTTGTGTGGCATGTATTGGAATAGCGCCATTTCCTGCCTCATGCGCAGTATTGTTCGTCTACATCATTGGGGTGTTGATCCCACAGGTTCCCGGAGATGATTCCATACCTGGTCTTTGTTTTGCCGTCGCGGTTATTTGCGCCACCCAGTCTAAAAAGATAGGGTGTGTAGCTCTTGTTGGTCTCGGTTTGTTTATATGGAGTACTGGCATGATGCAAGACGGTATTGCATCATATCGATACACATCAACGATGTCCGTGCTTATTTTGGTTGCCGCAATAGCTGGCTGGGCCATTGCGTGGACTCGTAAGATCAATGATATTGAAAAGCGCAATATCGTGTTGAAACAGCAAGTTGAATCTTTGAAATATATGCAGCGTGATCTTCTCTTATCTCGTGAGCTGCATGATTCATTGACCAATGATTTGTCTTTCATATCGATAATTGCGCAAACGCAGCAACGTCATTGTCGTATGTCCGGTGACGTGTCCGGGGCTGAAGCGTGGAGATTGGTTTTTGACCGTACTGAAAGATCATTCGTGCATGTGCGCGGAATACTGGATTGGTTGCACGGATCCGTTCCTGATGACTGTCAGGAAATTGACGCAAAGACGCTGGAGGAAAGACTCCTTGATGTAGAGCAATCCTTGCACGATGTCGGCTTTAAAGGCACATGTTTTTTTGAGGGAAGGCGTTGTAGAATAGCAAAATCTATATTTAATGAGTTTTCGAGTTTGATGAAGGAATGTTCAACGAATATTTTGCGTCATTGCAATCCGAATTCCGATGTATTTTTCTTTTCGTTGATGATTGATCAGACCAGTATTTCATTGGTTCAAATGAATACTATACATGATAACAATGTCAATTACTGTTCGTCATCTGGAAGAGGATTGCAATATCATCAATCCATTATTGAATCCTTGCATGGTGAAATCGGTTTTGATGTGGAGTCTGGAAATTGGGTGATGCGGGTCGTTGTTCCGTTGTCTTAACGCAATTTTGAGCAGTTTTATGTCCCATGAGCAGTTGCTGCCATTGCCGTCGTCATTGCCAGCGGCGCGAGCAATCTGTGCTTCATGATGTTCTCCTTGTCAGTTGATTGGTGATGGTTTCCTTGATGGTGAGGGCATTGGCGGTGCTCTCAAAGGTGATGCTGTCAGCGTCCGACAGGCCGGAACGAAACAGGCCGGTGTCGGTGGACATGCGATCGACGTCCTGATTGATCAGTAGCAGCATGGTGCTGGGAATGACGACATCGTGTTCCTGTAACGCGGTGACGGTCATGGATTCGAGCTGCATGCGCGATTCGACATCGCTGGACGACTGGTAGTCGTAGAACCGGTCGATCACGCGTTCCACAAGCCGGTCGACCTCTGAGCGCGTCAGATGCAGCACGTCGGCGGCACCGAGCTGGCAGACGGCATACAGCAGATCGTACCGTGGCTGTCCGGTCGACCATCGTTTCGTGGCGATCGTATGCAGTCTCGTCTGATTCGTCCAATCCACGCCGAACGCGTCATACAGATGCCGCGCCTGCCACAACTGCCACAACGATTCGGGAGCCGTGTCGTCGGAACCCATCGAATCCGTGACCAGGCTGCGCAGCCGATCCGCGATCTCGTCGCACCGATCGTCGACGATGTCCATCTTGCCGTGGCGCTGCAGCAGCGTGAGATACGGCACCAGTGAATACGATTGCAGATCAAGCCGGTCATGATAGTCCTGCAGAAACTGGTCGATGCCGACGTAATCCTTCAACTGCAGCGCGGTGATGAGTTGATCGGCGTCCTGCGTGTCGATGGCGCCCGGATCGTTGTACGAAAGAATCCGTCCATACGTCTCGTCGTCGTACAGATAATGATCGTCGTCGTCAATCGCCTTCCGCACGCCGGGTACCGCCGCGCAGTCCTGATCGACCGCACACAGCGCGTAATACGCGTAGTACATGCGTTCCGGGCTGTACAGCTCGAACAGATCATCGCGTAGGCTGCCATCATCATTGAGCAGTGCGCGGCGTATCGTCTCGCGATACGGTGTCACGTCCACACCGAGCCGCTCCATCAGCCGCACCGCACCGTACGCCGTGAGGCCGATCGTCATCGACTCGTCCGCTTCGATCCGTCCGGCAACGCGCTTGAGCTCGCTGACGTACATGTCCAGCACCGGACGGAACCGGTCGGCCGGATGCATGTGCTCGAGGTCCATGAGTTCGTACAGCAGCGTGTAGCCGTGAGGGTCGGTCTCGTCGAGATGCGCCAGCGCGTCGTCGGCATACGACGTCAGCCAGGTGCGGATCGGCTGATGCTCCAGTCCCAGTAGTTCGCTGGATTCGACGATGAGGTAGGTGTTCAGCAGATCCGGTGTCCGCTGAACGGTTGTGTCGGCGATCGATTGCACGCCGGAGTCGCTGCCCGAGTCGGTGGAACCGTTGGGATTGTTGATCGTGGCGGCGTTCACGTCCTGCAGATACGCGCCGGACTTCCGGTCGTACTGGGCGTCGAAGAGCTGCTTGAGCTTCGTGATCGTGCCGTCATCGAGCGTTGAACGTGGGTCTGCCAATGATCGCAACGTGTACAGGATGTCGTATGTCGAGCGGTCCGGCAGCACGTCCAGCAGCGGCGTCGGATCGGTGAGCGCGACGGTGTCGAGCAGTCTGAGCGTGTGCTTCGCGGCGCGCATGAAGTAGGTGATCGTGCCGCTCACTTCGGACGGGCGGCTGGGATTCGCATAGCGGTAGCCGGGGCCGGGATAGGCGCTGCGGCGCAGCTGTTCCTGAATGCCGTCCTTGTCCATCGGCCGGACGGTGAGTTCGATGGGCCCCGTGTCGTGATCGTATCGTCTGCCGATCGTGCAGCCTCCCAATGACGTCGCCAACAGGCAGATGACGGCCGTTGCGGCGACGCATGACCGTGTGAGATGTGAGATGCGTGTGCGGAATCGTTGCATGGTGGGCATAATCGGGTCCTTGTGGACGACATCGTCTGTTTTCTGGGGATCACGGTACTGCGCGGGGGTGGTTGCGCTGCGGGGTTATGTGTGCGATTGACGGTGGCGTACCGATAAATCGGTATGCGGCCGCGGGTGTTGTTTGGGGGAAGGTCGCGGCGACACGCCGGGCGGGTGATCACGACACGCACGATGCGTTTCCGGGAGCGGCGGCATATTGCGGTTTGTGAAAACACATCAAGCGTGTCGTGTACAGGCCGCCGGCGTGTCGCCCGCTTTACTTCAAGTGCTCGAACTTCCTAGCGTGGGCAATGTCAACGATCAACGTAAGGAGTCAACATGAGCGCAACGATGAAGGCCGCGATCTTCGTGGAACCGGGCCATATGGCCGTCGAGGAGGTGCCGAAGGCGCGGCTGGAGGCCGATACCGACGCCGTGGTGCGCGTGGTGCGCGCCTGTGTATGCGGGTCGGACCTGTGGTATTTCCGCGGGCTGTCCGACCACCCGCGCCATGCGCAGATCGGCCATGAGTCGATCGGCGTGGTCGAGGAGGTCGGTTCGGCGGTGACGTCCGTCAAGCCGGGCGATTTCGTGGTGCTGCCGTTCCCGTACAGCTGCGGCGTGTGCCCGGTGTGCAAGGCCGGATTCGAGTCCGTGTGCCCGCACGGCGGCTACTTCGGTGCGAGCCAGGCCGAGTACGTGCGTGTGCCGGAGGCCGACGGCACGGTCGTCGTCGTGCCCGGCGCGCCGGAGGATTATGACGACGCGACGTTCGCCTCGCTGCTGACCATCGCCGACGTGATGTCGACCGGTTATCATGCGGCCGTGTCCGCGGAAGTCAAGCCCGGTGACACCGCCGTGGTGATGGGCGACGGTGCGGTCGGCCTGTGCGGTGTGCTATCGGCGAAAATGCGCGGCGCGGCGCGAATCATCGCGATGAGCCGGCATGAGGACCGTGCGGCCGTGGCGCGCGAGTTCGGCGCAACCGACGTCGTGGCCGAGCGCGATCAGGCCGCGATCGACGCCGTGCTCGGCATGACCGGTGGCTACGGCGCGGACGCCGTGCTCGAATGCGTCGGTTCGAAGCAGTCGTTCGACACGGCGATCGGGCTGATCCGCCGCGGCGGCGTGATCGGCCGTGTCGGGTTGCCGCACGATGTGGAGATCAGCGCCGAAGGCACGTTCTACGGCAACATCGGCATCAAGGGCGGTCCGGCGCCGGTGCGCCACTATGATCTGGCCGACGGTCTGCTCGATGCGGTACTCCGTCACGAGATCAACCCCGGCCGCGTGTTCACCGGCGAATACGATCTCGACCACATCCAGGACGCCTACGAGGCGATGGATCAGCGCAAGGTCATCAAGTCGCTCATCCGCTTCTAGGTCGGGACGAGGCGTTGCTTGGCGTCTTTTCTTGCGTTTGCTCCCTTTTGTGTTCCCTTGCCACCCTCTCTCTAACGGACATACAGACGTTTTGATGGCCGGAATCGGCTGTATGTCCGTTGAGGATTGGGGCGTGTGACGTGCGAATGTGCGCGATAAGGCGGTTCACAGAGGCTTCTGCTCCTACCTTCCAACGGACATACAGCCGTTTTCTCCGCACGATCGGCTGTATGTCTGCCGAGGGTGATGGTCGTTCCCGAATTTCTTGTGCTGAGATTTGGTCAGTGCAAGAAATTCGGGACTGTGGGGATGTTTTCCTGAAATCCTTGCGCTGGGGGACGGTCAGTGCAAGGATTTCAGGACGATGGGGGTGATTCCCCGAATTTCTTGCGCCGATACGGCGGAGCGGTCGACCGGTCTGCCCGTTCGATGCTTCCGGGAGACCGCAGTTCCCTTCTCAACGGACATACAGCCGATTGCAACGATGAAAACGGCTGTATGTCCGTTGAGAGGGAACGGAGATGAGGCGTGCGAATATGTGCTGGTACAGAGGCTCAAAGAGGCTTCTGCTCCTACCTTCAACGGACATACAGCCGATTGGACGGCGTAATCGGCTGTATGTCCGTTAGAGGGAGATGCTCGTTGGAGTGGTGATGCTTTCAGGGGACTGGTGTCGGGAGCGGCGAGGTATCGGGGCACTGGGAGATCAGAGTATGGCGGGACACTGGAATATCAGAGCATGGCGGGACGCTGGGATATCGGACGTGGCGGGGCACCGGGATATCAGAGCGTGACGAGAGCGGCGAACAGGCGGATGAATGCCTCTCGCATCTGCGATCGCGGGCAGGCGACGTTGACGCGGATGAACCGGCTCCCGTTGCCGCCGAACGATACGCCAGACGAGAACATCACACGATGCTCCCGACGCAGCCAATCGCACAATGCGGTGGCATCGGCGAACCGGCCGCCGGTCCTCCGCGTGCCGTCGTCCCGCAAGCCGTCCGCGTCGTCATCAGCAGCAGAACGTCCGGCGGTCCCGATGAACGCGGCACAGTCAAGCCATAGCAGATACGTGGCCGGACCGCTGACCAACGTGACCTGTCGATCCGCCGAAGCGGTACTGTTATATTCGTCGATCATCCGTCGCGCCTCGCGCTTGTTATCGGCCAGATACGCGCGCAATTCGTCCAGCCACTCGCCGCCATGCTCGAACGCGGCGATCGCCGCCGGAATCGCGAACGCATTCGGCTCGGCCACCTCGTCGGTGTTGAGCCCGCGCCACACCTTGTGCCGCAGCGTCGGATCGGGCACCATCACGGCCGCCGTATGCAACCCCGCGATGTTGAACGCCTTCGTCGGTGCCATGCACGTCACCGACATCGCCGCGCACCGTTCGTTTACCGACGCGAACGGCACGTACGCGGCGCCCGGATCGGTCAGATCGCAGTGGATCTCGTCGCTGATCACCGTGACGTGATGCTCCCAGCACAGGTCGCCGATCCGCGCCAGCGTTGCGCGATCCCAGATCATACCGGTCGGATTGTGCGGATTGCACAGGATCATCAGCGAAGTCTGCGGATCGGCGAGCTTCGCCTCGAGATCGGCCCAGTCGATCGTGTAGCGTCCGGCGACGGCATCGTAGGCGAGCTGCGACTCGAGCGCGTTGCGGCCGTTGTTGAGGATCGAATTGAAGAAGATGTTGTAGACCGGCGTCTGGATGACCACGTTCTCGGCCGGCGTGGTGAGCTTGCGCACCATGCTCGAGATCGCCGGAATCACGCCCGTCGTGAAGATCAGCGACTGCGGGTCGATCACGAGGCCATGCCGCGTGCCCCACCAGTCGACGTACGCCTGTTCCCACGCGTCCGGCACGATCGAATAGCCGAACACGCCGTTGTCGAAACGGCGCTGCAGCGCCTCGCGGATCGCGGGCGCGGTCGCGAAATCCATGTCCGCCACCCACATGGGCAGCGCGTCGCCGGCCTCCTCCCACTTGAGCGAATCGGTGCCGGAACGGTCCACCGGCGTATCGAAGTCAACGGTCATGCCAACATCCTTTCTGACGGTACCGAGCGTAGTCGAAGGCGGCGTCGAACCGTGGGCGCGGGTGCGTATGGCCTACAGTGGGGGAGTATGGGAACCGCGTGCGTGCGAGCGCGGGCGGTTCCGACGACGATCGGAGGCAGCGATGGGGACGATGCGGGATACGGACACGGTCGAACGGCGGCCGCGCGCGATCGAGGTGCGCGGTGCGCGCGTGCACAATCTCAAGGATGTTAACGTCGACATTCCCCTGAACGAACTGGTCGGCATCGCGGGCGTGTCCGGTTCGGGCAAATCGTCGCTGGCGTTGGGCGTGCTGTATGCGGAGGGATCGCGGCGGTATCTGGAGGCATTGTCGACCTATACCCGGCGACGGCTGACGCAGGCCGGCCGCGCGCAGGTGGACGACGTGCGGTACGTGCCGGCGGCGCTGGCGTTGCACCAGCGGCCCGGCGTACCCGGCATCCGGTCGACGTTCGGCACGATGACCGAACTGCTCAACAGCCTGCGACTGCTGTTCTCGCGGTGCGCCGCGCACGTCTGCCCGCAATGCGGGACACGCAACGAGCCGACGATCAACGTGGCCGCCGACCTGCCGATCATCTGCACCGGCTGCGGCGCGTCGTTCCGGGCGCCCGGCGCCGAAGACCTCGCCTTCAACTCCGGCGGCGCATGCTCGACCTGCTCCGGCACCGGCATCGTGCGCGTGGTGAACCGTGCGGCGTTGGTACCCGACGAGAGCAAGTCCATCGACGACGGCGCGGTGCTGCCGTGGGGTTCGCTGATGTGGGACCTCATGAAACAGGTCTGCGGCGCGATGGGCGTGCGCACCAACGTGCCGTTCCGCGACCTGACTCCCGAGGAGCGCGACATCGTGTTCAACGGGCCGGCCGTCAAAAAGCACATCCTGTACCGGCCGAAGAAGGGCGACGACTTCGCCGAACTGGATTTCACGTACTACAACGCCGTTTATACGGTCGAGAACGCGCTCGCCAAAGCCAAGGACGAGAAAGGGCTCAAACGCGTCGCCCGATTCCTCGAAGAACGTCCCTGCAGCGACTGCGCCGGCACGCGACTGAGCGCCAAGGCTCGTGCGCCGCACGTGCGCGGCATCGACTTGGCCCAAGCCACTGCGATGACGCTGGCCGAAGCGGTGGACTGGGTGCGCGGCGTGCCCGCCACCATGCCGGACGACATGCGCGCGATGGCCACGAACATCGGCGAATCCTTCCTCGACACGGCACGACGGCTGATCGAACTCGGTCTCGACTACCTGTCGCTCGAGCGCGCCGGCTCGACCCTGTCCACCGGCGAACGCCAGCGCGTGCAACTGGCGCGTGCCGTGCGCAACCGCACCACCGGCGTGCTGTACGTGCTCGACGAACCGTCTATCGGCCTGCACCCGTCGAACGTCGAAGGACTGCTCGGCGTGATGCGCGATCTGGTGGCGGACGGCAACTCCGTGGTGGTAGTCGACCATGACGTGCGCGTGCTCGCCGCCGCCGACCATCTGATCGAAATGGGGCCGGTGGCCGGTGCCGACGGCGGGCAGGTGATCGCGCAGGGCTCCGTCGCCGACGTGGAGACGAACCCCGGCAGCCGCATAGCGCCGTTCCTGCGGGAGAACGGCCAGACCCGCGTGCGCGCCCGGGTTGAGCCCGGCCACATGTTCGGTGTCGGCCGCATTCACCTGTCGACCGGCGCCTTGCATACCGTCAAGCCGTTGTCGGTCGATATTCCCCGCGGGCGGTTGGTGACGGTGACGGGCGTCTCCGGCTCGGGCAAGACCACGTTGGTGCTCGAAACGCTTATTCCGGCGCTGCGGGCCGCAGCGGACGGGACCGCACTGCCGCCGCATGTGCATGCGATCAGTGCGGATGGCATACGACGGGCGAACCTCATCGACGCGACGCCGATCGGCGCGAACGTCCGCTCCACCGTCGCCACCTACGCCGGCGTCCACGACGATCTGCGACGCGCCTACGCGCGGTGCGAACAGGCCAAGGCCGCCGGCTACAAGGCCGGCGACTTCTCCTACAACACCGGCCGTCTGCGTTGCCCGACCTGCGACGGCACCGGCATGATCTCGCTGGACGTGCAGTTCCTGCCGGACGTGGACATCACCTGCCCCGACTGCGGCGGCAGCCGGTACGCCCCAGCGGCGTCCGACATTCGTCGCCGTGCCAAAGACGGGCGCGAACTCAGTCTGCCGCAGCTCATGTCGATGAGCGTCGACGAGGCGCTGGCCGCGACCGGCGACCTGCGCACCGTCCATGCGCGGCTCAGCACGCTGCATGAGCTGGGCCTGGGATATCTCACCCTCGGCGAACCGACGCCGGCCCTTTCGGGCGGTGAGGCGCAACGATTGAAGCTCGCCAGCGAAATGGGCAAGGCCCAGTCCGACGCCGTGTTCGTCTTCGACGAGCCGACCATCGGCCTGCATCCGCTTGACGTACGCGTGCTCCTGCGCGTATTCGACCGGCTGGTCGCCGCCGGTGCCACCGTCGTGGTCATCGAACACGATCTCGACATGATCGCCAACGCCGACTACGTCATCGACATGGGCCCCGGCGGCGGCGAAGCGGGCGGGCGCATCGTCGCCACCGGCACTCCCGAACAGATCGCCGCCGACGCCGCCAGCATCACCGGCCGGTATCTGGACATCCACGACCGGTGACGGCAGGCACATCGTCGACCGGCTCCTCCGCGGTCTGGTCGAATAACCGAACCTCCTCGACCGGATACCACCGTGCGTGCAATATCACCTCCTTCATACGTTCATATGGCAATGCGATGTATTCGGTGACCGCGGCGTCCGGAAACGCCACGTCGTCATACGGCGGCATCAGATAATGCGGCAGGATGCCGATGCTGTCGTCGCCACGCACCGTGTTGGCCAGCTCGCGAGCGTTCGGCACCGTCACCGGCAACCCGGTGTCGTGCAGCAGCAGCGCCAGCCGAATCGTATCGGCGCACATCGGATACGCCGCACTGCGCAACTCCAGCAGCCACCGGTCGTCGCGACGCACCGGCGTCAAAGTGAACCACGAAAAACCGGGGCCGGGCGCGATCTCCCACGTATGCCCGTCATCCCGCCCGTCGGCAATCCACGAGGCGAATTCCTTCGGATCGTCCCGATCGAGGGCCGCCATCGACCGGCCCACGGGATTCGCGTATGCGGCATGCCAATCCGCCGGCGTGGCATCGGTCATGGGTTCGGACAATCCCAACGCCAGATATGTGGTGCGGCACACGTGCAAGTAGTCGTTCACGCTCATCGTCGGCAAGCCGTCCGTCGTTCCGGCCGCCGGCATGCCGAGCGGGCCATCGACGTGAACGCCGCCCTGCCGGCCCTCGCCACCGAACAGCGCGACGAACCGGTCGATGTCCTTGTCACGCACCATGCGCCGGACATACTCGCGGCTTTCCGGGAAAATCGACCAATACGCCTTTCTTGACAGCACGCCCATGCGCATGTCGAACGGCAGCTGTTCGCTGATCCGCTCGTTATACGTGCCTTGCGCGCACTGCCGGACGCACGTTTCGGCGCCCTTGACCAGCCACGACAGCAGCTGCATCGCGAACGCCGGATCCGAACATTCCGGTGCGTCCGCGACGAACCGCACGGCGAACCGGTCGTTGACGGACAACCGCGGCGCGTCCCCGCGTTCGTCGTACGTGATCCGATACCACTTCCGGTTGGACGGATAACAGGCGTGCCAGTGATCCTCGAACTCGGCATACGTGTCGAACAGACCTTGGTCGTGCAGTGTCTCGTAGGTGCCGAACGCCTCGATCGGCCCTCGTTCCGATTCGATCCACAGCGAACGCAGCCCGCCGACCGGCACGATGTTGCGCAGCAGCGCGATCAGCGTCTGCGCCAGCATGCCCAGCGGCAGAATCAGATCCGGCGCATGCGCGTTGCCGATGCGCGTCAGCCCGTCCACCTCGGGCGCATACAGAGTCGAGGTTGCCATGGTCACTCCTTTCGCCGGACCTGCACTCCGTTGTGGTGATATCAATAGTGATATCATAAAGCTCGTACATATGTTCGATCATGTGGTGGTGCGTGTCGCGGCCGGTGCCGGTCGGCGTCGGCATGCGATATGGTGGCGGTGACAGCGGTGATGACGGCGTCAGGGAGGTGCGCAATGGCGGATGAAAGCGATCGGTACGTGTACCGCATCCACTGGTCGAACGACGATGACGGCTTCGTCGCCACGGTGGCGGAACTCCCCGGACTGCGGTTCATCGCGCGCTCGTCGGTGGATGCGCTGTCCGGCCTGCGCGTGCTGGCGGCCGAACGTGTCGCGGCCATGCGCAGCAAGGGCCAGGATGTGCCCGAGCCGTTCGAGGATCGCCACTATTCCGGCCATATCATGGTCCGCGTGCCGCCGGAGGTCCATCGTCGGCTGACCATCGAAGCCGCCGAGCAAGGCGTGTCGCTCAACCGTCTGGTGCAGTCGCGCCTGTCCTGAGCGCACGCGCGCCCCGATCCGTGGATACGACCCCGCCCGCGAGTAAGGTAACGCCACATGGGGCAGAAACAGATGCATACGATCACACGGGCCAGCGCCGACGCGAAATACCGGCAGATGACCGGCCAGCCGATCCCTCCGCTGATCCTGCGGCTGTGCATTCCGGCCGTCATCTCGAATCTGGTCACCACCGCGTACAACCTCACGGACACGTTCTTCATCGGCCAGCTCGGCACCGCGCAATCCGGCGCGATCGGCATCGCCTTCTCCATCATGACCGTGCTGCAGGCCATCGGATTCTTCTTCGGCAACGGTTCAGGCAACTCCATGAGCCGCGAACTCGGCAAACAGCACAACGATCGCGCCGCACGCCTGCTCGCCGTCGGCTTCGCCGGCGCCGTCCTGTGCGGGCTGGCCGTCGCGATCATCGGACTGCTCACCCTGCGCCCGCTGGTCGTCGCGCTCGGCTCCACCGCCACGATCGCGCCGTACGCCGTGCAATACCTCACGCCGATCCTCGTCGCCGCGCCCTGCGTGTGCGGTTCGTTCGCGCTCAACGGCCTGCTGCGCTACCAAGGCCAGTCCGCGTTCGGCATGATCGGCCTCGTCTCCGGCGCGCTGCTCAACTTCCTGCTCGCCCCGCTGTTCATCTTCGTGCTCGATCTCGGCATCTTCGGCGCCGGCCTCGCCACCGGTATCTGCCAGACGCTCAGCTTCGCGATCCTCACCACGCTCAGCCGCAAGTTCGGCGTGCTGAAGCTGTCGTTGCGTAACTGCCGCCCCGACGTGCTGCTCATGCGCGAGATCGTCGGCGGCGGCCTGCCGTCGCTCGTCCGCCAGGGCGCCGGCTCCATCGCCACCACGTGCGTGAACATCGCCGCCAACCCGTTCGGCGACGCGGCCATCGCCGGCATGGCCATTGTCATGCGCATCATGCTCGGCGCCAACTCGGTCATCATCGGCCTTGGCCAAGGCTTCCAGCCGGTGTGCGGCTACAATTACGGCGCCGGGCTCTACGGGCGCGTTCGGGAGGCGTTCTGGTTCTGCGTGCGGCTGTCGACCGTGGTACTCATGGTGATCGGCGCGCTCGTGTGGGCGTTCGCGCCGCAGCTGGTCGAGATCTTCCGCTCCGACCCGGCCGTGGTCGCGGTCGGCGTGGCCGCGCTGCACTTCCAGTGCGTCACGGTGATGGTCAACGGCGTGAACATGATGGGCAACATGATCACGCAGACGATGGGCAAGACCGGCATCGCGTCGTTCCTGGCGGTGTGCCGCATGGGGTTGTTCCTCGCGCCGGTCGTGCTGATCCTGCCGCATTTCCTCGGCGTGCTCGGCGTGGAGATGGCGCAGTCGGTGTCGGATGTGCTGTCGTGCGCGGTGACCATTCCGGTGCTGCGCCGGATTCTGCGGGGGCTGCGGTAGTCGGCGCCGCATCGGCCGACGCTGTCGTGGTGATCGTATCGGCCGTCACGCCGGCCGCGAATATGTCGAAACGTGGCATTGTGCAACGATATACTGAACCGTATGAGTGTGATCGAGACGATGATTCTGGGATTCCTCGCGGAACGGTCCATGTGTGGCTACGAGCTGCGTAAGAAGATGGAACAGCTGCAGGGTTATGCGCGCAAGTTCAGCGACGGCGCGATCTACCCGGCGACGACCCGTCTCGTCGAGGCCGGGCTGATCGAGGAATGCTCCGAGATGCGCGACGGTCGGCAGCGTCGTCTGTTCACGTTGCTGGACGCCGGCCGCGCGCGTCTCATCGACGCGTTGAAGACCGCGGACGGTTTCGACGTCACCGATTTCACGCGATGGACGGTGGTGCTCACGTTCCTGTCCGTGGTGCCGGACAAAGCCGATCGTGACGCGGTGCTGCGCCGACGTTACGACGTGCTGAACGGTGGCGACATCCATTTCTTCTACTGCGACGCCGGCCATCCGATTCCGTTCGATCGGCTGGATGATCCGTATCGGCGCGGCATTGTCGCCGTGCACGACGCGCAGATCGCCGCGGAGCTGACGTGGCTGCGCACGATGCTCGGCATCGAGGAGCAGTAGCGTTCCAAACTTCGACGGACATACAGCCGAAAACCGGGATGGGATCGGCTGTATGTCCGTTAGGGGAGAGGAAGAAGTTAGGGGAGGGAAGAACCGGAACAGAGAATGTCTGCTCGGCCCTTCCTCAGCCGTTCGTCGTCGTATGCCTGTTGAAGAAGGGCGATGACGTCGTTGTTTTGTTTGTTGCTTTTTCCGATTCATGCGTCGAAGCGGTTCGACACGCCGAATGGCAATCGATTGCCGGCAATCGATTGCCGTGATATATTTTCTGCTATCCGAGGACGGCAAAGCTGAAGGTCATCGACAATGAAGTGGTTGAGTCCTCCGGCGGAAGAGAATCAATGTAAGGAGACTTATGGAACGCCGTAGTTTGCGCATCCGTAGGATCATGGCGTCCGCGATGACCGCGGTCGCGCTGTGCGTGCCGCTGGCGGGATGCGGCAACAGCAAGCCCACCGTCGATGCGGACGGCAGGCCGATCGTCACCATCCGCGTGCGTCGCAACGTCACCGACAATCCGATGAAGGACACTGAATATTCCAAGCAGCTGGAGACGGCCTGCGACTGCACCATCGACTGGGAGGAGATCGCCGACAGTTCATGGGGTCAGCAGAAGGCTCCGAAAATGGTCGCCAACGATTTTCCGGACATCGGCCTGACCCTGTACGATCCCACCGACGTGAGCCGGTATCCGAACCAGTTCGAGGACATCGGCGCGCATCTCGACGAGCTACCGAACGTCCAAGCGTTCTTCGAGGCGCATCCGGTGGCCCGCAAGATGGCCGAGAACAGCGACGGACAGATCAAACTCCTGCCGTCCGACCGCGGCAAGGGCTACCGCGTCTCCGCCACGCACATGTTCATCAACAAGCAATGGCTCGACAAACTCGGGCTGAAGATGCCGACCACGTGGGATGAACTCAAGACCGTGCTCGAGGCGTTCAAGACCAAAGACCCCAACGGCAACGGAAAGGCCGACGAGATCCCGATGAACATCCGAAGCCTCGGCTTCGGCCTCTGGAGTCCACTGGTGCTGCTCAACTCGTCCGGCGTCGTCACCAACTTCATGGGCTCGAGCGCGTCCTCTCAAGGCTACTACGTGCAGGACGGCAAGGTGAAAAGCTACTACACGTCCGAGGAACTCAAGGACGTTATCTCCTTCCTGCACGGACTCGTGGCCGAAAGACTGATCCCGAAGGACACGTTCACCCGCGACGACTCGCAGTACGTCGCGCAGACGGTCAACGACGGCAAGACCGCACTGACCGGCGTCACGTTCGGCTGGTCCGCATACAGCGAGTACGGCAACAGTCTGGCCAATCAATACGTGAGTGTCCCGCCGCTCAAGAAGACGGCATCCACGCCCGAATCGGACGTGAAATGGGATTATTCGCAGGACGCCACCGAATTCGCCTACAGCCTGTCCGTCAGCCCGAAGGCCGCGAACAAGCAGGCCGTCTACAAGATCGTCAACGCGATGTATGGCGAGAAACTGTCGGTCGAAGGCTACTTCGGTTCCATTCCGACCACGCTGTCCGACGACGGCAATCACACGTACACCATCGACCGTGAGAAGGCGTACGCCGAATACCCCGACACGCGAGCCATCGCATTGCAGGACCGATTCGCCGGATGGGTGCCGGACGACGCGACCATCGTCAACGACGACAACGCCGATCAGGTGACCGAAGCCAACAAGGCCGTCGAGGATGCATTGAACCGCGTCGATCCGACCGGCGACGTGATCCCGATCTACGTACGCCCCAGCAGCGACGACCTCGACACCCTGTCGGACAACAACACGTCCATCGGCAACTACGCCAACAACCAGCTGGCGAAGTGGGTGCAGCGCGGCGGCATCGACAAGGAATGGAACACGTACCTCAAGAACATCGCCGAACCCACGCTCGGTCTCGAGGAGAACATCGCGATCTGGCAGAAGTACTACGACCAGGCCGTCAAATAGCCGCGATGGTGGTCAACCGGCCTCCGCATCCATCGACACTTGCGCCGGTTTTCCCCTTTTCCCGGCGCAGCCATTGCGGGTCCGTCGGCCGTGACCGCCGATCCGACCGACAGACCTCGCCTTCTTCGTACGCGGCCGCATCGTGCAGCGGCCGTCATCATCCATGATTCCGTCACCATCGAAAGCGTCATCATGTCAACCAACACCATTTCCGCAGCCAGCCGGCCCGTACAGGAGCCGATCAACAAGCCAAGCCCATTCGCCC
The DNA here is from genome assembly GCF_009299505.1 of Bifidobacterium ramosum. Classification (GTDB taxonomy): domain Bacteria; phylum Actinomycetota; class Actinomycetes; order Actinomycetales; family Bifidobacteriaceae; genus Bifidobacterium; species Bifidobacterium ramosum. The sequence goes on along the minus strand of NZ_WBSM01000012.1, from coordinate 87,647 downwards.
GCATCGCCGATCACTTCCGCCGCTATTGGGAACTGTGGCTGCTCACCCTGCCCGCCCTCGTGTTCGTGGGATTGTTCGCCTACGTGCCGATGTGGGGCATTCAGCTTGCCTTCCGCGAGTTCGACCCCGACAAGGGGCTGACCGGCGGCGATTTCGTCGGATTCAAATACTTCAACAAGTTCTTCCGCTCGCCGCTGTTCGGCGAGATCATGACGAACACGGTCCGCATCAGCCTGTGGACGCTGGTCATGGGCTTCATCTTCCCGATCATACTCGCCCTGCTCATCAACCAGATCCACTCGGCTAGGGTCAAGGGCTTCGTGCAGACCATCACGTACATGCCGCACTTCATCTCGATCGTGGTCATCGTCTCCATGCTCAACATCTTCCTCGCGCCGAACACCGGCATCATCGGCCAGTTCTTCGGCGACGAAAGCCTCATGGGCAGCACGGGCGCGATCACCGCCGTCTACTGGATCTCCGAAGTCTGGCAGCACTGCGGCTGGAACGCGATCATCTACCTCGCCGCGCTGAGCTCCGTGGACACATCCCTGTACGAGGCCGCCAAACTCGACGGCGCCGGCAGGCTCCAGCTCATACGCTACGTCGACTTCCCGGCGATCCTGCCGACCTGCGGCGTGCTGCTCATCCTCAACATGGGCTCCGTGCTCAATGTCGGCTTCGACAAGATCTTCCTCATGCAGAACACGCTGAACCTGCCGGCCACCGAGGTGATTTCCACCTACGTGTACAAGATCGGCATGATCAACTTCCAGTTCTCCTACTCCACGGCCATCGGCCTGTTCAACACCGTCGTCAACTTCGTCTTCCTGGTCGCGGCCAACGCGATCTCGAAGCGAGTGTCCAACGCGAGCATCTTCTAAGACGAGAAGGAGCATCATCATGAGCGCATCAATCGCCACGGCCATGGCCCAGGCCCCCAAATCCAACGGCAACGACATCCCATGGAACACAAAGCAGCGCGAACGGCGCACGGTCGGAGACTGGATCACCCTTGGCGTTATCGACGGCCTGATCCTGCTCGTCGTGCTGATCGTGCTGTATCCGCTGTGGTTCGTCGTCATCTCTTCGTTCTCCGATCCGAACAGCGTCGCCTCCGGCCAGACGCGACTGCTGCCTTCCGGCATCACGTTCGCCGGCTATGCGAAGATCTTCGCCAACGCGCAGATCTGGCGCGGCTACTGGAACACCATCGTCTACTCGGTACTCGGCACCGCGGTCAATATGGCGGTGACCATCCCGTGCGCGTTCGCCCTGTCCCGCCCCGAATTCAAACCGCGCCGCGTCATCCTGTTCCTGTTCACCGTCACCATGTTCTTCGCCGGCGGCCTCGTGCCAAACTACCTGCTGTTCCAGCAGCTTGGCATCATCGACACGATGTGGGTGTTCATCCTGCCCGGCGCGGTGAGCGTGTACAACGTGATCGTCGCCCGCTCGTTCTTCGAGTCGTCCATCCCCGAGGAGCTGCATGATGCGGCGCAGATCGACGGACTCGGCTATCTCGGCTACTTCTTCAAGGTCGTGCTGCCGCTGAGCCCCGCCATCCTCGCCGTGATCGGACTGTACTATTTCGTCGGCCACTGGAACGACTTCATGACCGGCCTGATCTACATCTCCGACCAGAACAAACAGCCGCTGCAGGTCGTGCTCCAGCAGATCCTGCTCGTCTCGCAGTCCGTCGCCTCGAACCTCAACGCCGCCGCGCAGCAGCAGCTTGCCGACCAGATCAAGTTCGGCGTGATCATCGTCGCCACGATCCCGCTGCTCGTGCTGTACCCGTGCCTGCAGAAGTACTTCAACAAGGGCGTGATGCTCGGCGCGGTCAAGGGCTGAGCGGAACCGGACGGAATGCGGGCATGAGCCGGAGCGAAGAGGCACGTATGATCGTGCGATCCGCTCCGGCCTTCGCCGTCCCCATATGACGACGGCGCTCGGCTTGCGGCAGGTGAGTGGCCGTGCTGACGTCGAAAATGACGGCAGCACGGCCGTTGAATGGACATTGGGTGGACATTGAGTGGGACGGGGCACGTTACTATGAGCGGTGCTACATCGATATCGACGCGACGAGGGATGCATATGGTCACGTTGAAGGATATCGCGCTCAAGACCGGGGTCTCCACGGCGACGGTCTCACGCGTGCTCAACGGCAAGGGCCGGGGACGCATCAAACCCGAGATCGCCCATGAGATACGCGAACAAGCCGAAGCGATGGGCTACGTGATCAATCCCATCGCGCGGGGGCTTCGCACCAACCGCAGCCATATGATCGGACTGATCGGCGATGACGTCGCCACCACGCCATATGCCGGTCGTATCATCCTCGGCGCACAAGATGCGGCTCGTACGTTCGGATACCTGCTGACGGTCGTCAACACCGGCAATGACGCGGAACTCGAACGGCAGCAGATCGACATGCTGCGCCGCTACGGCGTCGACGGCTTCCTCTATGCAGCCATGTACGACCGGGTGATGACGCTGCCGGACGCGCTCGACGATTGCCCCACGGTCATGGTGGATGCCGAGGACAAGGACGGACAGTGCCCGTCCATCGGACCGGACGAGCAGGGGATAGGCGAAGATGCGGTGGCTCGGCTGCTGGCCGCCGGATGCCGACGCATTGCGTATTATGGTTCGCCGCCGACGGTCATCGCGCAGCCTCGTCGACTGGCCGGATATCACGCGGCTCTTGACCGGGCCGGCATCGCGAGTGACGACCGGCCTGTGTTCGATCCGGACGAGAAGGTCGACGCCGACATGCAGGCCGAAGCGTTGCTGGACACGGGCGCAGACGGGGTGTTCTGCTTCAATGACGTGCGCGCGCGGTTCATCTACGAGGCGGCCGTGCGGCGAGGCCTGCGCATTGGCCGGGACCTGTCCGTGGTCAGCGTGGACAATTTCGAACTGCTGTCCGTGTTCTTCGAACCGCGGTTGACGTCCATCGAACTGCCGCATTATGAAATGGGCTATTGGGGTGCATGCAAGCTGATCTCGATGATCGAAGGACGGGACATGGGCGGTGCGCTCGATGCGGTGGAAACACGCGCCGTTCTGCCCGATTTATCCGTGGATCGTGGGCGTATCCGGTGCGCTGTAGTGGAGAAGGAATCGGTGGCGGTACGGTAGCTGCGTTCTCGCGCCACGTTCCTTCAGCGGGCATACGGCCGATCCCGGCACCGGAATCGGCCGTATGCCCGCTGGTTAGGTAAGGTGGGACGGGTTCGTGCGGACTGGACCGGCCGAACCCGCCGGCTCGCTTGACTGCTTGTCCGACGCTTACTTGACGACCTTGAAGCCGCCGGTCCACGGGGTCTGCTCGGTCACGCCGAGGATGATCTGCAGCGCGCCGTAGCCCTCGAGGTACTGCGCGCGCTTGAGTGCGCCGGCGTCCACGGTCTTGAGGCCCGCGCCCTCGATGAACGCGGCGACGGCCTTCTTGGCGTCCTCGCTGTCGGAGGCGAGCTGCACGACGGTCGGCGCGCCGTCGTTTTCGCCGGTGGCCAGCGTCGCGGCGAACGTGGTGTTGAAGCCCTTGACCACGGTGCTGTTCGGCAGCTTGGCGGCCACGTACTCGGCGGCGGACTTGTAGCCTTCCGGCAGGGCGAGGTCGAAGGTGGTGAAGTCGATCGGGTTGGCCACGTCGACCACGGTCTTGCCGGCCAGCTGGTCGGCGTAGGTGGCGAGCACCTCGTCGTAGGCCGGGAACGGCAGGGCGAGCACGACGATGTCGCCGGAGATAGCGGCCTCGCCGAACTTGGCGCCGGTGACGCCCTCGGCCGCGGCGGCGGCCTTGTCCGGGTTGCGGTCGATGACCTGCACGCTCGCGCCGGACTTGGCGGCGATGCCCGCGACCGCGGAGCCGATGTTGCCTGCGCCGAAGATGGTGATGGTGCTCATGGTGGTGTTCCTTTCGAAGGTGCCGTGTGCCGCATGCCGTGTGCTGTATGTGATGGGCCTGCGGTGGTTGTTGGTTATGGCTGGTGTTCGTTTCGGTTATTGGCGGTGCGATCGCCGCGGTGGGGTTTCCGTCCGTTGCGTTCGCGCTGATGCCAGTATGCACCTCAGAAAGAGATATTTCAAACTGAGATATATCAGAAAGATTTATAGATGCCGCAAGAACGGCGTGATTCCGCCGATGACGTGCGGCGTCGATGCGTTCACTGTCGGCGTGTCGTTCTGAGATATCTCGGATTGAGATATCATGAACATATGATGAACACGATAGAACTCATGACCCTGGGCTTCCTGAGCGAGGAGCCGTTGTGCGGCTACCGTCTGCGCAAGAAGATGGAACAGCTGCAGGGCTACATGCAGGCCGTCTCCGACGGCACGCTCCACTCGGTGACGAACAAATTCGTCAAGGCCGGCTACATCGGCGAGACCTTCACCGTCGTCAACGGCCGCCGCCTGCGCGAATTCCACCTCGAACCCGCCGGCCGCGAGCGGTTGATCGAGGAGCTGAAAAACACGAGCGGCTACAACCTCACCAACATCACCAAATGGGCGGTCGTCCTGTCGTTCCTCTCCGTCATCCCCGACGAAGCCGACCGCCGCGCCGTGCTGCAACGCCGGCTCGACTCGCTCGGCTCCGACGTGCGCCGCCTGTACAGCGACGGCGAGGGGCCGATCGACAACGACAAGGTCGCCGACAAATACCGCCGTGCGGTGCTCATGATCCACGACGCCGAAATCGACGCCGAACGCCAATGGCTCGAACGCGAGCTCGACGCGTGACCAGTACGGAAGCTGCGGAGTGTTCGGGCGGTGCGGCCGACGTCGCAGCCGCCGCGCCCGTCCGCGTGCCGACTCCGGCCGACATCGCTTCGCTGTACGAGTGCATGGAGCGCGAGCTTGGCCCCACGAACTGGTGGCCGGCCGACACGCTGTTCGAGATCATGGTCGGCGCCGTGCTCACCCAGAACACCGCGTGGGGCAACGTCGACCGTTCGCTCGCGGCACTGAAGTCCGCCGGCGTGCTCGACCCGCACGCCATCGCCGCATTGGAGCCGGAGGCGTTGCAGGGTCTCATCCGCCCGTCCGGTTTCTACCGCAACAAGGCGAAGACCCTGCAGTCGCTCAGCCGTTGGTATGTCGAGCGTTGCGGTGCGGATCCCGACGGCGCGCGCGGTCTGACGGACGACGGGCTGCGATCCGAACTGCTGTCGTTGTTCGGCGTCGGCGGCGAAACGGCCGATGATCTGGTGCTGTACGTCTTCTCGCGCCGCGCGTTCGTCGCCGATACCTACGCCCGACGTCTGTTCGCATTCCTCGGCTTCACCGTGCCGACCGGCTATCCGGCCTTCCACAAGGCGTTCGCGCCGGCTGTGCTCGCCTCGGACCTGACCGTCGCCCAGCTCAAGGAATTCCACGGTCTCATCGACGAATACGGCAAGGCGTACCGCGACGACGCAGCCAAGGCCGCGTCCTTCCTCACTGGTTGGCGTCACGGCTGACGGGCGTTGCAACGTATTGCGTCGCCGTACCGTCCCGTTCCGCATCGCGGCTACTTGTCACGGCTGGTCATATACTTACCAACAGTAATGACTATTGGTAAGTAATCGGAGATCCGATATGACGCCATCCGACAATCGAGCGACGACGCACGCCGACGAACCCACAGGCCTGCCGGTCGACGACGTGCGCCGGCTGCTCGACGCCTGCTGGAAAGCGAAAGCCATCACCGAACTCATGCCGGCGCTGCCCGCCGGCATCAAACCGCGCTATATCCACGTCATCGACGCGGTCTGGCATCTTAACCGGCCGAACGGGCAGCAATACGGCACCGCCCGTGTCGGCGACGTCAGCGCCTTCCTCGGCGTCACCACGCCAAGCGTTACCAAACTCGTCGGCGACATGGCCGACCTCGGTCTGCTCGTCAAGCACGCCGACCAAACCGACCGTCGCGCGGTGACGCTCACCCTCACCGGCCGCGGCCTCGACCTGCGCCGCACCTACGTCGAGGAATACCACGCGCACCTCAGCCGCGTGCTCGCCGGCATCACCGCCGACCAATGCGAAACCGTCGTACGCACATTGACCGAAGCCCTGCGCCTCATGCAGGGCGACATGAGAGCGAGGGAATCATGAACACTACAACCGACGCACAGTCATCCACCGTACAGCCGTCGCCGCCCGTGCCGTCGCCCACGCAACCGGCTGCGCAGTCATCCGCCCAGCCGGTCAACGGCAAACGCCCCGTTCCCGCGGCCATCATCGTCTGCGTGATCGCGCTCGCGATCCTCACGTTCCTCGGCATCCTGTCGGAAACGTCGCTCAACATCGCCTACTCCACGCTCATGCAGGAGTTCGCGGTCGACGCGTCCACCGTGCAATGGCTCACCACCGGCTATTTGCTGCTGTTGTCGGTCGCGATCCCCAGCTCACCGTTCATGGTGCGCCGGTTCGCCACGAAAACCCTGTTCGTCGCGGCGGTGGCGATTTTCACCGCCGGCACGCTGATCGGCGCGTTCGCCGCGAGCTTCCCGATGCTGCTCGCCGCGCGACTCGTCATGGCGCTCGGCACCGGCATCTCGCTGCCGCTTATCACCAACATCATCCTCGAAAAGGCGCCGCTCGAACAGCGCGGGGCGATGCTTGGCATCGTCAGCCTCGTCACCTGCGCCGCGCCGGCCATCGGCCCGGTGTTCGGCGGCATGGTCATGGAATGGCTCGACTGGCATTGGATCTTCTACACGATGCTGCCGTTCCTGCTCGTCGCGTTCCTGCTCGGCATGGCCACCGTGCCGGAGATCCGCCATCCCGGCGACGCCGAACAGGCGACGATCAGCGTGCCGTCGCTGCTTTTGGTCGCGGCCGGATTGGCCGGCCTGATCGTCGCGGTGAGCTTCTTCGCGAGCTGGAACGGCGACTGGCGGTTCTGGCTGACGCTGGCTGCGAGCGTGGCGGTATTGGTCGTGTTCGTGCTCGTGCAGCTGCGTATGACTCGGCCGCTGGTCGAGGTGCGCGTATTCACGTATCCCGGTTTTTCGCTGGGCATGTTGATTCTGCTCATGGCGTCCGGCGGCGTGCTCGGACTGAACTTCATGCTGCCGATTCTGCTGCAACGCGGCTTCGGGATGGGCAGCCTACCCGCGGCACTGACGCTGCTGCCGGGCGCGGTGGTCGGCGCGATCGCGGCGCCGCTGATCGGCGGCGCGCTGAAAAACCACTTCCCGCCGAAGTTCATCATGACCGGGTTCGCGGTTGTGACCGTGATGGATATGGTGCTCGTCCTCGCATCCGGCAGCGTGGCGGCGGTGGCCGTCGCCTACGCGGTGTTCATGGCGTTCTCCGGATTCGTGCTCGTGCCCGACCAGACCCATGCGCTCAATCAGCTGCCCGCGCGGCTCAACGCAGACGGTTCGGCGGTGATGAACACCGTGCAGCAGCTCGCCGGCGCGATCGGCACGGCCGTGGCCAGCGTGCTGCTGTCCGAGTTCTCCGCCGCCGCGGCCCGGGGCGGCGCCAGTGAGGCCGCATCCTATGTGCGGGGATTCTCGTTAAGCATGTGGGTGCTTGCGGGTATGGCCGTGGTTGGCGTCGTGCTTGCGGCGCTTATGTTCCGCTGCTCGACGCGGCATGCGCCGGAACTGGTTGAGGCGTAGCGGACGGGTGGCTGGTGTGGATTTCCTACGGAAACCCACACCATGAGCGAGGGGAGACTGCCACGCGACCGATGAATGTCAGTCACACGTGCGGCAGCCGTCAGTCGCGTGTCCGCAGTCGTCAGTCGCGCGTCCGCAATCGTCAGTCGGTCGTCGCCGTCGTTCATCCGGCAACTGTCAGCGTCGCCCGTCGCGCACCAGCAGCGACAACGCGAACGCGACGATCGACGTGACGGTCGACACGACGAATACTGCATCCACGCCGTGCGCGAGTCCTGCGGCCGTCGACTCGGCGGCTGACGCCGGCAAGGTATTCGTCGTCATGATCGTGAAACAGATCGCGATGCCGATCGCCGCGCACGTCTGCCGCAGCGTGTTGTTCATCGCCGTGCCGTGCGGGATGAGCGGTCCGGTCAACTGGTTGAGCGCGGTCGTGGTCAACGGCATCAGGCAGAACGCGACGCCCGCCATCATCAGCGTGAAGCACACGGCCGGATACCACGCCGGCGTGTCCGCGCCCATCCGCGACAGCGCGAACGAGGCCAGCGCGACGGTACCAATCGCCGGCGGCGCGATGCGACGAATGCCGAACCGGTCGAACAGACGTCCGGCGACCGGATTGAACACGCCCTCGGCGATGCCGCCGCCCGCCAGCAGCAGGCCGGACTGCAGCGCGGTCATCCCCAGCACGTTCTGAATGAACATCGGCAGGATGTTCATCGTCGCGATGAACGTGACGAACACCAGCACGATCACGATCATCGGCAACGTGAACATCGGACGCGCGAACACGCGGAAGTTGAGCAGCGGGTTCGGCAGACGCAGTTGACGTACGACGAACGCGACCAGAGCGATCGCGCCGACCGCCAGCGAAACGAGCGTGTCGGTCGCCGCCCAGCCGGATTGGCCGGCCAGCGAGAACCCGAGCAGCAGACCGCCGAAACCGAGCGTCGACAGCACGACCGACGGCACGTCGATCGTCGGATCGGTCTGCGGCGTCACATTACGCACCGTCGGAATCGCGGCGGCGAGCACGGCCACGGCGATCACGACCAGCGGCACGAACAGGAACCGCCACGGCAGCAGATCGATGATCAGGCCGGACAATGTCGGGCCGATCGCCGGCGCGAACGCGATGACCATGCCGAACCAGCCCATCGCCGTGCCTCGCTGGCTCGGCGGGAACGTGAGAAACAGCACGGTTTGCAGCAGCGGCATGAGGATGCCCGCGCCGGTGGCTTGCAAGACGCGGCCGGCCAGCAGCACCCAGAAGCCCGGCGCGCACAGGCACACGAGCGTGCCGAACAGGAACATGCCGATCGCGTAGAAGAACAGTTGGCGCGTGGTGAACCGCTGGATGAGGAACGCGGTGATCGGGATCATGATGCCGTTGGTGAGCATGAACCCGGTGCTCAGCCACTGCGCGGTGTTGCTGGTGACGCCGAAATCAAGCATGAGATGCGGCAGCGCGCTCGTCATGAGCGTCTGGTTGAGGATCGCGGTGAACGAGCCGATCATCATGATGACGATCGGCAGGATCGGGTGATCGGGCATGGCTACCGGTTGCGCGGACGATGTGGTCGTGTGCGGTTGCGGCGTGCGTGATGGCGATGCGCTCGTTTGCGGTGCGTTTGGTTGCGACGTGTGCTGCGACGCGCTCGAATCAGGCATGGCTGTTCCTTTCAGCTGCGGTGCGATGGTGGTTCCCAGCTGATTTCGGTCAACGTCGCGATATGCGGATGATCGTTCGCCGCATGGTCGGCGACGGATCATCCGACGACGCCGTAGCCCCTGCCGGTCGATGTCATGGCCAGTCTACCGCGGGTGCGGACACGGCCGGTGTGGGTCGGGTTGCGACACGTCGGGAAAGCGCTTACCATTCGTGGTGCGGTATGCTGGGGGACTGGTACAAGGAGGTAAAACCATGCTTATCCATCACGACAATCCGACCCGCGCCGACATGCTCGCCCACATGGGCAGCCTGCAGCAGGCCGCCTACACACGTCCGATCGAATACCAGGAGGGCCGTTCCCACGGCCTGCGCGGCATCGAGGTCAAAAACGGCCCGCTGCGGTTCATGTCGATGGCCGACCGCGCGCTCGACATCGCACAGATCGAATACCGCGGCGAAAACCTCACGTTCCTGTCCAAGCCGGGGCTGAACGGCCGTAACCAGTTCGACACCAACGGCCTCGAGGCGCAGCGCTCCATCATGGGCGGCCTGTTCTTCACCTGCGGGTTCGAGAACATCTGCGCGCCGTACGTCACGCCCGAAGGCTCCAAGTACCCGGCCGGCAGCTACCCGATGCACGGCCGCATCCGCACCACACCGGCCGAACACGTCTCGTCGGACGCGTACTGGAACAAGAACGACCAGTACGTGCTCGAGGTATCCGGCGAAATGCGCGAGGCCGAACTGTTCGGCGAGAACATGGTGCTGCGCCGCCGCATTTCGTCGGTGTACGGCACGTCCACGATCACCGTCGAGGACGAAGTGACCAACGAGAGCTTCCGCACCGAGCCGCTCATGTGGATGTACCACTGCAACTTCGGCTGGCCGCTGCTCGCCGAAGGAGCCGAGGTCGTGATCCCGAGTCGCAAGGCCACGCCGCGTGACGAGACGACCGCCGCCGACACGACCCCGTGGAACGAGATCGGCGCGCCGGTCGCCAACAAGCCGGAAAGCGTGTACCTGCACGATCTGGCCGCCGATGCGAACGGTCGCAGCTTCGCCGGCGTCGTCAACCGCACGCTCGGCCTCGGTGTCGTGATCGAATTCGATGCGGCCGACTTCCCATACTTCATGGAATGGAAGTCGATGGGCTCGGGTGACTACGTGGTCGGTCTCGAGCCGTCCAATTCCAGTGTGCACGGTCGCGGCTGGCACGAGCAGCGCGGCGATCTGCATACGATCGCACCGCAGACTACCGAGCGCAAGGTCGTCACGTTCACCGTGGTCGAAGGTAACGAGGCCATCGACGCGCTTATCGCCCGCCGCGATGCGCTCCTCGCCGCCTGAACGAACTGCCGGTCGGCGGTCCGTCGGTCCGGTAATCCGTCAGTCCGTCGTTCGAATCATGCGTAAACCATCACCCAGTGCGCGCAATCGTAACGGATGCGCGCACGGAGTGACGTTTGCGGCGTCCGAATCATCACTCAGTGCGCGCGGCGCTGCCGATCGCGCGCACTGAGTGACGGTGACGCACGATCCGAACGTCACCGACGCCGGACGCAACGCAAACACCCACATCTCACCGTTCCCGCCCGCGCGCATCCGTCCTCCGCTCGTGCATCAGCATCCCGGTCATCGGCACACGGGCGTCCAACAGCTTGTGCCGCAACGGATACCGTCGTATCACCTCGTCGTAGCTGGTTCGGATGATCGCCGTGACGCCAGCGCGACGCAACGCATCCTCCCGCGCGCGTTCGTCGCGCACCACATCCCGTATATCGCGTCGCTTCGTCATCGCAGGGTTCACGTACTTGTCGGTGCCGTCATATTCCAGTACGATCACGCGCCCGTCCGGCGTATGCCATACGAAATCGGCGCGATGTTTGACCCACGGTGCGTCGGGATCGAGAAACACGTGCTGCAATTCCGGTACGACGAATCCCTCTTCGATGATTGTCGCGTAGCACAGCGACTCGCCGCCGTTCTCGTTGAGCGGGTTTGCGTAATGCAGCAACCGCAGTACCGGGCCGCAATCGGCGTGCATTCCGTCGCACATTTCCAGGACTCCGTCGCGCGTGACGAGGCCGCGTCGCAGCGCCGAATCGAACATCGGCAACGCCTGAACGAACGAATACCGCAATCCGCAGTCCACTAGCGTACGTTCCGGCGCGGTGATGCGCGTCATATCTATGATGTCGGCCGTGCCGGCGTGTGCCACGATGTCCTCCGGTCGGTCCTTCGCCAACGTGGTGACGATGCCGGTCCGTTCCCGCGTTCTGACGATCGTCACCACCGGCGGATGCCGTATGATGAGGCGGCGTAGGGATGCGTGCGAACGAGTGGCGCCGCCGGCGGGTGACGCGAGGAACACCATGCCGTCGCCGTGCAGGCTCCAGCCGTATTCGAGTTCCAGCATGGCGGCGGCGCTCAGGCCGGCGAACACGCGGTTCGGACGTTGCCGCGCCAGTTCGCGAATGAGATGCCGGGCCTGTTCCGCGGCGCTGAGCGACGTCCAATATGCGGTGCGGGCGTATGCATTATGGTACGGGCGGACCAGTGCGCCCGACCGCAGGCGCGTGATCGCAGCCTGACGTTGCGCGTTGGTTTCCGGGGCGAAACAGCGTTGGTTGCGTTCCGCCGTGGCGCTGAGCCGGTCGATGTCGGTGTGCGTTCTCATGCCGCCATGATGAGGGTGGGACGGATTGCCGCGCAATGCAAACTGGGGTATGTGGTCGAAAGGTCGGTTTTTCGGCGTGTCGCGGGCGGATTGTGGATAACTCGGCGGTGGCTGGGGTGGTAGTTGGGTCCGATGGGTGGGATACCGGGCGTTGGGGCCGTCACTCAGTGCGCGCAATCGTAACGGGTGCGCGCACTGAGTGACGTTTGCGACGTCCGAATCATCACTCAGTGCGCGCGGCAGTGCCGGTCGCGCGCACTGAGTGACGGTTGGTGGCGATTACGACGCGGGGACGGATGCCTATCGCGCGAACCCCATGCGGTCGGCGTCGGTGATCGGCCGCAGCACGCGTGCCGGGTTGCCCACGGCGACCACGTTGTCCGGGACATCGCGTGTGACGACCGAACCCGCGCCAAGCGTGATGTTGCATCCCAGATCGCACCGGAAATTCGGCTCGACCACCACGTCGTCGCCGACCGAGCCGAGCATCCGCTTCAACAGCGCCCGCCGGCGCGCCGCATCCTCGAAATCGGTGCGGTTGTACGCCTCGAACAGCCGCCGCACCTCCACGCGTTTGCGTTCCAGCTCCGGATGCATGTCCCAGTACGGCTGCCCCGACACCATGCGCGACCACACTTCGCGCCCCTCGGGGTTCAGATCGTCGGGAATGATGGGCGCTTCGATCGGCCGGTCGTCCATGATCGCTCCTTTGCTGTGGTTGCATACGTATGCCGGATGATGCACCCGTCGTACTTCTGCATTTCTATAAGGGTCGCGTGACGCGCGGCGGAAGGCGGCCGGATGACGAGACTGCTGGCCGTGGAGGACGAAAAGGCGCTCAACGGCATCACCTGCGACACGCTGCGCGACGCCGGATACGACGTGACCGGCTGCCTGAATGACAACCGCGCGTTCGACGCCGTCACCGGCCGTCGCACGGCTCCGACCGTCGAGCGACTGGTCGGTCTCATCGATGACGTGCGCCGCAAGGCCCGCGCCCTGCCTCGATGAACGATCGGCAGCGGTCGTGTTCGAGAGACGGTGCTGGGAATCGACGCATACGAGCGTGCAGCATGAGGTATGAGCGATCTCTTGGATACGGTTTGACGGTTGAGAGGCAATAATCGGTTGTTGCAACGGTCAGTTTGACGATCGAGAGGCTCTTCGAACGGGTCAGAGCATGGCGAACGCGGCCGCACGACCGGTTTTTGTGGTTCGTTGGCGGTTCTTCGGCGGCACAGGCGCCTCTCGATCGTCGAACTGATGTCTGCAGAAACGAAAACAGCCTCTCAATCGGCAAACTGGTCAGCGGAGGAACCGCTGCCGGTGATGGATGTCTTCGATGAGACGTCGTTCTTGAGCGAATTGACGAGCTGGGAGACGATGCTCGGCATGATGGAACGGCTGAGCCACTCGACGTTCTCCGGCGTGAGCAGGGCCGGCGCCTTGGCGAGCACGCCGAGCATGCCGCTGGATGCAAACTCCAGCAGCAGGCGCTGGCCGGGGTTCAGCGTGGCGGGGTCGCGTCCGAGCGCCGCCAGCCAGATTTCGATGACATATGCTTTGAGCTGCGCCGCAAGGCCGGCCGAACCGTGCGGTCCGGCGATGAGCGACAGACGGCGGATGCTGCGGATGCGCTGCGGCGAGGCCAGACAGGCGAGCGCATAGTCGCGGATGTCGTCGAGACTCTCGTCCTGATGAATGACGTGCATGATGAATGCGGTGATGTCCGACTCCTCGTAGATCGCGGCGATCGCGTCGTCGGCCAGCTCGGGGATGTTGGCGTAGTGGTAGTAGAACGCGCTGCGGTTGAGTCCGCTCGCGCGCGTGATGTCGCTGATGGTGATCTGTGCGTACGGCTTGTCCTCCAGCAGCCGCCAGAACGCGTCCTGCATCTTCTGCGGTGCGCCCGGTTCTTCGGCTCTTGGTCGTGCCATGGTTCGCTCCTTGCCTGTGTGATGTACCTAACTCAACACGATATCGTGTTTTCGGTGCGATGGTCGGCCCGATGATGCGGTTCCCCTGTGATAACCCATCACAATGTCGAATTGCGTGGATTTATTTACCCGACGTGGTGATGTATTTCTTGGAACCGCAAACCCACCAAGTCAATCGCAACAGTCAATCGCAAGAGAGGACCGATCGACATGCCATTCCTTGCATTCCACGACGTGGTACGCCAATACGGCAGCGGCGAATCCGCCGTGCGCGCGCTCGACCACGCCACCTTCGACATCGAACGGGGCGAACTCGCCGTCATCCTCGGCGCGTCCGGCGCCGGCAAATCCACCGCGCTCAACATCCTCGGTGGCATGGACCGCGCCACCTCCGGTTCCGTGCGGCTCGACGGCAAGGACATCACCACGTTCGACGAGGCGCAGCTCACGGACTACCGCCGCTTCGACGTCGGCTTCGTCTTCCAGTTCTACAACCTCGTGCCCAACCTCACCGCGATCGAAAACGTCGAACTCGCCAGCCAGATCTGCCCGAACGCGTTGGACGCCCGGGAGACGCTTGAGAAGGTCGGCCTCGGCGACCGGCTCGATAATTTCCCGGCGCAGTTGAGCGGCGGCGAACAGCAGCGCGTGTCCATCGCCCGCGCGCTCGCCAAGAACCCGAAACTGCTGCTGTGCGACGAGCCGACCGGCGCGCTGGATTACACCACTGGCAAGGAGGTGTTGCAACTGTTGCAGGATTCCTGCCGTCGGCGTGGCATCACCGTTGCACTCGTCACGCACAACTCCGCGCTCGCGCCGATGGGCGACCGCTTGATCCGCTTCCGCTCCGGCAGAGTCACCGAGATCACGACGAACCCGAATCCGACGCCGATCGCGGACATCGAGTGGTAGGGGGGCGGGCATGAAGAAGACAGCGCTTTGGAAGGACGCGTGGCGTGCGATCCATGGCAACGGCAAGCGTTTCGCCGCGATGATGGTGATCGTCGCGGTCGGCGTGATGATGCTTGGCGGACTCAACTCGGTCGGCCGCGACATTCGCGCCGGTCTCGACGAATTCTTCGACGACACGTCCATGCATGACATCATGATCGTCTCCACGCTCGGCCTCGATGACGACGACATCGCCGCGCTGCGCCGAGTGGACGGTGTCAAGGACGCGGCCGGCGAGCACGTCGAGTCCGTCACCACGACGGTCGACGGCAAACAGTCGTCTGCCACCGTCACCGCGCTCAACGACCGCGGCATCGACCGTCCGTATGTGACCGGCGGCCGCCTGCCGAACGCCGGTCACGAGATCGCTGTGACCAAACAGTATCTGGACGACGCCGGCAAGTCGATCGGTGACACGCTCGAGTTCAGCCCGGACGATTCGATGACAACCGCGAGCGCCGCATCCGTCGCAGCGACGGAATCGGCCGGGTCGTCGGCGGACGATACGTCGGGCAAGTCGAGGGTCGCGGACACGACGACCCGCACGTTCGCGGACGGCAAGTACACGATCGTCGGCACGATCATCGACCCGAACGACATCGTCAATCCGTCCGGCCCGCTCGCGCTTATCTCCGGCGGCAAAACCGTGTATCCGATGGTCGTTTCGGCCGACGCGCTCGCCGCGAGCGACGACGGCAACGTGACCGACCTGCCGTACACGTCTGCCGTGATCACCGTTGCCGGCGCGGCCGCGATGAACACGTACGACGACGACTATCTCGACACGGTCGTCGATGCGCGCGCCGCGATCGAACGCATCCGCAAGTCCCGTGAACAGGCGCGCACCGACACCGTGCGCCAAGCCGCGCTCGACAACGCGATGCGTACACTCGACGCGCAGAAGACCACGATTGCCGCGCTGCCGAACGGACTGCCGGCTAAAACCGCGGCCGAACAGCAACTCGCCAAAACCGAGGCTGCCATCAAGGAAACAGTCGCCGCAATACCGAGCGCCACATGGATCGTCCGCGACCGCAGCGCCATCACCAGCTGGGAGGACGTGAAGACCCAGAGCGAGATGATCACGCGCCTCGGCACGCTGTTCCCCGTGCTGTTCCTCGTCATCGCGCTGCTCGTGAGCCTGACCGCCGTCACGCGCATGGTGGAGGAGGACCGCCAGCTCATCGGCACCTACAAGGCGCTCGGCTACACACGCCACGAAACCATGCTCAAATACCTCGTCTACTCGGGGGCGGCCTGCCTGTTCGGCGGGCTGCTCGGCGACACGCTCGGCCTGATCGGACTGCCGTTCGTGTTCACACGCCGACTGATCTCGCGTATCTACGTACTGCCCGGCTATCCGCTGCTCGTGGACTGGCGGATCGCGGTCGGTGGCGTGCTGCTGTTCGTGATCGTGATCACCGGCGCGGCCGCGGCGGCGACCGTCGGATCGCTGCGATTGCAGCCCGCCGAACTCATGCGGCCCAAGGCCCCGAAGGCCGGGCGCACGATCATCGTGCAGCGCGTCGGCTTTATCTGGAATCACCTGAGCTTCCTCGGCAAGGTGACCGCCCGTAACCTGTTCCGTTATAAGTCGCGCGCTTATGGTCATCGTCGGCGTGCTCGGCTGTACCGCGCTCATGACCGCCGGCTTTGGCATGGGATCATCCGCGTTCACGCTCATGCCGCGCCAACACCGCGAGATCACGACGTACGACGTCATGGCTGTCACATCCGCCGCCGGTCACGACGACGCGCAGCGGGCGCTGGACGACGATGCGCGCGTCGCCTCGACCCTGCCGCTGCAGGTCGGCAGCGTGACGCTGAGCGCGGACCGCGACGGTTCCGCCGACGACGCGACAACGGCGCACGGCCAGACTGATGGAGCACAGATCACCGCACAGCTGCTCGTCGTGCCCGACGGCAAGTCGCTCGACGGCTACCTCGATCTGCACGCTGCGGACGGCACGTCGATCGCGCTGCCGGGTGTGTCTGACACGAGGTCGTACTCATCCGGCTCCGGAAACGGTGGATTGGACGAGGACGGAAACAACGCCGACGGCATCGGCGTCATCGTCACGACCAACGCGGCGCATAAGCTTACGCTCGCTGACGGTGACACAGTCAACCTGAACGACGCGATGTCCAACGCCGCTACCGTGATGGTGTCCGCGGTCGCGCAGTATTACACCGGCAACATCGTCGTCATGACGCAGTCCGCGTACGAGCACGCGTTTGACGCGGACTTCGCACCGAACGCCGACCTCATCAACGTGAAGTCCGGCAACACGAACGAACAGATCGCATTTGCGGATGATATCGCCGAGAACGACATCTATTTGTCCGTGATGAGTTCGGCCAAGCAGGAGCGTGACTTCGCGAAGAGCTTCCTCATCTTCTTCGTGATGATCGGGTTCATCGTCGTCATGGCCGCGATCCTCGCCGTGGTGGTGCTGTATACGCTCGCCTCCACGAACATCTCCGAGCGTGAACGGGAACTCGCCACCATCAAGGTGCTCGGCTTCCGCCGGCGCGAGGTGCACGGCTACGTGAACAAGGAGATGCTGCTGCTCGCCTGCTTCGGCATCGCGATCGGCCTGCCGTGCGGGCGTGGATTGCTGGGCTTTCTGATCAGCCGGCTCGACCTGCCGGGCATGAATATCGTGCCGAACGTGGCGTGGTTCTGCTACGTGGCCGCCGCGGTGCTTGCGTTGGCGTTTACGGTGCTGGTCGAAGCGGCAACGAACCGGTCGCTCGACCGCATTGACATGGTCGGCGCGCTGAAGAGTCCGGAGTGACGTGCGGGGCGGCGTGTGACGTGTCGTGTGTCGCGTGGGATTCGTGCGGTTGACTTCGAGCGCTCGAAGTTCCTAACGTCGGGGATGACCGACGATATTCGATGCCGACAGTGATAAGGAGTCGTCATGGACAATCCGAGCGCATTTCCGATGGGCGCGTCGAACGACGCGTTCGCGCAGTATTTCGAAGGGCAAAGCTATCTCGCGCCGCTCGCCGACGACGAGCGAGTGTCGGTGGCGAATGTCACCTTCGAACCGGGCTGCACGAACCATTGGCATATTCACCACGGCATCTGCCAGATCCTGCTCGCCGTGGGCGGGCGCGGCTACTACCAGATCGAAG
The DNA here is from genome assembly GCF_009299505.1 of Bifidobacterium ramosum. GTDB lineage: Bacteria > Actinomycetota > Actinomycetes > Actinomycetales > Bifidobacteriaceae > Bifidobacterium > Bifidobacterium ramosum. The sequence continues at coordinate 69,647 of NZ_WBSM01000012.1, read as the reverse complement.
GGCAGGAGCCGGTCGAACTGAAGCCCGGCGACGTGGCATATATTCCGCCGGACACCAAGCACTGGCATGGCGCCGCGCCCGCAGAGTCGTTCGCGCACGTGGCCGTCATGCCCAAGGCCGAGGGCGCTTCGACCGAATGGCTCGAGCCGGTCGACGAGGACACCTACCGCGCCCTGGCATGACGGCTGAGCCCGCCTTCCGCTCCCATTCGTGCGCTGTTGCCATCCATCCCCATCCGCTTAACGGACATACGGCCGATTCGACCACCTAAATCGGCTGTATGTCCGTTAGGGGGGGGTGCAATTCACCTCTGTCCTCTTCTCAACCCCTAACGGACATCCAGCCGATAACCTTACTGAAATCGGCTGGATGTCCGTTAAAAAAGTGACGATGAAGGTGCGGCCGATACGTTGTGCCGTCTTCCCCTCCAACGGACATCCAGCCGATTCGATCACCCAAATCGGCTGGATGTCCGTTGGGGAGGGGTGGATGATCGGCGAGGAGAGTCGGGGAAAGGCGGGCACCGCTACGGCCGTTTGCTGCGGGGCGGAATGGACGGGCGTATGCGTACGCGTGTATCGTGCTGCGTATGACCAACGATGCCGACACCGATTCCGCAGCCGCTGCCGAACCCGACGGCGCGGACCGCGCCGCCTCCTCGCCCCGTCAGCCGCGACGGTTCGACCCCGACCGCAAGCAGCGCATCATCGAGGCGTGCCTCGACGTCATCGCCGAACGCGGCGTGCGCGGCACTTCGCATCGCGTGGTCGCCGCCGCGGCCAACGTGCCGCTCGGATCGATGACCTATCACTTCGACGGCATGGACGATCTACTGCATCAGACGTTCGACCAGTATGCGCAGCAGTGCATCGACCGGTTCGCCGCGCGTATGGCCGCCGCGACGACGCCCGACGAGGCGTGCGAACAGATCGCACGCCACATCGAAAGCGACCTGCTCGGCACGCAACGCGACCTGACCATCAACCTCGAGTTCTACACGCTCGCCGCACGCGACCCGTCGTACCGCGACGTCACCGACCGTTGGATGGCCGCCAGCCGCGCCGAACTCGAACGGTTCTTCGACGCGCCCACCGCCATGCTGATGGACGCGATGATCGAAGGCATGTCATTGCACCGCGCGCTCGACGACGTGCCGCGCGACGCGCAGACGTTGCGCGACGGCTTCCGTCGCATTGCGGGGCTGTCGTAACCGGACTTCCGTCCGGTACGCAGTACCTGCGCAACGGTCGGCCGACGGTCTCCGGACGTTGCGTCACAGCCGTTGTCGCCGTCGCCGCGACACGACGTCGTACGTTACGTACGATCACCCTGCGGGACGACTAAGCTACAGAGAGATTCGTCCGCGCGGCCGCACGTGATCACCGGTGACCGCGCGTGACCACGGTCCGGGACGGCCCGGACCGCCACGCCGCGCACGCCGGAGGGAGAGAGCCAATGACCTACGATTTCACGTCCATCATCGATCGCCACGGCAAGGACGCCCTCGCCGTGGACGGGCTCGGCGCCATCCCCGGCATGGCCCCCGACGCGCCGAAGGACGGCTTCGACCTGATCCCGATGTGGGTCGCCGACATGAACTTCCCCACCGTGCCGACCGTGCAGGAGGAGATCATCAAGCGCGCCCAACACCCGATGTTCGGCTACTTCCAGCCGACCGACGAATACTACGACGCGATCATCAACTGGCAGTCCAAACGCAACGGCGTCACCGGACTCGCCCCCGAACACATCGGCTACGAGAACGGCGTACTTGGCGGCGTCATCTCCACGCTGACATCGTTCGCCGCGCCCGGCGACGCGGTGCTGCTGCACAGCCCGACCTACAACGGCTTCACGCAGTGCATCGAGAACAACGGCTTCCACATCGTCCACAGCCCGCTCCACCGCGACGCCGACGGCATCTGGCGCATGGACTTCGACGACATGGACCGCCGTGTCAAGGAGCACGGCATCCACGTCGCCGTGTTCTGCAGCCCGCACAACCCGACCGGCCGCGTGTGGGAGCGCTGGGAGATCGAACGCGCGATGGAGATCTACCGCGCGAACGACGTCGTCGTCATCTCCGATGAGATCTGGTCGGACATCATCCTCGCCGGCCACAAGCATATCCCCACCCAGTCGGTCAGCGAGGACGCGCGCAACCGCACCGCCGCGTTCTATGCGCCGAGCAAGACGTTCAACCTCGCCGGATTGGTCGGCAGCTACCACATCATCTACAGCACGTACCTGCGCGACCGCATCGTCGCGAAGGGCTCCAAGTCGCACTACAACGAGATGAACGTGCTGTCGATGCACGCGCTCATCGGCGCGTACAAACCCGAAGGCCACGAGTGGTGCGACGAACTGTGCGCCACGATCACCGGAAACGTAGACTACGCGGTCGACTACATCACGTCGCATTTCGACGGCGTCACGCTCGCCAAGCCGCAAGGCACGTACATGCTGTTCCTCGACTGCGCCGAGTGGTGCGCCCGCCACGGCGTTACCATCCACGAGCTGATCAAGCGCGGCTGGGACGTGGGCGTCGCGTGGGAGGACGGCACGCTGTTCCACTGGCCGGATGCGATCCGCGTGAACCTCGCGTTGCCGTTCAGCCGCGTGCGGGAGGCGATGGCGCGCCTCGACCGGTACGTGTTCAACGCCTGACGTCGGTTTCGTGACGGCCGAGACGTGACGTCCGGCGCGCGACAGCCGTCACGAAACGTCAGCGCGTGACGATCGTCGTGTCGGCCGGGTTGATCTTGTTCGGATCGAGCGTCAGCTCGCCGATCCGGTCGGCGCGGATGATGCCGCCCGACGGGTTGATCACGCTGTCGATCGTGCCGTGCGCGTCCACGTCGACGGTCGAATACTCGAACGCCAGCGTCGTGTTGATCAGACGGCAGTTCTTCAACGTCAGATTGTCGATGTAGCACATGCCCTGCAGACTCTCGATCGTGCAGTCGACGAACGTGAGGTTGCGCGAGTTCCATCCCAGATACTCGCCGGAGATGTACGAATGCTCGACGGTGACGTTGTCGCAGTTCCAGAACGCGTCCTTCGAGATGAGCCGCGAGTCGCGCACCGTGACGTTGCGCGCGCCGTCGAACGGATAGTTGCCGACGAGACGGAACCGGTCGGCCGTCACGTTCTCGCTGTTCATGCCGAAGTAGTCGCCGCGCGCCACCACGTTCTCGAGCGTCGCGTCCGTGCAGCTCCACAGCGTCTCCTCGGCGTGCGTCAGATCGACGTTGCGCAGCGTCAGGTCGCGCACGCGGCGGAAGTTCTTCGGCGCCTCGACGGTCGAGTCCTCGACTAGCAGCCGGTTCGTGTACCACACGCCGGCGCGTGCCATCTCGAACCACGTCGAATCGCGTACGATCACGTCGTTGCAGTACCACAGCGGGTACTTCCACTGGAACGCGCCCGACGTCACCTCGAGGTTGCGGCCATGCTTGAGCGGCGACTCGCCGTCCGCGAAGATGCAGTCGATGTAGTGGCGGTCGTGTGCGAAGAACTCGGCGCGCTCGCCGATGAACCGCTGCTGGCGGATCTCCTCGTGGTCGGCTGGCTGCTGGTGTTGCTGCTGCTGCGTTGCGTTGCTCACTGGTGTCTCTCCTCCGGACTTGATGTGTTCCGTTACGACGATAGAAACTTCGAGCGCGTGAAGTCAACGCGGATGCCATGTTTGTGCTGTCGGCGCAGGGGCGCGGGTGTGGTGGTGGCGCGACACGCCGGGGACCTGCGCACGACACGCATGATGCGTTTTCGGCTGCGGCGGAAAACCGGGGATGTGCGGAACGTATCAAGCGTGTCGTGATCACCCGGCCGGCGTGTCGCCGGTGACGCCGCATGAATGGCGCCCTGTGTGGTAAGGGCTTACCAACAAAGTTACCGCACAAAGGTGTTTCGACGTAATTATATGTGCTATTCTCTTGTGGTAACAACGGAAATCGCTTTCCAACGAAGGAGTATCACCATGCCGAACGTCATCCTCACCATGAAGCCCGCCAATCTGGTGGACAAGCTCATGAACGACACCCAGTGGGATCGGCTGAACGCCGTGGCCGACGTCGACCGCGACGTCATCGAGGACTTCCACGCGGACGGACTCGACGACCGTCTCGCCAAGGCCGACTACATCTTCTCCGGCTGGGGCCCCGACGCCCGCATCGACGCGGAGACGCTCGCCAAGATGCCGAACCTCAAGGGCATCGCGGCCGCCGCCGGCAACGCGTGGCGCCTGCTCACCCCGGAAGCGCTCGAAGAGGTCAAGAAGCGCGGCATCCTCATGTCCAACTCCGGCTATGTCAATGGCATCCCGGTCGCCGAATACTGCATGGCGATGATCCTCATGGCCAACAAGGACTTCTTCCGCGCCGAGCGCATCTACCGCGAACGTCGCGAATACATCAACCGCGAGGTCGAGTTCCCGACCGCCGGCAACTATCTCAAGACCGTGGGCCTGGTCACCGCGTCCGCTCGCATCGGCCGTCACCTGATGACGTTGCTCAAGTCGTACCGCATGCGCGTGCTCGCGGAGTCCCGTTCGATGGACGCCGAGGAGACCGCATCGTATGGCGCGACCAAGGTCGATCTGGAGACGCTGTTCCGCGAGTCCGATGTGATCTCCGTGCACACCCCGAGCCTGCCGGCGACGAAGGGCATGATCGGCGCGAAGTACTTCAAGATGATGAAGGACGGCGCGTGGTTCATCAACTCCGCCCGCGGCGCTGTAGTGGACGCCGACGCGATGATCGCCGAGCTCAAGACCGGCCGCATCAACGCGATCCTCGACGTGACCGACCCGGACGAGCCGCTGTCCGCCGACTCGCCGCTGTGGGACATGCCGAACGTGATCCTCACCCCGCACATCGCCGGTTCCGAAGGCACCGAGCTGCAGGGCATGGGCGAGAACGTGGTCAACGAGCTGACCCACATGATCAAGGGCGAACCGCTCGAATTCGGCGAGTGAGACCCTGATCGCCGCCGTTGACGGCGGACAATATGGTCGTGACCGATGACTTGGTCACGACCATATTTGATTGCGACACGCCGGCCGGGTGATCACGACACGCTTGACGCATTTTCGACATTGGCGACTTTTCGGGAATGTGCGGAACGTATCAAGCGTGTCGTGATCACCCGCCCGGCGCGTCGCCGTTCTACCGGCGCGGCAGGGATTCGCGCAGCACGATGTCGGGCGCGCTCTGCACGAAGATGAGCCGGTTGGCGGGTTGCGGGGCGGCGGTTTCGTCCTCGTCGTGCGCGGCCAGCACGCAGTCGACCGCCGCCTGCCCCATTTCGATCAAGGGCAGGTGCACGGTGGTCAGCGACGGGTGCACGTCCGCGGAGTAGGGGATGTCGCCGAATCCGGTCACGCCGATCTCGCGCCCCGGTTCGATGCCGTTCGCACGCAGCGCGGTCATCGCGCCGATCGCCATCACGTCGTTGAGCGCGATCACCGCGTCCACGCCGGCACCGTCATACAACGCGCCGTCACCGGCCGTGAGCAGTCCGGTCCGCGCCAGCTGCATCACCGCCGCGTATCCTTCCGTCCTGCTGAACCGTCCGTTGGCGACGGCCCGCGGATCGACGCTGATGCCGGCCTTGCCGAGCACGTCCAACACGCCGGCGAGGCGTTCTCGCGACGACCGATGGTTGTCGTCGCCCTTAAGGATCGCCGGCCGGCGGTATCCCGAATCGACCACGAGTTTTGCGATGGCCCGTGCGCCGACCTCGTTGGCCACGTCCACGGCCGGGAACGGCAGGTTGCGGTTGAGGATGAACACCGCGCGTCCGCCGGATGCCTCGTATTGCTTGAGCTCCGCCTCGAGCGCCGTGCGCTCGGGCGCGTCGACGTATTCGCTTTCCGAGATGATGATGCCGCGCGGGCGGGTCGCCACCGCCTTGCGCACGGCCTCCAGCTCCTCCTTGGGGCCGGCCGCCACGCCGATCGTCACGGCGACGCCCTGTTCGCCCGCCGCCTTCACGACGCCTTGCGATACGGAGGCGAAATACGGGTCGGAGATGTCGGAGACGAGCAGCACGATGCTTGGCGCGGTGCCCTTTGCGACGGCCTGCGCGTAGGCGTTCGGTCGGTAGTTGAGTTTCTTCGCGGCCTCCATGACCTTGACGTAGGAGTCGTTGCGTACCTTGCGTGTGCTGCCGTTGAGTACGCGGGACGCGGTGGCGATGGAGACGCCGGCCTTCTTCGCCACGTCCATCAGCGTTGCGGGGGCCGTTTTGTCGTTCTGTTCTGCCACGTTTGCCGTCCTTTGGTACTGCTGTGGAAAACGGGTATTAAGCGTTTACCAGTATATCGTGTATTTTGCTGTGCTGATGATGGTGTTTGCTGGAAATTTTTGGGTAAGCGCTTTCCGACTCGGCGTGTCGTGAGGTACGCTGGTAGCCATGACGCGATATGTATGCGCTCCCGACTCCTTCAAGGAGAGCCTGACGGCCATGGAGGCCGCGCAGGCGATGGCGCAGGGGATACGACAGGCCGACCCGGACGCCGACATCCGACTGCTGCCGATGGCCGACGGCGGCGAAGGCACCGCACAGGCGTTGGCCGACGCGACCGGTGGCCAGATGCGACGGACCATCGCCCACGATCCGCTCGGCCGACCCGTCGCCGCGCGGTACGCGATGCTCGGCGACGGCACGACCGCCGTCGCGGAAACCGCCGAAGCGAGTGGCTTGGCGTTGCTCGCTCCCGACGAACGCAACCCGCTGACCGCCACCTCGTACGGCACCGGCGAACTCATCAAGGCCGCGCTTGACGCGGGCGCGACGACGATCATCGTCGGCCTCGGCGGCAGCGCCACCAACGACGCCGGCGCGGGCATCCTCAAAGCGCTCGGCGCACGGCTGCTCGACGCGGCAGGTCATGATCTCGAACCGGGCGGCGCGGCGCTTGCCGATCTGGCGACGATCGACGTAAGCGGACTGGACTCGCGATTGGACGACGTGACGATCATCGCCGCATGCGACGTGACCAACCCGCTGACCGGTCCGAACGGCGCCAGCGCCGTGTTCGGACCGCAGAAAGGCGCGTCCGCGGACGACGTCGCACTGCTCGACCACGCGTTGACCCGCTTCGCCGAGGTCGCCGGCCGTCAGCTAGGCATGGACGTCGCCGCGCTGCCGGGTGGTGGCGCTGCCGGCGGCATCGGCGCGGCGCTGCTGACGTTCCTGCACGCCGAGTTCAAGCCGGGCGTCGACCTGGTGATCGACCGGGCGGGACTCGACGAGGCCGTGCAGTGGGCCGACGTCGTATTCACCGGCGAAGGCTCGATCGACTTCCAGACCAAGTTCGGCAAGACCCCGGCCGGCGTGGCCAAAACCGCCAAGCGGTACGGCAAGCCGGTCATCGCCGTCGCCGGCCACATCGGCGACGGCATCGAGGAGCTCCACGCGATCGGCATCGACGCGGTCTTCGGCATCGCGCCCGGCGCGGCTGATCTCGACACGCTCCTGCATGACGCCGCAGCGAACGTCGCACGCACCGCCGGGCAGATCACGCGGCTGCTCAAGCTCACAAGGTAACGCCGTTCCCGGTCCGCGAATCTCGGATACAAGGACATCGAATCAATCATGCGAACCATCCTCGAAACCGTCACCTGCGGCGACCTCGCCGCCATATACCGCCGCGACGAGACCGGCGTCATCGAACTCGTCCTGTCGCCGGCCGGCAAGGTCGCGGACATCATGCGCGACGACTGCGCCGCCGAACCGCTCGTTCAGGCCAAGATCATCGGCGACGACTATCCGTTCGGCTTCAGCCAAGGCCGCACCATGCGCAACGCCACCACCGTCACCAAGCACATGACCTACGGCGAGCCGACCGTACGTCGTGACGAGACGACCGGCACCGTCACCGTCACGACGCGCATCGCCGACGACCGCGGTTGGCACTACGAGCACACGCTCACCATGACCAAGGTCAGCCGCGCCGCCGAAATCCGCACGGCCGTCGTCAATGACTCCGCGCAGCCGATCACGTTCGAGATGCTCTCCAGTTTCACGCTCGGCTCCGTTTCGCCATACCAGACCGGCCTTGACCCGGAAAACCTCATGCTCCACCGGCTGCGCAGCACGTGGAGCGCCGAAGGCCGCGTGCTCTCCCAGCCGGTCGAAGACCTCGAACTCGAACCGAGCTGGCAGCGGTACAGCGCGAATTCCGTGCGCTTCGGCTCGATCGGCAGCTTCCCGGTACGCGAATGGGCGCCGTTCGTCGGCGTGACCGATCGGCGTGCCGGCGTGACGTGGGCGGCGGCGACCACGCACGCGTCCAGCTGGCAGATCGAAGCGTACCGCCGCGACAATGGGCTCAGCCTGTCCGGAGGCATCGCCGACCGTGAGTTCGGCCAGTGGACGCACGTCGTGCGCCCCGGCGAACGGTTCGACGCGCCGTACGCGGTCGTGACGGCCGTCGTCGGCGGCGTGGACGAAGCCGCGCAGGCCGTGGCCGGCAACGTGCGCAAGGACCTGCACGTGCCGGCGTGCGAGGACCGGCTGCCGGTGATCTTCAACGAATTCTGCTCGACCTGGGGATGCCCGAGCGAGCGGAGCGTCACCGAACAGCTCGACGCGGTCAAGGCACTCGGCGTGGAATACTTCGTGATCGACGCCGGATGGTTCGACGACCAGGCGTTCGAGTCAGCCAGCAAGTTCGGCAAGTGGGAGGTCAGCCGGACCGCGTTCCCGCACGGCATGAAACCGGTGGTCGACCGCATCCACGAAGCCGGGCTCAAGGCCGGCATCTGGTTCGAGTTCGAGGTCGTCGGCCGTGAGGAACCCGACTGCTTCAACAAGGCCGAGTGGCTCCTGAAGCGCGACGGCCTGCCGATCACCTCCGGCAACCGCCGCTGGTGGGATATGCGCAATCCCGAAGTGCGCGAGTACTTGGCGCACAAGGTCATCGATTTCCTGCGCGGCAACGGCTTCGACTACATGAAGGTCGACTACAACGACACGATCGGCATCGGCTGCGAAACGCCGGGTGATCCTCACGCGTCGCTGGGGGAGGGACTGTACGACCAGATCCAGGCGTCGCAGGCGTTCTTCCGCCGCATCCGCGAGGAACTACCGAACCTCATGATCGAGATCTGCGCGTCCGGCGGCCACCGTCTCGTGCAGAGCTTCATGACGATCGGCGCGATGGCCAGCTTCTCCGACGCGCACGAATGCGACTACATCCCCGTCGTCGCCGCGAACATGCACCGCATGATCCTGCCGCGTCAATCGCAGATCTGGGCCGTAGTACGCGACGAGGAACCGGACGACAAACTGTACTATCAGATCTGCTCCGGACTGCTCGGCCGACTGTGCTTCAGCGGCGACGCGACCGCATTCGCCGGCCGCAAGAACGAGATCATCCATGACGGCGTCGCGTTCTACCATGCGGCCGCACCGGTCATCGACCGCGGCGACTCGCACTGGTACGGGCCGCGGATCGGCAGCTACGACCATCCGACCGGCTGGCAGGCCGTCGTACGCGACGGCGAAACCGGCACCACGGCCGACGGACGCACGCTCGTCGTCCTGCACACGTTCCACGACGCGCCCGCAACGATCACCGTGCCGGTCGACGGCGACGTGACGACCGAGACCGCCGCACGCATCGTCCGCACGTTCCACCGCGACGGCGTCACCGTCACGCTGGACGACGGCATGCTCACCGTCTCCGGTCTCACCGACTTCGACGGCGTCGCCGTACTGCTGAACGGCCATACCGCTGAACACGACATAACGCAAAGGAGCTGACACCAATGACCACGATGATCACCAACCCGATCCTGCCGGGCTTCCACCCCGACTCGAGCGCGCTGCGCGTCGGCGACGACTACTACATCGCCACGAGCACGTTCGAATGGTGGCCGGGCATCGACATCTACCATTCGCGCGACCTCGTCAACTGGGAGTGGATCGCCGCACCCGTCAACCGCGAATCGCAGGTCGATCTGCACGGCAACTACGATTCCGGCTCCCTGTGGGCGCCGCACCTGAGCTACGCCGACGGCAAGTTCTGGCTCGTCTACACCGACGTGAAAACATACGCGCCGTTCAAGGACACGCTCAACTACGTCATCACCGCGCCGAGCATCACCGGCCCGTGGAGCGAACCGTCGTTTGTGACCGCCTCCGGCTTCGACCCGGCCATCTTCCACGACGACGACGGCCGCAAATGGTTCCTCAACATGCTCTACGACTACCGTCCGGGCCATCAGATGTTCGCCGGCACCGTCATCCAGGAATTCGACCCCGAAACGATGCGGCTCGTCGGCGAACGCAAGCACTTCTACAAAGGCACCAAGCTCGGTGTGTGCGAAGGTCCGCAGATTTTGAAGCGCAACGGCTGGTACTACCTGCTGTGCGCGGCCGGCGGCACCGGCTACATGCACGCCGCCACCGTGGCCCGCGCGCGGTCTTTGGAAGGCCCGTTTGAGGATTCGCCGTATACGCCACTGATGACCACGCGCGACGAGCCGACCAACCCGTTGCAGAAGTCCGGCCACTGCTGCTTCCTGCAGATCGGCGACGAATGGTACGTCACGCAGATCTGCGGTCGTCCCCTGACCGAACGTGGCAACTGCACGCTCGGTCGCGAAACCGCGATCCAGAAGATCTACTGGACCGAGGACGGCTGGCCGCGGCTGATCAACGACACGATCAGTCCGGACCTGGTCGTGCCCGCGCCGGCCGTCGCGCAGGGCGTCGTGCAGCGGAACGACCACTCCGAGCGTGTCGAGTTCGAGGCGGACGCGGCTGAGATCGAGAACACGAATTCCGGCTCCCCTCTCGGAGGGGAGCTGTCCGCGCAGCGGACTGAGGGGAGCGGCGTCACCGGCTCCTCGCAGACGTGCGTGCCGCTCACATCCGTAACCGACCCGGCCATTCCGCCGAGCCTGAAGACCCTGCGCGGTGCGCTCACGGCCGAGAAGGACTACTCGCTCACCGCCCGCCCCGGCTGGCTGCGTCTGTATGGCGACCAGTCGCTGCGCTCGCAGCATCATCAGGTGCTGTTCGCGCGGCGCTGGGAGGCGTACGACTTCGACGTCGAGACCGTGCTCGATTTCAATCCGACCAACTACCAGCAGATGGCCGGGCTGATCCTGTACTACGACACGCAGAACTGGATCTACGCATATGTGTCGTTCGATTCGGAAGGTACCGATCGGCGCATCATCCAGGTGCTGCGCTGCGACCACGAGGAGCTGACGTATGGCTCCGAGGCGATCGCCCTCGAGGACGGGCCGGTGCGCATCCGCGTGGAAGTGCGACGTGCCTTGGCGCGCTTCCGCTTCGCACAGGGGCCGAACATGCATGCCGACAACGCCTCGTGGCATGCGATCGGCGGCGACCAGCCGGCCGACCACATCAGCGACGACTACGTGGAACGCACCATCAAGGGCTGCGCATTCACCGGCGGCATGGTCGGCATCTGCGCGCAGGACATGGACGCCAAACAGTCGCACGCCGACTTCCAGTACTTCGACTACCGGGAACAACACTGAAACCATCAGGAACAATACCGAAAGGAACATGAATCATGACATGGGAACTGGCCGCGTCGACCCTCGGCGCACCGTATGACACGATGGACGAACTCGCTCGCACGTTCAAGAACACCGGCGTCAAGCAGATCGAGGTCGCCGTCGGCGACGAGATGAAGTTCACGATGGCCTCGACCGACGATGAGCTCAAGGCCATGCGCGACGAACTCGCCGAAAAGGCCGGCGTGACCATCTTCGGCGTCGATTCGCGCGTGCAGGTGTGCAACACCGACCGCGAGGACGACGAACTGGTCGCGAGCCTCGAACACTGCCTGCACATGGCCTCCGTGCTCGGTGCTCGATATGTCCGTGTCTTCCCGACCGCGCCGCTCGAGCCTTCGTGGGACCCGGACAGGCTCCCCGGCATGGTGCTGCCCAAGGGCATGAACCTCGCCGGCGTGTCCAAGCGAGGCGCCGAGATCATCGCCCGCGCCCTGCCGACCGCCGACAAGCTCGGCGTGCAGCCGCTCATCGAAACGCACGACAGCCACACCAACGGCGAACGCAACGCGATCATCCACTATTATCTCGATAAGATCGCGCCGGGCAACCAGGCCGGCTCCATCTGGGATCTCGCCCACCCGTGGCGCGTCGGCGAGGCGCCGGCCACCACGTTCGAGTATCTGAAGCCGTATCTGGTGAACGGCCGCGGTCTTGTGCAGATCAAGGACTGCGCGTTTCCGGGCGATCAGACCCCGGTGCTGCAGGGCACCGGCCGCGTGCCGCTGGCCGAATGCTGCAAGCTCCTGAAGGATGGCGGCTACACCGGTCCGCTGTCGCTTGAGTGGGAGCGCCGCTGGTATCCGCAGGTCGAGCCGCTCGAGGAGGCGCTCGTCGCCGCCCGGCGCGCGATCGAAGCGCTCCCCGCCGAATCCCAGCTGTGATCCGGTATCCGCTGATCCGGTGCGCGACGCAGCGGATCAGCCGTATAGCCGACCGACGTGGCCGGTTCGGCACATAGCGCGACGGATCGGCCGTCATCCGTCGGTCCGTCAGGCCGTAACTCAACACAACGACGAGTCTGTCATTGAGTTACGGCCTTTTTCCGTCTCCGAAACGACCGTAACTCAATGACAACGCGTCGATCCTGTTGAGTTACGGTCGTTTCCTACCGCTGAAACGGCCGTAACTCAACAAGAACGTCATTGTGTCATTGAGTTACGGTCTTCCCGTCGGTTCCGGGCCGCATGACATGCGGCGAACCGGAGGTCCGCGGTCACGCGGCCGGTTGCGTAACCGCCTCGGGATCCGCTGGCAGCAGGTCGTACGGCATCTGCTTCTTCACCCAGTAGAAGATGAGCAGTGCGAACGTGAACAGTCCGGCCTGCGGAATCAGACGCATGAAGATCACGATCACGAACACCGCCGTGCGTGCCGCGTAGAACAGCACGCGCCGCCAGCCGGAGCGCACCCGCGTCTCGCAGGTCATGTGCGTGAACCCGCCGCCGAGCGTACGCCCGCCGCGCATCCACGGCACCAGCAGTTCGAAGACAATCAATGCGATCAGCGTCACCACGTCGGAGAACGTGACGTCGTTGCCGAACATGTGGCCGACGACCGGGATCGACTGCCATACCGCGATGTCGCGCACCACGAGCATGTCGTACAGCACCGTGACGAGCATGGTCGTCGGCATCGCCACGGCCGTGATGACCGTCAGATCGATCGCGTACGTGATGCAGCGGCGCAGGAATCCCGGCCGCGTCACCGTTGTCAGGTCGTTCGCGCGCGGCGGCACGAGCCGGTCGAACAGTCGCGCGGCAGCGAAACCAAGCAGGGCGCCCAGCGTGTTCGTGATGAGATCGTCCACGTCGAACAGCCGGTACGAGCACGGGTAGAAGCCGAGAAAACCGGTCAGCTGCAGCGTCTCGATCATCAGGCTCGTCGCGAAGCCGACCGGCAGGGCCGCGGCGAGGGGCCAGCGGAACACGCGACCCATGATGAAGCCGAGCGGCAGGAAGAACACGACGTTCAGGGCGAGCTGCATGACCGCCGCCAAGCCGTCGGTGCGGATGTCGCCGATGAACTGCAACGGGTTGAGCTGCGGGGCGAGATGATGCGCGGCGCAGTAGGCGGCCGGGTCCTCGGGCATCGGGTAGAGCGTGAAGCACAGCAGGCCGATCGCGTATAGCACCGTGCCGTACGCGACGAGCGTCTGCGAGAAGCGGATGCGGTTGTAGCGGTGGTACAGCAGCGCCAGCACCGGCACCGTCAGCACGGCCGACACGAACGGCCACAAGGCGACCGCCAGCATGAACGGCCGGCTGAAATAGGCGATGTATCCCATGATGATTCTCTTCTCTGTCGTATCTCTCGTCACGGTTTGCGCTCCGCATGCGTTATCCGACGTTCGGTCGAGCGGATTGCGCGTACTTCCGTTACCGAGCCACTGTAGTCGACCGGTCGCATGATCGCGCTCATGCTCGGGGATGAATAACGGAGACGGATTCCAACGATGGGTAGTTCCGAGGGCCGAGCGTGAATATGGTATCGGGTCGTGTATCGGCAGACGTTCTGTCATCCGATAGTGCTGGGAGATTCGGCGCACATGGGTGGCGAGTTGATATGGAAAGCGCTTTCCGTTATATTGGGGTATATAAAGGTCGGCCGGAGCGCATCGATGTCGAGACAGATCCGGTCGAATGTTTCCGAAAGGCAGGCAATCGTCATGAGCGCATGGCATGTATACGCGGTTCCGGTTCACGGATGGGCGGGATCCTCCCGTGTATGGGACTTTGTGCGATGGCCCGACGACTGGACGGTGCTGCCGTACGAGCTGCCCGGTCACGGCACGCGTCGCGACGACAATCCGGCCGGCGCGCAGTCCCCCTTCACGATTCCGGCGGCCGGCGAGGATCTGGCCGACTTCATCCGCCGCAACGTGCCCTCCGGGGAGCGGGTGCTGCTCATCGGTCATTCCATGGGCGGCCAGTTCACGCTCCACGTGCATGTGCATCATCCCGAGCTGGTCGCCGGCGAGGTTGTGATCGATCCGGCGCTCGGCGCACGTCAGGCTGAGATCGACGGGCAGCCGGCCATGCTCGAGGCCCTACGCGCCGACGCCTACGGCACCATCGAATCATTCATCCAAGGCGCGTTCTCCGCATATACTTCACAGCGTGTGCGCGAGGCCATCGTCGCCGACATCCGCCGCGCCGATCCGCGTGCGCTCGCCGACTACTACCAGTCCGAATACATGGATCCGGAATCGTTCGGCAACTGGGACCCGGCGATCGCGATGATGAAGCGGCGTACCAAGCCCACGTTCGGCATCTACACGACCCCCGCGCGCGCCGACTTCGAACGCGCGTCCGGCACCGAGGACGTGGCGATCTGGTCGGGCGGGCATGGCCACTTCCTGTTCCTCGAGGATCCGGTGCGCTTCGCGGACGAGGTCGTCAGCTGGGCCATCAGCCGCGGTCTATACGAGAACGTCGGAGCCGAACTACGGCTCGTCCCAACGACGTCCGCCAGTACCCGCCTGTCCTGATCGTGCGCTCGGCGACGTCCGTCATGATCGTCTGCTGGTCATGATCGTCCGCCGGAGTTCGTCTGTCCTGATCGTTCTGATCGTTCTGATCGTTCTGATCGTTCTGATCGTTCTGATCGACCGTCGTCGTTGCCGCGGGAGCCGAGACCGTAACCCGGCAACTTCGCGATCCTACTGTTGAGTTACGGTCGTCTGACGGTGCCATGGAGGCCGTAACTCAACAGTAGGACGTCGATATCGTTGAGTTACGGTCGTTTGAGAGCGCCGAAACGACCGTAACTCAACGAGCATGCGTCGATACTGTTGAGTTACGGCCTCGTACCGTCCTGTCGCGTCTCGCCTTGCCGGCGGCAGCCGTCGCGCCGACGCTTGTTCGCATGCGTGGCGGTGACGGATGCGGCGTGCCGACGCGTCGTCACATCGTCAACCGGCGCCGGAACCGAAAGTTATCCACATTGCCACGCGGCATATCGCGCGACACGCCGTGAATCGTACCGTTCGACCACATACCCCGTTGGCGCTTGCGCCGGCGATCCACGGTCCGTCATGATCGACGTATGAACACGCATAAGGACATCGAACGACTGTCATCGCAGGCGGAGCGGCATCGGCGCTGCTTCTTCCCCGAGAGCAACGCGGCGCGCAAGGCCGTATACGTCAGGCTCCGCCACGGCGAACTGGTGCGGCCGCACCGCAACGTCTACGCACGAGCGGACTACTGGTCCACGATCGACATCGCGGAGCGCTCCCGCCACGTCATCCGTACGCTGGCCGAACAGTTTCCGCACCGGATTTTCGCCGGACTGAGCGCCGCGACCATCCTGCATCTCGAACACGGCTGGCATCTGCACGCCGGCGATCCGGTATTCATCGCCTCGAACGGTTCCGAGAAACTACCGTCCTACCGGAAACTGCATCGTGTGTACATGCGCGATCCCGAGGTCCGTGAGGTCAGGTACCGGCAACGCGGCGACGGCACCGTCGGCGCGCATCTGGCCTGCGTCGACGACGATACGGAACCGGAGACGATCGGGAGCGTGCGCATCACTTCGCCGGCCCGGACGCTGGTCGATTGCGGACTGCGCTACGAATTCGCGGATGCGCTGCCGATGTTTGATTCGGCGTTGCGGCGCGGCTTGGTCCGCACGGAGGACGTGCTCGCCATCTGCGATCGGATGCGCGTGGATTGCGGGCCGGTGATGCGGGCGTTGCATTACGCGGATCCCGCGAGTGAAAACGGCGGAGAGTCGTGGTGCCGGGCAGTGGTGATCGAAGGGGGATTCGTCGCGCCGGAGTTGCAGCGGGAGTTCGTCGATCCGGAGGATGATGCGTCGTGCAGTCGCGTGGATTTCCTATGGCGGCTGCCGGGCGGCGGCATCGTCGTGTTGGAATACGACGGCATGCGCAAGTACGTCGACCCGGCGATGGCCAAGGGGCGCGACATCCGTCAGGTGGTGCTGGACGAACGCGCCCGCGAGGAGATGCTGCGGCGTGCCGGTGTGACGGCGGTGCTGCGGACCGATCATGACGAGGTGCGGCGGCGGCATCCGCTGTATCGGAAGCTGGAGGAGGCCGGCGTGCCGAAATCGGGCGTGAAGCTGTTGTACGGGTGACGCGGGTGTGGTGCGGCTGCCGGGGTAATGTGGTGGCGCTGGTGCGGTGCAGTAGTAGTGCGGACGGTGCGGTAGTGCGGACGGTGCGGTAGTGCGGACGGTGCGGTAGTGCGGACGGTGCGGTAGTGCGATGGAGTGCGGTTTGATGATGCGTCATGCGCGTCATATGCGTGCGTGTCATGCCGAATAGAGTCGAATCGTACTGAATCGAGTCGATCGTACGCGTGCCGGGTGTCTGCTCCGGTCGTCGCGTCGCAGACGGCCGTAACTCGACAACATCACGATCCTACTGTTGACTTACGGTCGTTTCGCGGCGTCACAACGACCGTAACTCAACAGGAACGTGCGTCTGTCATTGAGTTACGGTCGTCGCGTGGCTCCGAAACGACCGTAAGTCAATGAGAGCATGCCGATAGTGTCGAGTTACGGTCGTTTCGAACGATGCACGTTATGATGGCAACGGTGACATGCCCGATAATCGACCGGCATGGGATGTGGAGCGGTTGCAGTGGGAACCAATGGACGTGATGAGACGGGGAACGTCGGCCGCGGCGAGACGATACCGGCCGGATCCGACGGTCTACGGCCGGTCTCGGTGTCACACGCCCGCAAAGGGCCTGCGAAAACGGCGGATGTGAACATCCGCGACATCGCGGCGACGGCCGGCGTGTCCATCGCCACCGTGTCGCGGGTGATGCGCGGCAACGCCAAGGTGTCCGATGTCACACGCGCGAAGGTCGAACGGGCCGTCGAAACGTTCGGCTACGTGCCGAACGCGCATGCCCGCGCCTTGACCACCCCGCCGAATTCGGTCGCGCTCGTCATGCGCGAGATCACCGGCGGCGCGTACGCCGACATGGCCGCGGCTCTGGCCGACGAGACGATACGGCGAGGCAAGACGTTCCGGCTGATCGCCACGGGTGGAACGCAGGTCGACGCGCATGCCGTGCTCACCGACCTGCTCGCGCAGCGTCCGCGCGTGGCCGTGATCGTCGCCGATGATGATCCCGGCGCAATCCGGGACACGGATCTCAACGAATACGTCGACCGGTTCGCGTCGATGGGCACGTCGCTGGTCGCCATGGCGCGCCCGCGGCTCGGGTTGGATCCGCGCATCGGCGTGGTCGACTACGCGAACGAGACCGGCACGTATGCGGCGACCCGGTATCTGATATCGCTCGGCCATCGCGACATGCTGTTTGTGGGGGTGCGCGAGGGGTCCGCGGTGTTCACGCAGCGGTACCGGGGTTTCCTGCGTGCGTTGGACGAGGCCGGCATCGCGCACGATCCGGCCGGTGATCTGCCGTTCGCGGCGGATCGTACGGCGGATCAGGCGGCCGTTGCGGGCCGATGGCGTTCGGGAAGGCGGTTCACCGCGGTGGTCGGCGTCACCGACGTGGCCGCGTTGGATGCGATCGTCGCGTTGCGGTCGGCCGGTGTGGACGTGCCGCGTGATGTGTCCGTGGTCGGCTTCGACGACATGCCGTTCGCCGGTGATCTGATCGTGCCCCTGACCACCGTGCATGTGCCGTTCGCCGACATGGGTGTCGCCGCCGTGCGCATGGGACTTGACGGCGGCGATGACGTGACCATTCCCGCCGGGCTGGTCGTTCGACGGTCCACCGCGCCGGTCCGTGCGTGACGGTGGGGAATGACAAAAGGCGAGGTTGCGGAGGAGATCCGCAGCCTCGCCTTTTGCGTCGCGTTGTCGTATCGCGAACGGGCGTGTATTAGGACGTATGTCTTACTTACTTCACACGCTTGACGCCGAAGATGGAGATAGCGGCGAGCGAGAGGATGATGAAGCCCATCGGGAACAGACCCTGGTACCCGAACCAGCCGATGACCACGGCCGCTATGATCGGGGCGAGCATCTGGCCGATCGTGCCGGCAACGTTGAGGAACGCGAGGTCCTTCGCGGCCTCCTTCTGGTTCGGCAGCACGGAGGTCATCAGCGCCTGGTCGAGGGCGACGAAGATGCCGCCGCCGAGGCCGGAAAGCATGACATAGATCGTGTACATGAGCGGCGTCGGGATGAAGAACGGCAGCCAGCAGGGCAGACCGACGAGGAACACGGCGATGACGCACGGGATTTTGATGGTATGGAACTTGTCGGCGATCGGGCCGGAGATGGCGGCGGCGACGAGCGCGAGAATCAGGCTCAGCAGCGCCATGAGGCTCATCCAGCCGGCGGCCGCGGCCTTGGAAACGTGCATGTAGTCGGTCAGCGTGTACAGACGGTAGGTGCCGATGCCGCCGGGCATCATGTACATCATGCGGGCGAACGCGGCGAACCAGTAGTCGCGGCCGGCGTGGCGCGGCGGCATGAACTTACGGAAGCCGGAGAGCGTGAACTTCTCGCGCGGCACGTCCTTGTTGGACGGCTCCTTGCAGATGACCACGGCGGCGATCAGGCAGACGTCGGCCAGAATGAGCAGCGCGAACACGCCGCGCGGCACATTGGTGATGAACAACGAGGCGAGCGACTGTGCGCCGTTGAGGCCGATCTCGGTGGCGACACCGAACATGGCGGACGCTGAGCCGCGGTACTTGACGGGGATCAGGTCAGGCATCCACGCCATGCCGGCGGCCATGATCGCGTTGTACCAGGCCACGTAGATGAACCATGCGCCCATCGCGATGACGGTGTCGTTCGACAGCGCGAAGACGATCAGGCAGATCGTAGCCGCGATGCCGCCGCCGATGACCCACGGGGTGCGCGCGCCGAAGCGGGATCGGGTCATGTCGGACAGCGCGCCGAAGATGACGCCGGCGAAGATCGCGATGACCATGGTGACCGTCGTGGCGCTGGCGACCAGGCTCACCTTCTGCGCCGGGTCGATCATCTCGATCTTGGCGGGAAGTAGGATCGCGCTGATGCCGAAGAATGGCGCGTACCAGCCGATGGTGCCGAAAAACTGGCCGATGGACGCGCGCCAGGGGAACCTGCCGGTGTCCTTGGGCGCGAAGACCGCGGGGTCTTCGGCGGAAATGCTCATGCTCATAATGCTCCTTTGCCGGATGCGCTTCGTTGCCGCTGGCGTCGGGGCTGACCTCGCCCTGATGCCGGAGCGGCGTTATACCATCGTGGTGTAACTAGTTTCATGAGTATAACGTTGGGGAAATTCACTTGCAAACGCTTTCCGTTCGGCGTGTCGTCGTGAATTCGCGTGTGGATTGATGGGGTCGTTGCGGGCAAGGTCTTTTACTTGTGTGGCGCGAGCGCTTTTCCTCGATTCGTGGCCGTGAAGTGCAATCGTAGTTCCATTTGCGGCCCATGGGCGACACCGGTTGCGAGATCGGGTCTATCTTGTGCTAGTGGTGTCGGGGTATATAATGGAAAGCGTTTACCGATGCGGTGTGGTCATAGACGCTACGATGATCCGATCGTTCGGTAGGTAACGGCACATTGCAAAGGATTGGACAATGACGATCAATACCACCCACATCTATAACGTGCGTGACTTCGGCGCCGTCGCGGACGGCGTGACCAACGACGCTCCGGCGATCCAGTCCGCGATCGATGCGGCCACGGCGGACGGCGGCGGCCGCGTTGTGCTCGCCGGCGGCGCGTTCCTCGCCGGCACGATCAAGCTCAAGTCGAACGTCACGCTGGAGGTCGGCGAGTCCGCGACGCTGCTCGCGAGCCCGAACATCGCCGACTACGCGCCGGACGTGCACCACAACCGCTACCGCAACGAGCCGGAACTCGACCGGTGCTTCATCTACGCCGAAGACCAGCACGACTTCGCGCTCGTCGGCCGCGGCACGATCGACGGCAATGCGTCCGCGTTTCCGAACGAGGGGTCGATCTACCGGCCGATGATGATCCGCATGCTGCGCTGCCATAACGTGCACGTCGAAAATCTGCGCCTCTACGAGTCCGCCGCGTGGACGACCGCGTTCCTCGACAGCGAATACATCTGGGTTCGCGGCCTCGACATCAAGAACGACAAGCGCTACAACGGCGACGGCCTCGACTTCGACGGCAGCGCGCACGTGTTCATCTCCGACTGCTATGTGCGCGGCACCGACGACAACTTCTGCCTGCAGTCCAGCAGCAAGGATTACCCGGTGCACGACGTGCACGTCACGAACTGCGAGTTCTCCGGCGTGTGCGCGGGCATCCGCATCGGCCTGAAATCCATCGGCGACATCTACAACGTGAGCATCTCGAACTGCACGCTCAACCGCGTGTGGCGCGAAGGCATCAAGCTCGAATGCACCGAAGGCGGCTCGATCAGCGACATCTCGATCAGCAACATCGTCATGCGCGACGTGACCCGGCCGATCTTCGCCGTGCTCAACAACCGCTTCGAACTCGACGACTACGGCACGTCGGTCGAACTCGACCACATGCCCGAAATCGGCACGATGGCGCGCATCTCGATCAGCAACGTGACCGCGACCGACGACGGGGAGATGGCGAACGTGCACCGCCGCTTCACCGACGACGTGATGGGCGAGCCAAAGTTCGCCGGCATCCGCTTCGATGCGGCCGACGGCCACCCGATCGAGGACGTGACGCTCGACGGACTGCGCTACACGTTCATCGGGGGAGTGAAACTGTCCGACATCCCGCCGCTGGGGGAGTATCCGCGGCTGGTTGACAAGCTCGCCGAACCGGACGTGCGTTCGAGCGAGAACTACTGGCCCGACTGGTCGCGCACCGCGTTCATGGACCTGCGCAACGTGCATGGCCTCGACCTGAACCGCATCCGGCTGCGTTCAATCCATCCCGACGAACGCCCCGCCGTGCTGCTCGACGGTTGCGAGGTATGCGCTGAACCCGATGTCACGGTTGACGGTTCGCCGTTGCGGCGGTAGCGGATTGTCGGTGATGGGCAGTCGTCGTTGTGTACGGTAGTGCCGACGGCTGCTGCAGAAACGTACGCTGAGTCGACCGTAGCGTACGGTATTGCTTGCGGCCGCTGCAGAACCGTACAGTAGGGCATCGTATATGTACGGTATTGCGGAATCGTCTGCAAAAACGTACGCTGAGCCGATCCTACTGTACGGTATTGCTTGCGACTGCTACGCAACCGTACGGTGATGCGGTGGGTGCGATGCGGTTCAGTGTTTAGGGTTTCCCTCCAACGGACATGCAGCCGATTCCACCCCCTGAATCGGCTGGTTGTCCGTTGAGAGATATGGGAAACGACGTCGTGTCGCGCGTGGTTCCGGGCGTCCGCTACAATGGTCGGACTCGACCGACGACGGCGCCGGCCTCGGCGACCGTACGTCGCGTGACAAGGTATGGACGAACGGGGAGCGACGAGATGACGGGCAACGGCAATACCATCACCAATCACGACAGCGGAGGCGGCAACGCGTCGTCCGCATCCACATCATCGAAGACGGCCGTGATTGTCGCGACCATGCTGGTCACCTCGCTGTTCTTCGTGTGGGGGCTGACCATGAACCTCGTGAACGCGCTCAACACGCCGTTCGTCAACTACATGCGGCTCAGCAACGCGCAGTCGTCGCTGCTGCAGGTCGCCTACTACAGTGCGTATTTCGTCATGGCGATCCCCGCCGGCCTGATCTCGCGCCGGTTCGGCTACAAGGGCGGCATCATCAGCGGACTGGCCCTGCTCGTCGCCGGTTCGTTCATCGTGGCGCCGGCCACGAGTCTGACCAGCTACGCGCTGTTCCTGCTCGCCATGTTCGTCATCGCGATGGGCGCGGCCTCGCTCGAGGCGAACTGCAACCCGTACATCACCAAACTCGGCGACGAGAAGGGCGAATCGTTCCGTCTGAATCTCGCGCAGAGCTTCAACGGCATCGGCACCGTCGTCGGGCCGCTGATCCTCGGCGGGATCCTGTCGACCACGGTCGCGCCGGGGGAGGGTGGCTTCGACGCGGCGAAGACGAAGTTCCTCGGCGACACGCGCTCGATCTACCTGACGATGGGCATCGTGCTGGCTGTGGTGCTGCTCGTGTTCGTGCTGGTCAAGCTGCCGACCCCGCCCGGCGACGACGACGGTAATCAGCCGGCCGCCGCGGGTGGCACGTTGCGCGATCTGCTGCGTCGCCCGTATTTCACCCTCGGCGTGATCGCACAGTTCCTGTTCCTCGGCATCCAGACCGGCGGCATGGCGATGTTCTCGGCCTATGCGCTCAAGCATTGGGGCGCGGGCATCACGACCGGCCTCGCCACGACGCTGCTGTCGGTGATGGCGCTGCTGTTCACGCTCGGCCGGTTCATCACCACGCCGCTTATGGCGCGCTTCGATCCGGCGAAGATCCTTGGCTGGTACATGCTGGCCGGCGCGGCACTGATGGTCGTGGTGTTCCTCGGGCTGGGTCGTCTGTCGGTGATCGCGCTGCTGGTGTCGTTCCTGTTCGTGTCGATCGGATATCCGACGATCTTCTCGCTCACGTTGCGCGGCACGAGCGGCGCCGCGGCGAAGACGGGTTCATCGATCGTGGTGATGAGCATCGTCGGCGGTGCGGTGATCCCGTTCATTCTGGGTATGATCCAGGATGCGGCTGGCATCGAGGCGGCCATGCTGGCGATGGTACCGCTGTTCCTGTACGACGCATGGTATGCGTTCTTCGGCTCGCGCATAGGGCTGGGCTGACGGGTGACAGCCGACAGCCGACAGGTGACGGACGGCTGATGGCGTAGGTGCGCCTCGGCGGAGCAGGAAGTTTTGTTGCGCCGAGACATGTTGCATGCATCGTGCCGACGGTCGATCGTGCCGACGGTCGATCGTGCCGGTGGCCGATCCGACGGTCGCATGTGAGGAGTGGCGGTTTTCTCTCGTTTGAGGCTCGCTCAACGAGAGAAAACCGCCACTCTCTGTAATGAAAGATCGTTACGCTGCGTTCGCCCTGTCCGTGAGCGGTACGGGACGGCAAGTATGAGTGGACGTCGTTGTCCGGTATGTTCAGTTATTCGGTTATGTGATTGTTTGGCAATGCCGCATGTGGTGATATCGATCGTGCGGTGATGCCGGTCCGCCGGTTGATGACAATGGCAGGTTGTCCGATTGTCATCTCGCTGAGGATGCTCAGCGAGCGATCGTGTCGTTATCGGCGGCGTTGAGGATATCGGCGAGCACCTTGCTGCTGGCCGGAGCGGACTTGGCCATCGCGCTCATGCCGTACATGGCCAGACCGCGCATCATAGAATCCTTGAGAGACATCGTCATTCCTTTCGTGAGTGCGTATGTCGTGCGGCATACGCGATCATGTACTGTTCCGGCTTCATTTCTGAAACCGGTTTCAGAATAGCGCGATATGATGACCTTCGCAAGAGCAAGGGGCCTCCTCGGCGTTTCCCGAAGTTGCGTAGGGCTCGTGGCACTATGGATATGCCGTATTCGGACATGCTGTATTGCGGCGGACGATCAGAAAGGACGGCGTTGCGCATGGCGAAGACCACGGGGCACACCAGGCCGGTCATCAAGGACGTCGCCGCGCTCGCCGGCGTTTCCGCGCCGACCGTCTCCCGCTATCTCAACGGCACCGTTAACGTCTCCGCCGACAAGCGCGACCGCATCGCCGCGGCGATCAAGCAGCTCGGCTACGAGCCGAGCGTCGTTGCCCGCGCCCTGTCCAACCGCGAGATGGACACGGTGGTGGTGTTCGCCGCCAATCCCAGCGCGTTCTCCACGTCGGCCACGAACCACGGCGCGGAGGCCGCCGCGCGCCGGCATCGGTTCCTGCTCAACATCGTCTCGATCGACGAAGCCGACATGGACTCGCTGGAATCCCGCATCCGCATGGGCCTGTCCGTTCGTCCGGCGGGAGCCATCGTCTACGAGTACGATCGCGCCGGGATCGAGGCGCTCGCGCATCTGCCGGGCGATCTGCCGTGGGTCGTGGTCGGCGGCAGCTTCGGCGACGGCGACTATCAGGTCGTCAACGCCGAGCGCGACGGCGGCCGTTGGATGACGTTGCATCTGCTTGATCTCGGCCACCGTACCGTGTTCCACGTGGGCAGGCGCGAGGGGCCGACCGACAACACGCGTACGAACGGATGGCGTGACGCGCTTGAGGAACGGGGGATCGCGGTTCCGAAGCCGATCGTCGTGCCGGACGATGATCTGGACGCGGCGGTTCGTGTCGGCCGTGAACTGGCGATGCGTGACGATGTGACCGCGGTCTTCGCCGGCAACGACGAGACGGCGATCGCGGTGATGAAGGGCTTGCGTGAAGGCGGTCGGCGGGTGCCGGACGACGTGAGCGTCGTCGGATTCGACGATCGCAACTTTGCGCCGTTGTGGCAGCCCGCGCTGTCCAGCTATACGCAGAACTTCCATGAGATGGGGGAGCGTGCGTTCCGGCTGCTGTATGAGCAGATCCGTGCGCGCCGCGCGGGGGTGGCCATGCCGCCGTCGCGCGTGGAGGTGGTGCAGGGCCGTCCCTGTCTGCGTGATTCGGAGCGCGCGGTATCGATGCGGCAGTCGTAGACGGTTTTATGCCGCTATTTGGTAAGCGGTTACTGTTATTGATATCACATCGATGAGAGATACTTACAAAATTACGTTTATCTATGGTAAGCGCTTTCCGGTTTGTGATATAGTGTCAGTCGGTTGCAATACCCGCGCCGATGGAATCGTTGACGGCTCCTGTGTGATGGCCGATGATCGGCGGCGGACTCATGCGTATGGAAGAGGAACGGACATGCCATATATCGTCAAACGGATCATCTGCTTTCTGGCCGGTCTTGCCGTCGAATCGTTCGGCATCGCGCTCATCACGAAAAGCGATCTCGGCACCTCGCCGATCTCGAGCATCGCGTGGGTGACGACGCTGCGTTTCCCGCAGATCAGCTTCGGCATCACGACCTTCGTGGTCAACGTCGTGTTCCTTCTCATCGAGATCGCCCTGCTGCGCCGCGACTTCCATCCCGTCCAATACCTGCAGCTGGCGGCCACGTTCTGGTTCGCGGCCACGC
This sequence comes from Bifidobacterium ramosum, assembly GCF_009299505.1. Classification (GTDB taxonomy): domain Bacteria; phylum Actinomycetota; class Actinomycetes; order Actinomycetales; family Bifidobacteriaceae; genus Bifidobacterium; species Bifidobacterium ramosum. The sequence continues at coordinate 44,075 of NZ_WBSM01000012.1, read as the reverse complement.
TCGACGTGAGCATGCGGCTGCTGACGTGGTTCGTGCCGAATGCGTGGTGGAGCCAGGGCGTCGGATTGCTGCTCGGCTGCACGATTCTGGCGCTGGGCATCTGCATGGAAGTCGCACCCGGGCTCATCATGGTGCCCGGCGAGGGCGTCGTGAACGCTTTTGCGATCGTGACCAAGGTACGTTTCGGCACGGTCAAGGTCTGTTTCGACGTGTCGCTGGTCGTCATCGCTGGCATCATGTCGTTCGTGTTCTTCGGCGGGATCAGGGGTCTTGGCCTCGGCACGGTCGTCGCCGCGGTCATCACCGGGCAGATCGTCAACCTGATCAATCGCCACTGCCGGTTCGTTTCGGCCAAGGAACCCGCTGCCGCGGCCTGCGCCTGATGTGCGGTGGCCGCCGATAATATAACAATAAATAGAGAAGGGGCGGGCCATGACCAAATGCAAGCATCAGGAACGGCATGTCGACCATGCGTCCGAAGACGCGTCGCGCCGTATCAACAGGCCGCTCGATGAGGCACGGGATCGCATGGACGCCATCGGGCCACAGACTCCCGTCGACCGGCGTCTGGCGCTGAACGCCAAGGCGAGCGATCTGCTCAGCGGCGTGTGGTCCCTTCCCCCGACCCAATATCTGGTATTCCGTCCGGGCGTGGGCCTTGCCGATGCGGATCCCGCATCCACGCCGGGATTCGACGGCACGAAGGCCGACGGTGAGCGGTTCATCGCCGTATCGGCCGACGAGATCTCCCGATACCAGACCCTGCTGTACGCCAACGGCTCGCGTGGGTCGAAGCGCCGTCTGCTCGTCGTGCTGCAGGGCATGGACGCGTCGGGCAAGGGCGGCATCGTCCGACACATCTTCACGCAGGGCAACCCGATGGGCATCCGGTACAAAGGTTTCGGCAAGCCCACCGACGAGGAACTCTCCCATGATTTCCTGTGGCGCGTGCGGCGTGAACTGCCCGAACCGGGATGGATCGGGGTCTTCGACCGTTCCCATTACGAGGACATCGTCATGCCGCACGTCTACGGCACGTATCCGGAATCGGTGTGGTGCCCGCGCTACGACCTCGTCAACGAATTCGAGTCGCAGCTCGTCGCCGACGGCTGCTCGATCATCAAGATCTTCCTCGTCTCCAGCCGTGACGCGCAGCGGCGACATTTCCTCGGCCGGCTGGACGATCCATCGAAGCACTGGAAGTTCGACATGTCCGATCTTGACGCCCGCGACCGGTGGGACGACTACATGGCCGCATGGCAGGAGGTGTTCGAGCGTACGTCCACGCCGGCCGCACCGTGGTACCTCGTGCCGGCCGACCGGCGATGGTACTCGCGCGCCGTCGTCAGCGAGCTGTTGCGCGACGCTCTGGAACGCATGAACCTGAGCTGGCCGCCGCTCGATGTCGACCCGGACGAGGCCCGCCGCCGTCTGCTCGCCTGACGGTCGCGGTAGGACGATCGCTGGCGATCGGTCGCGAGCGACCGCGGGTGATCGACCGTCGGCCTGATTCCGCGGATGATGTGCTGCCTGCCTGGATCGGAATTCTCATTTTCTCGACGGACATACAGTCGAAAACAGGTCCCGAATCGGCTGTATGTCCGTTAGGAGGAGTGGGGGCGGTGTGGCGGCGGATGATTCGGCGGTGTCGTGCGGGAATGCTGTCTCTTCTCTAACGGACATACAGCCGATTGATGGGGTTAAATCGGCTGGTTGTCCGTTGGGAGGGGGGATTGCTGTATCGCGATGTTCGGAATTGCCGATCATCATGTCATGGCTGACTATCAACGGACATACGGCCGATTTGGGCCCGTCGATCGGCTGTATGTCCGTTGAGGGGATGGGCAAAGAGAAGGGTGGTGCTGTATGCGTGCCGTGCGTATGTGCGGTGTGCGATGCGATGTGTGATGCTGTTGCATGCGATGTGTGATTGCATGTTGCATGTTGCATATTGCGTGCGATGTGTGATGCGGGGCAGCCTTGTGCTTATTTGAATCGAGTAATCACTGTTAGTGCAGTAAATATCGGCGTGTCGTCGAGTTGACTTGAATCGTGTCAAGAGCTATATTCATAGCGTTATGAAATTCATAGCGTTATGAAATTCACAACGTAAGGAAAAGGACGTCTGCCGAAGTGGGCGGACGTATACAGAAAGGCACACCATGAAGCCTATGAAGTCGATCAAAAGGATCGCCGCCGGCGTGGTCGCCGTGGCGACCATGACCGGTATGGCCGCTTGCGGTTCGAGCAGCGACTCCGGCAGCGACACCGCCACCAAGTCCTCTGGCCCGGTCGAGATCGAGGTCTGGAGCTGGGACAAGAACGGACAGAACGGCGTCGACGCCTTCAACAAGTCCCAGAACGAGGTCAAGGTCAAGTTCGTCCTGCAGGCGTCCAACACCGCCATCCAGCAGAACTTCCGCAACGCCTTCGAGGCCAAGAGCAAGCTGCCCGACTACGTGCAGGGCTTCGCCCCGCTGACCACCAACGTGGCCAACGGCTGGGCCGAGGACATCACCGACACCATCAAGCCCATCCTGCCGTACTACACCGACGGAGCCAAGAAGAACGTCGAGCTCGACGGCAAGTACTACGGCCTGCCGGGCGTGGCTGCCGGCACGTTCGGCGTCGTGAACACCGACGTGCTCGCCAAGTACGGCGTGGACGCGCCGAAGACCTGGGACGACGTGCTCGCCCTCGGCGAAAAGATGAAGGCCGACGGCGGCACCGTGATGAACCTCGCCGGCGAGGATCCGTCCGGCTTCATGCAGATGGCCGAAGCCGCCGGCGCCCAGTGGTTCAGCACCAAGGGCGACAGCTGGGTCGTGGATCTGCAGGACGAGGGCACTCAGAAGGCCATCGACGTCATCCAGCAGCTCATCGACGGCGACATGGTCTCCAACCAGACCTACCAGGATCGCCCCGCCCTCTACAACTACTTCGATTCCGGCAAGCTCGGCCTGCTGACCATGGCCTATTGGTCGAGCACCGGCTACAAGACCAACATGCCGAACACCTCCGGCAAGTGGGAGGCCATCCCGTTCCCGCAGTTCAGCGAGGGCGAGACCAAGATCCCGGGCATCCTCAGCCAGGTCGCCTTCATTCCGAAGGGCACGAGCAAGGAGCACCAAGAGGCCGTCATGAAGTGGGTCAAGTGGCAGTGCACGCCTGAAGGCTACGAGGCCACCTTCCGCGACCCGGAGACCAAGTCCATCGGCGTGCCGGCCGGCTACACCGACAAGACCAACTTCGACATGGACAAGTACGTCGACGAATCCGTCCCGGACAACTTCTACAGCAACGACGACGAGGCCAAGAAGATCATCCTCGACGCCTCCCAGAACGTGATGGGCGGCTTCGACCTCGGCCCGGACTACGACGCATGGTTCCCGGAGCTGCAGGATCAGTGGGGCAAGGCCGTCGCCAAGCAGATCACGCTGAAGGAAGCGATCGCGAACGTGCAGAAGTTCATCGTGAGCGACCTCAAGTCCAAGGGCATCAACGTCAAGGAGGCCTGATCCCGTTCCGGTCTCCGACCGGCGGCTCAAGCCGACTGTGATCTCGTGAATCCATGAGCCGGTGGTGCCGGCCTTCCTCCGCAGGGCGGGCACCACCGGTTTGTCATGGATGGGACAGACAGAAAGTGTAGGAGGGTTGTCATGGCAGACAGCAAAGTGACATCCGGCGGCACGTCGGGTGGTTCGAGCCACGTTCCGTGGCGTATCATTCAGGCCGCGAAGGGGGCGTCGTTCGTCGTTCCGTTCTTCTGTGGCTTCGTGTTCTTCGTGATCATCCCGATCGTGATGTCGTTCCGCGTGGTCGTCTACGCGAAGCAGAAGTCCGGTCTGGGTCTGGGAGAGGCCAAGGAGACGTTCGTGGGGCTCGCGAACCTCATCAAGGCCGCGCAGGACACCACGTTCTGGGTGGGCTTCGGCCGTGTGGCGCTCTACGGCATCATCATGGTGCCGGTCACCCAGTTCCTGTCGATGGTCATGGCGCTGCTCATCGACTCGGTCAAGGCCAAGACGGCCGGCAAGTTCCGCATCCTGCTGCTTCTGCCGTACATGACCCCAGGCGTGGTGCAGACCATCATCTGGATCTACCTGTACAGCCCGACCACCAGCCCCTTCCGCTGGACGGGCATCAACTTCTTCGACTCGAACATGGTCTGGTTCTCGATGGGCCAGATGGCCGTATGGGCCGGACTCGGATTCAACATGCTCATCATGTACGGCTCGCTGCAGTCCATCCCGGGCGAGGTGATCGAGGCGGCGCGACTGGACGGCGCGTCCGAGGTGCGCATCGCGTTCTCGATCAAGGTGCCGTACATGGTCAGTTCGGTCACGTTCACCACGCTGTTCGCGGTGATCGGCACGCTCCAGCTGTTCGACCAGCCGTACTTCTTCCGTTCGATCAGCCCGCAGACCATCACCAAGGACTTCACGCCGGCCATGATGATCTACAACCAGGCGTTCCAGGTGGGCAACATCAACTACGCGACCGCGCTGTCGCTGCTGCTGGCGCTGGTGCTGTGCATCGCGTCGATCGGCGTGTACGCCCTGCAGGGAAAGGTGAATAAGGTATGAGCACCGCAACCATCGGCAACTGGATGGACAAGCGCCGCCGCGACAAGGCGGCCGATCAGTCCGGCGAATCGACCGCGAACCAGGTCAAAGGCACGTCCAAGTGGCTCGTGCTCGGCCTGCTGGTGCTGCTCGCGTTCTACGCGGTCGCCCCGCTGTGGTGGCTCGTCGTGGCCGTCACCAAGTCGACAAGCACGATCTACCGCACGAACGGCCTGTGGTTCGCCGGCAAGTTCAACCTGTTCCAGAACCTGCACGACCTGTTCACCTACCAGAACGGCGTCTACTCGACCTGGCTGTGGAACACGGTCTGGCTCTCGTTCGTCACGTCCGCCGGCGCAATGGTCATCACCGTCGCCGCCGGCTACGCCCTCGCGAAGTACAACTTCTGGGGCAAGCGCCTCGTCATGGGCCTGATCATGGCGTCGTTCATCATCCCCGGCACGCTGCTGACCGTTCCCTCGTTCATCCTGTTCCAGAAGGTCGGTCTGTATGACAACTGGTGGGTCATGATCCTGCCCGCATGCTTCACTCCTATGGACGCGTACCTCGCCAAGGTCTATGCCGAGGGCGCGGTGCCGGACGAGCTCATGGAGGCCGCGCGCATCGACGGCGCGGGCGAATACCGCATCTTCACGTCGATCTCGTGGAGGCTCATGGTCACCCCGGCCGCGACGATCTTCCTGCTGCACTTCGTGGCCGCGTGGAACTCGTTCATGTGGCCGATGATCTTCCTGAAGGACTACCACAAGTGGACCGTCATGCTCGGCCTGCAGTCGTGGCTGGCCCGCGGCACGGATTCGCAGTACGACCTGACGATGCTGGTGATCACCGGCGCGTTCATCTCGATGATCCCGGTCGTGATCCTCATGATCGCGATGCAGCGGTACTGGAAGTCCGGCGTCACCGTCGGCAGCCTCAAGTGATGTACGGTCTCCCGCCGCGAACGCTATGGGAGACCATGGGGAAAGGTTTTTGATATGACCACGGAACAGCTTGGCAACGGCGTGCGCGTGTACCCGGCACCCGCGTTGGCCGTGCTGCGCGACGAATACACGGTGCGCGTGCGCCCGATCTCGCATGATCCCGCATCGTTCGACGACGCCGACGAATCCGGCTGGCAGACCGTGCCGGTCTACCGCGTGCGCGTCGACATGCACGACCCGCGCGAATCGTCGATGTGCTACTTCGACTTCAACGGCCGCGTCGAGGTCGAAGTCGTGGTCAACGGCTGGTACGAGATGTACCGCGCCGACATCCGCCCGCTCTCTCGCGGCGTCGAACCGCATATCGTCGGTCGCAACCGGCTCGTGTTCATGCTTGATCATCCCGCCAACCTGAGCGTCGAGATCAACCGCAACCGCGTCCACAACCTGCATGTCTTCGCCGGGGCGCTGCAGCCGGAACCGGCATCCGAACCGGCCGACGTGACCGTGCACGGCTCGCCCGACCGTCCGTCCACGCTGAGCTGGTATGAGGTGAACCAGGGGATCGCGGCGGTGCTCGCGTCGGGCAAGCCGCGCGCGACCGTGCGCATCGAACCCGGCTACCATTACATCGCCGACGGCACGTGGCGCATCCCGTCGCACACCGACGTCGTCTTCGCGGGCGGCGCGGTCGTCGAGGGATCGCTCGTCATCGACCATGCCGAAGACGTGACCGTGCGCGGCCGCGGCGTGCTCTACCTCAACGATTTCAAGCGGTACGCCGGCGCGAACGGTGTGACGATCGGCTTTTCCCATGACGTGACGGTCGAAGGTCTGGTACTGATCAACCCGCCGCACTACTCGGTGTTCCTCGGCTCGTCGCGCAACGTCACCATCCGCAACCTCAAGTCGTTCAGCTGCGAAGGCTGGTCGGACGGCGTCGACATGATGGCCTGCGAGGACGTGGAGATCGACGGCTGCTTCCTGCGCACGTCCGACGACTGCATCGCCGTGTACGGTTCTCGATGGCAGTACCGCGGCGGCTCGCGGGGCGTGTACGCGCACGACTGCACGTTGTGGGCCGACGTGGCGCATCCGATGATGATCGGCACCCATGGCGACCACGAACACGACGGCGACGTGCTCGAGTCGATCCGCTTCGAGAACATCGACGTGCTCGAACACAACGAATACCAGGCCAATTATCTGGGCGTGATGGCCATCAACGCGGGTGACAAGAACACCGTGCGCGACGTCACGTGGCGCGGCATCCGCATCGAACGCATCACCCACGGCCGCGTGCTCGACATCGAGACCAAGTGGAACAAGGACTACAATCCCGCGCCCGGACGGCTGATCGAACATGTGCGTATCGAGGACGTGGACGTGACGGTCTCGGACGGTGTGTTGGCCGGCGACGAGGAGCCGTCGCTGATCGGCGGCTACGACGCCGGGCATCCGGTGCGCGACATTCGCATCGTGAACATGCGGCGGAACGGACGGCCGTGCGCGACGCTGGAGGACGCCAACATCACCGTGCTCGGCAACGTGGGCGACGTTACGATCATCGGCTGAGACGCGTCGCTGGCCTGCGGTCGGCGGTCGGTTCGGTCGATGGCTTGTCCGGGCGATGGCTCGTCCCATCGATCGTCTGGTCGTGTTCGTGCGCCCGTCGTTCCCGATTGGGGAAGGCGGGCGCACGTGTAGGATATAGATTTGTATCGTTACGAACACGGTCGACGATTGTTCTCCCATTATGGATTCTCGTGCGAAAAGGAGCCAATCATGGTCACGCTCAAGGATGTGGCGGAGCGCGCCGGAGTGTCTCCCGCGACCGTCTCCTATACGCTGCGCGGCGGCGAGCACGTGTCGAAATGGACCGAGGAGCGCGTGCGAGCGGCCGCGCGCGAGCTCGGGTATTCGGCCAATATGGCCGCGCGTAGCCTCAGATACGGCAAAACCGGCATGATCGAACTGGTCGTGCGCGGCCTCGATGTCTCGACGATCTACGCGAAGATGGTCACGCACGTCAAGCACGTCTGCACGGGCCGCGGCTATCATTCGCTCGTCATGCAGACCGAGCAGGACCCGCAGACGTTGCGCGACGCGGTCGGCGAGATCAACCGGCAGTCCTGCGACGGCATGATCCTCGACCCGTGCGGCATGACGGCGAACGCGATCCGCAAGCTCAACCGGAACCAGCCGATCGTCATGCTCGACGACTACTCAGGCACCCGGATCTTCGACAACATCCTCACCCCGCACGAGGAGATGGCCTATGCGGCGACGCGTCACCTGATCGAGACCGGATGCCGCAGGATCATGCTGGTGGGCGCGTCGCGCGAGCAGGCGGCAGCTCCGGGGGTAACGCCGGTGGTCGGCCTGCGGCTGCGCGGATTCCTGCGTGCGATGGACGAGGCCGGGCTGATGGTCGCGGATGCCGTGGACGACCGGATGATCGGCGGGGAATGGCGGTATTTCGTCGGCGTCGATCTCGGGCGTGAGCTAGTGGATCGCGGTGGGTTCGACGCGGACGGGCTGGTGTGCTGCAACGACACGCTGGCGCTCGGCGTGATCCGCGGCCTTGCGGATCGAGGCGTGCGCGTGCCCGACGATGTGCGGGTGATCGGCTCGGACGGTATCACCATGGGTGAGTTCACCGTGCCGCGGCTGAGCACTGTGGAACTGGACGTGCACGGCATGATGAAACAGGCTGTCGACATGCTCGTCGACCGCATCGACGGCTCGTACGATGGCGACGCGCGGCAGACGACCGCCTCGTTCGCGCTCCACTGCCGCGAGTCCTGCGGCTGCGGCGCCGCGTGAGTCGCGGCTGACGTTCCGCTCGTGCCCTGCCGTCAGAGCCGCGTGAACCGTTGCGTCTTCGCATGAGCTGCTCCTTCGCGTGAGCACTGTGCCTTCGCGCGTGTGAGTTGTGCCTCAATGAGACTCTGACGATCCCGCCCCCTTAACGGACATACAGCCGATTGCGGGGTGGTTTTCGGCTGTATGTCCGTCAAGGTTATATGGTGATGTGATGCGGTGGACTGCCTCGATGGGTGATGTTTCTTATCGACGATGGTCTCGTGCTTCAGCCTCTTTCCCCTAACGGACATACAGCCGATTGATGGGGTTAAATCGGCTGTATGTCCGTTAGAGGGGGTGCCGTATCGCGATGTTTGGGATTGCCGATCATCATGTCATGGCTGACTGTTCAACGGACATACAGTCGATTTGGTCCCGTCAATCGGCTGTATGTCCGTTAAGAGTTGCAGTCGAGGTTATAGCCGCGTCAGCGTGATCAGTGCGACGGCGTGCGTTGGCATCGCGAACCGCAGCGTTGCGGCATGATCGGCATCATCCGTCACCTCGACCGTCCGCTCTGGTTCCAGCGTCTCCAGTTCGCCCGCCGTATGGATCGCATCATACTGTGCGCCGGTCGGATACTTCGGACTGCCCTCCGCAAGCCATACTGTATGCGCGTTGGAATGCGTGCCGTCGACCCGATACTGCGTCACGCGATACCGTCCCGCATCCAGTCCGTCGATACGTAACTCCACATCACGATTGTCATGCACGTCGATATCGTCGCAGTGCGAGTACAACAGCACCTGCAGGTTCGCACAGCCGTCGGCCCCGTTGCCATGAACGCCGTCGGCCGCCGCCCCGCGCCCCGCCGTCGCGAAGCCGGACACCACCGTCTGTGCGCCTTCGCCGGTGTATCGCATCGGTGCGGCCTCGTCGAAGTCCGCGATCAGCCGACGGTCGACCGCGGGATCCACCGCATGATCGCTGCGCAACGCCACTTCATGATCGCCCATCCGTGAGAACATGCGGAACGCGTTCATCACCGGCTTGTCGATGCCCTGCGTCGCGAACGTACGCGTTCCGGCGAAACACTCCTCCTGCGGGAACATGAACGCCCATGCCAACGGTCGCACCGTAACGTTGCGACGTACGCACAGCTCGTGCAGCCGCGTGTACGTCGCCGCCACGTACGACGCGTAGTACTCGGTGTTGCGGAACCGCATGTTCGGATTGTCGGCGATGCCGCCCGCCGCCCAGCCGTCCGGATCGGCTTCCGAAATCACGACTTCGCGGTCGCCGAACCCCTCCTCGGCGATGACATCCAGCGCGAGGTCCACCTGATGAACCAGACTGCCCACGCTCGGCACCGACTTGGCGGCCGTGTCGTCGCCGGGCAGCCACGAGCCCTTCGCGTGGAACGTGATGAAGTCGAGCCGCGTGCCGGTCTCGCCGGTGCAGCGGTTGCGCCCCTCGCGGCAGTGGGCAAGGAAGGTGCGCATCAGCGCGCGCGATCCGTTGTGCAGGAAGATGCCGGTGCATGCGGGGCCGGCCAGTCGCGCCGAGGGAAGCGCGTCATGCAGCGCGTGCTCGGTGTAGTCGAACAGCGTGCAGTAGTCGTCGTCGGTGCCGGACCAGTAGAAGATGTCAGGCTCGTTCCACAATTCGAAATACCACGTCCGAATCTCGTCCTCGCCGTACCGGTCGGCGAGATGGGTCGCAACGGTGCGAATGAAGTCGTGCCACTTGCCATAGTCCGCCGGCGGATACGTCCAGCCGACCTCGCGGTACGCGTTGACGCCGCCGAGCGCGGGCTGCTTGCGATAGCTCGGGTCGGCGAGCGGCTGCGGCATGAAGCCGAGCTCGACGAATGGCTTATTGCCGGTGGCGAGGATCGTGTCGAGCATGAGGTCGTAGTAGGTGAAATCGTAGATCGCGCGGCCGTCGGCGTCCTCGCGGTAGAGGTTCGTCGAACCGAACTTCTGCGTGCCGTGGCAGCTGCCGTTGCAGAACATGAAATGCGTGCGCACGTAGTACGGCGCGTCCGGCAGGTCGCCAAACTTCGTGAGCAGCGCCTTGCCTTCGGGCATGTAGGTGTAGTTGCATTCGTCGTAGCCGAGGTAGCGCCACGAGTGGTCGAGATTGCCGACGACGTGCGATGTGTCGATGGTGATGTGGCAGGTGTCGTTCATGATAGGTGCTCCTTTGCGGTGGTGGTGCGTTGTTGCGTTACGTTGCGTTGTGCATGGGTGCGTCGACGGCTGTGGGTTGGCGTGGGTGCGTCGACGTGGTGCGCAGCGGTTGGAAACGCTTATGTTTTACGTTATACCTTATGGTATACATGTGGGCGGATTTCCGCAACGGCATGAGGGGGGGGCGGCGGGTCGTGGCACGGCTCCTGATCGACGTGCATTCGGCCGATGTTGATGGGATGTATCGACCGGATGTCCTGTCCATTGATCCTTCCCATCCCGTCGGTCCTTCTCTTGTAACGGACATACAGTCGATTCGCCCATTGCAATCGGCTGTATGTCCGTGGGGCATGCTGATCCTTTGTTTGGCTCTCCTAACGGACATACGGCCGATTTCCTCCTCGCAATCGGCTGTATGTCCGTTGGGATGGTGGGTTCTGTCTGTCCCTAACGTACATACAGTCGACTGGGGTGCCCGAATCGGCTGTATGTCCGTTGAGGGATTGAGTTGCATCTGCTTATGTTTCTCGTGACGGACATACAGTCGATTCGGCCAGTGCGATCGGCTGTATGTCCGTTGTTGGGCTGCGCATCGTGATCCGTGCCGTCAGACGTGGATCGCATACGTCTCTTCGTCGTACGTTTTCGTGGAGTCGTCTGCAATACCGTACTGGTGCGGATGTCTGACGTACGTTTTCGCAGGAGCACCTGCAATACCGTACACATACCGACTCGTAGCGTACGTTATTGCAGGAGCGTCTGCAGTATCGTACACAAGGAGCCTCTGTCTGTACGGTTTTGCAGGAGCGCCTGCAATACCGTACGCATGCGGCTGCCTTGTGTACGGTATTGCGGAAACCGTGCGTGAATCGTGCGCGGGATGTATGAGGTGGGGATCCGTTATTGCGATGCAGGATGACGACGCGGCGTGTGCAACAGATGGCAAAGCGACGGATTCGCAACGTACCGCAGCGTACAATCGGCGACGAATACACCGGCCGCCGCCGGCTGTCCGAAGGAGCATCGCATGTCGCAGCAGACCGTACCAACATCATCCGTCGCCGAATCCGCAGCCAAACCGTCCGTCGTCTTCTCGTTCCATCCGGCCGATCTCGTCGGCAAAATCATGGGCGCCGACGCGTGGCGCACGCTCGATCTCGCGGCCGACTACGACCGCGACGATGCGGGTAACCCGGCCGTCGTCGAGGACTTCCGTGATCCGGAGAACGCGGAGCGCGTCGCCAGGGCCGACTACATCATCACCGGCTGGGGTGCGGAGCGGCTCGTCGACGTGTCCGTGCTCGACGCGATGCCGCACCTGAAGGCCATTTTCGCGGCGAGCGGCGCGGCCGATCGTATCTTCACCGATGACGAGGCGAAGCAGATGGCCAAAACGCGCGGCATCGCGCTGTCGAACTCGGGGTATCTCAACGGTCTGCCGGTCGCCGAATACTGCTTCGCGAACATCCTGCTCGCCAACAAGCAGTTCTTCCGCGCCGAACGCATGTACCACGAACAGCGCGGCTGGGGCGCGTGGGTCGACGTGCAGAGCGTGTTTGCGAACGTTGGCAACTATGAGAAGACGGTTGGCCTGGTGTGTGCGTCGTCGCGTATCGGCCGGCGGCTTATGACCATGCTGCAGATGACGCGGCTCGACGTGCTGGCGTACGCGATCGACATGTCCGCCGACGAAACCGCGTCGTACGGTGCGGTCAAGGCCGATCTTGACATGGTGATGAGCCAGTCCGATATCGTATCGTTGCATGCGCCGGATATTCCGCCGCTGCGTGGCATGATCGGCGCACGCGAGCTTGCGCTGATGAAGGACGGGGCGACGTTGCTCAACTCGGCGCGCGGTCGCGTGGTCGACCATGATGCGTTGATCGCGGAGCTGCAGACCGGTCGCATCAATGCGATTCTTGACGTGACGTGGCCTGAGCCGCTGCCGTCCGATTCGCCGTTGTGGGACATGCCGAACGTGATTCTGACGCCGCATATCGCCGGTTCGACCGGTTCGGAACTGCATGCGATGGGCCTGAACGTGGCCGAGGAGCTGGCTCGGCACGTTGCGGGCAAGCCGCTCAAGTACCGCGAGGAATACTGAGCCCACTGCGGTTCTGGGAGCCCGCTGCGGCTGCTGCTGGCCGGCAGCCCCACCGGACGTTGGGTGCGCATTGTAGGCTCGGAGAGGAGATACTTCATAGCGTGCGGCGTGTCGGATCAACCGCCGTGCGCCGGCGGAAAGGTGGGCGACGTGCCGCTGACCAGGCGAATCAACCAGGACGACCTGCGCAACCACAACCTGTCCGTGGTGCTGTCGACGCTCGCCCGTTCCGTCGCGCCGCTGAGCCGCGCCGCGCTCGCCAAGGAAACCGGCCTCACTAAGGCCACGCTGTCGCTGCTGAGTGACATGCTGCTCGCCAATCACGTGATCCACCAGCTCAGTCCGGCGCCCGTGTCGACGGCGCACGGCCGCCCGAGCACGCCGCTCGCGTTCGACACGGGTCATTGGGCCGGCATCGGCGTGCAGATCAATACCGACGGTTTCGGCTACATCGTGCTCGATGTCAGCGGTACCGTTGTCGACGAGGCGTGGCGCACGCAGGCCATGGACGACGTGCGGCCGGATGACATCTTCGATCGGCTCGATGCGATGCTGCGTCCGGTGGAGGCCCGACTCGCGGCCGACGGCTGCGCGATCGTCGGCACCGGACTTGCACTGCCGGGTCTCGTTGCCGGCGACGGCGTGCTGCTGACGGCGCGCAATCTCGGATGGCGGAACCTTGACCTGCGTCGGTTCGCCGTGGTGGATCGTCTCGATGCGATCGCCACGAACGAAGCCACGCTGGCCGCGATCGCGCAGATTCCCGGCTATGCGACGCCGCGCGCGCATGGGGAGTGGCCGATCGACGCGTTCGATTCGTTTCTGTACGTGTCCACCGACATCGGCATCGGCGGTGCGTATGCGCGTGCCGGGCAGGTGGTGGGCGGCGACCGCGGGTTCGCCGGCGAGATCGGCCACTGCAGCGTGGACCGGCATGGCGTGATGTGCGGGTGCGGCCGTCGCGGATGCCTGGAGATGTACGCCGGCCGACGTGCGATGATGATCGCCGCGGGATTGGCTAAGGGCAGCGATGCCGCGCAGCCCGAGTTGGTGCCGCGGCTGATCGAGGCGTGGCATGCGGGGGATGCGTCGGCGACGGCCGCGGTCGACGATGCCGTGGATGCGTTGGCGTGCGCGATCGCGTCGGTGATCAACGTGATTGACGTGGACACGGTGATGCTCGGCGGTTTGTGGAGCGGTTTCGGCGAGCCGCTGCGCGCCGATCTCGAACGGCGGGTGCAGTCGCAGATCATGGCGCGTGACGTCGAGCAAGTGCGGCTGCTGTTTCCGCCGATCGTCGATCATCCGGCACTCTACGGCGCCGCGGTGACCGGTCTGCGTCGCCTGTTCGACGATCCGCTGTCTTATCTGACGATCGGCTGACGATTTGACTGATCGGCCGACTGACGATTTGTCCGACTGATCGGCCGACTGACAGTTCAACTGACGCTTCGTCCGACGCGCCGTCGCTCTCGTGCTCTCGTGCCTTCCTCCTCAACGGACATACAGCCGAAACTGTGGGGTAAATCGGCTGTATGTCCGTTAGGGAAAGTAGGAATGTCGCGTTTTTGAGAGCGTGTGTCTCATCTTCTCCAACGGACATACAGCCGATTCCACTTCCCGAATCGGCCGTATGTCCGTTGGGGGAGGACGAGTTCCGTGGTTCAGCGTGCGGTGGTATCTCATGGCTTGTGAGCGATGATGATCTGCCGGTCGCCCAGATCTATGCGCTTTCTTCCACGGACATACAGTCGAAACTGTGGGGTAAATCGGCTGTATGTCCGTTAGGGAAGGTAGGAATGTCGCGTTTTCGGGAGCGTGTGTCTCATCTTCTCCAACGGACATACAGCCGTTTTTGCCCTCTGAATCGGCTGTATGTCCGTTGGGGGAAGTGGATGTACGTCACAGAGGAGATGATGCGTCCCGAGAGAAGTCGTATGCTCACTGTCGCGGTGCGTATACTCACCGGCATAGTGCGTATATTCACCGGCACGGTGCGCATGCTCACCGGTGCAGTACGTGCGCTCGGCCGTGCACGACACGCACGTCGTCAATAAAGTTAAATGATTTGACAAAATAACCGACGACGACGTACGATACATTCCGTCATCAATCACCACCCCTTACAACGAAGTCATCAAGGAGCTCACCATGGGTCTGTGGGATATCGACAAGATCGAGTACGTCGGCCGCGAGAAGGGACCGCAGGAAGGCCTCGCGTTCCACTATTACGATGCCGACAAGGTCGTCGCCGGCAAGAAGATGAAGGACTGGCTGCGCTTCGGCGTCGCCTGGTGGCACACCTTCAACCAGGAACTCGTCGACCCGTTCGGCACCGGCACCGCGCAACGCCCGTACTACAAGTACACCGATCCAATGGATCAGGCCCTCGCCAAGGTCGACTACGCCTTCGAACTGTTCACCAAGCTCGGCGTCGAATACTTCTGCTTCCACGACCGCGACATCGCTCCCGAAGGCGACACGCTGCGCGAGACCAACGCCAACCTCGACAAGGTCGTCGACAAGATCGAGGAGAACATGAAGGCCACCGGCGTCAAGTTGCTGTGGAACACCTCCTCGCTGTTCACCAACCCGCGCTTCGTCTCCGGCGCAGCCACCTCGCCGTTCGCCGACATCTACGCCTACGCCGCCGGCCAGCTCAAGAAGAGCCTCGAGATCGGCAAGCGTCTCGGCGCCGAGAACTACGTGTTCTGGGGCGGCCGCGAAGGCTACGAGAACCTGTGGAACACCGAGATGAAGCGCGAGCAGGACCACATCGCCGCGTTCTTCCACATGTGCGCCGACTACGCCAAGGAGATCGGCATGGACGCCCAGTTCCTCATCGAACCGAAGCCGAAGGAGCCGACCCTCCACCAGTACGACTTCGACGCGGCCACCGCCATCAACTTCCTGCGCACCTACGACCTGACCGACGTGTTCAAGCTCAACCTCGAAGGCAACCACGCCAACCTCGCCGGCCACACCTACCAGCATGAGATCCGCGTGGCGCGCGAGGCCGGCTTCCTCGGCTCGCTCGACGCCAACCAGGGCGACAAGCTCATCGGCTGGGACATGGATGAGTTCCCGACTGACCTGTATGAAACCGTCGCCGTGATGTGGGAGGTGCTCGCCGCCGGCTCCATCGGCCCGCGCGGCGGCCTGAACTTCGACGCCAAACCGCGTCGCACCTCGTTCACGCCGGAGGACCTGTTCCGCGCGCACATCGCCGGCATGGACTCCTACGCCGCCGGCCTGCTGGTCGCCGCCAAGATGCACGAGGACCACTACATCGAGGACCTGCAGGAGGCCCGCTACAGCTCCTTCGACTCCGGCATCGGCGCGACCGTCGAGGACGGCACCGCCACGTTGGCGTCGCTGGCCGAGTATGCGATCGACAAACCGCAGTCCGAGCTCATCGCCGCGACCAAGTCCGATCATCTCGAGTCCGTCAAGGCGACAATCAACAACTACATCATCGACGCGCTCGCCGAGGCGTGATTCCGCGCGGTCTGCATGTGACGCACGTCGCCTGATGTGACGTGCATCACATGACCGACCGTGCCGCCGGACGTGCCGTAGGGGGGATTCGTTCGACGGCATGTTGGCGGACGGATCGGTCGTCGTATGCCGACGGGCGTATCGCATATGATGTCGGCGATGTTACGGACGTTACCGTGACGTTCGATGGCGCGCGATGTCGCGCAACATGCGCAGCGTATCGTTAACGACAGTTATCCACACCGAGAGAAAGGACGGGCCATGATCATCGCTGCGATTACCGCCTTCGGTCTTTCCTTGATCGGCATCGCCATGCGCGCCGGTCTGCGCCGCAACGGCCAGCTCTGACGCTCGTCGTCGCAATACCCCTTAACGGACATACAGCCGATTTTGGTATGCGGATCGGCTGTATGTCCGTTAAAGAGGGGAATGACGTGACAGCCCGAGCATCCACTCTTTGTCGCTCTTACCCTTAACGGACATCCAGCCGATTCGAGTATCCAAATCGGCTGGATGTCCGTTGAAGAAGGCGGGAATACCTGCTGTGGAGCAAGGGTTATGCGCGGAACGCGAGGTAGGCGATGAACCGGGCGGCGAGGCCATCGACGGTCGGGCCGTGTTGTATCTGATCGGAACCGATCACGCCCATCACGTAGTCGGTGCGCGCGTTCGTCGCCGCGCCGGCGTGCCGTTGCATCGTGGTCCAGCGCGTGGACGTGTCCATGCGCAATCCGTACACGGCGGTCTGACGGATGGCCATCGGACCGGTCTGCGTCCACGTTCGCGAGCCGTCGGTGGCCGTCGTCACATTGACATCGTCGGGGATCGCCACGATCGCTGTCGGTGCATACGTTCGCCGCTCGACGGCGTCGCCGTTATGGTCGCCGTCCTTGCCGCCGTCGGCGTTCGCAGCGTTCGTGCCACTATCGATATCGCCGGCATCGGTGTATCCGCTCGCGTCGGCCATGCAGGTCGTGCTGGCGAACTGATCCACGTCGTCGTCCGCCGCCGGCTGCGTACACGTCCACGCAAGGCTGCCCACGCCGGGTGCATGGCCGGCCTCGCCGTCGATCGGCAGTTCGTACCACGTCGTGCGCAACACGACCGGCGGTTGCGAGGCCGCATCGCCGCTGCTGCCTTCGTTGGTGCCGACATCACCGTCGTCGCCGGAATCCGGCGCCTGTGCACTGATCAGCGCGCTGACATCGTCCGCATCGAATCGTGCGACGAGCTCGTCGCCGGCGAGCCGATCGAACGTCGAAACCGGCGCGATCACCAGATCGGTCGTGTTGTCGCGCCGTAGCCTGCGCAACGATGCGCGCAACGCGTCGGCGTCGGTGCCGTCCACCGTCGTCACCGCAACGTCGCGATCGCGCAGGTTGGCGGTGGCGATGAAATCCTTCGCCAGATCGTCGACCGCCGTGCCATACTGGCCTGCATCGACCAGCGTGACGCGTAGCTTCGGTGGCGTGGCGACGGTGAGCCGCGCCAGCGACGCCACCATCAGCAAGGCGACCAATACGAACGCCACGCTGATCAGCAGCCGTTGCCGTTTCGTCCTCGGCCTGCGGTTGCGCGGGTCGAACATGATCTCGTACGCACCCGGCTCGGCCAGCGTGCCGGCGACCTCATGATTCGGATTCGTGGGTCCAAGAATAACGTCGGACATCGTAACCAACCTCCTTGCGATATACGTTGCGATGTGTTCGGATATACGTTCGCCATATGGGATGTGAACTACAGCTTGAGATAGCGGGCGAATGCGTCGTTGAGCGTGGTCGCCTGGCTGTTCAGATTCCCGTCGGCGAAGAACGCGACCACGTAATCGGCGTCCGCCGTAGTCGCGCCGCCGCCGAGCGTCGTCCATGTGGCCGACCGCCGCAGATCCAACCCCTGCGGTGTGACGTCGTATCGTTCCAGCATGCCGTGCTGTTCCCAGACGTACGAGTCGACGTTGTCGTAGACGTGCGCGTCGTCGCCCGGCGGGACCACGCTCGCTGCCGGACGGTATTCCGTCGCCCCGCGGTCCGTGGCGCAGATCGTCGAACCGCGGTCCGCGTCGTATTCGCAACGTCTCGACAGATCGTCGTTCGTGGTCGGGTCGAGCGTGGTCTTGCCGTCGGTGCAGGTGGTGTAGTACCACGCATCATCCGGCAGCGTCTTGGCGAACGACGCGCTCAACGGCAGCGTTCCCGAATCGGGGGAACGGACGCCGCTGAGCGAGACCGCGCCCGCCAGATCGTTGGTACAGGTCTGCTGGTCGGTGGTCGCGTCGAACAGCGCCGCCGGCGCGATCAGTGCGACGCCGCCCCGCCGTTGCAACGTGATCATCCTGTCGATGATGCGTTGACGGTCGGCATCCGATAGTTGCGTCGGAATGTCGGCGTCGATGCTCGGCGACACGTCGTCGCGCAGATCGTCGACGGTGACCTGATCGTCGTCCAGGCCGGCGGCGGTGACCAGTCCGTCGCGCAGCCGTTGCGTGCGCGACGTCGCCGACGCGTCGCCGAGGACCAGCATCGTGTAGTACGGCCGGTGCGACCGCACGACGCCGTAAGCGATGCCGGCCGCAGCGATGATGATGAGCGCGACGATGGCTGCGATGATGCGTAGTCGCCGTGCGCGGGAATGGGTGATGGTGCTCATGACGACCTCCTTGCGGGGTGAACCGGTCGGGGTGACCGGATGATTCCAGTGTGCGCGTGCGGGGGTGTCTGCCCAAGCTCGCGTCGTGCGATTCATGACGGATAGGCGCGGTTCCTTGCTTCCCTCAGTCGGCTTGATGGGAGCAAAGGGCGTGACCGGTTTGGCTCACGCCGAATACGGCAGAATGGCCTCGCAATGCCATGCGTCGCCGTCGGCTGCGACGGTCAATATGCCGCCGAGTCGTTCGATCTGTGCGCGGCGGCGGGCGAGGCCGGTGCCGGAACCGTGTATGTGAGACCGCGTGATGCCGGTCGGCGTGCATGCCGACCCGCCGCCGTCGGCCGTATGATCGGTGCCGTCGTTCATATCGGCGATCCTGTCCGTACCGTCCGTATTGGCCGTACCGTCCATATCGACTGTGCCGACGGCGTTGCCGGCATCATCCGATCCACCCGCAATCGTATCGGCGCAGGTGACGACGATACGGTCGGCCGTCGCATTCACCGCGACGATGTACGGTCGTGAGGAATCGGCGTACTTGATCACGTTCGCATACAGTTCGCCGAGCAACGCCAACGTCTCGTCCAACACCGCCGCGCTCACCGCGGGCGGTGCGCTCGCCGACGTGGGCGGCAGGCCGGCCCCGTCGAACCCGGCCTCCGACAGCTGCTCGTCGTATCGTCGCAGCGCATCCGCGATCACGCCGATCCACCGGTACCCGGTGACGGACGGCGATGTCGCGCCGTCGCGCGAGTCCGGTCCGTCCGTAAACGACATGCCATATGGGTCCATGCCGCTCGCGATCGCCACGTCACCCGAGTCTTGGCCATACGTGACGTTTCGTGTGCCGTGCATATCGCATGCCGAGTGCGTTGCGCCCGTCGTCCCGTTGTCCGCCGTCGTGGCCGACCGCATCGGCCCATCCTCATCAACGCCGGCGTGCCTGCCGATATCATCGGCCGCGTCGGGCTGCGAAGACGGCGACGTGTCGTCACGGCTCAGCATGCGGATCAGGTCGTGACTGCTCGCATATGCCTCGTCCGCACAGTCGCGCATCCGCCGCAGCTCCTCGCCGCCGATCACCGTATCGCCGTCGATGTGCCGATCCAACGTCATGAGCAGAAATGCGAGCTTGTTCGCTATCCCGTCATGAATCCCCGTGGCCAACGTCTGCTGCGAACGATGGCGCTCCAACGTCATCCGACTGCGTTCCAACGCGGCCTCCGCGGTCTGCTTGCGTTGTTGTTCGCGCAACGCGACACCGGCGACCGTCGCCAATGCGAACCGTATCGCCGTCTCCGCGACCGTATTCAGTACGCCGAACAGGTCGCCCGATGACCCGATCATGCCCCCTGAAACCGAGCCAGCCGTACCTGCGCCGATCACGCCGAACATGCCGCACAGATACACGCCGAACGCGGCAGCCAGCAGTGGCAGATACCGTCGGACACCGAAATACGCGGCCACGCCGGCCGCGAACAACGCGGCATACCCCAGATGCGGAGGCATCAATGTATCCGACCCGGCGGCGGACACGATCGGAGCCAGCGACCACAATGCGGTGACCAACCCGGCGCCGACTGTCGGCAGACCGGGCAGCAGCAGGCATCCGGCCGACGCGAGCATGGTCGTGACCGCCAGCCAGACGGGATGGTCGACGTAACTGACGAACGCGACGATCAGCGATCCCAGTGTGAGGTATGCGGCGAACAGCGCGCCGAACGTACCAACCCAACGACGCGAGGCGTACCGTGCGGCCATATGTGCGGCCATCGATCGCACCGTGTATGACAACGTTGGCTTCGGTGATGCTGCGGAGTTCGGCGCTACCGATGCCGGGCTGTCCGGCGCGCTACGATACGACGTGCCGGACAACTCGTGGAGGCGATCGCCTGATAGCGACGGGCGGGATGTCGGTGCGCTGGTCATCGGCGCTCGCTAAACCTGTTGCTCATCCGCGACGCTCGCCAGCAGACGGCGTTCGGTGCAGATACGGATGGCCTGCGGTAGACTGGACGCGCCGAGCTTGGTCTTGGCACGGTTGACCAGTGTCTGCACGCTCGACACGGTGATGCCCATGCGCGTGGCGACCTGCGCGGTTTTCAGGCCGTCGGCATACAGAGCAAGCGCCTCGCGCTCGTGGTCGGACAGCGTGGTGCCGCGTGTGCGGCCGGCGTTCACGCGGACGAAGGATGCAGCGATGGACTGGAACGTGCGGTCGTCGGTTGAGGATGATGATGCGGGCGTTGCGGTGGGAGACGGTGCTGCGGGCGTTGCGATTGCTGTGATCGGCTCGCCGTGTGCGGCCTGTGCAAGCGCGTGGGCGAGCGACTGTGGGCTGATGCGTTTGCCGACGAGTCCCTGCGCGCCGGCCTCGATCATCGGATCGCGGTACTGCTCGACCGGACGCGACGTAATGCCGATCAGGCCGATCGTGCGGGAGCGACGGCGGATCTGCGCGCACAGGTCGGGGCCCTGCATGTCGGTAAGCGACATGTCGACCAGCACGACATCCGGGGCGGTGCGCGGGTCGAGCGCCTTCTGGAACGCGACCGCGCCGAGCTCGCTTTGCCAGATGACCGCGAACCGCGGGCCGCATGCCTTGACCTGCGCGGCGAGGCCGAACAAGGCGTACGGATCGTTGTCCACGATGGCGACGCGGATGGTATGCGGCGGGGTGGGCATTGACGTGGTCTCGGAAGCCGGTGCAGAGGCCGGTGTCGCAGACATTGATGTTGCCGCCGATGATGCCGCTGATGGTACCGATGATGCCACGTTGCGCCCCTTCCCTTGCCCCTGCGTCCAGTCTAGATGCGGGATCGCCGATGCGCCAACGTCATGTCGCGCCATACACGACAGGAGGGGGTGGGTTTCCTACGGATGCACACGCAACACACGGGACGGGACAGGGTGGGGCGCGTCCGAGCGGGTGCCGATGATCGGCCGTGTTGGTCAGCCGCGGTACCGAACGTACTGGGCGTACACGTTCGGCGTAGGCTCGCCGGTGAGCGTGTCCTCGATGGTCAGCTCCCATGCCGGCGGCTCGGCCGCGCCGTCCAGCACCCACGCGGCCTGACGTGCCGCGCCGATCGCCACGTATTCGTCGGTCTTCGGCAACAGTACGTCCATGCCGAGGATCGACGGCGCATATGCGCGCACCGCGGACGACTTCGCGCCGCCGCCGATGAGCAGGATGCGCTTGACATCCACGCCAAGGCCCTTCACCAACTCGAGACAGTCGCGCTGCGAGCATAGCAGCGCCTCCACGAACGCGCGGGCGATATTCGCGCGGGTCGTATTGTGCAGCGTCATGCCGTGCAGCGTCGCGGTCGCATCCGGACGGTTCGGCGTGCGTTCGCCGTCGAAATACGGGATCAGCGTGACGCCGTGCGCACCCGGCACAGACTGAGCGGCCAGATCGGCCAGCTCGTCATACCCGACACCGAGCGCGTTGCGGGCCGCGTCGGCGATGCGCGACCCGTTGATCGTGCAGGCGAGCGGTAGCCAGTGACCGGTGCAGTCGGCGAATCCGGTCACCGATGCGGTCATGTCGTACGCGGGCACGGGGGAGATGGCCGCGGCTACACCCGACGTGCCGAGGCTGATCGACACGTCGCCCACGCCCATGCTGAGACCCAGCGAGGCCATCGCGTTGTCGCCGCCGCCCGGCGCGATGACGCATCCGTCGGGAACGTTCTTGCCGGCGATCGCGGGATCGGCTACTGCACCCATTTCCGTTGGACCGAGCACGCGCGGCAGGATCACGTCGTCGCGGCCGAACGCCAGTCGAAACAGGTCCATGCGGTACTCGTTCGTCGCCGAATCGAAGTAGCCGGTGCCCGACGCGTCCGAACGGTCGGTGAACAGCGCGTCGAGATCGGCGCTCTCGTTGTCCGTGACCGGACCGTGGCCGGCGATGCGCCAGCTCAGCCAGTCGTGCGGCAGACAGACCGCGGCGACATGACGTGCGTTGTCCGGCTCGTTCGCGGCGACCCATGCGATCTTGGTGATCGTCAGCG
Source organism: Bifidobacterium ramosum (assembly GCF_009299505.1). GTDB lineage: Bacteria > Actinomycetota > Actinomycetes > Actinomycetales > Bifidobacteriaceae > Bifidobacterium > Bifidobacterium ramosum. The sequence continues at coordinate 21,302 of NZ_WBSM01000012.1, read as the reverse complement.
ACGCGACGAGCGACGATCCGACGGCCCTGACCCAGCGCTGGCGGCCTCGCATGACCGGGTCGTCGGCGAGATCGTCTTCGGAACCGTCCGCGGCCTTGCCGGCGGTGCCCAGCTCGGTGATCAGCCGTTCCGCATCGGGCGCCGAGCGGGTGTCATTCCACAGCAACGCGTCGCGCACCACGCGGCCCTGCCGGTCGAGCAGTACCATGCCGTGCTGCTGGCCGCCGACCGCCAGTGCGGCGACGTCGTCGAGGCCGCCCGCCTGATCCTTCGCCGCGAGAAACGCGTTCCACCACGCGTTCGGATCGCAGCTGGTGCCGTCCGGATGCGGTGCTTGGCCGAAGCGCACCAGTGTGCCGGTCGCCGCATCGGTGACGCGTACCTTGGTCGATTGCGTGGAGGTGTCGATGCCCGCCACCAGAACTCGTGATGTCATTGGTCGCCTGCCTTGCGGTATGTCGATTATATAGTTAAATCATCAAACTAACGATAGTGTATCACAATGCAGTGGTGATCACGGCTCTCTTCCTTCAACGGACATACAGCCGATATAGCCGGGCGAATCGGCTGTATGCCCGTTGAAGAGAGGAATGGTGTGAAAGGCGGGGGAGGAGCGAGCGCCGTGATGGCATGTCTTCTCGCTCTTAACGGACATACAGCCGATTGCGGTAGGAAAATCGGCTGCATGTCCGTTGGGGGAGGTGTGATTTGCGGTGTTGGTGACGGATTCTTGTGTCCCTGAGCGTTCCTGCGCGTTGTTCGACGTATCCCTCCAACGGACATACAGTCGATTTACCTGCCCAAATCGGCTGTATGTCCGTTAAGAAGGTGGGGAGAAGCGTCTGTTTAGGGGGATGGTATAGAGGGATCCGTACGGCGTACGGGAGACTCTAGTGCCGACGGAAACTTTAGCGCCGTTACGGAGGCTTTAGTGCCGGCGGCGACGGACGGCCCGCGCAATCAGCCGTACGGCCAGCACCACGCCGTAGCCGAGATAGCCGGCGACGAGATACAGCACCAGGAACGACGGCACCGTATCGACCAGTGTGGTCCAGTCGATGAACCAGCCGCCGCCGATCGGCGTGCACACGCCGTTGATCGGGCATTCGTCCTGATACTGTGCAACCAATGCGAATACCGCAACCGTGCCGATCAGCGACCCGACCGCAGGGAACAGCAGCGAGCGCAGCCAATCGGGAACCGCTCGCCGTCTGCTGTCGTCAAGTCCGGCTTCGTCTGCGGTCGTTTCCGGACCGGCGACCTGGCGTCCGCCCGGCATCGCCGCGTCACGGCTCGCGTATGCGCCACACGTCACCAGCAGCACCGGCGGCACCACGAAATTGATCATCAACGCGCCGGCCATCGCCAGTTCGCCGCGTATCAGCGAGAACGCAATTACCAATCCATACGTGATCGCCAGCGTCAGCCAGCAGCCGAACCGCACCGCGTCACGCCGCGCCCACGCGAGCATGCGGCCGCTCGCGCTTGTCGGCGGCGGCGCGAGAAACAGCCTGCGCAATCCGTAACGGCCGATCGCGTAGCAGGCGAACGCCACCGCTGCGTAGGCAAACAGCAGCACCGCACTGCCGTACAACGTTTGCACCAGTAGTTCGCCGCCGTGCGCGCGCATCAACGCCAGCCAATCAGACCACCGGCGGTATTCGACATAGCCGACCATGCGCAGATGCGCCCAGCCGAAGCCGAGCGGTCCCATCAGCGCGCTGACCGTCGGAAACGAGAGCGAACCGGAACGGATCGAGCCGAGAGCCAGATTCGCAACGCCCAAGCCGACCGGCCAGTAGCCGGCCGTCATAACGGGCACCCACACGAAACCGTCCGGAATCGGCCGGCCGTCGAGTTCGGGCAGGAATGTGACGAGCCGGGAATAGGTGACCAGCAACAGCAGCGTCGCCAGCGCGATGACGCCGATCCAATGGGCGCGGTTCCAAGTGCAGTGTTCGGTGAACCATTGCGTGAAACGTCGCATGGAACGTGGAGCGGTGTGCGGCGTGCGGCGATCGGGATCGTCGCCGCGTGGTGTGTTCGGATCCCGCGTGACGGAATCGATGTGTACCGAGGTCATGATGGCCTCCTTTCCGGACGGTCGTGCGACGGTCCGTCTTCAAGCCGGGACGTGCGGCGTGCGGCGCGTCCGTTCCGGCGTGTTGTGGTGATTCCAGTATGGAACAGGCGCGAGCCGTGGAATGATGGATGTCATAGCGCGTATGACGCGGCGCGACGACGTGGCCGCGCGGGCGGCATGATGATGACGGGGAGGTGCGGCATGGACATGATGCGCGACGATGGGCGGAGCGGACACGGTGCTGCTGCCGACGATGCGAACGTACGCATCCGCATCGGCATTGTCGACAACGATCCGTATGCGGTGGCCGTGTTGTCGACGATGATCGCGCGCATGGACGTGCGGTTCGACGTGGTCTGGACATGCGAGCTTGGCGCGGTCGCGATCAGCCGATGCCTGAACCGCGCGCAACGGCCGGACGTGCTCGTGACCGACATGTCGATGAACGACGTGCCCGGTACCGAGGTCTGCCGTGCGATCCGCGTCAAACGCGCGGATGTGGGCGTGGTCGGCGTGACCTCGTATGCGGTCGGCTCGTTCCTCGACGAGGCGGTGCGCTGCGGCATGCAGGCGCTGGTCGGCAAAACCGATCTTGCCGGCATGGCCGTGGCGATCCGCCGCGCCGCGCGGGGATTGGCGACGAATGGTGCGGACGGTATGGACGGTGCTGGCGATAGCGGCACTGACGATAGTGGCGCTGTGCGGTTCCTTGACGCGGCCGAAGCGCACACGCTGCTGGAGGACACGTCCTACGACGCCGGTCGCGGGGCGCTGTCGCCCAAGGAGCGGGACGTGCTGCGGCTGTACGCGGACGGACTGACCACACGTGAAATCGCGGATCGGCTCGGCGTCGGTGTGCCGACGGTCGCCACGTTCGAACGGCGGGCGCTCGCCAAACTTGGCGCCCGCAGCCGCGCCCACGCAATTTCGATCTGCGTGCGGCGGCACGTGTTCTAGTGATCGGAGTGACGATGACCGGATGGCTGGACCGGCTGGCCGACGCCGATCGGCGTACGGGCAACGCATGGCTGCTGACGGCGGTGCTGATCGTGGCGTTGGTCTGTGCGGCTGAAACCTTGACACGTCTGACCGACGGCGATATGGGGGCCGTGGATGCGATGTGCGCGTTCGGCTTGGTGTGGGCCGTGGTGCTGATGGCGTTCCGGCCGGTCAGCGGCGGGTTGCTGACGGCGATGACGTGGACGGTGCTGTGCGTGGCTCCGGTCGAGACGCCGTCGGCGGCGCTGGTCGCCGTACTGGTTGCGGTCGGTGTGCTGGGATATGCGAATCGGCGGATCGCGGCGCTGGTCGCGCTGATGACGTTGGCCGCGTGGCTGTTCACCGCGGGCGGTGTGGCGCTGCCGCAATGGCATGTCGGTTCGGGTGGCGGCACGGGCAGTAGCATGTCCACGAATGCCGACGATGATGCGGCCGGAGACGCGGGCGATACTACAGACGCCGACAGCGCGGGATCATCCGCCGACTCCCTCGGCAGCGCGGATGATACTACGGACGCCAACGGTACGGATGATGCCCGCCGTGAGCCGAGCAACGAATCATCGAACGGTGACGCCGATGCCTCTGATCACACCGATACGATCACCGGCGACCATGCCGCCACGGACGGCACCGCATCCGCCGGCGACGGTGACGTCAACGGCGCCGGTGACGGCGACCGTCGCGGTGACGACCGTCACGTCCTGCTCGGCACGGTCGCCATGTCCGGCGTCATACCGGTCATCGTGCTGTTCGCGGGATTCCTGCTCGGCGGCATGGCCGCACGCTGGAACCACGAACGGCACAGCGAACGCATGGAACTCGCATACCGCCGTCAACGCGCCCGCGCCGCGCAGGACATCCACGACTACGTGTCGAACGATCTTGCGTACCTGATCCTGCGATTGGACAAGGATATCGCCGACGGCAAGTCGCCCGGCGTCGAGGAGCTGCGCGAATTGCGCGACGTGGCGTCCGGCGCGCTCGATCGCACGCATCAGGTCATCGGCGTGATCGAGGGACGGGATGGCGGGCATCGGGCGGCGGAAATGAACGGTCGTGCCGAGGCCGTTGCGTCAGCATCGGTACCGCTGATCGACGATCGGACATCCGATGATCTCGGCTTGGCATCGTCGTCTGTGAGTCATCATGCGCGGCGCTCATCCGGATCATCCGTCGTCAATCCGAACGCCGAACGCGACGATTGTCCGCTCGCCGCACAGCTGCGTACGATTGCACATGCCGGCGATCATCGTCTTGCGGAACTCGGCTTCGACGGTCAGACGATCATCACGAATGCGAACGATGGCGCCGAGCCGGACGAGCTGATCGAGGGATTTCTCGAGGAACTGTACGGCAACATCGCCAAACATGCCGACCCCGCCGCCGGCTACGTGCTCACGATCGGCATCGGCCGCGACGCTGTGCAAGTCGCGCTCGTGGACACGGCTGTGAACTCCGTCGCTGCGTCCGGCCGGGATAGTGATGCCCCGCGTCTCGGCACCGGACTCAACCGGTACCGGACCCGGCTCGACGCGCGCGACGGTGCGCTCACCATCGATGCGCAGGACGGTGAATGGACGCTGTCGGCGGTGATCCCTCTGCGGTAGACGGGGGTATCCCCGGGTTGCACACGCTGACTGAGCCTAATGCGTGTGCAACCCGGGGATACCCCGAGCCGCTTCCGTGGGAAATACACGTTGGGGGCTTGATGGGCGTGTATTTCCCACGGATACCCACACTGGGATCGCGGGTTGTACACGCTGGTCGGCGGTTTAGCGTGTATTTCCTGCGGTTGACTCCTCCCGTACGCAACACGCACAACGCCAGTGGCGGAAAGGGCTCGCTGACGAGTGCGTCAGCGAGCCCTTTCCGCCACTGGCAAGCGATGCGGCCGGATCAGCCGACGGAGCGCTGGGAGGTTTCGGCGCCGAAGAAGCCGACGATGAGCATCGAGAAGATGGCGATCACGCTGATCGACACGAAGATCGAGGTAGCGCCAAGCGCGGTGAGCATCCAGCCCACCACCATCGGCATGAGCACGTTGAGCAGCTTGGCGATCGCGTTCGCGAGGCCGACGCAACGGAAGCGGACCTTGGTGGCGAACAGCTCCGGCGCGTACACGGCCACGACCGACGCCATCAGCGTGTACAGGCACATCATGAGCAGGAAGCCGACGATGATCGCGCCGGCGGTCGAGGTCTGGAACGCGTATGCCATGCCGAACACGCCGGTGAACAGGAACGCGGGCACGATCGTGCGCTTGCGGCCGATGCGGTCGATGAGCAGCGAGCCGATCAGGCATCCGACCGGGGCGCCGAGCATCATGAGCGTGGACGTGGTGAGTGACGAGGACAGGTTGATGCCGCGCTTGACGAGGATCGTCGGCACCCATGAGGTGAACGCGTACGAGCACACGTTGGTCGCGCCCACGGCCACGATCGCCACGAGCAGGCAGATGCCGAGCGAACGGCCGCCCGCGTTGCGGTTCTGCGCGGCAGCGTCGGCGGCCGCGTCGGCGGCGGTGTCGAATGCGCCGGCCGGCTCGGAGCCGTTGGCTTCCATCTCCTTGACGATCGCATCGGCCTCATCGTAGCGGCCGTGCACGGCGAGCCAGCGTGGGGATTCGGGAATGTCGCGGCGCAGCCACCAGATCACGGCGGCCACCACGCCAATGCCGACGAACAGCGGACGCCAGCTCCAGCGCGGGATGATGAACGCGCACAGCAGCATGGCGATCGGCACGCCGCAGTTGGCGACGAGCGAGACGATCGCGCACCAGTGGCCGCGGCGGTTCATCGGCGCGAACTCGTTGACCATCGCGAAGCCGGTCACGATCTCGGCGCCGAGGCCGAGGCCCGCGCCCAGACGGCACAGGGAGAGCACGGCCATGTTCGGGGCGAACGCGCCGAGGAACGTGAAGCCGCCGAACAGCAGCAGGTTGATCTGATAGGCGGTGCGCCGGCCTTTGAGATCGCCGACGAAACCGGCCAGCAACGAACCAATGAGCAGGCCGAGGAAACCGGCCGACATGAACGTCGAATTCTGCTTGACGGTGGACCAGCCGGTGGCCAGCGCGCTGGACGCGACGGCGGAGCCGATGTACACGTCGATGCTGTCCATCAGCATGCCGGCCGCGACGAGCGCGACGATGCGATGGAACATCGTGGTTTCATGGGCGCGGTCCACGCGCGAGATGATGTCCTGCACTTGTGCCGGATCCGCGGTTGCCTCGCTGGCGCGGGCGGCGGTTGCGGCGGCGGAAATCTGCTGTTCTGCAGCAGTCATGATACAAACCTCTACTTGGGAATCTTGGCCGGCGGATCGGCGTTCTTACGGTCCCATTGTGTGGGATGCGCGGTGTGCCTGAAGGCTGGCCTTGAACCCGGAACGCCCGCCTATTGTGTAGGCGAGCGTTGACCTTGACGATAGATTAGGTTTGTGTGCGTGGAATGACTGGGAAGGGTCACATAGTGGACGTCGATTCCCGGGATGCGCGGCGGACGATCCCGGGAACCAGCCATGTGCGATTGCACCTAGCGGAACCTTGGGATGCCACGGAAGATGGATGTGCGATTGTGCGATATTGTGCGGTTTACGGTTCCCGGGATGCGCGACCCGAATCCCGGGAACCGAGCCGACGGCGGGCCTATTCGCTCAGGATCTCGTCGACGAGCTTGGGCTTCTCCGTGAGCTGCCCGGTGAAGCCGGGGCGGATGTCCATGTGCAGCACGAGGCTCGTGCGATATCCCTGTTCGGCGAGCTTCTTGGCCGCCTCGCCGGCGACATGCAGCACCTCGTCGAGGTCGCCCTCGACGTCGGTGAACAGCGCGTTGGTCTCCTGCGGCAGGCCGGAATCACGGATCACCTTGATGGCCTGCGCCACGTACGGCGAGACCTCCGAACCGGCGCCGCTCACCGACACCTGGATCGCGGCGACCGTGTTGAGATACGGCTTGCCGGTCTCCGGGTCGATGGGAACCTCCTGCTTGATGGCGTTGCGATCAATGGGCATGATCGGACTCCTTATTATTTAGGGATTATCTAGGGTAATTATCCGGGGTATTGGCTTGTCTGGATGATCCGGTGAGCTGGTGATCGCTCAGGGCTTCGCGTTTAACGCCACGCCCACGCGTGGTCCATCGGGCCGGATCCGTGGCCGAGGTCGAGCTGCGCGTTGAGCGCGCCGGTCAGATACGCCTTCGCGTGACGGATCGCGTCGGGCAGCGCATCGCCTTTGGCGAGGTTCGCCGCGATGGCCGACGACAGCGTGCATCCGGTGCCGTGCGTGTTCGGATTGTCGACGCGCTCGCCGTTGATCCACGTGACCGTGCCATCCGGCTCGGCCAGCAGGTCATTCGCGTCGGCCACGCCGTGACCGCCTTTGACGAGCGCCGCGCAGCCGAAGTGGCCGGCGATGGTGCGGCCGGCCGTCTCCATGGCGGCTTCGTCGGCGATGGACGCCGACTGTTCCGCGGTTTCGGCCCACTTGTCGGTGTCGAGCGCTGCGTCGCGGTGCTCGAGCAGTTCGAGCAGCACTTCGGTTTCGGGAATGTTCGGCGTGATGACCGTGGCGAGCGGGAACAGCCGCGTGGTGAGCGCGGCGATCGCGTCGTCGTCGATGAGCTTCGCGCCGGACGTGGCGACCATCACCGGGTCGAGCACGACGTTCTTCGCCTCGTGCGCCTCGAGCCGGTCGGCGATCGCGTTGATGAGTTCGGCGGAGGAGACCATGCCGATCTTGATGGCCTGCGGCGGGATGTCGGCGTATACGGCGTCGATCTGCGCGGCGACCATGGCAGGGGAGATGTTCTCCACGCCGGTGACGCCCATCGTGTTCTGCGCGGTGATCGCGGTGATCGCGCTCATGCCGAACACGCCGTTGGCGAGCATGGTCTTGAGATCGGCCTGCGCGCCCGCGCCGCCGGACGAGTCGGAGCCGGAGATCGCCAGCACGGGAATGAGAGTTGTGGTCATGATGGGTCCTTTCCTACGACGTGCGGCGGCCGCGTCGTCGTGGACCGCGGCCGCCGCACATGCGTTATGCCTTACGCTACTCGCTATTCGGCGGTGGTGTACAGCTTGCCGCCCTGCGCCTTGAACTTCTCGCTCATCTCGGCCATGCCGCGCGCCACGTTCTCGGCGGATTCGGCGACGATCCGCTCCTGCGACGCCTCGCCGCCGAACTGTTTGCGGATGTTCTGCGAGATGGCCATCGAGCAGAACTTCGGGCCGCACATCGAGCAGAAGTGCGCCATCTTCGCCGGCTCGGCCGGCAGCGTGTCATCGTGGAACGCGATCGCCGTGTCCGGATCGTAGCTCAGGTTGAACTGGTCGAGCCAGCGGAACTCGAAGCGGGCCTTCGAGATCGCGAGGTCGCGGTCCTGCGCGTGCGGGTGGTGCTTGGCGATGTCGGCCGCATGGCAGGCGATCTTGTACGCGATCACGCCCTGCTTGACGTCGTCCTTGTTCGGCAGGCCGAGGTGTTCCTTCGGCGTCACGTAGCACAGCATGGCCGTGCCGTAACGGGCGATCTCCACGCCGCCGATCGCGGACGTGATGTGGTCGTAGCCCGGCGCAGTGTCGGTCGTGAGCGGCCCGAGCGTGTAGAACGGCGCGTCGTTGCAGATCGCCTTTTCCATCTCGATGTTCATGCGCACCGTGTCGAACGGGATGTGGCCCGGGCCTTCGATCATGACCTGCACGTCCTTGGCCCATGCGCGGCGGGTCAGCTCGCCCAGCGTCATCAGCTCGCTCAGCTGCGCCGGATCGTTCGCGTCCGCGAGGCAGCCCGGGCGCAGACCGTCGCCCAGCGAGAACGCGACGTCGTACTTGGCGAAGATGTCGCACAGCTCGTCGAAGTGCGTGTACAGGAAGCTCTCCTGATGATGCTGCAGGCACCATTCGGCCATGATCGAACCGCCGCGCGAGACGATGCCGGTCACGCGGTTTGCGGTCAGCGGCACGTAACGCAGCAGCACGCCCGCGTGGATGGTCATGTAATCCACGCCCTGCTCGCACTGCTCGATCACGGTGTCGCGGAACAGCTCCCAAGACAGTTTGCTCGCGTCGTCCTCGACCTTCTCCAGCGCCTGGTACATCGGCACGGTGCCGATCGGGACGGGGGAGTTGCGCAGGATCCACTCGCGCGTGGTGTGGATGTCGTTGCCGGTGGACAGGTCCATGACGGTGTCCGCACCCCACTTGGTGGCCCACGTCAGCTTCTCGACCTCCTCGTCGATGGACGAGGTGACGGCCGAGTTGCCCATGTTCGCGTTGAGCTTGGTGAGGAAGGCGGATCCGATGATCATCGGTTCGGCCTCCGGGTGGTTGATGTTGCACGGCATGACCGCGCGGCCCGCGGCGAGTTCGGAACGCACGAGCTCGACGTCGCAGTTCTCGCGCTCGGCCACGTACTTCATCTCCGGGGTGATGATGCCGTGGCGGGCATACCACATCTGCGTGATCGGGTGGTCCTTGGCCTTGAGCGGGTTGTGCTTGCGGCCTCGCCACTCCTTGGTGGCCTTGCCGCGCTTGATGGCGCGCTTGCCGTCGTCCGCGAGATTGCGCTCGCGGCCCTCGTATTCCTCCACGTCGCCGCGGTCGAGGATCCAGTCGAGGCGCAGGGGCTTCAGACCTTCCTTCGGATCGCACTTGGGGCCTTCGGTGTTGTAGTCATGGAACGGCGGGTTCGGGCCGACGCCGGGCGTATCGGACAGCTTGATTTCGGTGTACGGCACCTCGAGGTCGTAGCTGCCGAACTGGTTCTCGAAATGCACCGGCTTGGTCTTGCGGATATGCGCCTTGTCGCGCTGCTTGGAGCCGCGGGCGGCGATGTCGACGCGCTGCTGCTTGGCGAGCTTGACCGCCTCCTTGGCTTCCTTCGCGTTGGTGAACTTCGGTTCGGCGGAGGTGGCGGCCGTGGCGTCCGCGTCGGCGGCCGGTTCGGCCGGAGCGATCACGCGCTTGGCGTAGCCGTGCTTCGCGTCGCCGCGCACGGCCTTCCACGCGTCGGTCATCGCGCGCGTCACGGCCTGCGGGTCGTCCGCACCGGCGATCGCGGAGACGACGAACCAGCCGGCCGCCTTGGTGTGCGTGAGCATGTCCATGTCGGCGAGCGTCACGCCGCCGCCGACCACGACCGGGAAGTCGCAGGCCAAGCAGATCGTGTTGATCTGGTTCGCGTCGAGCGTCTTGCCGGAACCGTCATTGCCGCCGACCGACGCTTCGGGCTTGGTGGTGGACACATGCAGCGGGCCGGCGCCGATGTAGTCGATGCAGCCGTCCGGCAGTTCGTTGATGAGCTTGACGAGCGCCTCGGTTTCGGCGGACAGGCCGACGATCGCATCGTCACCAAGCATTGCACGGGCCTCGCGCGGTTCCATGTCGGTCTGGCCGATGTGCACGCCGTCGACCTTGATGCCCTTGTTACGGCACTGCCAGACGACGTCCACGCGGTCGTCGATCACGAACGCCACCGAATCGGACTTGTCGTTGTCCTCGATGATCTGCGCGATGTCCTGCGCAAGCGAGGTGATCTCCTTGGCGTCCGCGTCCTTGGCGCGCAGCTGGATGAACGTGGCGCCGCCGCGCAGCGCCTCCTCGATCACGTCGGTGACCGGCCGTCCGTGCGTGTCCTGCGGGCCGACGACGAAGTACGCGGACAGGTCGAACGAGTCGCGCATCGATGCGAATGGATAGTTGTTCATGGTGTTCCTTTTGGGTTGATCTACAGGAAGTCTGTATGGATGATGATTGGCGGACGATCGATTGGTTATGGCTCCCCTCGCTGAAGGGAGCCAGAGACGGAAGAATCAGCGAATGTCGGAGGCGGCGACCTGCTCGGGGGTGAGGTTCCACAGGGCGTCGAGCAGATGCACTTGGAACGAGCCGGGGCCTTCGGCCTTGGCTTCGGCGATCTCGCCCGCGCGGTTGTACAGCAGCGACGCGGCCAGTGCGGCCACGAGCGGTTCGGCGACGGCCAGATACGTCGCGGTCACGCCGCCGAGCGAGCAGCCGGCGCCGGTGATCTTCGCCATGAGCGCGCTGCCGCCCGTCAGACGATAGATCTGGTCGCCGTCGGTCACGAGATCGACCTTGCCGGACACGGCCACCGCGGCCTTGCCGTCCGGCGCGGACTGTGCGAGGAATGTGGCGAGCTTACGCGCCGGTTCGACGGCGGCGTCCACCTCGTCCACGGACTCCACGCCGGCCGGGCGGCTCGCCTCGTCGGGGGAGATCAGCCCCCACATGGTCGCCAGCGCGATGATCTCCGACGCGTTGCCGCGCACGATCGTCGGGGGAACGGCACGGAACGCACACAGGATCTCGGTACGCGTCTTGCCGATGCCGGCCGCCACCGGATCGAGCACCCACTTGTGCCCGGTCTTGTGGAACGCGCGCGCGATCTGCGGCAACGCGTCCTTGTAGAACGGCAGCAGCGTGCCGACGTTGATGTAGTCCGCGCCGGAGATCGACGCCGTATCGATCACGTCGTCCGGCAGAAAGCTCATGGCCGCGGTGCCGCCGGCCGCAAGCTGCGCGTTCGCCACGAGGTTGATGGTCACGAAATTGGTGAACGACTGCGCCAGCGGCGTCTGCGCCTTCACGTCCCGCACCGCCTGCGCGATGCGCTCGCGCAGATCGGCCAGATCGGTGTCGTCGGCGTCGTTGCAACAGTGCATATGCGAATCTTCGCTCATATCGCTGCTCCCTACGATGGTCTTAACCAACAGGTTCCAAGGGTCAGGCTCACGCCACTCTCAACCCGGCCGTTGCCTCCGGGTTCCCCTGCATTACGTTCCCGACGCTATGCCGCTACGTGGACATGTCCTGGTTCTTTCGTGTCCCGTCTCTGGCGTTTCCTGCCCGCATGTGGTATTAAGACGCACCTTATATCACTGTCACGCTGTGCCTATAGACTCGGGAACGTTAACTAGTCCCCAAACCGTTCAAACCAGAAGGTGCATTGTGGCTGTATCCAAACTCGATGAAGTCGTGTCCCTCGCGAAGCGTCGCGGGTTCGTGTTCCCCGCCGGAGAAATCTACGGCGGCACCCGCTCCGCGTGGGATTACGGTCCGCTCGGCGTCGCGCTGAAGGACAACATCAAGCGCGAGTGGTGGCGTTCGATGGTCGTCACCCGTGGCGACGTGGTGGGCGTGGATACGTCCATCATCCTGCCGACCCCGGTGTGGGTCGCCTCCGGCCACGTGGCCGTGTTCAACGACCCGCTGGTCGAGTGCCTCAACTGCCACAAGCGCAACCGCGCCGATAAGCTGCAGGAGTCCTACGCCGAGAAGCACGGCGACAAGCTGCCGGAAAACGGCATGGCCGACATCGTGTGCCCCGACTGCGGCACCCGCGGCAAGTGGACCGAACCGCGCGACTTCAACATGATGCTGCGCACGCACCTCGGCCCGGTCGAGGATGAGAACAGCCTGCACTACCTGCGCCCGGAGACCGCGCAGGGCATCTTCGTGGACTTCAAGAACGTCATGACCTCGTCGCGTTCCAAGCCGCCGTTCGGCATCGCCAACATGGGCAAGTCCTTCCGTAACGAGATCACGCCGGGCAACTTCATCTTCCGCACCCGCGAGTTCGAACAGATGGAGATGGAGTTCTTCGTCGAGCCGGGCACCGATGAGGACTGGCACCAGTACTGGATCGACGCGCGCACCCAGTGGTACCTCGACCTCGGCGTCAAGCCGGAGAACCTGCGCCACTACGAGCACCCGAAGGACAAGCTCGCCCATTACTCGAAGCGCACCGTCGACATCGAATACAAGTTCGGCTTCCAGGGCTCCGACTGGGGCGAGCTCGAGGGCATCGCGAACCGCACCGACTTCGACCTGTCCGCGCACGCCAAGCACTCCGGCGAGGACCTGAGCTACTTCAACCAGGCCACCGGCGAGAAGTACGTGCCGTACGTCATCGAGCCGGCCGCCGGCCTGACCCGTTCCCTCATGTGCTTCCTCGTGGACGCGTACGACGTGGACGAGGCTCCGAACACCAAGGGCGGCGTCGACAAGCGCACCGTGCTGCGCCTTGACCCGCGTCTGGCCCCGATCAAGGCCGCCGTGCTGCCGCTGAGCAAGAAGCCCGAGCTGCAGACCGTCGCGCAGAACCTCGCGTCCGACCTGCGCCAGCACGAGTGGATGATCGACTACGACGAGGCCGGTGCGATCGGCCGCCGCTACCGCCGCGAGGACGAGATCGGCACCCCGCTGTGCATCACCGTCGACTTCGACACGCTCGACGATCAGGCCGTGACGATCCGCGACCGCGACACCATGAACCAGGAGCGCATCTCGCTCGACAAGGTCGCCGAATACGTCGATGCCCGCATCGGCGAGAAGCGCACGCACGTGCCGCAGAAGCCGGTCGCGATGGGCGGCGAGGCCTGGCCGGACTCCGTGAGGATCAATGAGGCCGGCGGCCTGTACTGATTGCATTGATAGGTATGCGGCTCCCCTCGCTGAGGGGGCGACCGCGAATCGGACTGAGGGGAGCGGGAAGGCAATGACCTTCTGCTCCCCTCAGTCATGCTGCGCATGACAGCTCCCCTCATGGAGGGGAGCCGGGAGGAACAGGAAAGACGTATGGTGACGAACGTTAAAGATGCCGAAACCGTGATCGCCGCGCGTGACCGCGAGCGTCTCGACCCACGAGGCGACGTGGTCGCGACGACGGGCGACGGGATGACGTCGCCGGACGCCGTGGCCGAACCGGTGACGATCGCGCCAGTCCAGCTCGGCTCGATCACCGTGCCCACGCCGGTCGTGCTCTCGCCGATGGCCGGCGTGACCAACTGGCCGTTCCGCGTCATCTGCGAGGAATACGGCCCCGACGGCCTGTACGTCGCCGAAATGATCACCGCCCGCGCGCTCGTCGCCCGCAATCCTAAGGCGTTGAGATTATGTCGGTTCGCGCCGAGCGAGAAGATCCGCTCGCTGCAGTTGTACGGCGTCAACCCGGCCATCGTCGAACAGGCCGCGCATATCGTCGTCGACGAGCACATGGCCGACCATGTCGACCTCAATTTCGGCTGCCCGGTGCCCAAGGTCACCCGTCGCGGAGGCGGCTCGGCCCTGCCGTGGAAAACCGACCTGTTTCGCGAGATCATCCAGCGCGTCGTGCGCGTGTGCGGCGAAGCGAACATCCCCGTCACCGCGAAAATCCGCGTCGGCATCGACCACGAGCATGAGACGTTCATGGAAGCCGGGCACATCGCGCAGGAAGAGGGATGCGCGGCCGTGACGCTGCACGCGCGCACCACTGCCGAATACTACGGCGGCCACTCCGACTGGAGCCGCATCGGCGAACTGGTCGAGGCGCTCGACATCCCGGTATTCGGCAACGGCGACATCTGGGGTGCGGACGACGCGCTCGAGATGGTGCGCGAGACCGGCTGCGCGGGCGTCGCGATCGGCCGCGGATGCCAGGGTCGACCGTGGCTGTTCGCCGACATCAAGCACGCGTTCGCGGGCGATGATACCCGCGTCAACCCGACGCTCGGCGAGGTTTGCAACGTCATCCAACGCCACGCCGAACTCCTCACTGAGTTTTACGACGGCGACGAACGCATGGCCGTGCACGACCTGCGCAAGCATATCGCGTGGTATCTCAAGGGCTTCCCGGTGGGCGGTTCCACGCGCAAGGCGTTCATGGAATGCGAGAGCCTCGACGACGTGCGCCGCGAGATCGGCCGGCTCGACCCGGCGATGACGTTCCCGGAGCGGGTCAAGGACAAGCCGCGCGGCCGGGTGCGGTTCGCCAAGAAGGTGCATCTGCCGTACGGCTGGCTCGAGTCGCGCGAGACGACGCACGAGCAGCACGAGACGCTGTTCGGCGACGATCCGATGGACGCCAGCTACTGACGGGACCCGGCGACGGGCGGCGGAATAGGGGCCGGCATCCATGCAAACGTGTGCAAATGGTGTATTCTATGCGCGAAACGCCGACACACACCGAGAAAAGTGACCTTTTTATCAGGGGTTCTGCGATAGAGTTGTGCGTAACCGTGTGAGTGACAGGAGACAATGGTGAGCGAAATCGCCCAGACTGAGCAGTTCAGCGACAAAACCAACATCAAGGTCGTTGGTGTCGGCGGCGCTGGCGGCAATGCCGTCAACCGTATGATCGCCGAGGGTCTGCAGAACGTTGAGTTCGTTGCAGTGAACACCGATGCCAAGGATTTGCTGCGTTCGGACGCCGACGTGAAGATTTCCCTTTCCGACAACACCAGCCGTGGCCTCGGCGCCGGCGCCGACCCGGAGAAGGGCGCGAAGGCCGCGCAGGACCATCAGTCCGACATCGAGGAGTCCCTCAAGGGCGCCGACATGGTGTTCGTGACCTGCGGCGAGGGCGGCGGCACCGGCACCGGCGCCAGCCCGATCGTCGCGAAGGCCGCGCACCAGCAGGGCGCGCTCACCATCGCGGTCGTCACCCGTCCGTTCTCCTTTGAAGGTCCGCAGCGTGCCGCGTCCGCGAACCTCGGCATCGAAAACCTGCGCAAGGAAGTCGACGCGCTCATCGTCATTCCGAACGACCGTCTGCTCGAGCTGTCCGACCGCAACGTCGGCATCGTCGACGCGTTCAAGACCGCCGACACGGCGCTGCTCGCCGGCGTGCAGGGCATCACCGACCTCATCACGATGAACTCCTATATCCACGTCGACTTCTCCGACGTCACCGCCATCCTGCGCGGCGCCGGCACCGCACTGTTCGGCATCGGCTCCGCACGCGGCGAGGACCGCGCCACCCAGGCCGCGGAGATCGCCATCAGCTCCCCGCTGCTCGAGGAAAGCATCGAAGGCGCCCACGGCGCGCTCATCAACATCGCCGGCCCGACCGACCTCGGCCTGCAGGAGGCCGCCGCCGCGACCGAGCTCGTGCGCAAGGCCATCCACCCCGAGGCACAGATCATCTGGGGTCTGTCGCTCGACGACACGTATGGCGACGAAGTGCGCGTCACCGTCATCGCCGCCGGCTTCGACCCGAAGTCCAAGGCCGCCGCCGAGGAGGCCGCGAACGCGCCGGCCGCCACGCCGATCATCCCGCAGACCCCGGCCCCGACCACCGTGCCGATCGTGACGAGCCCGTCCCCGGCGCGCCAGCCGTATCCGGCCACCCCCGCCCATCCGCAGCCGGTCGCGCAGCCGCAGCAGCAGGCCCCGGCCGTCACGCCGCTGCAGCAGTACGCGCCGACGTCCGGCGATGCCGCGTCCCAGTCCTTCGACGAGACGTCCGAGCACGAGGTGATCTCCGCCAACGATCCGGGCGATCTCGACATCCCGGACTTCCTGCGCTGACCACACGGCGGCACGACACGACAACGAACGGCGAACGGAACCGGACACATTGAGGCGCAGCCGAGCACGCTGAGCGAAAGGAGCTGCCATGGCAGGGTTTATGAAGAACGCGATGTCCTATCTGGGCATGACGGACGTGACGGATGACGATGACCAGTACGACGAGGAGCCGGCCGACGAGTCCTCGTTCGACTCCGACCACTCCGTGACCCCGATGGCGCCGTCGTCGACCACGGCTTCGGCCTCCGGCAACGCCGGCGGTTCGGCGTCGGGCCGTGAATCCAACCCGTTCCAGAGCCGCGTCAGCCGGATCACCACGATCCACCCCAAGACCTACGACGACGCCCAGCTCGTCGGTCGCGCCCTGCGTGACGGCGTGCCGGTGGTGCTCAACCTGACCGGTGTGCCGGAGGCCGTGGCCTACCGCATCGTGGACTTCTCCGCCGGCGTGGTGTTCGGCGTGCGCGGTTCCATCGAACGCGTCACTCCGCGCGTGTTCCTGCTCAGCCCTGCGCAGGTGAACATCAAGGTCGAGGAGCCGCAGGCGCCGTCTTCCGCGCACGACCTGTTCGCCGACTGACGGCCAGCGCTCCCATTTCGCACACAGCGACTTTTCAGCATGCCCCCAGACCTCTTGATAGGCTGGGGGCATGCTGTTATACCTGCTTGCCCGCATCATCGACTGGCTGATCGGTGCCTACATCACCATCTTGTTCATCCGTATGATCCTCGACTGGGCGTTCGTGCTCGCGCCGCGCTGGTATCCGCGCGGCGTCGTCCAGTCGCTGATCCAGGTCGTCTACCAGCTCACCGAGCCGCCGCTGCGATGGCTGCGCCGCTACATCAAACCGATTCCGATGGGGCCGGTCTACTTCGATGTGAGCTTCCTCGTGCTGTATTTCGCGCTGGTGGTGCTGCAGATGCTCATCTGATGCGTGCGGTCGTGCGCTGTGGCGTCCTCCATGTCCTCCAAACCGCGGAATACTGCCCGAAAAACCGCCAAGGACAGCACTTTGGCACGGGGTACGTGATAGCATCGTGTGTTGATACCAACACAGCGAGGCAGTGCCCCAAAGCGAGGTGTAAAGATTTATGGCTTTGTTGACTCCGAAGGACATCAGGGAGCATACCTTCCAAACGGTTCGATTCAAGGAAGGCTATGACGTCGACGAGGTCGACGATTTTCTTGATCAGGTGACCGAGACCGTCGAGGCGCTCGGCAAGCAGGCCGTCGCCGCCGGTGCGGCCACCCAGGCCCTCGGCCCGGACGTGACCAGCCTGAACAAGAAGATCTCCGACCTGACCGATCAGGTCCAGCAGCTGACCCGCGAGAACGCGAGCCTCAAGGACGCCGCCGGCAAGGCAGCCGGCCAGGGCGACCAGGCCGCGCAGGTGGCCCAGTCCAAGCTGGCTGAGGCCGAAGAGAGCAACCGCGCGCTGTCCTCCCAGAACGAGCAACTCAAGGGCCAGGTCGACCAGCTCAACAAGCAGATCGACCAGCTCACCGCGCAGGCCGCCAAGGCGTCCGACAACCAGGCACTGGCCGACCAGCTCACCGCCATCCAGCGCGAGCGCGACACCTTCCGCGCCAACAGCGAGGATCTGTCCCGCCAGCTGGCCGCCGCCCAGCAGCAGGTCGTCAAGGCCCACCAGGCCGCCCAGCAGGTGCAGGAGCTCACCCGCCAGCTCGAGGAGTCCAAGCAGCGCGAGAACCAGCTGCGCGAGCAGGTCTCCAAGGTCGAGCCGAGCACCGAGACCGGCAGCCTGCAGAAGATCGCCGGCGCCGCCGCGTCCGCGAACACCGAGCCGGAGCGCGCCACCGCCATGCTGACGCTCGCCATGCAGCTGCACGACCAGTACGTTGACAAGGGCAAGGCGCAGGCCAAGGAGATCACCGAAGCCAGCCAGGCCAAGTACAACGAGCTCATCACCAAGGCCAACGACTACTCGTCGCGCACCCGCACTGAGGCCGACGACTACAGCAAGCGCACGCGCATCGAGGCCGACAACTACGGCAAGCGCACGCGCACGGAAGCCGACGAGTACAGCAAGCGCACGCACGCCGACGCCGACGGCTACTCCGAGCACACCCACTCCGACGCCGATGCGTACTCGGCCAAGACCCGCAAGGACGCCGAGGACTACCTGCAGACCAAGCGTCAGGAAGCCGATACCTACGTGCAGAACAAGCACGAGGAAGCCGACGCGTACGAGAACGAAGTCCAGCGTCGCGCCTCCGAGTACGACCAGAAGACCCGCTCCGGCGCTGACACCTACGCGCAGCAGGTGCGCGAGACGCTCGCCGAGCAGTCCAAGGTCGTCGAGGGCAACATCCAGGGCCTCAAGCAGTTCGAGAGCGCATATCGCGCCCGTCTGACCGAGTTCCTCAGCGGCCTGATGAACCAGGTCTCCGACACGAACAGCTACAACCAGACCGAGCAGTCCGGTCAGTGAGCTTCGCGGCGGGTATTCGATCATGACTACTCGACAGGGACGGTCGCGCGTTCGCGTGGCCGTCTTTGCATGTGTGGCGGCCGTTGCGCTGGTCATCGACCAGCTGACCAAGCTGTGGGCGCAGTCCGCACTGGGCGACGGCCGTACGGTTCCCGTTATCCCGAATCTGCTGTCGTTGACGCTCGTGCACAATCCCGGCGCGTCGCTGGGCCTTGGCTCGTCGATGACCTGGGTGATCTCCCTGCTGGCCATCGCGGCGAGCGTGGTGCTTGTCGTGCTCGGCGTACGTACGGTGTCGACGCGATGGACGGTACTGTTCGCGCTGGCGTTCGCCGGCGCGTTCGGCAACCTCATCGACCGGGTCGTCTATGCGGACGGATTCCTCAACGGCAAGGTCGTCGATTTCCTCAACTACGGCTGGTCCGTGGGCAACGTGGCGGACATCTGGCTGATGGTAGCCGGCATCGGCATCGTGTTGCTCATCGTGCTGGGCGTGCCGCTCGACCGTGAGGACGGCGATGATGCGGCAGCTTCCGCCGGCGTGGTTCGTGTGGACGATGTGGCTTATACGGCCGCGGCCGGTGACGGGCATGCGACTCCGGCTGAGGGCGGAGCCGCGGCGGTGACTGCGGCCGACGATAACGCGACCTCCGGCGTCGCTGACGGGAGGGACGCGTCGAAAGGCGGCATGAGCCTATGAGCCGTCTCGTTCCCGCTCCCGATGCGCTGGTCGGCAAGCGTTTCGATGTGGCCGTGGCCAAGATGCTCGGCATATCGCGCGCCAAGGCCGCCGAACTCATCGAAACCGGCCAGGCGCGCGTGCTCGACCGTGATATCGCCAAATCCGGCACACTCATGGCAGGGGAGACCGTCGAATTCGACCTCGTCGAGGAACAGGCAGAACCCGAGCCCATCGCCGACGACATGGCCATCGTCTACGAGGACGACGACGTGGTGGTCGTCGACAAACCCGTCGGCGTGGCCGCGCACGCGTCGGTCGGCTGGACCGGTCCCACCGTGCTCGGCAGCCTCCTGCAGCGCGGCGTGCACATCACCTCCTATGGTGCCGCAGGGCGTCAGGGCATCGTCTCACGGCTCGATGTGGGCACATCCGGCCTGATGCTCGTGTGCAAGTCCGATCTCGCCTACGTCGAGATGCGGCGGCAATTTGCCGAGCATGAGGTCGTCAAAACGTATCATGCGCTCGTACAGGGCGGACTCAAGGAGGACCGGGCCACGATCGATGCGCCGATCGGGCGCGCCAAGGTCTCCGACTTCCGCTTCTGCGTCACGCCGGCCGGCAAGCCCGCGATCACCCACTGGGATGTCATGGAACGGTTCGGCGGCGAGGCTACGCTCGTATCGGTGAATCTGGAGACCGGGCGCACGCACCAGATCCGCGTGCACTTCTCGTCCATCGGGCATCCGCTGGTGGGCGACCCGATGTACGGCGCCAATCCGGTGCTGGCCACCGAGCTCGGCTTGGAGCGGCAATGGCTGCATGCCATGAAACTTGAGTTCCGGCATCCGCGCACCCGCGTCTGGACCACCGTCACCTCGCAGTATCCGGCCGATCTCGCGCACGCGCTCGACCTGATGCGCGCACGTCACGCGACGGTTGAGGAGTAGCGGGCGGCATAGCGCCGACGATCCGCACGATCACCCCGGCGACCACGCACAGCGGGCATCCGGCGATCGTCGCGCACATGGCGAGCAGCACGAGCACATCCATCGGATCGTACGTGCCACGCTGCAGATACAGCATCAACGCCACCGTCAGCGCGCCCAACGCCACACCGGCAGTGATCAGTGCGTCGCCGACACGGCGTAGCGTGCGGCGGGAGTCCTCCGTACTGTTTGCACTGTTTGTGCCGCTTGTGTGACCTGCACTGCCGGTGCGGTCGATATCGTCAATTCGTTTCGTATATGCCATACATCCATCGTGCCGGCCGTGTCATCGGCGATGCAAGCCCGGCTGACCCATGTGGTCGAAAGGTATGGGTTATCCACATGTTCGGCGTGTTGCGGACATGCTAATACGCGTGCGACGCGACAGCATTGCGAGCGCGACGTCCATCGTCGCTGTCGCGCGCACGCTCAACTCAAACCATCCACACAACGTAGATCAAGGACGCGAGACCTCAACTCCATCGAATACATCACGGACTCCATCCGGACTCCAGAGCGTCCGACTTTTCGTCCGCGTCCCCGTGCTTGCCTTCTCCCCACCACTATATATATAATTATTGTTGCTATTCACCATAAACAGCTTCAAGTATTACAAAGTCCAGTTTATTGACTGTTTATGTTCAAAAACCACTGAAATCTAAAATGTAATGTCTCGGGGCCTAAATGACGCATGTGTCGGGGCATGGTTGACGGTATGTCCTGGGGCATGGTTGACACATGCGTCATGTCGGTGTCATTCAACTGTCGGTTTGTTTCTTGGCCGGAGCTG
>NZ_WBSM01000011.1 GCF_009299505.1 Bifidobacterium ramosum | reverse complement strand
TGCCGGCCGATGATGATGAAAACGTGTCCATACACCATTGTCACCACCCAAACCCGTCAACCATGCCCCAGGACATACCGTCAACCATGCCCCGACACATGCGTCAACTATCCGCTGAAGCTAAACAGTCTGCAGGTCCGCGAGATCCTCGATTGCTGATTTCCCCTAACGGACATCCAGCCGATTTCGGGGCGTAAATCGGCTATATGTCCGTTAGGGTGGGATGGGCGTGTCGCTGGCGTGATTTGGCGTTGTGCTGTTCGTCCCTTCAACGGACAACCAGCCGATTGGGGCGGTGAAATCGGCTGGATGTCCGCTGAGGCGGATGGGTGTCGGGGCGGGCGATGGGTTCGTGCCACCACCCCCTTACGGACATACAGCCGATACGGACCCCGAAATCGGCTGGTTGTCCGTTGATGATGAGGCGAGTGGCGTGTTATGGGCGTGACTTGGCGCTTTTGCGGCTCGTCCCCCTAACGGACATACAGCCGTTTTCGTGGCCCGTATCGGCTGTATGTCCGTTGAGAAAAGAGGGGATTGCTTGTATTGGGGGCTTGTGTGTGGCTTGCGTGAGAGGCGGGTGATTCCCGTGGGCGTTCCTGCTTTCTTGTGGCTTCCCTTCCTCGACGGACATACAGCCGATACGGGTGGCGAAATCGGCTGTAAGTCCGTTGGGAGAGGGGTGGGTGGGGTTACTTGCGGGGAAAGCTATTCGTGGGATGAGATTGTGCTGGAGCACAATCAGGTTTAGGTTGTGCGATATGGATTGGCGCATCGTTCGCTCGTAGACTGCTAAGCAATCACGGAATCCACAAGGATTCCGGGCAGTCGCCGAACGGATGACCGTCGTACCATATCACCGCACAACACCACGGCAATATGTTTCGATTGTGTATCGTGCACATATATCGCACGTTTCCGTCTCATCCATCCGGCATCACCACCCGGCCGCGCACACGCGCACGTACGCACGTACATCACGTACCGGACGCGCCGCGTACGCAGCCGCAACCGAAAGGACGAGACGATGAGCGAATCACTGGCGACCAAGGAACTGACCGGCGACGAAGTGGCCGAGCTGCACCGCGAATACGTGATGCAGTCGTGGCACAAGCAGGGCGAGCCGGTCATGCCGGTCAAGTCCGCCAAGGGCATCTACGTGTACGACTACGACGGCAACAAGTACGCCGACATGTCGTCGCTGCTCGTGTGCTCCAACCTCGGCCACGAACTGCCCGAGATCGTGGACGCGATCAAGGCACAGGCCGACAAGATGTGCTTCATGGCCCCCGCCTACGCGTCCGAACCGAAGTCAAAGCTCGCCAAGATGATCGTCGACCTCGCCGGAGCCGACTTCTACCAGCGCGTGTTCTTCACCAACGGCGGCGCTGACTCCAACGAGAACGCGATCAAGATGGCCCGCATGGTGACCGGCCGCGAGAAGATCTTCAGCTGCTACCGCTCCTACCACGGCTCCACCCTCGGCGCCTCGTTCGCGTCCGGCGACTGGCGTCGCTTCGCCTCCGAGGCGGGCGGCGCGGCCCCGAGCTTCGTGCACTTCATGAACCCGAACATGTACGAGGACGGCTTCGAACGCGGCAAGGACGACGCCAAGGTCACCGCGCTGTACCTCAAGCGTCTCGAAGATCAGCTCATCTACGAGAACCCGGACAACGTGGCCGCGATCCTCATGGAGTCGATCGTCGGCGCGAACGGCGTGATCCTGCCGCCTGAAGGCTACATGGAGGGCGTGCGCGCGCTGTGCGACAAGTACGGCATCCTCATGATCTGCGACGAGGTGATGGCCGGCTGGTGCCGCACCGGCAAGATGTTCGCGTGGCAGAACTTCGACATCAAGCCCGACATCTTCACGTTCGCGAAAGGCGTCACCTGCGGTTACGTGCCGCTCGGCGGCGTGGTCGTCTCGAAGAAGGTCTCCGACTACTTCACCGATCACGTGCTGCAGTGCGGCCTGACGTACTCCGGCCACACGCTGGCCTGCGCAGCGGGCGTCGCCGCCGTGAACTACTACGTCGAGCACGACATCGCCGGTCACGTGATGGAGATGGAAGGGATCCTCAAGCCGTTCCTCGAGGAGATGGCGGCGAAGCACCAGTGCGTGGGCGAGTCCCGCTGCATCGGCCTGTTCGCCGCGATGACGATCGTGAAGAACAAGGAGACGCGCGAGCTGATGAGCCCGTATCACACCGCGAACCCGGTGATGGGCAAGATCATGGGCGCGCTCAAGGACAAGGGATTCCTCACGTTCGGCCGCGAGACGAACGTGAACATCTGCCCGCCGCTGACGATCACCGCCGAGGAGCTCAAGGCCGAACTGCCGAAGGTCGACGAGGTGCTCACCTGGGTGGACGAGAACTTCTGCGACTGAGTTTTACGGGCGCGGCCCGGGACACACGGAAAGGAATCATCATGCTGTGGGATTATGAGCAGCCGGTCGCGATCCGCTTCGGCAACGGACGCGTGCGCGAGATCAAGGACGTCGCCGCCGACATGGGCCTGACCGAGGGCGGCCTGCTCGTCACCTCCGATCATTTCGTGCACGACGGCACGGCGGCACGGCTCGTCGCCGAGTCGGATGGCGCCCTCACCGAGGTTTTCGCCGACTTTTCGCCGAACCCGGACGTGACCGAGGTGGACGCGGCCGCCGCGATCATCCGCGCCAAGCACCTCAAGTTCGTCGTCGCGATGGGCGGCGGCAGCGCGATGGACCTCGCGAAAGCCGCGGCCAGCATCGCCCTGACGGACGATTCGATCGCCGACTATCACGGTACCGGCAAGCCGATGCCGCTCGGCCATCTGCCGCTCATCGCCGTGCCGACCACCGCCGGTACAGGCAGCGAGGTCACCTGCGTATCCGTGCTTACCAACCGTGCGCTCGGCAAGAAGGCACCGATCGTCTCCGACGGATTCTTCCCGTCCGTCGCGATCATCGACCCCGAACTCACGTACTCCGTGCCGCCGCACGTCACCGCGTCCTGCGGCATGGACGTGCTCAGCCAGGCGATCGAAGGCTACTGGAGCAAGGGTCACCAGCCGATCTGCGACGCGTGCGCGATCCACGCCGCGCCGCTCGTCTTCAAGTACCTGCCGATCGCCGTGGCCGATCCGACCAACGCGGAGGCGCGGCAGAAGATGTGCGAGGCGTCGGTGATCGCCGGACTCGCGTTCACGCTGCCGAAGACCACGTCGTCGCACGCCTGCTCGTTCCCGTTGACCAACATCCACGGGATTCCGCACGGCGAGGCCTGTGGACTGACGCTGGACTGGTTCGCGCGGGTGAACGCGGACGCGCAGCACGGTCGCGTGCAGGAGTTCGCGCAGGCGATCGGATTCGCCGACGTCGACGCGATGGCCGACGCGATCCACGATCTGAAAGTCAAGGTCGGGTTGCGTACCGGACTGAAGGATTTGCAGTTGACCGATGCGCAGATCGACGATCTGGTGCGCATCAGCCGGCATCCGAACCTGTACAACAACCCGGTCGAAATCACCGACGACATGCTGCGCGACATGTACGAGCACCTCGCGGCGACGGAGTGACGGCAGCTGGTGGGCCTGTAGCGGCTCAGTCAGCCTGCGGCTGCCGGCTCCCCCTTATAGGGGGAGCCGAGCCTTGTAGCGGCTCCCCTCGCTGAGGGGAGCTGTCAGCGAAGCTGACTGAGGGGAGCCAGAAGACTGGCCAAACAAGACGCGAATGAAGAGAGGAACGATCATGAGCGATGCAACAACACCGACCGCATCAGACGGCCCGACGACCACGGATACGGCGCCGGCGGCGCCGACCACGCCAGTCGCGGCGGGAACCGCGATCGCCGGCACCGCGATCGTGGAAGGCGCGGCGACCGCCAAACGCAAGCCGATGCCGGCATGGATGCAGTCGAAGAAAATCCAGCCGATCATCTCGCTCATCCTGCTCATCGCAGTGTGGTGGGCGGCGACCTCCGCGAACCTGATCAACTCGCTGTACCTGCCCAGCCCGCAAGCCGTATGGCACGCGTTCATCGAAGCGAACAGCTGCCGCCCGGCATCCGCCGGATCGTCACGCATCGTGTGCGGCGAACAGCAGTACTTCCTGTGGCAGCACCTCGTCGTCAGCCTCGAACGCATCGGCATCGGCATGCTGCTCGGCATCATCGTCGGCGTGCTCGTCGGCTTCCTGCTCGCCGAAATCGGCTGGCTCAACCGCATCATCCTGCCGTACATCAACTTCATCCGCGCCCTGCCGCCGCTCGGCTACATCGGCCTGCTCATCGTCTGGTTCGGCATCGGTGACACCACGAAGATCTGGCTGCTGTTCCTCGCCGCGTTCCCGCCGATCGTGCTCGCCACGGTGGACGGCATCAACGGCGTGAACCGCGACCGCGTCAACTCGGCACTCTCGCTCGGCGCCTCACGGCCGAAGGCGTTCCTGTTCGTCGTGTTCCCAAGCGCGCTGCCGTCCATCATGAACGGCATACGCCTCGCGGTCGGCTTCGCATGGACCACCGTCGTCGCGGCCGAACTCAACAACGGCATCCCCGGCATCGGTGCGCTCGCGTACCTGTCCGGCACCGAACTGAACACGCCGCTGACCATCGCCTGCATCTTCGTGATCGGCATCGCCGCACTGCTGCTCGACTGGCTCATCCTCGGCATCACGCATCTGGTGACGCCGTGGGTCGGCAAGGAATAAGCCAGCCGTATGCAACCAGCCGTATGCAACCAGCAAACCGAGCGATCGTAGAGAGGAATCATGATGAGCGTGAACGTACGTACCGCAACCGTCATCCGCCGCACCGCAGCCGCGCTGCTCGCCGGCGCGACACTGACCGGCGTCACGGCCTGCGGAAAGATGCCGACCGCCGACGAACTCGTCGGCAACACCTCCGGCGCGGCCGTCACCGAATGCCCGGTCGCATCGGCCAAAAACGACAAGTTCACTGGCACCGTGCGCATCGCATGGCAGGCCATCCCGAACGCCGACCTGATCGTCAAGGACAAGGGCCTGCTCGAAGCCTGCCTGCCGAACGCGACGATCCAGTGGAGCCAATTCAACTTCGGCGGCGACGTCATCCAGGCGTTCGGCTCGAACTCGCTCGACATCGGCCTCGCCGGATCGTCACCGGCCGTACGCGCCGCCTCCGCCCCGCTCAACCTGCCAATCAAGGTCATCTGGATCCACGACATCATCGGCGACGCCGAATCGCTCGTCGCACGCGGCGGCGACTACCAGTCCGTCAAGGACCTCGCCGGCAAGAACATCGCCGTGCCATTCGGCTCGACCTCGCACTTCTCGCTGCTGTCCGCACTGCACAACGCCGGCATGAACGAGACGAGCGTGCACCTCATCAACCTCGACCCCGACAAGATGTCGGCCGCATGGACGCGCGGCGAAATCGACGCGGCATGGGTATGGGACCCGGTGCTGAGCACGCTCAAGGCCGACGGCGGCACGATCGTCACGTCGAGCGCGGCGACCGCGAAAACCGGTTCCGCGACCTACGATATGGAACTCGCGACCGACGCGTTCATCACCGCGCATCCGGACGTGATGACGACATGGACCGCGGTCGAAAACTACGCCGTCGGACTGATCTCCAGCGACGAGGAATCCTCCGCCGAATCGATCTCCACGATCCTCGGCAACTCGGTCGACGACGTCAAACAGCAGTTCGCCGGCTACACGTACCCGCAGGCCAAGGACCAGAGTGACATTTTCCACGGCCAGCTGCCTGGCATCTTCAAAGCCACCGCCGAATTCCTCAAAACACAGGGCAGCCTCGACGCGGTGAGCGGCGACTACGCGAGCGTGCTCTACACCGATGCGATCGACGCGGTGGCGAAGGAATAGCGCCGTTGCCGTATATTCGGCTCCCCTCCAGGAGGGGAGCTGTCAACGTAGTTGACTGAGGGGAGCGGCGGCTTCGACGGCACACTCGCCACTTGCTTCAATACGACTTCCATACGAAAGGACCCGATCATGGCTGACAACAACGGACTCACCTGGGGCGAGCTCACCGAAAAGAAGTCGATGGACGAACGCGGCGTCGCGGTTGACATCCGCGGCGTCAACAAGCGGTTCGTCACCCAACAGGGCGACGAGGTCACCGCGCTGCACGACATCAACCTGACCATCAACAAGCACGACTTCATCTGCGTGGTCGGCCGGTCCGGCTGCGGCAAGACGACGTTGCTCAACATGCTCGCCGGATTCGAGAAGCCGACCGACGGCGCGCTCGTGTCGGGCGGCGTCGCGATCAACGGACCGAGCCCGAAGCGTGGCGTCGTGTTCCAGAAGCCGCCGCTGTACCCGTGGCTCACCGTGCGCAAGAACGTCGAGTTCGGCATGAAGATGCAGGGCGTGCCGGCGGGGGAGCGCAAGGAGAAGGCCGATCATTTCCTCGATCTGGTCGGGCTGACGTCGGCGGCTGATCGCCGTCCGTACGAGTTGTCCGGCGGCATGCAGCAGCGTGCGCAGATCGCGCGCGTGCTCGCCACCGAACCGGACCTGATCCTCATGGACGAGCCGTACGGCGCGCTGGACGCGCTCACTCGCGAGAAGCTGCAGAACGAGCTGCTGCGCATCTGGCGCGAGCGACACAGCACCGTGTTCTTCATCACGCACAGCGTGGACGAGGCGATCTTCCTCGCCACCCGCGTGATCGTGATGAGCGCGCACCCGGGCACCGTGAAGATGGACATTCCGATCACCCTGCCGCGCGATCCGGACGACCCCGACAACATGGACAAGGTGCGCGCGATGCCCGAGTTTGCGGCATTGCGCGAGGAGATCACGCAGGCCATCTACGTGCAGGACGACCAGGAGTAGGGCGCGTGGCGGCGTGACGGCGTGACGGTGCGCGGGGTGGCGTGACCGTTGACCGCGGCAGGCAGTCTGGGCGATCAACCGGGCCGATCAGCTGCGCGGCGACCGTAACTCATCATCATCTCGTGTCTCTTGTTGAGTTACGGTCGTTTTCGGGTCGGTAAACGGCCGTAACTCAACAGTAGGGACAGAATAATGTTGAGTTACGGTCGTTTGGGAGGCTGTGGAAGGCCGTAACTCAATGAGAAGGATGGGATGATGTTGAGTTACGGTCGCGGCGTATGACTGCAGCGGTTGATCGCGGATGATCGCGGTTGACCGGGCCGCGCGGGTCGGATACCCGGCTTGCGGTAGGTTGGTGGGCATGGCACTTGCACTGTATCGACGTTATCGACCGGACACCTTCGACGGGGTCATCGGGCAGGATCAGGTCACGATCCCGCTGATGCGCGCGCTCGACGCGGGCAAGCTCACCCACGCCTACCTGTTCTCCGGCCCGCGCGGCTGCGGCAAGACCAGCTCCGCCCGCATCCTCGCCCGCTGCATCAACTGCGCGAAGGGCCCGACCTCGCACCCGTGCGGCGAGTGCGCGAGCTGCAAGGACCTCGCCACCGGCGGCCCCGGCTCGATCGACGTGGTCGAGATCGACGCGGCCAGCCACAACGGCGTGGACGACGCCCGCGAACTGCGCGAGCGCGCCGGCTTCGCGCCTGCCCGCGACCGGTACAAGATCTTCATCCTCGACGAGGCGCACATGGTCACGCAGCAGGGCTTCAACGCGCTGCTCAAGATCGTGGAGGAGCCGCCGGAACACGTCATGTTCATCTTCGCGACGACCGAGCCGGACAAGGTGATCGGCACGATCCGTTCGCGCACCCACCACTACCCGTTCCGCTTGGTCCCACAGGAGATCATGGGCCCGTATCTCGAGTCGATCTGCGCGAAGGAGTCGATCAAGCCTGAGCCGGGCGTGCTCAAGTTGGCGATGCGCGCGGGCGGCGGTTCGGTGCGTGATACGTTGAGCGTGCTCGATCAGCTGATGGTCGGTGCCGTGGACGGTGTGATCTCGCATGATTCGGCGGTCGCGCTGCTCGGTTTTACTCCGGATGCGCTGATTGGCGAGGCGATCGACGCGGTGATCGACCGGAACGGCGAGGCGTTGTACGGCGTGATTCAGAAGGTTGTGGTCGGCGGATTTGATCCGCGCCGGTTCGTGGAGGATCTGCTCGCGCGCGTCCGTGATCTGCTCGTGTTGCTGTTGGCGGGCGAGAAGGCCGAATCGGTGATGTCCGATACCGCCGAGGGTGAGGACATGGGCGACTTGCAGCGGCAGGCGTCGGCGTTGGGATTGGCGTCGCTGACGGCGATGGCCGATACGATCAACACGACGTTGGGATCGATGACCGGTGCGATTTCGCCGCGTATGCGACTGGAACTGCTCGCCGCGCGACTGTTGGCCGGGCGCGAGCACGGTTTCGCGATGTCTGATGCCGGCGGCGCCGGCGCTGATGCCGCGGCGGCGGGCGTTGCCGGCGGCGGTGCTTCGGCCGGCGTGACTGCAGGGGCCGCGACCGCCGCGCCACGCGCCGGCGGTTTCGCCGGCTCGTCGCGCAATCAGCGCACCGGTTTCGCCGGTGCCGCGCGCAATCAGGCCGTAGCCGATGCGGCCGGATCGACCGAGTCCCGGCCTCAGCCGTCGGAACCCACAACCCAGCAGCAATCGTCGGAAGGAGCCGCTTCCGGCGCGCGTGCCGAGGGAGGCGAACTCGCAACTCGGCTCCCCTTCGCAGGGGGAGCTGTCACGAGCAGCGTGACTGAGGGGGGCAAGGAGGTGCCGGCCTCTTCCCCGGATCAAACGACTCCGCGGTCGGAACCGGCCCCAGCTCCGGTTCCCGACACCCGCACGCCCGATGAGAAGTGGGATGCCCTGATCGCCGCGCTCCCCGCCGATGTGCGCCGCTACGTCGACCGCCACAAGATCCCCAAGATCCTGCTGTCTGCCGACAAGGAGCATGCCGGCCGCCAGCGGTTGTGGCTCAAGTTCGACAAGTCGCTGAGCAAGTATGCGTTCGCGCTGGCTGTGGCGGACGAGGCGGTGGATGGCACCACGAACGTGGTGAGCATCCTGCGCAATCAGGTCCACACCATGTTCGGCCAGAACGTGTCGATCGCCCCGACCAACAAGATGGCCGACGGCAGCGTCGCGCCGCCGTTCAGCAAACTGCCGCAGGATCAGCAGCAGAAGGTCAAGGCGCAGCTGT
This sequence comes from Bifidobacterium ramosum, assembly GCF_009299505.1. GTDB lineage: Bacteria > Actinomycetota > Actinomycetes > Actinomycetales > Bifidobacteriaceae > Bifidobacterium > Bifidobacterium ramosum. Next base: position 103,650 of record NZ_WBSM01000011.1, on the reverse strand, counting down.
TGCAGGAGAGCCTGCAGGCCGCGGTTGCCAAGACCTCGGCCGAGGCGACCGGTGCGCAGGAGTCCGGCGATCGTGAGCAGCATACGTCGTCGGCCGCCGAGTCCGCGGCCCATGTGGATGACGACGAGGTTCATCGAGCCGGTGCATCCGGTGCGTCGGCTCCGTCCGCTGTGGATGCCGCGCATAATGACGCTGCGCATGATGCCACGCTGATGGACGATGATCCGTGGGCCAATGGTGCCGGTGCGGCAGCGTCCGACACATCCGCCGCTGACGATCCGTGGGCGCAGCCCGACGGCACCGTGCATGCGCTGCCGAAGTCGACCACGGCCGCGCATCACGCGGCGTCGGGTACGGCGGTCGCGTCGGATAACGCTCGGCCGGCCGGCGAACCGCACCACAAGCACGTTGCCGTCCCCGACCTGTCCGACGACACCGATCCGTGGGCGCAGCCTGCATCGGCGACCCCGCCGGCGACCCCGCCGGCGACTCCGGCGGCGTCCCAGTCGTCGGCCGCGTCGCAGCCCGTAGCCGCGGCTCATCCGTCGCCGTCCGCCGATCCGTGGAACCAACCGGCAGTGGCATCCCAGCCGCAACCATCTGTCGATCCGTGGAACCAGCCGACCCCGCTCGCTCAGCACGCCTCGGTCGCCGCCGAACACGCCGCAGTCGCGCCGAATATCCCGGCGGATCCGTCATTCGCCACTGCCGATCCGTGGGATCAGCCGATTCCGCTGCCGGACGTCGCCCCGCCGGACGACGATCCATGGGCCGCGCAGCAGCCGATCCCGGTCCTGAACCGTCAGCAGCCGTCCGCCGCGCAACCGCAGCAGTCGTTCACGTCGCAGCCGAATCCGTTCCAACCGCAGTCCCAGTCGACCCCGCAGGTCGCCCCGGACGAGGACGAGTATTCGATGAGCGACGAGTCGCTCGGCACTGCGACCGCGATGAGCCTTGAGGAACTCCAGAAGTTCTTCGAGGTCAAGAAGGTCGAGGAGTTCAAGGCCGACGACCCGAAGAACCCGCGCAACCTCCTCCACGCCGCCAAGCACGAGGAGTAGCGCGGGCTTGGCGGCGCGGGCCGGTCATTCGTCAATCGTTGAGCGTCGCGATCGATATACTGTGCATACGGCAACGTATGTCATCTCGCGTCAGAAAGGCAACCGCACATGGCACTCGCATATGACGGCGCGATCCAGCGCCTGATCGACGCGTTCGCGCATCTGCCCGGCATCGGGCCGAAGGGCGCGCAGCGCATCGCGTTCTACATGCTGTCCGCGTCCGACGAGGAGGCGCAGCAGCTCATCGACGCGATCACCGAGGTCAAGGAGAAGGTGCGGTTCTGTGACGTGTGCGGCAACGTGTGCGAGACGAGCCCGTGCCCGGTGTGCGTCGACCCGCGCCGCGACCACAGCATGATCTGCGTGGTCGAGGAGCCGAAGGACGTGATGAGCATCGAACGCACGCGCGAATACCGCGGCCTCTACCACGTGCTCGGCGGCGCGATCAACCCGATGGCAAACGTCGGCCCGGCCGACCTCAACATTCCCAAGCTGCTCGACCGGCTCAAGACCGACGAGGTCAAGGAGGTCATCCTCGCGCTCGACCCGAACATCGAAGGCGAGGCGACCACCACGTATCTGAGCCGTCTGCTCAGCCCGCTCGGCATCAAGGTCACCAAGCTCGCCAGCGGTCTGCCGGTCGGCTCCGACCTCGAGTATGCCGACGAGATCACGCTCGGCCGTGCCCTCGCCGGCCGCCGCGACGCGTGAGCGGCAGGTGCGAGGTGCGGGGGTGTTTCCCGCTTATCCGCCGATGCAGAACGCGGCGTACAAAGGCACGCTGTGTATGCCGTTGTCGATGCCGAAATTCTTGGTGGATAGGCGGATGGCCTCGTCTGGCCGATATCTGTCCCGATACACGGACAGGCTGCGAGAGCGGGTGTTGTCCGATGATTTAACCTCTACTGGCACTGCGGCGCTCGTATCTGCCAGCTGGATGACGAAGTCCACTTCGGCAGTGTTTCCGCTGGTCCAATAGCGCAGGGGTATGCCGTTCGTGCTGAGCGCCTGACCGACATAATTCTCGACGATGCCGCCGAGGTCGATCCGACTGCGATACTCGCGGTCCGTTGCGATGGCCGGTTCCAATTGTGAGCGGGCGGAAAGCAGTCCGGTATCGGACATGTAGATTTTGAAGGCCGCGGCGTCTTCATGCATGGCGAGTGGCAGTTGCGCGTTGGAGATTCGTGTGCAACGGTTCACCAGTCCTGCGGCCAGCAGCCATGAGATTGCGGATGAGTATACCGATGCACGCCCTCCGGTCTTCACGAGTTTGTATTGGAATTTGTGGTTGTCCTTGGCGAGTTGCGCGGGAATGCTGCGCCATGTGTCCCGGATGCGGGCGGTTTCCTCGGGCGTCGCGTATTTGGCCATGTCGGCCGCGTACAGATCGGCGATGGTGAGTTGGATGTCGCGGACCGTATCGTAATCGCCGGTTGCGGCGAAACGAGAGACGGCTTCCGGCATACCGCCGACGATCACGTATTGCCAGAATCGTTCGAGCATGTCGTCGTGCAGGTAGAACGGCTGTGCGTGGCGATAGCAGTCACGGATCTCGTCTATTAGGGCGCCGCTTCCGGTGGCGTCGAGAAACTCGTCGAAGCTCATGGGATGCAGCGTCATGGTGTGCACCTTGCCTACCGGCATGCTGAATCCTTGGCGGTTGACGGCGACGCCCAACAGGCTGCCCGCCGCTGCGATATGCAGGCCGGGCATGTCTTCGCAAAAGTATTTCAGCGAGGTCAGGGCTCGGTTCGATGCCTGGATCTCGTCGAGGATGAGCAGGGTATGCCCTGGTGTGATGGTCCGACCGGATATCTGCGACAGTCGACGGATGATGGTGGTTGGCGTGAGGTCCTGTTCGAATGCCTGTCGGGCGCGAGCGTCTCGTTCCAGGTCGAAACGCACGGAATCGTTGCGGAATGTGGTAGCTGCCAGTTCGGAGAGCAGGTAGGTTTTGCCGGTTTGGCGGGCTCCGTAGAGCAGGAGTGGTTTGCGGCTGTCGCTTGGCGTGTTCGCCCATGCGGTGAGGCGTCGGAGTAGGTTTCGTTGCATGGGTCTCCTTAGAGTGCGTTAGCTGTGGAAATATGTTTAATTATACAATTATTCATAGATAAAAATGTAAATTATGACATTTTTCCATAGATAAGTCTGTGTCGAGGATGATAGCGAGAGTGATATCGGGGTATCGGGCGGTGTGTAAAGGGTGGTGGTTGTCGTTGGCGTGTCGTGATCATGAATGATCACGCGGTGGCGTGGATGTGATGGGGTTGTGTGTGCGGCGGAGTGATGTTGAAGATTTGGTAAGCGTTGGTATTGCTGGTGATACTGCGTTGTATCGGAATGATCGATGGTGATCGTTGCTGTGTGCTTGTGATCATTGATGTGTGATTGGTGATGATGAAAAAGTTTGCAAACGCCGTGGATTATCGTTAATGATCCCCCTATAATAAGGGCACAATGGAGTTTATCGGGGGTATGGCATTCCTGTTGAGAGGTTGGGAATGCTATGGAGAGGCCCCTCGATGATGTGAGGAGGAACGCGCGATGCGCGATGCTATGAGGAGGTACGCGTACGCGACGGTGTCGGCGTTGCTGACCGTCGCCATGGTGTGCGGCTTGACGGGAGTGTCCCTTGCCGACGAGCCGACGCCCGCCGACGGCACCGCTGCGCAGTCCACTCAGTCCGTCGATTCCGCCGCCAAGACTGATAACGCCACCGCCGAAAACTCGGCAACCCCCCCCCGTTACCGATACTGAATCTGCCGACTCCAGCACCGACTCGGCTGATACCGCCACTGACGCGTCACACGATCAGCAGTCCTCCGGCAACGCCGCGGCCAACAGCGCCAACGACTCATCCTCAACGGCCGATCCCAACGCCGACGCTCCTGCCGCCGATGCCGCCGCAACTCCCGACTGCGCCGCCGTCGCCAACTGGCCCACGCTCAAGCAGTGCATCGAGCAGGAAACGACCGCGACCGTGACCATCGTCAAGTCGATCACCGCGGATAAAGACGCCGCCATCACCGTTACCCGCAACGTTACGTTGACGTCGACGGTGGCCAGCGGAACATCGCTGAAGCCCGCTGACGGAGACACCGAAGGCTCGCTGTTCAACGTGGGCAGCGCCGACGGCAAAGCCATCGGCAACCTCACCATCGGTACCGGCGCGCAGGAAAAGTTCGCGTATTCCGGCACTGGCAACGCCGCACTTTCCCGTCGTTTCGCGACCGTATACAAGGGCTCGTCCCTCACCATCAACGGCGGCACATTCAGCTACATCGACGTCGGAGATCGGTACGACATCGCTGAACGGATATATGACAATGGCAGACTCGTGGAAGAACGAGGAGCAACCGCCGGCGTCGCAATCAACCGCGGCGGCGCGATCACCGTGAACAGCGGCGTGTTCGACCACATCTCGACTCGGAACCAATTCTTTACTGGCGTATTCCAACAAAAGGCTGGTTCCATCACCGTCAACAACGGTACGTTCTCCAGCAACACCGGCGTCAACGGAGCAGTCATCTCCAATGCGAGCACAGGTGATAACGAGGGCGGCGACATCACCGTCGCTAATGGCTCATTCACCGGCAATAAGGCGCTTGGCGCCGGTGGTGGCGTTATCTCGCAAGATGATGGGAACCTTGTCATCAGTGGAGGTCTATTTAAGGGTAACGGTCAGGATCCAGGTTCTTGCTCTACGGATGATGGCAATAGCGTATGCCGTCAGATGAAATCCGGTGGCGGTGCCATACACGCGGATGGGAAGGGTTCCGTAACCATTCAGGGCGATGTGAAATTCATCCAAAATTATGCCAAGGCATGGTCCTGGGGGTCCGGTGGCGGTGCTCTATGGATCAAGGGGACATTGCGTATCCGTAATAAATCGGTTACTGACGCAAACGGTAAGACGACAATTTTGCGTCCGACTTTTGAAGAAAATTACGCCTCTGTATCGAAGCCCGCAACGAACGGGAATCGAGAAGCGTCGAAGGTTGAACGCGGTGGCGCCGGTGGAGCGCTGTTCCTAGAAGAAGGGTCGGTTGCATATCTTACCGGCGGTGTATTCGCATGGAACGTGTCCGGATATCTGGGTGGGGCCATTTATACGGAAATCAATTCGACCACGTATGTCGGGCGTACTGCAACATATTCAAATGTTGCGGGTCACTTCGGTGGTGGTCTGTGGTTCTGCCCATCCGGTTCGTCGACCGCTTCCGAAGGCGGTAATGTGGCAGTGTTCGACAACGATGTGGATCAGAATATTGATGCGAATACGCAGAATCTATCCAGCAAGACTGGCTTTTTGACGGAGGCCGGTGCAGATCTGGCGTTGATGAATCCTTATAAAAAATGGAATGACGAGACCTTGAAGACGCTTCAGCCGACGCAGTTCAAGTTGTTGTCGTCGTGGTTTACTGATCGTACCGAGCAAACCGTGGAGTGGTATAAGGACGGCATTCCGAAGGAAGAAGCCAGCGGTTTCTATGATTCATGGCTGCCGAATACTGGTGGCGCAACAGGGCACGGGACCGTTGCAGTTCATGCGGATGGTCCGCGATATCAAGCGGGAGCATCATCTAATGACAAGGTGATCAACGAGTCAACCACCAAGCCGGAGTCTACGACATCTAATGACAAGGTGATCAACGAGTCAACCACCAAGCCGGAGTCTACGACATCTAATGACAAGGTGATCAACGAGTCAACCACCAAGCCGGAGTCTACGACGCTGTATCTGTACGTTCCGCAATCCGCTGAGCATACGAAATTAGCGGAGCAGCAGTCTGACAAAACGACTACAAAGTTCACCACGGGCGTCGGATTGAAAGCAGAGGTTCTCCCGACCGCCGACAAGCAGCAGGCCATCGATAGTGCCCAGATTCTCGTCTATGACAATTCGGCGCGTCTATCCGGCGGCGGTATCGGCAGTAATGGTGTGATCGCATTCGCTACTCCGTACACTGCGTCGTGGAGCAAGGCTGCGCAGGATGCTTCAGGGAATACGACTGATACGTTACTGTCTGGCTCGGAATGGGAGTTGTCGATCCAGCAGTCCGCGTTGGAAGACAAGCAGGCTGCGTCCCCCTATATGGAAGAGGATTTTCGTCCGCAAGCGTGTCAGGCGGTCGACGAAGCCAACAAGAAGAACTGCTGGTCGTTCGATGCCAGCACCAAGACATGGAGCGTCACCGTATCGGACGATGGATTTGCCGACACCAATCCGGACGTCGGTAAAATAGGCGTCGAAAATCTTCAGCCTGGAACCTATACGCTTAAGGAAACGAAAGCTCCGACCGGGTATAAGGCCAGCAACATCACTTACACGTTTACTATCAAAACTCCAACGGGTAACGCCATTCCTGAGGATCCGACGATCTATGAGGTACAGGAAGACGGTACTGCAGATTCCAGTGTATCCGGTAACAAAATCGGCAACGCTCCGTTACCGGGCGTCTCATGGGGCAAGGTCGATACCGATAGCGGGGCATTCCTGTCGGAATCGCAGTGGACGGTGACAAAGTACAAGTCGGCCAACAGTTCGGAACTCACTGATACGCGTTGGACGGTAACGGATTGCGTGCATAACAAGGACAAGGGCATTGACTGTTCTCGCGCCGAGAACAACGGCGATGAACTTGCCGATCATGACAATGACGAGGGCAAGTTCAATATCTCCGGCCTAGATCCTGGTAAATATCAGTTGCGAGAATCGGCTACCCCGAACGGATACTGGGATCCCGAGTTAAGCGAAACGTACGTGTTCACGATTCCAGACAAGAATGCGTCTGCGAATAACCAATCCGTAACGTTGTATCAAGCCGATGGGAAGACTCCAGTCGGGTCTGCGGGGACGAATAGCGCCAATATCGTAAATAAACTTCCTCAGATTTCGTGGAAGAAAGTCGCCAAGGATAGCGGCTCAATAATCGATTCTTCTTCGACTGAATGGGCTATTACCGGTCCGGTTGCCGTGCTGACTGATGGCGATGCCGTAACGGATTCGCCGGAGAATGTTGAATCGGTTACGGCGTCCGTCGTTGATTGCTCTTCTCGTTCCGGATCGACAAGTGATTCCTGCGACCAACATGCCACCGGATTGCAACAATCTGGTACGGGAACAAGCGCGCGGTATTCATACAACGATCTGGATAACGCCAAGGGCTTCCTCACAATATCCGGACTGCAACGTCCGACCGCCGAGCAGGATGCCGCCGGTATCCGGTATCAGTATGTGCTTACCGAGACCAAGGCTCCTGACGGGTATGTGAAGTCGGCCAAGGAATACGTGTTCAGTATCGGCGCCCGTGAATCCGATTCCAACTTGACGGTGGGGGAGTCGTGCTCTTCGGAAGTCGGCGGCACGAACTGCATCCCGAATGTAAAGACGGTCTCCGCACTTCCGCTGACCGGTGGTCCGGGGAACTGGGCGGCTTGCGACTGGATGCTGGTTGGCGGTGGCATCGCTGCGGTGGCGATCGCGGCGCTGGCGCTGACGAACGAGTGGCGCAAGCGGAAGGTGGCGATCGTATGATCACGCGTCAACGCAGTGATCGGCACTGCCATGACCCGGGATCCGTCCCGTAGCGGCAGGAGCGCGGCTCACCTCTGCCGAGGGGAGCTGTCAGCGAAGCTGACTGAGGGGAGTCACCCGTCACCCACACAACACAACCCCCCCCCCAAACACCAAAGACTTGCGGATCGCGGAGCACATGCGGTTTCGTCCTCCGCGATTGCAAAACACACATCAAGGAAACAAGAAGGAATACAGAAAGAAGGTTTCTCATGCGAATGAGGAAACTATTCGCCGGCCTCGCCGCCGCAGCCACCATGCTCGGCGGCCTCGCCCTCGGCGCCACTGCCACTGCGGATACAACGCAAACGGAACTTAACGGAACCGCTGGCAACCAGAATGTAACGTTGATTCAGGACGCCCCGACCAATATCACCATTACTGGGGCGAAGGCTCGTCTAGCTGGGCATAAGTTCAAGTATGTTCGCATCGGTACGTACACATATGCAAAGACCGCTCCGTATGCGGAAACCGACGGTGACACATTGAAGGTTGCCGGTGTGTCGGTCGAAACGGACTCGGCTGCCAAGGATTATTTGAATACTGTGCTAACTCAGGTTGATGATGCTTACGCCAAGGATACGGTTTATTACAGCAGCAACCCGGCTGGATATATCGCCGAGCACATGAATGACTCGGGCGCTTCGGCTTCTCCTACTTGGTCGGGTACGCTGCGCAACTTTGTCACTAAGCTGGCTCAGAATGATGCTTTTCAGAAGTCCTCTGGCACCTCAGCGGAGGTGAACACCAATATTGGTGAGAACGCCGATGGCGTTTCCTCGTTCGCGCAGTCTGTATCGCAGGGTCTATATGTGGTTGTCGATGTGACGAACAACGCATCTCCCTCTGATGACGTGAAGGGGACGGAAGGCAAGTACCGTGCATCCATCCCGATGGTTGTCGGGACAAAGATCGTGGGTACCGTCGCATATACCGCAAATGATGGTTCTCCGACTTCCACTACGCGAGAATTTGATCTGGCCAGTGGTCCACTCGGCACTGTCTCGGTGAAGAACGATCGTCCGACGATCGATAAGACCATCACTGGCGTCGACGATACGACTACTGATAAGGAAAATCAGCAGACCAACGTAACGGCTGACGGGAAGGCCGCCAGTGCCGCGGTCGGTGACAAGATCAGCTATAAGATCGGTAACGTCGAAATTCCGTCCACTGTTGGCTACGATACGATCAAGTTCCAGTACACCTTCAAGATCACTGATACCCTGCACAAAGGTCAGACGTACAACGATGATGCCAAGGTCTATGTCGATAAGAACGGTGATGGCAAACTGACGGATGATGAGCTGCTGAGGGCGGCATCTTCGGCTGATGCGGATAAGAGTACTTATGATTACGTGTTGACTGTTACCAAGCCGACCGCCAATGATGCTGATCAGAATACCACGATTCTTGTTGATCTTGCTAAGTATGTTGGTGGCTACTCCAACGATCGTACGGCATTGGTCGATGGTTCCGCCGCTGGCCTCGATCCTGACCTTATCGGCAAGAAGATCTACGTTACCTACACCGCGACGCTGAACGACGATGCTATCGTCTACCCTGACGGCAGCAACGACAACGGTGTAAAGCTCGACTACTCCAACAACCCGGGTTCTGAGAGCCACGGTACTGTCACGCCGCCGGATACGCAGGTCTTTACTGGAAAATTCGGTCTCAAAAAGGTTAACAAGGATGGCAAGACGCTTGCTGGTGCCAAGTTCACCGTCTCCAAGAACGGTCAGGCTATCGCATTCACCGGCACTGCAGGCAGCTACAAGGTTGCGACCGCCGATGCCAAGCCGACTGCCACCGAGGTTGAGGTCGGTGCTGATGGTCTGCTGCACCTCTCTGGTCTGGAAGGTACCTACACGGTGAAGGAAACCCAGGCGCCGGCTGGCTACTCCAGCCTGTTCCTGCCGGAGTTCCAGGTGACGGTGACCACTACGCCGATCAAGTCCGATACGCTGGTCAACAACAAGTGGTACATGTCGTCCGACATGGAAATGCAAGATGGCAAGCCCGTTCCCGTTGATAAGGCGAACGCCAAGACCACTGTCACTGTTGCCAAGCAGGACGTGTGGAAGCTGGTCGATAACGGTGTGATCGAAGGCAACGTTAAGGTCACCAACGTCACCTCCGTGTCGCAGCTGCCGCTGACCGGTGCTGCGGGCATCATGCTGTTCACGATGGCGGGTCTCCTGCTCGCCGCGGCGGCTGGCCTCGTGTACACGAAGTCCCGCGCCACGACCCGCGCGCTGCGTCGTCACTGAGCCGACCGCGGTATCGCTGACGTCACCGATCCGCGATTGTGGTCATGACGTGCCGTCATCCGCATTGCGTAACCGGTAGCGTCATCGCACGTCGACTCGGCTCGACTGCACGTCAGCCGCGAGTCGGTCGCGCGGCTACAGGAGTCCGGCATCCCGTCCAACGGGGTGCCGGACTTTTTGCGTCTGTTACCCGTGTGGCGGAAATCGCTCGCTGGGACGCGTCCCAGCGAGCGATTTCCGCCGCGGCTGTGGTGCCGTTACCGAGTTGTTTGCCGAGCGTGCGTCCGGGATGCCAGGGCTGGCCGTGATTCGCCGCGCGTTCCCGAATTTCTTGCACTGACGATCCCTCAGTGCAACAATTTCGGGACGAAAGGGTTGATTTCCCGAAATTCCCGCGCTGAGTCGTAGTCAGTGCAACAATTTCGGGACGAAGCCGCGCGTTCCCGAATTTCCTGCGCGCGGTCGTCTGGCAACTACTTCACGGAAAAGCGGAAGCGCTTAGAATCCCCAGTGGCCTTCGTGCCCGTTGCCGGTGACTTCGAACCGTACTGTCGGCTCGGCTGGTGGTGCGGCAACAAACTGTTCGATCAGGTCCATTTGCGGTCGACTGATGCCGATATCCGAATGTGGCCCCACACCGAGCACAGGCGCGGTCGGTCTGCTTGATTGGATGGCCAATCCGGCATCGTACGTGGTTTCTTCATCGTCGATCCACACGATTGGTCGGCCGAGCACGAGCCGAGAGATCACAGAACGTCGTTTGCCGGTATAGCGGCCTTCTCTGGTGATCGGATCGTACCAAGTAATCGTCTGCCAATCTACGTCGAGCGCGAGATTGAGCGCGGCGGTGTATGGCTGCCAGGTGCTCAACCACAGTATTTCGGCGTCGAGTTCGCGTAGCCGGTCGACCAGCTGCGCGGCCCAGTGGATGTGGATGTTGCCATGATAATTGCCCGCCCACACGGTACGGCTATGGTCGGGTGGAAACCAGTTGGTTGGATCGTACACGGGGATACGCGGGTCTCCGGGCTTCATCCATGCGGTCGAGTTCTGCCGACGACGCACTTTCTCGTCCGGGAACTGGTTAATTACGCCGTCGAAATCAATCAATACCAGTGGCCGGCGGTTGCCGGTCTCCACGTGTCTCGCGTCAGGGCGTTGGTCCACATGTTGTTTCGGGAGCGTCAACGTAATGTCCTTCCTATTATTTGTCGTCATCGTACCGTTCTTGCGCTATCGTGCGGCAGCTCGTGCGTGCCTTCCTCGCCGATGCGCCCCCATTCGATCAGTTGGTACCGGGGCGGGATATCGCCGCAGCGCACATATCGCGTGAGTTCCAGATCCGTTGGCAATGCGCATATCTCCCGTGCGAGATATCCGATGTTTGCGGCGAAGTGGCGCAGGCAGTAGTACCAGGTGTGCACTTCATGGCATCCCGGGTCCCAGCAATGGTCGGCGCGGATGAAGTATTCCGGGTCCGTGCCGCATGTTTCGGCTTCGTCGTCGGCGTTGAAATACTGGCATACCTTCTTGTCGCGCGCCCAGTCGTCCAATGACGGCGGGAAGTCGAACAGGTCGATGTCGTCGTCCGGCATCGTCGACTCGTCGAACGACAGATGCGAGTCCAGCTGCGGTGCGGCGGCCGGCATGATCATTGCGTTCATGATTATCGTTCCTCCTTGTCCTGCGTGGCGGCGTATTCGCGGCACAGCGATTCCGCGGCCTGCCGCACGATGCGGCAACGATCCGAATCCCGGGCGAGCACCTGCTCCCGCAGCAGATCGAGATCGCGCTCCAGCTGATCGCGCATCGTGCGTTCGTCCGGGCAGTCCTTGCCGAAATAGTCGTCGTACGGGCTGGGCCAGCGCAACGTCTGCTCGGGCGGCAGTCCGACTGCGATAGTGAGCTTCCACTGGTTGCGATGATCGTCGTCTCGGTCACGGGTGACGGTCATCCGCGTGCCGGTTGCCATCGGGTACACCAGTCCGGTCTTGCGTTCGACCGCGGCGTACAGTCCGGTGACGGTCGGTTCGTCGGCGTCGAGTTCGGTCAGCAGTCTGGCATGGTGCGCATCTTCGAGACCGAGCACCCAGCCCATGCCGCTGATCGACAGTTTTGCTGCGCTCCGGTTGATCGGATTGTCTTCGACGATGCTCGCCTCGAGTTCCGTATACGACGGGAAGCAGTCGTCGGCCAGCCATGCGCGCAGATACCGCAGGTCGAACATGCGGTAGTCGGGCAGACCGTGCTCGTGCTCCACTTCGCCATATCGGTAGGTGAGCACCGGCAGCTGGAACATGCAGTCCCATTCGCCGTCCGGCCGTCGTATCGGCATGCGGAACCGGTGTAGGGAGAAGTCTGTGCCGTACCGGTGGTTGATATTGCGGAACTCGTGTTCCAGCTGGGTTGCTTGCGTGTATGGTCGCACGTCGATCACCATGGTTTCGGTTGTCATATTTGCTCCTTCTACGGTGCTGTTCGTGGCGCCATGTCATGTAACCGGACAACTGCGGCGATGACCTGTGCGTGTGCCGCGCAATCCGCACAGTGCACTTCATTGCGTGAGTTGGGTGAGTCTGTTGCCCTCGTGACCTGCCGACACCGATTTGTCCGGTTGGTTTTAGCGGAGACGTTTTTACCATGTGGCGGAAAGGAACGACCATGTGCATGCGGAAAGGCATTGTTGATGAGTATACGTACCGGTTTCATTGGGATGAGACTAGTTTCGTTTATCGCGTCACCTGTGAAGAAATGCCTGAACTGCCCGCGGCGGAATCGCGGGATTCCGATAGGGCGTTGGGTCAGATGAAGCGTTCCGTGTGCGCGAAGTCGGGCAAGTTGCCGGAGCCGTTGCATCCTGGCCGGGGAGCCGAACTGACGGCCGCATCGCAGACCGGCGCGCGCAATGTGTGCCTGAGCCGCATGAACTGGGAGACGATTGATGCGATGTCGCCGCTGTCCGCCGACGACCGACGACTGTTGAGTCACCGGTTGCGTTGGGATGATGTCGACATCGACGGTCACATGACCGCCGACCTGTATCGGATGGCCTACGACGCCTACCGGGCGCTCGAAGCGATGTGGATTGGTTTGGCTGCAGCCAACCGCGACCACGATCAAGACAACGGAGACGAACGTCAAGCAGCGAAATACGACGCAAGACGGCATGATCTGGGACGGGAGTTCATCGCGCTCGACCGGCATGATCGAGACACGGTGGTCGGCACATTGATCGGCTGGCTGCGTGAATACGCTGTGGATTCGCGGCTGCTGTACGAGCACGAACTGCATCTGGAGCCGGGCATGAGCAGCGAGGAACGCATGCGCATCATCACCGGCAAGCCGTCGCTGCCCGTCCTGCGCGACCTGTTCGCGGTGAGCTGGCGCTCGAATATCAAACTTGTCAAGGCATTGCATCGTAACTGGCCGTGGGCTGCGGATCTCGATCAGATGCCGGCGGGATGGAAAGTCCGGTTCGGCGCCGAACTACTTGACGACATGCAGACCGTGATCGGCCTTGGCCTGACCGGTTTCAAACTTGATCAGGTCAAGGAGAAGTACGGCGGTCTGCGCGTGTATTTCGACGATGATGCGTGGGATGCGCTCGCCAGAGAGGAACGATCGGCGGAATGGCTGGATCTGGCCGGGCTGATGCACTCGCTGATCGCCATGTACGAGAGTCTGTCGACGTGCACGTGCGTCGATTGCGGCGCGCAGGATGACATCCGTCGTCCGCGCACGGGATGGATTCTCCCGTTGTGTGAGCGGTGCTATCTCAGCCGTCACGTCAATGACGGCCATGCGGAGATGCTCGCCACTACACGGGCCTTTGATGATTGGGAGGAACTGATCGGGCAACAGGACGACACTCCGCTGGCCGATTGGGTGCGCGACAATGTTCGCGGCTGCGACGATCCGAGACTGGCAGATCTGCATATCCGCAAGTTGATACGACTGCGGGATGCCGAAAGCGGCGTTGCGGCCGGTGATGACGATCAACGTGCGACCGGAAGCGTTGCCGTGCCGATACCGCTTGCAGTGACTGATGCTGCAATGCCGAATCATGCGACGACAGACCGTTCGCCAGCGGTCAGCGAGCAGAAGGAGACGGCTATGACCGATGATCATCGCGACGATCATGCATGGAAACCGCGCGCTGATTGGCGGACCCGCGCGGAACGATGCCCGCTGCTCGCGCAGGTGATGGAGAACCAGTTGGTGCCGGATCGCGTGATTCGACGCATCGTCGACCATCCGCTGTTCGCGCAGGTGAGATCGCATTTCTTCACGCCGATGGAAGGTCTCGGACAGTGCGATCACTGCGATCATCTGGACGATTTCCGTTACGAATTGTCGCCAGCATGGATGATCGCGTTGAGCGACCGGTTCGGCGGCCGATACCTGTCTCCCAATCAGCGCATGCAGTTGTTGGCCCATGCGGATGCCAGCGCGTGGGAGGGTGTGTTCGCCGTGGCCGCGAAGCGTTATGCGTCTCCGCACATCAGCGGCGGTACCAAGATGTTTGGTTGCAATCAGGAGTACGCATATCTGCTGCGTGCGGCCGCCCGGTTGCTCGACTGCGGCGGTCCGGAACTGTTGCAGGGGTTCCTGACGATGTTCCGTCTCGCGCCCGCCGTGGGATGCCAGATGAGCATCGGCCGGAGCAGCTGCGAACTGATGTGGTGATGGAACGGCGCTGTAGCGGGATTGAGAATGAGGGGGGGGTGAAATGCCGCTTCGCCTTGAATCCCGCGCAACATGTGAACGATTGCCTACCTCGCCACATTGATGAACCGGTGCCCTGCCAGGCCGACCAGCCAACGCTGCGTGACCGTATAACCGGGGTAGAGCCGTTCCAGCGCCTTAGCGTACAGTGCCTGCTGTCCGACGTAATCGTCGTGAAGACGCCGCTCCCAGTGCGCAAGGTCATCGTGCTCCTCGTCCCACACCGCGTCGGTTTTGTAATCGAACAACACGATGCTGCGCGTCTCGTCGTCAACATAGTAGCCGTCGATCACGCCGCGCACGACGATTCCTGCGTCCGCCGACACCTCGCCGTCCTGCGCGGAACCGAACTCGCCGGAACCATGCGACCCGTTCGGATTCGCGATCCTACGCAGCTCGCGATCATCAAGCAGCAGCGAGAACGGAGCCTCACGGAACAGCCGTCCACGATGGGATCGGATGCCCGCCGGCAGCGATGCCCCTGCGTCAACCGTTCCATCGCCGTCCGCCGTTTCGTCGTCCGGGCACACGAACCACATCATGCCGTCGAACAGCGGCCCCTGCTCGATTTGGCACGCGGCTGCAGCGGAGATGACCTGCGTCATCTCAAGGCGATGGATCACCTTGCGCAGCTGCTCGGCGCACGCGGCCGCATCCGGCGGCGTCGACCAGTGGAACTGTTCGAGCACGTTGTGCACGCCGGTGCCGATCTCGGCCGCGGACGGGCTGTGCCCGGCATCCGTGAGGAAGTCCGGCAGCGGGTAGGAGGAGAACCTCCACGAACGTTCGTCCGCATCGTCCCGCACGACGGATTCTCCCGAAACCGCCGACGATGCCGCATCATCGTCATCGCCCGGTTCGACCGGCGCCGTCAGCTCAGCCCAGGAGCGAACGCCGGACGCATTGATCGTGAGCGGACGACGACATTCAACCGGCACACGCTCGTCAACCGATACGAATCCTTCCGGCGACGGTCGCATCTTCAGAGCAGCGGACTCCTGAACATTTCGCTCGCTACCGGCGGCCTGAGCATGCGTGTGCACATCCGTCAGATCATGCAGCAGCGTGACGCGACGAACGGACGCGTTGCCGGCCATTGTGTCCGCGGCCAATCCGTCCGGAAGAGGTAGAAATCCTTCGAACACTGGGCCGGCATCCGCATTGCTTTCGTTAAGATATGCCCGGAACTCGTTCGTGCCCTGCGCTTCGGTATGCCGACTCGCCGCATAGAGCGCCTGCAGTATCCAAGTCAGATACTTGTTGCCATTCACGATGCCGTCTGCGGTCACGGTGTTATCGTCCCTCAGCATCTGCGCCTTCGCCTGTGCATCGACCAGCAGATCGGCGATTTCACTTGCGCTGATGCCGGCAATGATGAGTTTGCGTTCCGGGCGGGTCAATGCCACATACAGCAGGCGCAGCTGTTCGTCGACGGTCTGCCGTCTGACCATGCCGGTCAGGCGGTCATACTGGAACGTGCCCACCACACTTTGTGAGCGTTCGTCGGCAATCTTGCATACGGCGACTCCGTGTTCAGGGTCACCGGGCTTTTGCACGGTAACGAACTGTGATAGCTGGTTGGTTCTATACGTGTCCGATGTCGCATCCGCGAGGATCACGACCTTCCATTGCAGACCTTTGGCTTGGTGAATGGAAGTCAGGTGTACCGCGTCCTTGGTGGACAACGTCACGGCTTCTGCGTTGACGTCCTTGTTGTCATTGGTCTGCCATTGTTCGACGGCCTTGAGGAACGCGGGGATGCCCCGAGCTCCCGTGCCGGCGAATGTACGCGCCTTGGCACACAGCTGAGCGAGGTTCGCTTGCCGCTGATAGCCGTCAGGCAATTGCCCGCAGTAGTCGTACCAGCCGGTTTGCGTGTAAACGCGCCATAGCAGCTCGTCGACCGGATGTGTTGTGGCGAATGTGCGCAGTGATTCGAGCTGGTCAAGAAACGCTCGCAACATGTCGATATGACAGGCCAGTTCGCCGGGCAACGGATCGGGCAGCGGGAATTCGTCCGAAGGATGCGTGAGCCGGTGCAGGATGCCGTAATAGCTTCCCGTGCCGAGCAGTCGCATCGCGGCAAGATCGTTGTCCGCGATGCCGTAGGCGCGCATCAAGGCGACCAGCGGCACGTCGTGATGCGGATTGTCGATCACGCGCAGCCAATCCAAGGCGAGCAGGATTTCCGGCTTCTTGTAGTAGTCGCCCACGCCGTTGACTTCGACGGAGATTCCCGCCTCGGCCAACGCGTCATGAAGTTCCCCGAATAGTTTTGCACTACGTTCCAATACCGCGATGTCGCCGTACTGGTATCCCTCCTCGTCGTGCAGCCGTTGGATGCGCCGTACGATCATGTCAACCTGTTGCTGATTCGGATCGATACGCGGCAATGACGTTCCGTCGTATGATGCCGGCGCACTTCCACCGGATTCGTTCGACTCGGTGTCCTTGCCGGCTTTGTATTGCTGGCGTATCAACAGTTCCACGGCCGTTGCGTCGTACTGGTTCGGGGCTGCGGGGATATGGAAACGGTCCTGCAGATAGTCGGCACCTCCCATGTCCTTTCGCATGAGATGGTCGAATACCGTATTGGCAAAGATAAGGATCTCGGGAACCGAACGATGGTTCTGGTCCAGCGTCGACAGATGCTCCGCCGGCACTTCCCGGCTTTTACGTCGGAACTCTTCGGGCTGTGCATACCGGAACCCGTAGATGCTCTGCTTGACGTCGCCGACCATCGTCACCTTCGCGGCATCTCGGCCGATCAGGTCGATGAACCGGTTCTGCAACGCATTGTTGTCCTGACATTCGTCCACGTACACGTAGCGCCATTGGTCGCTGACACGTCCACGTACATCGTCGCGCTCCAGTGCGGAAAGCGCCAGGAACGTGATGTCGGAGAACTCCTGTACCGCCGCACGCCGCTTCTTGTCCCCATACTGGGCCGCGAACAATCCCGTCAGATGCGCCAGCGTGTCGATGCGCCGTTGCGCGACCGCATCCAACCTATCCATCTGCGCGGCCGGCAGCGCGAATATCTTGTGCAGATCCTCTTTGACGTGATTCGACATGTTCTTGAGCAATTTGAAAGCGGTTGCATTGTCATCGGATTTTTTGACGATGTCGGGGAACAGATCGGCCACCACGTCGAGATTGCTGCCGTTCAGTGTTTTCCGCCCGGAGTTGGCCTCCATGATCACATCCGAAACATGATTCATTGCGGCGATCACATCATCCCACGAGCCGGTGTCGTACGTGTCATATATCGCATCCAATGCGTCGAATACCGGAGCGAACACCTTGCTGTCGTTCAGCAGTTGCGTGCCGTCGCGCGGATCGCCGCGGTCCTCTCCAAAAGCGGCAAGCTGGTCCGCGACCTGCTTGCGTAGCCGTTCCAGAGCGGCGTGCCGGTCGTCCATGATCCCGTCGACGATCCAACTCGCTCCGCGCAACGGTCGCAACCCGTCGAAACGCACTCGATACGGTTCCGATAGTCTATCCAGCCATTTCAAGCCGTTCGGCTTGGTCTGCGTCTGGTCGTGCAAACGCAGCATCTCACTGGCAAGCAAGGTATCGTTGTTAGCGCCGCCGGTGTTGTCCAACAGGTCGAGGAACGCGTCATGTTCAGGACTGTCCGGCGCATACCATTGCTCGAACAATGCAGTGAGTACATCGTGTTGCATGCCGGATCGGATCGCCGCATCCGCCATGATCTGATATCCGGGGTCGATGTTGAGCACGTCCGCGTTGCGGTCGACGATGCGCTTGCACAGTGCGTCGATCGTGCTGATCTGAGCGGTCGGTAGTTCGTTGACTGCCTTGGAGAACACCGCCGCTGCGGTATGCGGGTCCTGGACGATCATGCGCGCGAGTTCGCCGTCGTCGCCTCCGATGAAGTAGTCGGTGTCGTGCATCCGTCTGCCATCGGATTCATACGAGTGCGCGTAGTCGACCGCGAACCTGAGGTTGCGATCGAGCTTGGCCCGCAGTTCCGCGGCTGCGGCGATCGTGAACGTCACGATCAATGATTCGCGTATGGACGATTGTCTGTCGGATTGCCCACGCTTCAGCAGGTCGAGCATCACGTCCTGCAGTAGCCGTGTGGTCTTGCCGGTGCCGGCCGACGCGCTGATGAAATATCGATTGTCGTTCACTGTTCCTCTTCCTTCCCGGTCATGACGGTCGTTCCGCCGATCAGATCCGGCAATGCCACGTCCTTGGCCGCGTCAACCAACTGTCCGAGCAGTACCGGTGACTGCATCCGCCACGCCCGGTCGTCCAGCAGATCCAACGCCATGACGTCCCGGTAGTCGCTGTACTTCAGACCGTCTCGTCCGGCTTCGCTGGCATCGCTTTTCAATGCCCTGTACGGTGCCACTGGCATGTTGCCGGACAGCATAGCCCGACAGGCTTGGTCGATCATGCGTCGCACGTAATTGACCAGCAGCCGCAGATTCTCGGGAGACAGAGAGAACCGCGGCAGCGAGGCTGCTTTGCCACGCTCCCACGGGCTGACCAGTGTGCCGGCGGTGGTCAGGTTCAGTGCTGTCAGACTTGGTAATTCCAATCCGGTATCGCCGATGGTCCTGGTGCGCTCGCCGGATGCGGTTCCGTTTTCCGGCAGCTTTCCGATGTCATAAGCGTCCTTCGTGTTCTGTATCGGCAAAAACACCATGCCCATGACCGGCGGAAGATCCTCGCCGGATGCCATTATGGCCCGCGCGTAGTTCAGCAACTGCAGTTCATGCCCGTAGTACACAAGGGTGCCCAGCTCGGTTTTGTTGTTCGCGTCGAACAGCGTGTGCGGGGATGACTTGTAATCGATCACCAGCGAACCTTCGAGGCCATTGCGCTCGATGCGCTCGATGCGATCGACTTTGCCTCGCACTTGTACGGTCACATTGACGGGAAGTCCATCCTTGGCCCCACTGATACGCGAGGTCACTGCAGGCCAGTCTGCGCGGGTGCCGTGGATGTCGCCGAACTGCTTTTCGGTGAATAGCGGCGTATCGTGCACGGCGATGACTTGGTCCGTGTTCTTGGATCGTGTTCCGGCCTTCGGGGCCGGGGCCGTCGCGTCAAGTAGATTGGTCTGCCATGACTCGACGGTCAGATCGAGTCTCTGTAGGAATAAACGTAGCGTGTTCTTCAGCTGGCCGTGTACGGCGTTCATACGGTGGCTGCAATCGAGAATTGCGAACTCCGGGTTCTCTTCGAGCAGACTTGCCGTCGTCAGCGGGGAGCCGGCAATCGGTTCGGGCTGGAAATCCAATTGCGCGAGCAGGTCGATCAGTTCGGTATCGGATTTCAGCACATTCCCGTTCCGGTAGATGGTGGGAAGCGCAGACAGGTTATCGCCGCAATGCTGAGCGGCGATCTTCACGTCAATCAGACGTTCCAGCACTGCATGGTAGAAGCTGCCCTTGGTCGCCGAATCAAGTTCGAACGGTTTGACCGGTTGGAGTTTGAGTCCTCGGAGCAGAAATGTGTCGAACGGATTGGCGTAGAAGCCCTGCACTGCGGATACCGATGTGTCTAGCACACGTGGCGAGGATATGTCGTTGGGGTCGGACGGGCGGGTGAACAGGTCGAGCATGATCCCGGGGTCCAGATTACCGTTGTTTGCGGTGCGCAATGTTAGCGGATGCGAGAGGTCGTCGAATGTCGTGGGCAGGTCGTTGATCGTCGGCGTTGCGATTCGCTCATCGGCATCCGTCGTATTGTCGGTGACTAGCAGCGCTGCGACGAAAGGCGACAATGCTTGCGCTGCACCGCCTGCCGTACCCGGGCAGAACGCCGTTAGGTCTTGCGCGTAACGCGTCACGCGGTTGAACGCGAGCACTTCGCGACGGGCTTTGCTTTGCATGATTCCGGAACGCAAACCGACCGCCGCGATGGTATTGCCGTGTCTTGCCAGCGAGTCGGCGAGTCTCAGCCGTTCCGACTCGTCCAGCAGCCCTGCCTCGCTTGGGATGGCAGGCAGCTGAGATTCCGTTGCACCCAACACGAACACGTGACGGTACGGGCGCATCGGCGTCGGGAACGCGATCACGTCAACCGCGTTCGAGGCCCTCGCCTGATCGTGCAACGGCTGTTCCAGCAGCAGTGTCTCCAAATTGGCCCGGAATGTCGGCCGAAAATCATTGAATGGCTCGTCGCCGAAACGGTCGACCAACTCGTCGAACTCGCGCATGACCAGATTCCATACGATTCGGGTCTGCGAGAACAGACGTTCACTTGTCCCGCGGCGGACGTGCGCATCATTGGATTCCGCTGCGTGCGCGTCGTCGGCGACGATCTCGGTCCATGATAGATTGGCTCCGATTCGCACTAGGAAACGGATCATGCCGCCCAGCGTCTCGCGCACCGTTCGCGTTTCAGCGTGTTCGTTCTCCATGAACACCGGGTACGCTTCTGCGATCAGCGTGTGCATACGTGCGATCGTGTTGTTCACCGCGATTGAATTCGAACCGCAATCCCAGACCTTGACCGGGTCGTACGAGTACAATGCATCTTCCACCCGATCCAAGTCTCGATTCGAGACCCGATACTGGCCGCGCAGCAGATGGGAGCGGAACACGTTTGACAGAACGGTCGCATCCGGCACCTTGCCATACAGTCTCTCGTCCAGCAGGCTGAGCAGTAGTTTTGCGAATGGCTGGTCGGCCATCGTCGCCATCGACGTCATATTCACTGGTATGCCGTGATAGGCGAACTCGTCCGCCAGCAGTGCTTGATATGGCTCGAGGTTGCGTGCCGTGATCAGCACGTCGCCATAAGAGAACGGTTCGCCGTCCTCGGCGGCCTGTTCGTGCAACAGTTCGATCAAGGCTGCCGCCTGACGAACTTCGTCGCACTCGTCCAGAGCCCGATATGCGGTTAATCCGGCTGTTGGACGGCGCAGAGGTGGAAGCTCGTCGAATGATTCGCCGGCGGAATGTTCGGCATTGGCAGCAAACGTATTCACGAAATCGGGACGGCATCCTTCTTCGGTGCACACTACGCAGTCAGCCGATTTGGCCAGTGCCATTGTGGCAAGCATCTCGTCTGCCGTCATCCATTCAAATCCATATAGATAGACATGCAGTCGGTCGCCGTGGTCCTCGGCCCACGGCACTATCACGCTTGCGTTGGCTCCCGGCATCGTGAAATTGCCGAACTCGTCCTCGACCAGCGCGAGCAGTTTCGCCAGTGCGAGCATGCGCTCGTCGGCGTCGGGCATGCCGGTGATGTCGTGCGGGCGGATGCCGGCGTTGAGCAGTTCCGTCACCTGCGCGGCGAATTGGTTCGCGGAACCGAACGTCTCGCCGGCGGTGCGGAACGTCTGCGGATCGTGACGCATGCGTGTCGCCAGGAACGCGCGCAGTGTGAACGGGCTTACCACGGGCTTCGTGTATCGGCCGTCGTACCGGTTGCCGATTACCGAACGGGCCATGCTGGTGAACGAATGCACCTCGAGCGTCACGCCCGGTTTGCCTGTGGGATGCGCGCCCAGATGTTCCAGCACTTGGCGCTCCGCGTAGGAGCGCAGTCGTGCCGGCGTGACCAGAATGAATCGTTCGCCGGCCTGATCGCCGGCCTCATCTGCGCCGGATGTGGCCATATCGGCTGTGGCTCGCGTGATCAGTGCATCCAGCGCATCATCGTCGCCGGTGGTTTCCAGTATGTCCAAGACCATGAGGCCCCCTTGCGCCATATCCCTTACTCTTGCCAATCTACACTCTCCGCGCCGCGAAATCCGTGCCGACTCGCGGTGCGGCCGTGCATCGCCGCTGCCGGACCCCGCCGAAGCCGATCACTCGGCGAAATCGGCGGGGTTCACGCCGATCGTGCTGAAGTCCAGCTCGTCAAGCGGCGTATCCTCCGTCGAATCGAGGTAGTCCTCCTCGTAGAACCATGGTCGCGCCACGAATTCCAGCCCGCTCATCAGCTGCGGGTCGCCGGCGCTGTCGTAGGCGAGCATGTGGTTGAGCCGCGCCAGACGGGTGATATCCTCGAGGTCGCCCTGCCAGGTCGCGTTATCCGCATCCGGCTCCCACGCGGTGTCGGTGCCGTCCCAATCCGCGTCGAACAGCCACGCCTTGTCGCGCGTGCGGCGGATCGCATATTCGACTCCAACGGCCTTCGCCCCGTGGAGCAGCCCCTGCGTTTCCGGCTTAATCATGATGGTCATGTGTGCTCCTTTCTCTTCTGCCGTTCGCTGCTGGTGCGTTCGGCTTACTGCAGGGAGGCGATCGGGCCCCATTCCTGGATGGTGTAGCGGGGCGGCAGTTCGCCGCGCAGCATGTAGCGCTTCATCTCCATCACCGGCGTGCGTCGAGCCATCGTGTCGCACAGGTAGCCGAGGTTCAGCGCGAAGTGGCGCGGGTAGTAGTAGTACGTTTCCAGAGTCGGCTTGGCATCGCCCGGATCAGACGAATACGCCTTGATGTAGTATTGCGGCGTCTCCTGGCAGTCGTCGCGTTCGGCCGACTTCGGGTCGCGCAGGTCCGCGAAGTCGTCGTCGGACTCGATGCCGTTGTACGCGTACACGCATCGCAACCTGTTGTCGCCGTCGTTTTCGTCTTCAAGCGGCGGCAGTCCGGTGTCGTCGTCCTTGAACTGTTCGATCAGATCGTCGAAGTAGACGACGGACGGCAGCATTGCGGTACTGACGGTCGTGTTGACGTTCTGCCGGCGTACGAGTGTGGTCAGCAGTTGCGCGGTATCGGCTCGCATGATGAGGTCGAGCATGATGTCATTGGTTGTCGCGGTCATATTCCTGGGTCCTCTCCTTGAGTTCCTTGATTGCTTCACGCCAGTTGGCGAATTCTTCGGTGTCTCGTTTGGCGATCTGTTCGCCGAGTTCGCGGCTCCATCGTGCGATGTCATCGCGCAGTTCCTGTTCGCTGTACGTGCCTTCGTCCTCGTAGCGTTCGTGGCCGTTGTAGCTGCGATATCCGCTGCGGGAGGCCATCGGCAGTACGCGGATCGTCATCATGTCGTCTTGGCCGACAATGAACTCGGCTTTCATGCCGACGGCGATCGGAATGATGATTCCGGTGGTGTGCTCGATGATCGCGTATACATCCGGTTCGGCTTCTTCGGCATCGTCGGTGAGCATGTTGCCGCGTAGCGCCGTTTCGTAGTCGAGCACATCCCACAGCCGTTCGACGTGCGTGACGACGGGGGAGTCAGGCGCGTCCGCGAACGCCGGGCGGAAGCTGACTTTCATCAGCGGCATGAGCTGGCGTGTGTTCAGCCGGTAGTGCAGATACGGGATGTGGATCTGCTGGCGTTTGGGATAGTATTCGTTGACAATGCGGCTGCCGGTCGCATCGGTGACCGTGCAGTGTTCGATCCACTTGCCGGTCCAGTTGCCGTGCTTGTCTCGTGCTGGGCGGCGGAAGAATGCGGCCGAGAACTGTAGCGGGGTTTCCGCAGTGCGTTTTTCCATGAATTTGACCAGCCAGTCCAAATGAGTGGGATACTGCAGGCTGAAATGCGCGGCGAAACGATGCTCACCGGTCGGAATAGGACTGAAGTAACGATTGCTTGACACGTCCATGATGTGCTTCCTTTCTGCGGGTTGGCGTTGATCGATATTGATGGATACCGGACAATTTCGAGGTATCGCCCGATTGTGCGGCTTACTGCAGGTCGGAGTCGGGGTCGATCGGGCCTTCGCCGTCGGCGTCCATGATCTCGCGCAGCGTCGCGAAGGGATTGAATCCAAGGCCGTCCGCATAGTCGTTCTCGTCCTCGTCATTGATGTCATCGGCTGTGTTTTCAGAGTCGATGCCCTGAGTGGCGGTGGAGTCCGTCTGATCCTCTTCTGCGATCTTGGTGCAGGTTTCCGTCATTTGAAGATGTACGGGGTCCATTTCGAGTACGGGTTCGCCGTCGGCTTTGAGTTGGGCGAGCTCAACTTCTTGCCAGGCGCGCTCCCATGCTCCTTCTTCTTCGGCGTATCCCGGGTAGGGTTCGATGTGGCGGGTCATCCAGCGTATCATCTGCTCGCGGGTCACAGGCTTGGAGGGTTCGAAATCCTCGGTCAGGTCCTCCGGGATCGGGACCGTGTACGGGTGCTCCTCGGCGTCCCTGTCGGAGTCCTCGATCGAAACGTATTCGACCTTGACCTTGCCCATATCGTGTACCATTGTTGGTTCCCTTCTTTACTGGCGTTGCCGCCTTGGTTGTTGTGCTTCGTGCGACCGGCCGTCCCGATCGCCTCTGCCTACCCAAACCGGACAAGCTGTTGGGGTTTGAACGGGATGATGCGACACGCCTGCAATACCAACGATTCGTCGGTGTGTCGTGTGCTTGTCCGGTTTGTTTGGGTGTCGATGCAACTCGGCCGACGCATTACCTGCGAATGAGCGTGGTGACATGCCGGCTTGGTTGTTTTGGTAGAACGGTTGGTGAGCCGGTCGGAAACCGGCTTATCAACGAAGATGAGACAGAGAAAGGAAGCATGGCCATGAAACCTTGCACACAGTGTGGGGCGAACAATCAGGACGGGGCGAAGTTCTGTCGTCAATGCGGTTCTCCATTCGTGCCGGTGCCGACCGCGACGCAGTCGGCCACGCAGCCAGATCCGAGTGGTCAAATGACGCAGAATTCTTCGAGCGGACAGTCCGTCGGCCAGTCGTATATTCCACCGGTAGCGCAGTCGAACGTTCCGCCACAGGCTCAGCCGCAGCCTGCCCAGTTCGGGCCGCAGCCCGCTTCGCAGCCGCAGTTTAGCCAGCCTGGCCAGTTCCAGCCTCAGAGTGAGGTCAAGCCGCTGATCACCCCGGAGATGAAGGCCGAGGCGCGTGCGTTCGGTGACTGGTTCAAGACGTTCTTTCTGCGTCCGAGCGAGGTCGGTGGCGGCAAGCCGTGGTATGCGTTGGCCGTGATCTTCGCGACCACGATGCTGTCCGCATTGGCCGCGACGAGCGAGATTTCGCACGGTGGCAGCTCTATTCTGAGCATGATCCCATTCGTGGACTCCTACTACATCAGTGAAGCCGTGGATGAGGCTGCGCCGTTCGTGTTCGTCGTGCTGTGGATCATGTTCAGCCTGTACCTGTACGGCATTCTGCTGGTACTGCGGTTGATGCGTGCTCTGATGGGTGACCCGGTGACGTTCCGTACGCTGCACGACGATTATGCGCACCGGCTGGCTCCGTGGCTTGGCCTGTTTGCCTTGGCCGCCGTGTTTGCGCTGATTCACGTCGACGTACTGGCGATTACGCTATGGGTGCTGGCGGTGGTAACGCAGAGCATGTGGATGATGGTGCTCGTTTACGAAGGCGACAGTCGTCGCCCGCTCGACTCGCAGTGGGTCAAGTTCCTGTGCGTGCTGCTGCAGATCGTGCTCAGTGCGATCGTGTTCATCATTCTGGTGACGGTGTTGTCGGCTATCGTCGGCGCGATCATTGCGGGGGCGATGCACAATGTTCTGTACTGAATGCGGTGCGCGTAACGCTGATAATTCGCGGTTCTGCACTAGTTGCGGGCATCCGCTGGAACCGTTCGTCGAACCGGCGTCCGAGGCGCAGCCTGTTGCTGAGATGCAGACCACGATCGATACGTCCGTGACTGCGGAACCGGTACCGGTGGCCGAATCCGAGTCGCAGTCCGAGCCGGAAACGACGGTACCGGAACCGCAACAAACTGACGAACCGTCTGCCGGCTCTGTAGCCCAGCGCAAGCCTCCGATTGCGATGATGGTCACCATTGTCGCGGCGTTCATTGCGGTGGCGGTGTGCGTGGCCACGTTCATCACGTACAAGATGGAACTATGGGGGCCGCAGACCGTGCCAACGGTCGAGGCGTCCAATGCGGGCGATGTGGCCAAGCAGCTGGCCGACAAGGGCTTCATCGTCAAGAAGCAGCAGCAGTACAGCGCGATCCGCAAGGGTGGCTACATCGGCATGGAAGGCGCAAAGTCCGGCGAGCGCATCGCCAAGGGCAGCGAGGTCACGGTGCTTGAATCACTTGGCCCTGGCGTGCCCAAGGGCACGGTGGGTTCCACCGCCAAGCAGGCCGAGACCGCGCTTAAAGACATGGGAGTGAAGGTCACCGAGCACGAGGTCGTCTCCGAGAATCCCGGTAAGGTGTCCGTCACCATGCCGGCCGACGGCCAGCCCGTCACCGATACGGATGAGGGCATTCACATCGGCGTCGGCATCGAGGGCGACGGCGTGCCCGTGGAGATCGCCGGCATAGACAAGGACCAGGCCGAAAGCGAGCTGACCGGCAAGGGCTACACGGTCACGCTCGAACCGCGGTTCAGCGGCAGACAGTACCTCGGCAAGATCGTGGGTGCGAATCCCGGCATCGGTGTCAAGACCGATGCGACCGATGTCACGCTGTATTATGGCGTCGATGCGAGTGGCCGGTATGACGTGCTGACCGGTGCAAAAGAACATGACATGGGCGATTCCAAGGATATTGCTCGTACCGATCGTCTCGCCGGCAGTTACTGCACCGAAGATGGCGACTGCATCACCATGAGCACGGACGAATCGCAGAAGAGCGACACCACATACTACGTGAGCGGCGAGTACAACAAAGTCGACAGCTTGAATCTGTGTGGCGTCGTCCAGAATGCCAACGGATGTACTCCTACCAATCAGGCGGACACCGAAGCGGTCGCACAGTTCTCTTCGCTTGGGAACAGCCTGATCTCCGGAGATACCGGCGCATTCGAGCTGTTCAAGGGGCTCGGCACCGCATACTGCGGCGACGATCTTGCTCCTCTCGGCCCAGGGTATATCTACTGCGATAACGGTCACCTTGCCAAGGGTGACGGTATGCGGCAGAACAGCGGTGAGACCTACAAGGCAGATGACTTTTTCGTGTACATGCCGGTCGACGCGGACCTGTCCGCGATCGAATCGAGCGGCTACTTCACGAACACGTCCGACTATCAGCCGGACAAGGATCGCCCGTACATCATCAAGCGCGACAACTCCGACTACAAGCCGGCGGTCATCGATAGCAAGGCGACCGGCCCGCAGTACAACCCGTACATTCCGAACTCTAACAGCAAGATGGTCAAGTTCAAGGAGGCTCCGAACAAGAAGAACGTCTACTATTTGGTCGAAACCCCGATCGACTGGAGCCTGATCGACGGTACGGTCGCATCCGACGGCACGGCCGACGGTGATGCTGATGGCGGCGTACATTCCTCTGGCGGTTCGTCCGACGCGGATTCCAAGTCCGCTGCCGCGTGGAAGGAACTCGCCGGCACGTACATGTTCTCGTCCGGCGCCGGCGCATGGGACACGACGCTGTGGCTGAAAGACGACGGCACGTTCACGGGCTACTACCACGACGACAACCTGGGCGACATCGGCGACGATTACCCCAAGGGCACGCGGGACGAGGCGAAGTTCTCGGGACGGTTCGAGTCGGCCACCAAGTACGACGATGGCTCCTACAACCTGACTTGTGCTTCGGATGCGCTCGCTGTGGAAGGTGCCAAGGGAGATGAGCGTATCGAGAACGGTATGCGTTTCACCACCGGTGACGCGTACGGCATGACTCCTTGCGGTACGTTCACCGTATATCCCAAGGGGTACGCAGCATCCAAACTCAGCGAAAAGGTGCGAGGACAGGCTTTCGGAGGGGGCTACGACTCCAAGTTCACCAGCGCTCCCGCCATAATCCTGGTCAACGACTCCACCCAGGAGGCCTTCTACCAGCAGAGGCAGTGATCAGCGATCATTTGCGCATTCGCCCGGTTCGGCCCTGTTGCCGTTGCGTCGCCGCTTTCGCAGCGTGCGCGCAGCGGCGTCAGGGTCATTGTTGCAGGCAGCGTGCCATATATAGCGATGCGTATGCGTTTGCGGGGTCTTCCATACACGAAATCGACGGTATGTATGGACTGCGCATGTTGTTGTAGATCGGGGTGATAGTGCGTGAAATCCGCTGAGATCAGTGGGATGTGGTTGACGCAACACGCCGCATTTTCGCTATATGCGTCCTTATTCGATGAGCGTGTCCGGTACGTAATTAGTGCCGGCATCCGCCGGCCGAGAAAACAGGAATCGCTAAGGAGATTCTGATGAGCCAGAACGAAGACGTCATCGCCGATATCCCTTGCAATGCACAGGGACTGATCTGGGTGGACGACACGACCGCAGCGGGGTATCCATCTCGTTTGCAGAAGCAGTTCGATCAGATCGGCAGGATCATGCCGAAGTTCACAATCCGACCGTTCGTTCCGTTTCGGAACCGCGCTCGCGACCAGTGGGGCGTGCCGTGTGATTGCCGGCTGATCGAACATAAATGGGATGATTCGGCGGGTATGGTCCGCGACCAACGGTGGGGATCAGGAAACGGATGGGCGTTCGACATCAGTGGGTTGCGGCGTTGCGCCCCATGCAACAATCATTGCCTCGCCGACCTGTTCCTGCGCTATACGGCTGTGGATGACGGGCGGATCGTTCCCGATTGGGACGCGTCGCACCAGTATTTCTCCGCGATGAGGCTTGATGATCTCGAATCGCGTAACATGCTGGCCAAGCCGCGTGGCCGGCGCGAGAAAGGTGTTGTCGCTTTGGTGGAGGAGCGTTCCGGCCTGGTGTTGCCGTTGCCGTCCGGCTGTGTGGTGTCGTGGCTGTATTTCGGGGATGGCTCCGGTGTTGAGATCGCCGTGTACGACGGCATCGCCATGCGTGATCGCATGAACCGGTATCCCGAATACTTCGATACGGAAGTTGTGCTCAACGAGGATGACGTTGAACGGGATATCGCCGGCTGTCTGGATGTGATCGAAAAACTGGAACAGGGTTTCTTCACACAGGATGATCTGCTGAACAACATGCCGCGATACCCGTTCGCACAGTCTCATGGTGGCAATACCAATCTCAAGGAAAGGAACTGACTGATATGGCTATGGCATCAACAGCGACGATCGAACGTGTCCAGACGACGCTGTCCGTCGAGGGCCGGGAGCAGATCGAGGACGACTTCGACGATATCATCCACGGCGGCTACTTCGACGAAGACGACGATGGACCGCACGATGAGTTCTGCCAGTTCTACATCGGCGAATGCGACCAGATCGCACGTTTCTGGCTGGTCACGTCAAGGAACGGAGAGAAGCGGTTCTACTGCCCGAAGCATTTCGCGCTCATCCTGCATGACATCGTCGACGCAATGGCTCACAGCACCTACTTCGCGGCACAACAGACCCCTGCGCAGCGTCGTGATGTATTCCATACGTTCCTCATCGAATGGGGCCGATTCGGCTTCTGAACCCCGCCGCGACACGCCGAGCAAACCGTTGGAATGACGCGGTTTCTTGAAACGGAATGCGTGCTGAGATCGAATTGTCGTTTTTACCGGAGTGTAAGCGACCGCAGCTGAATTCATGAGACGGTAATTCCATCGACGACGGCTACGGCTACATGGCAGAAAGGATTGAATTATGTATAAGTATATGTTCCGCGACGCTCCGTGCGACGTTTTCTTCATCGTGTATTATGCCGACGGCATGCGATTCTTCTTGAATTGCGATGATCCGGATTATCCTCAACTGGTGTGCGGCATCGCCGATGCGACGCCGTTTGACGACGATTGGATAGCCGGGATAACCGCTGAAACATATGGCCTCACCCATGAAGAGACCGACGGGATGGGGAACGGCCACATGGTAATGAATCAGGGATATTCTATCGAATCGTTGAATTACAACCCCGTTTCTAATTCTTGGTTCGACGACTACGTTGATTCGGAGGGTCGAGCGGTTGTCCTGTCTTCGCCGGTTCGTTGCACCACGCGAAGGAAGCGTAATGAGACCGCATTTGTCGCATGGAATGCAGTCACGCCTTCTGCACATCGTTCTCGGGGTATGGCGTCTCGCCCTTTGGCATCTGGCACACGACAGGCCATGCATTCCCATCTGAACCATGTAAAGACGGACCTGCGCAGAATGGGGTGTTCTTCGAGCGTGATTAACCGGCTTAAGGCAGACACACTCTTTGAGTATTCGAACGTTGACGAGCTGCGAGAGATCATCACTATGATCTTCGCGGACCAGATGTTTCAGCGCAATTCGCGCTCCATGAACCGCAATTATTTGCGTAGTGCGCTCCTGAGGTATCTGATGTTTCTTGAAACGCAGAACATGTCTCGTCTTTCGAAGGGAAGATGAAGCAAGTCTGATCGACGGCGGAAGCGAATTCATACATGCGAAAAGGCAATCAGAAAGGAGAAAAAGCTCAGTGCGAGAAAACACACGATTAAGAAATTTCGGCACATGGGAGGGGACGCGGTCGACGTTATCACTCTCTTCGTGCGTCAAGACGGTACACTTGACATCAGTCAGTTCCGCGCAGGGAGGCGACATGTCAAGGAAGTATCTGGACGAATTCTTCGGAGAGATTCGTGTCCGCAGTACGAAGGAAGTCCGTAAGCCGAGACTCCGGTTTGGTAATCTTGCTGCTGCATTCATCATGCAGTGCGTCGCTAAGAAGTTCAAGCAATACCAATCCACTCTGCCGGATAACGCGCCGCAGACCGCTCAGGACTGTGCCAACCAATTCTTCAAGGACAGGCTGGTGTCACTCACGAACGCGATGCGTGGGCCGAAAATGGCGGATGACGTTGCATTTGAGCGGTATATTCGTTCGTCTGTCAATGGATGGTTTCTGAACTTGTACAGAGCGACCGAAGAAGGCCGTGAGCGCGATGCGCTTCGCAATAGAATGAAGCGTGACAAGAAAAAGCGGTTTGTGAATATGGGAGGCAACCGTTGGGGTTTGACCGACGATATTGACTCTATTCATATCGCATCTTCGGTTCCCGAACAGGAATTGTATACCGTTGCCGACAGCTGTCCGCTCGATTTTAATGCCAAAGCATTACTCGACGAGAGTCGCAAGCGTATGCCGAATTACGGTAAGACAGGACAGATGGAAAATCTGCTGGAGGCCGTGCTGAAGGAAGCGCGCGGCACTCTTGAACTGAGCGTTTTGCGACGCATAGTTGTCCATCGAATATCAATGCTGGAAAAGACACTTGTCCAAAGCATCGACGCTGGTGGCGAACCGATAGATCTTCCAGTTGACGACCAGTCAGTGGAAGAACAGGCTCTCAGCCAATATTCGGATATTCCGGATGATGACGCGAAACGTATCGTGGAAGAAATGAAACGTCGCGGAAGCGAATGGACTCGTGACTATATAAGACAACATCCGGGCGTCGCTGAAATGCTGACCAGCCGCTTGGAAAATGACCCGCATGATCGGGAGGAACTCTCATGAACAACACAAGCTCTTTAACTGAACTGTTGCAGTCCTACGACGACGAGGATCTCGAACTCGTTCCCCCGTCCGGTGACGATCTGGATTCGCCGAAGCGTATCGAACGTCAGCTGGCGGAAGGCGTCAAGCGTGGCCAGGTCTGGCTCGCGTCCGATTACGGGTGCGGCATCGGCAGCACCGCGGATGCCGTCGCCGCGGATTCGGATGATGCCGATGATCTCGATGACAACTCGCTGTATGTGCTGGTCGCCGGCGTGAACACTGACGATCCCCGTCTGGTAACGGTGATTCCGCTGTCGAACGACCTGCGTGCCGAAACCGACGATTCGCTGGTGATCGAACAGGGCTCCCCGCTTGGCGAGCCGATGGTCGCATGGCCGACGATTCCGGCGATCATTCCGGTGCGTCTGCTGTACAAGCCGCTCAAGCAGTTCGCTCCCGCCACCGTGGATGCGATCGTCGCGAACGACCCGGCCAAGGCCGATCCGGCCGATGTTGTTCGCCAGGGCGAAACCAACGAGGAGAACGATTCCCCGTTCGTGCAGAACCGTGAGGACACGATCGCGATCCTGCTCAAGTGGCACGTCATGTGCGCACAGCTGCCGAAACTGCACGATGGGCGAAAGGTTACGCAACATTCCAAGGAGGAACTTGAAGCGTATGCGGACGCGTTGGAAACGGTATTGCACCTGGTTCCCGGGCAGCGTCTCGCAGTGATCCGAGGCAAGGAACTCACCCCTGAGCAACAGCAACAGATGACCGAGGCAGGTTTCCCGGAATCTCCATATAGCAAGCCCGTTGCTGATGATGATTATTTGATCGAGGTCGAACAGCCGTTATGGCGTGTGGCAGCGGATGCGTATGCGTCGAGTGGATTGCCCGGTGACCCGCGTGAGCGGCTGGCCTACAAAGCTCAGTTTGAACTTGCCGCTAGGGTAAACGGTCACGGCGCAACGGCGGTGCGCGGCGCGTTGCATAAGATCGCAAACGAGGTGATATCTGCAGCCGATAAGTGATAGCGAGGCGTGAGAGCTAGCGGAATAGGTTAAGAGCATTCATGTCAGATTTCTTGCAGCATCACCGTTACGTGGAGAACCAAGCGCGAGCCATGCTTGCCTTGGCTTCTTCACGCCACCCTGAATTCCCTCCCGCGAGTGAGGTCGATCCCGGCGAGGTTGTGGATCGTTGGAGTAACGAGGTTCTGATCCAATATGTCGATTCGATCAGCGACAGCGATACGGATGATTATGTCACGGTAAACGACAAAGACGGTGGGGGATTGCTTGGCCTGTTCAGTCTCTCGACCAAAGATGGCGAGCTGAGCCGAATACAGGTGCAGTTCCAGGATGGCGAGTATACAGCCCGTCGCAATTTCACGTTGATGCATGAGCTTGGACATTATCTGCAGCAAACAGATAATGATTTGTTCCAGCTGTTCAAGTCCATTTCGGACTCTGCCGAAAGCAAGCGCATGGAGGAGGACTCCTGCAACCGATTCGCCTCGTTCTCGCTGCTGCCTGAACCCTATGTGCATGACGCGTTGAAGGGGGATGCCGTCACCGCCGCCGCGGTCAACCAGGTCTTCGAGCAGGGGAGGCCGACCAGGTCGAAGCTGATGCGCGCGTCCCGCCCCGTGGTGGCCCGCCGCATGGCAGATTTCCTGCGCGCTCCCGGTACCGTGACGTTGCTCAAGGACGGCAAGCTCAACGTTCGTGCGTATTCCGACGGCCGAGCCGATTATGAAGGCGATCTGACCGCAACCGAACGCGAGGTGTTGGATCTCGCGGGGTCTGATTTGGAACCGGGCCGTCCCTGTTTCTACCAGCTCGCAGCGGATGACGGGACTCCGTTGCGCGCCAGCGTCGTCACGTCGAAGGGCTGGTCGAAATACCACTTCATCGTGATCGAGCAGGAGACCGCGGCTCAGCCGGCTCAAGCGGCCCATCCGGTCCAGTCGGACTCGTCGCTATCTGAGAAAGAGACGACAGCATCCCAAGAAACGGAGCTTATGCCCCGTGAAACGAGCCCGTTGCTCGGAACCGTATCGGACACACTCAACAAGCACCGCTCGGAAACTCCGAAGAAAGACGAAGGAACGCAGCGCATGGACGCTTCATATGGCATGATCGACAATCGCACATCGCTGGTGAAGGATGATCTGGTGCGCACGATCCGTTCCGGCGACCGTGTATCGGTGGCGGCGTCGCTGTTCTCGATGTACGCGTACCGCGAGTTGCGCGATCAGCTGGAGTCGTTGGATTCGTTCCGCTTCCTGTTCACGTCGAAGGCGTTCACGAAGGATCGCACGTCCAAGGAACGCCGCGAGTTCTACATCCCGCGAATGGGGCGTGAGCAGAGCCTGTACGGCACGAATCTGGAGATCCGTCTGCGTAACGAGATGACGCAGAAGGCCGTCGCCTTGGAGTGCGTGGATTGGATTCGCCGCAAGGGCGCCCGGTTCATGTCGTTCGACGGCGAGGGTGGCTTCCCGCAGTTCCTTGCCGTCGAACGCGGAGACGACGGCGCGACCGGCTATATGCCGTTCACCGAGTTCTCGACCACGCAACTGGGTGTGACCAAGCATGCGTCGGCGCCGTCGTATGCGTCGTTCGTCATGAAGCAGGATGCGACGCAGACACGCGGCTTGCTGACCATGTTCGATCAGGTGTGGCACAGCAATCAGGTGCATGACGTCACCGAGGCGGTGATCGACGGCATCGAGCGCATGTACCGCGAGAATCCGCCCGAACTGGTGTATTACAAGGCCCTGTACCGCATCTTCAGCGAGTTCTTGGAGAACGTGGACGAGGACACGCTCGCCAAGGACGGCACCGGATTCAAGGACAGCAAGATCTGGCATATGCTGTACGACTTCCAGAAAGACGCGGCACTGTCGATCATCAACAAACTGGAGACGTATAACGGCTGCATTCTGGCCGATTCGGTCGGTCTGGGCAAGACGGTCACCGCGCTGGCGGTCATCAAGTACTTCGAGTCGCGTAACCGCAACGTGCTGGTCCTGTGCCCGAAGAAGCTCAAAGACAACTGGGTCACGTACCGGTCGAATGCGACGAACAATCCGATCATCGAGGACCGTCTGCGTTACGACGTGCTGTATCACACCGATCTGAGCCGTACCAGCGGCAACACGATCATGAACATTCCGGTCGACCGCATCAACTGGGGCGGTTACGATCTGGTCGTCATCGACGAATCGCACAACTTCCGCAACGGCAACGATTCCGCCGTGAAGGCCGACAACAACGAGAACCGGTATCGCAAACTGCTGGACAAGGTCATTCATTCCGGTGTACGCACGAAGGTGCTGATGCTGTCCGCGACTCCGGTGAACAACCGGTTCCGCGATCTCGAGAACCAGCTTGCGTTGGCGTATGAGGGCAACGACGACGATTGGACTGCGAAACTCGGTCTGACCACGGATATCGACAACGTGTTCCGCAACGCGCAGAAGGCGTATTCGGCGTGGTCGAAGCTCGATCCTGAGGAGCGTACCACCGCGAACCTCATGGATCGTCTCGACTTCGATTTCTTCAAGGTGTTGGACCAGGTGACGGTGGCCCGCAGCCGCAAGCATATCCAGCGCTATTACGATATGAACGCCATCGGCAGGTTCCCGCAACGTCTGAAGCCGGTCAGCGTGCGCCCGAAACTGTCGACCGATGCGGACGCGGTTGCCTACGATCGGATTTACGACGAACTGGACAAGCTGTCGCTGGCCTTGTACATGCCGTCCGAGTTCGTGCTTGATTCACGCAGGGCAAAGTATTTCGATGGCGAGGACGGGAGCCTGACGACGAAGGGCCGTGAAACCGGTGTGCGCAAGCTCATGGCCACGAACCTGCTGAAACGCTTCGAAAGCAGTGTGAGCTCGTTCCGGCTGACGTTGGAGCGCGTGCTCGAATACATGAAGAACACTGTGTCGGTGATCGACCGGTACGAGAAGTATCGCAGTGAGCATCGCGACCTGAGCATGTTCAAGGACATCGACGCCGGCCAGTTCGATGACGGGTTCGACTTGGATCAGGACGACGACGAGCAGATGGAGTTCACCACGCAGGGCAAGAACCGGTTCGCCCTGTCGGACATGAACTGGAAGGACTGGCGCCGCTATATCCAGTCCGACATCACCGTGATCAATGGCCTGCTGTCGCTGATTCGCGGAATCGATGCGGAGCATGACGCCAAACTCCAGCAGCTGTACCGGACGATCCGTGAGAAGGTCGAGCATCCGATCAATCCGGGCAATCGCAAGCTGCTGGTGTTCACCGCGTTTGCGGACACCGCCGACTATTTGTACGAGCATGTCAGCGCCTATGCGAAGACGCTCGGCATGGAGACGGCGGAGGTGACCGGTTCTCGTCCGGGCCGTTGCACGCTGAAGAAGGTCGGCGGCGATATGGGAGACATCCTTGCCTGCTTCTCGCCGATCTCCAAGGAGCGCGACAAGACCGCGCCCGGTCTGACGGATCAGAACATCGATATTCTGATCGCCACCGACTGCATTTCCGAAGGTCAGAACCTGCAGGATTGCGACGAGATGGTCAACTACGACATCCACTGGAACCCGGTGCGCATCGTGCAGCGGTTCGGTCGTGTAGATCGTATCGGCTCGAAGAACGAACGTATCCAATTGGTCAACTACTGGCCCGATGTGGATCTCGACAAGTATTTGAAGCTCAAGGACCGCGTCGAGGCGCGCATGCGGCTGACCGTGCTCACGTCGACCGGAGACGATGACTATATCAACGAGAGCGAGACCGGTGATCTTGCCTACCGGGCGCGTCAGCTCAAGCAGATGCAGACCGAGGTTCCCGATCTGGAGGATGTGGAAGGCGGCATCAGCATCACCGATCTTGGTTTGAACGAGTTCCGTATGGATCTGGTCGAATACCACCGCCAGAACCCCGACATCGAACGCACTCCGGACGGTATTGACGCGGTGGTCGAGGGCGACGAGCCGGGCATCATGTTCGTACTGAAGAACGTGAACGAAGGTGTCAACACGAGCGGTAAAAACCAGCTGCACCCGTACTATCTGGTGCATGTGGGCAGCGATGGCACGATTCGGCACGGGCATCTGGAACCGAAGGCATGCCTTGATCTCATGCGCATGTTGTGCAAGGGCAAGAACGAGCCGGACGACCGGCTGTGCAAGGCATACAACCGGTCCACGAAGAACGGCAAGGACATGAGCCGCGCCTCCCAGCTGTTGCAGGACGCGGTCGCCGGCATCGTGCAGACGGATTCGCAGTCCGCGGCAGATGGGTTCCTGTCCACCGGCATGGCCGACTTCCTTGCGCCGACGGTTCAGGGCATCGATGACTTCGAACTTATCTGTTTCCTGGTGATCCTGCCCAAGCAGGCCAAGCGAGGGGAGACCGGTGATGAGTGACGTCGAATACTGCGGCCCGATCTCCGCGCTTGATATGGGATTGCCCAGCACCACGGCGGTCCCGGCCGGCCGCGGACACTTGACCAAGGAGGGCTTCTATCGGGGCATGGATGCGTCCGCGGCATTGCGCCGCCGATTTGTGGACGACGTGGAATCGTTCACCATGCTCGCCCAGATCAACGAGCGTTCCACCGGCATCCCGTCAAGCGAAACAGTGTCCACGATCTTCGTGCTCGGCATCGAAACCAAAACCGAAAAGCCGCCGGTGCAGGTCATGGAACACATTGCCCGCTTTTATGGAGAGCAGACCGGCTACAAGACCCGCATCCTGTTCCTGTGCACGTGCGCCGGCGAATGTACGCTTGCCGTGTTCCGTAACGCCAACGTCAATCAGGGTCTGGCGGAAGGCCATATCTACACGGTTGAGAACGTGAACTTCACGCAGGAGTCGATTCAGCTCGACGAGCATGATCTTGGCCGCGCGTGGGATGCCATCTGCTCGCAGGTCATTCTCAACGACGCGAATCCGAATCAGGTCGATCATCGTATCGCCGTCGACGCCAAGAAGAAAGCGCTCCGTGCGGAGATCGCCAAGCTGGAGTCCGCCCACGCCAAAACCCGCCAGATTGCCAAGCGCAACGACCTCTGGAACAAACTCCGCCTAGCCCGCTTCCAGCTCAAAGAGTTGAACGGTTGATAGACGATACGTCATTGTTAATGAGATGAGTAGTCGATGGTAAGAATAAAGACTGTTGGGTGTGGTTCTCTTTCAGATGAAGTCTGATAGGAATCACAATACTGGTAGTTAATTCTGGCCATACTGGAGACTTCATAGTGAACTGTCCGGGAGAACCCAGGTTGCTTTGGTCTGCCGGCTTTTCCTCTCAGAAAGCATGTGGGGGCAATGGGATCAGGCAGCCCGGGAGTAGATGAGACGTGATCCCAGAACTGTTGAGCTTGTTTTGTTCCAACACGTGACTCGAGTTGGCTCCATGCGTCGGCATACCGGTGATGCACTACGATTCTGTAAGTGGGTTGTTGATCTGGATGTCCGCCAGGCCTTCTCGTGGGCTCATACGGAGCGTAGGCACTATCTATCACTGGACGTTGTCCTGTTCCATAAAGGGCTTGGCGTCGTCGAAGTCATCAGGGTCAACACCGTTATGCAATAGGATGCGTTTGCGAAGCGGGTCTTCAAGCTGCCCGGCAGTTACCTTCCATTCCTTGATCATCTGTTCGAGTTGTGAGTAATCTTCATCCGCTGAGCATGCAATGAGCTGATCGGAAAGGTCTTCGCAGAACGACTCTAGATCTTCATTGTCAAAGACTCGCAGCCAAGCGAGTTCGCCAAGTTCTGCGATAGAGGGGCGTCTGCCAGAAGCGATGATGCGGCGCAACCGTTCGAGGTGCAATGACCACTGATTGTATTGCTCGAGATTTTGCAGTCTGTTTTCAGGGAGCATCACCAAGCCTTGGCCTTGCGGATCGCGAATGACGGCTTTTCCGTCACGAGCGGCTTGAAGGACCTCGGTCCTTTTGGCTGCGAGATCCGACGCTTGGAAAATCGTCATAGTTTTCCTTTGCTGGGGTATATGCGTTTTTGGCATGGCACGACCATGGCCAATTGGGCTTATTGTTACTGATATGATA
The DNA here is from genome assembly GCF_009299505.1 of Bifidobacterium ramosum. Classification (GTDB taxonomy): domain Bacteria; phylum Actinomycetota; class Actinomycetes; order Actinomycetales; family Bifidobacteriaceae; genus Bifidobacterium; species Bifidobacterium ramosum. Next base: position 64,702 of record NZ_WBSM01000011.1, on the reverse strand, counting down.
ACATCAAAAGCACTCTAATGTCAATATGATGCATATGATCGTGTGTAAATTATACGCATAATCGTGTGCAGAAAAATAAGGAGATTTAAGTGTCAGTGCTGTCAAACGATTACGATGTTTGCGCGGCGTTTCGGGCGCTTGGCAGCGCACTGAACAAGCCTTTGATTGGTGATTCAGGGGAGGTGTCCCTCAGGGGCAACACCATTAATAGAATGTTGGGCATTCTGGGACGGTATGGGTTGACCGACGGGGTGCTCAGATACGGGTTCGCGGACCATGTTGCATCGCCATTGTTATTTCGGGCGATGAATCTCATTCCGAATGACCTATATCCAGAATCGTTGCTGAGCCGTTGGAAACGGATTCTGGTCAAGGGTGATTTGCCTGATTCACTCCTGATGCTTTCAGATCGTTATATGATGCTGGCAAAATGGATGGCTAGTGCCGATTTGCGAAATATTATCGATCTTGAACCGCCGTCGGACGAGGAATGGGACAAGCTGCGCTTAACCCCAGACGAGGATGCAGTTGTATCTGAGCAGTATCAGTGGCTGTACGACAGATATCTGTTCACGGAGTTGAACGCCTGGTCGACCACATCCTTGCATTACGAGTACAGGTATGTAGTGGATAAGGAGATTGGTGATTTTCCTGAACGGGCTGTCGAAGAACTTCCTGTGACCAGATCGGAGCTCGTCGAGATCATTGCGAATAGGGCGGTTTACTCGTCAAAGGAATCTGTATTAGAATATCGCCTGTATTCACAGGTGTATGAATCAGCCCTCGCACACCTTAAGAAGGGTGATTGTGAGCAGGCCGCAACTTTATTTGATTTCTTCCTTAGGCAATATCCGGGCAACATGACAGCGCTAAATGCGAAGGGGTTCTGCTTGATTCCTGTGGATACTGACAAAGCGGAAAAACTGATTCGGCAGGCAGTCTGTGGAGGATTGCCTACGAGAGGTTTAGGAATATACAACATTTGTTATTGCCGGTTGTTGCGAGGCGATGTGATGCAGGCATTGCAAGAGGCTGATAAGTATTGGTGCGAATTTCGTGAATCTGAACGCGGATCGACACCCGCAATTATATGGCAGGTGGGTAGGGGTGGCAAGGCTGAGCTTGTTAGCACCGAATCGACGGATGCGAGCATCGCAAAATTGTGCGCAGCTGCGGCCGATTCCATTGGAGATGATGTGAGGCGAACTCGATGGCAGCATCGTGCTGAAGTGCTGGATGCAGCTACGGCTCCAGCGTTGTAGACTCTTTCAATTTGCTGTGATTGGTGTGAAATGACGGAAGAGTGTCTTTAGACGCTGTAGCTGCTGCTATTCGCCGTATCATGGGTAATGAAGTCTTTGGCTTGGATGTGTCGCTCCCAATCGGTGTGAGTGATGACGGTAAAATCATAGGGTGGGACAAGCGCATTGTACTTGGCGAGATTGGTGAGAACGATCAGATCGTGGAGGTGCGAGGCAATGAACGCAATGAGAGCGACAATGTTGCCGCTTAAACTCCACGATCTGTCGTTTGGGAATGTTTTTGCTGTGTCGGGTGATGACAGGTTGTCCGGTAGTGGTTCTGTGCAGGGGACGCCGAAGCTGACCTTGCATGTGAACAAGGCTTTTGATAACTGAAGGTTGCGATGAAGGAGCAGAAACATATGCCCCCCCCTAAGGGCTGTTGACTCGGTTACACCTGATCTGACGCGGGAGAATGTGGAGAAGATTCTTGCCATGTTTCCGAACGTCGGTACTGAGGTGCGGGACCCGGAAACCGGTGAGATCAGGCGTGTGGTGGACTTCGACGCGTTGCGCGAGCAGCTCGGCGATGTGGCCGAGGGGATGCGTGAACGCTACCAGTTCACGTGGCCGGGTAAGCGTGCGGCCAAGGAGGAGGCGCGTCGGTCGATCGCCAAGACTTTGCGCCCGGTGAAGGAGCGCAGCAAGAACTGGGACGAGACACACAACCTCTATATCGAGGGCGACAACCTTGACGCGTTGAAGATTTTGCGCGAGACCTATGCGGGCAAGATCAAGATGATTTACATCGATCCGCCGTACAACACCGGACATGATTTTGTGTACCACGATGACTTCTCTGTCAACAAGGATGATTTCGCGTCAAAAGATGGAGAGCACGGGGAATTCGGCGAACAATTGGTGGCTAATCTAGAAGCCAACGGTCGTTTTCATTCCGACTGGTGTAGCATGATCTATCCGCGGTTGCGGGTCGCGTATGATTTGCTTGCTGACGATGGCGCCATCTTTATCAGCATCGACGACAATGAGAATCGCAATCTACGCAATATCTGTGATGAGATTTTCGGCGCGCAGAATTTTGTCGACACGATTATCTGGCAAAAGCGCTATAGCCCGCAGAATGCCGTGCAATGGTTCTCTGAAAGCCATGATTTCATCCTCGTGTACGCAAAGAACAAAGAAGCATGGCGGCCGAATCTGCTCGAGCGCAGTGCGGAAATGAATGCTCGGTATACGAATCGCGACAATGATCCAAGAGGGCCTTGGAAAGCGGGTGATTCATATGCTCAGGCAGGACACGGAACGAAAAGTCAGTTCTATGTTTTAACTGCCCCAAATGGAAAGCAACATCATTTACCGAGTGGAATGTGTTGGCGCTATACGCAGGATGCTATGGGGAGACTAATTGCCGATAACCGCGTCTGGTTCGGAGAAGATGGGAACAATGTTCCCGCCATCAAACGTTTTCTGTCCGAAGTCAAGCAAGGCGTTGCGTGCCAGACAATCTGGCCGTATGAAGAAGTCGGCCACAGTCAGGAAGGCAAGAAGGAACTGAAGGCACTGTTCCCGGAAGGCGTGCCTTTTGATACTCCGAAACCGACGCGACTTATGCGACGCATTCTGGATGTTGCTTCCGACCCAGATTCTGTCGTACTGGACTTCTTCTCCGGCTCGGCAAGTCTCGCAGATGCGGTGATGCAGAAGAATGCGACTGATGATGGACATAGGAAGTACATTCTTGTGCAGATACCCTCTGGCGTGGAACTGACCGGTAGCGTACAGACTACATTCGGCGACCTCTGTGAGATTGGTGAGGAGCGTATTCGGCGGGCTGGCGAGAAGATCAAGGCTGAGGTTGAGGGGGCGAATGGACAGCTTGAGTTGGGCGCGGAGCCGAAGCGGGTGCCGGATATCGGGTTCCGCGTGCTGCGTGTGGATTCATCGAACTATGAGGATGTTCGCCGTACTCCGGAGGAGATGACTCAGGGCTCGTTGGATGATCTGATCGATGTGGCGAAGTCGGATCGTGAGAGCTTGGATAAGCTGTTCGAGTGCTTCCCGACGTTCCAGTTGCCGTATGATTCCTCGATCGAAGTGCTGGACGCTCCAGCATTTGCCGGTCACACGGTGTACAGCGTGAACGGCGGTCAGTTGGTCGCGTGTTTCGATGCGGAGATTCCGGAGTCGGTGTTGCATGGCATGGCCGCGCTCAATCCGAAGCCGTCGTATGCGGTCGCGGCCGAGTCCGGTTTGAAGAGCAGCAAGACGGTGACGAACTTCGCGGAGATCTTCAAGCAGACGGCGAACGCCCAGCAAGGTTCAACGCAGATTCGCATTATCTAAAACCGGCTCGGCGGTGTCACTCCTGATAGGGGATGAGCGGCGACGGTAAGATTTTGGATTGAGACAACGTGCATTGTCCGGTAATACAGAGTGCAGGGGATGCCGAGGCTGACGCTGCATGTGAGCCATCAAGTGAGGGCTTGCCGGCGTGGGCCGGTAAGCCAGCCGACAAGGAGGAAGCAATGCCAGAGCGCATTGAGGCAGTGACGCCTGATCTGACGCAGGAGAACGTGGAGAAGATTCTTGCCCTGTTCCCGAACGTGGGAACCGAAGTGCAAGACAAGGAAACCGGCGAGATCAAGTGTGCGATCGATTTCGACGCGTTGCGCGACCAGCTCGGTGACGTGGCCGAAGGCATGCGCGAACGCTACCAGTTCACGTGGCCCGGCAAGCGCGCCGCCAAGGAAGAGGCGCGCCGCCCGATCGCCAAGACCCTGCGTCCGGTCAAGGAGCGTAGCAAGAACTGGGATGACACCCAGAACCTCTACATCGAAGGTGACAACCTCGATGCGTTGAAGATTCTGCGTGAAACCTACGCCGGTAAGATCAAGATGATCTACATCGATCCTCCGTACAACACCGGACATGATTTTGTGTACCATGATCATTTTGCTCAGAAGGATAATGACTACAAACCCAATAACGGCGAGCATACGGAAGAAGGTCAGCTTGTAGCCAATCCTGAGTCCAACGGTCGGTTTCATTCCGACTGGTGCAGCATGATGTATCCGAGGCTGTTGCTTGCCCGTGACCTGTTAAGTTCTGATGGTGCGATTTTTGTCAGTCTTGATGATAATGAAATAACTAATGCAACAAAAATCATGGATGAAATATATGGTGAAAAGAATCGCGTTGCGATTATTTGTCATAAATCTCGTGCATCCATTTCTAATGATAAGGTTATTTCACCAAACCATAATCTTATTTTGTTTTATGTTAAGAATGTTGATCTTGTTGAAAAAACAAAATCTAAAATTGGGCTAGATCCGGATTTAACCGGCTTTGATAATGACGATCAAGATAATCGCGGACCGTATAAGCTAGTTCCTGTAGATGGTCCTGGCGGAGCTAGGAAAGGTAATCCTTACTACTCATTCCTCGGAGTTGAAGGATATTGGCGTTTTTCCAAGCAAACAATGCAGGAAAAATATCAGAACGGATTAATTGTTAAACGAGGAGACAGTCTCGCTCAGAAGTATTACCTTGCTCAGGCGAAGGAATCTCGTAAAACGGCTACGACATGGTGGGATGATGCTGGCTTAACTTCGACGGCTACTGCCAATTTGAAAACATTAATGGGAGGGAAAACTTTTGATGCGCCTAAACCAGTCTCTCTGATTTACCGCATGCTTCAACTGATTTCTTATCTTGATAAAGATTCAATTATTCTTGATTTCTTCTCTGGCTCTGCCACGACGGCTCACGCTGTCATGCAGTTGAATGCTGAGGATGGCGGCCATCGTAAGTTCATTATGGTGCAGTTGCCTGAAGTGTGTGATGAGAAGTCGGAGGCGGCGAAGGCCGGTTATCACACGATCTGCGAGATCGGAGAAGAACGTATCCGTCGCGCCGGAGAAAAGATCAAGGCTGAAGTGGAGAATCAGCAATTGGCATTGGGGGGGGGGTGATCTGAAGCAGGTGCCGGATATCGGCTTCCGTGTATTGCGTGTGGACTCCTCGAACTATCAGGATGCTCGTCGCACTCCGGAGGAAACGGTTCAGGGATCGCTTGACGATCTGATCGATGTGGCCAAATCTGATCGCGAAAGCCTCGACAAACTGTTCGAATGCTTCCCGACGTTCCAGCTGCCGTATGATTCCTCGATCGAAGTGCTGGACGGTCCCGCGTTCGCCGGCCATACCGTGTACAGCGTGAACGGCGGGCAGTTGGTCGCGTGCTTCGACACGGGAATCCCCGAATCCGTGCTGCGTGGCATGGCCGCGCTCGACCCGAAGCCGTCATACGCGGTCGCGGCTGAGTCCGGTCTGAAGAACAGCAAGACGGTCACGAACTTCGCGGAGATCTTCAAGCAGACCGCGAACGCCCAGCAAGGCTCTACGCAGATTCGCATCATCTGAGGTGGATGAATCATGAAATTCGAGTTCTCACGCTACCAATACCAGACCGACGCGGCGAACGCCGTCTGCGATGTGTTCTCCGGCCAGCCGCCGCAGGAACGGGTCAGCTACATCCGTGACGTCGGTCAGTGGCAGTCGCCAAGCCTGGCACCGGAACCGAAACAGGGCGATCTTGGCATCGATCCTGCCGCGACCGAACAGGGCACGCTATCCGACGCGCTTTACGACGAACTGGACGACACCGGTTACCGCAACGGTGACCTGGTCCTATCCTCCAACCAGCTGCTCGACAATATCCACAAGGTGCAGCGCAACAACGGTCTTCCCGACTCCAAGAAACTGTTCGTCGGCAACGGTGCGGTCGAATTGGATGTGGAGATGGAGACCGGCACCGGCAAGACGTTCGTGTACACGAAAACCATTTTCGAGCTGAACCGCCGGTACGGCTGGTCGAAATTTATCATCGTGGTGCCGTCCATCGCGATCCGCGAGGGCGTGGCCAAGTCGCTGTCGCTGACCGACGACTACTTCTATACGTCCGGTGCGGACGATGGCAAAGGCTACGGCAAGCACATCAATTGGTTCGTCTACAATTCCTCGAACCTGACCGAACTCGACCGGTTCGCGCAATCGGCCGACATCTCGGTCATGGTCATCAACATGCAGGCGTTCAACACATCCATGAAGGAGAACGGCCGCAGCAAGGAATCGCGCATCATCTTCTCCCCGCGCGACGACTTCGGTTCGCGCCGGCCGATCGACGTGATCGCCGCCATGCGTCCGATCATCATCATGGATGAACCGCAGAAAATGGGCGGCAAGGCCACACAGCAGGGCATCGGACTGTTCAAACCGCTGTTCGTGCTCAACTATTCGGCCACGCACAAAGTCAAGCATGATCTCGTGTACTCGCTCGATGCGCTGGACGCGTACAACCAGCGTCTCGTCAAGCGCATCGAGGTCAAGGGCATCGAACTGAACAACATGCGCGGCACCGACGGCTACCTGTATCTGCAAGACATCATCGTGCGGCCGAACCGCGCGCCACAGGCCCGCATCGAGTTCAAGCAGATGCGCCCCACCACCGGCAAGGTCGTCAAAACGACCTCCACGTTCGACGTGAACGACGACCTGTATCTGGCATCCAACGAACTGGAAGCGTACCGCGACGATTGGCGTATCGCGCCGGACGGCATCGTACCCGATCAGTTGAGCGCGACCGGCGTCGGCTATGTGCGGTTCCTCAACGGCACCGTCCTGAACCGCGGCGAGATCCTCAACGACGGTGCGGAAGCGGACATGCGCCGCATCCAGATCCGCGAAACCATCAAAAGCCACCTCGACAAGGAAGCGATGCTCTTCGAGCGCGGCATCAAATGCCTGAGCCTGTTCTTCATTGACGAAGTCGCCAAATACAAGTGGTACGACGACAACAACGAGGAACAGCCCGGCGAATACGCGCGCATGTTCGAGGAGGAATACGACTCGTGCGTGCACGAATACCTGAACCGGTTCTCGCTGGATGCGGACGGCGAACGGTATCGTGACTGGCTGCGGCACACGGTCGCACACCGCGCGCACAACGGCTACTTCAGCATCGACAAGCATGGTCACAGCATCGATTCCACGCTCAAGCGCGGTTCGGACGAAAGCGACGACATCAGCGCCTACGATCTGATCCTCAAGAACAAGGAGCGGCTGCTCAGCTTCGACGAGCCAACCAGGTTCATCTTCAGCCATTCCGCATTGCGCGAGGGTTGGGACAACCCGAACGTGTTCCAGATCTGCACGCTCAAGCACTCCGATTCCGAAACCGGCAAACGCCAAGAGGTCGGCCGTGGTCTGCGCCTGTGCGTGAACAAGGACGGCGTGCGCCAGGACATGAACCTGCTGGGGGATGCCAAGGTGCAGACGGTCAACCTGCTGACCGTGATCGCGTCCGAAAGCTATGCGACGTTCACTGCCTCGCTGCAGAAGGACATCCAAAGCGAGCTGCGCGAGCGCCCGCTCAAGATCGACAATGCGTTCTTCACGCACGTCACCGTGCCGGCCGGCAAGCTCGGCCCCGACCATGAGGGCGAGGAGCCGGTCACGTTCACCGCGGAGGAAGCGCGGAAGATCTGCCACGTGCTTATCAAGCACGATCTGATCGACATGGACGACAAACTGACCGATACGTATCGTGAACAGCGGCTTGACGAATCCACGACAAAGGATCTTGAGCAGGTCGTGCCGACCAGCAAGATAGGCGCGATCCGGTATTCGCTCGATAGCGTGCTTGAAGGCGTGACCGCGATGCTCATCGGCAATGCGCTCAAGAAGAAGATCCTCTCCAACCCGCTCAACGAGAACTGGCAGCGCAAGGAATTCCAGGCCCTGTGGAAGCGCATCAACCACAAATACGCGTACACGGTCGATTTTAAGGATGAGGAGCTGATTGCGAAGGCCGTGAAGGCCATCAACGACGAGCTCGTCGTCTCGAAGATGACCTATACGCTTACGCGCGGTCTGCAGAAGAGCGAGGCGAACCGCAACGAGCTTGCCGCGGGTGATCATTTCATGCGCCAGCACGTCAGCGGCAATCAGGAACTGAACGTGGACGCGTCCGGTGGGGTCACCTACGATCTGCTCGGAGAAGTGGCCCGTGGCGCGACCATCACGCGCCGGTGCGCTGCCGCGATTCTGAAGGGCATTCGCGGCGACAAGTTCCGCATGTTCAAGGACAATCCCGAACAGTTCATCGCCAAGGTCTCCAAACTGATCGTGCAGGAGAAGGCCACCATGATCGTGGACCACATCTGCTACGACCGGATCGCCGGCGAGTACGATGCCAGCATCTTCACCGCGGGTGGCAACGCGCGCGAGGAAGCCGTGGCATACCGCGCCAGCAAATGCGTGCAGGACTACGTGTTCCCGGACGGCACCGCGCCCGAAAGCGTGGAACGCCGGTTCGCCAAGGATCTCGACGCCGCGGACGAAGTCGCCGTCTACGCGAAGCTGCCTCGAGGGTTCCAGATCCCCACGCCGGTCGGCAACTACGCGCCCGACTGGGCGGTCGCCTTCCGCGAAGGCAGCGGCATCAAACACCTCTTCTTCATCGCGGAAACCAAGGGCAGCATGGACAAATTCGAGCTACGCGACATAGAAAGCGGCAAGATCGCCTGCGCCGAAAAGCTTTTCAATGATTTCCAACTTGCCGGCGACGTTCGTTACGAACAAGCTGTTACCTATCAGACGCTACTTGATAAGATTCATGCGCTGCAGTGATTCGAGTGCATGGTCACCATACCGGCGGCTATGCGCTCGATATTATGTCAGGCTTTGCATACTGGGAATATTCTGTTATAGAAACTCACTCCAGAGGGGACAATCATAATGGACAATGAAGCGTCGGCAAGCGAAGAATCAGAAAGGAAAGAGGCATTTAGAGCATGGTTTGTCCGATCCTCTAACGGGTCACAACTTACCGCTAACAACTATACGACTCGACTATCCAACTATGATCCTGCCAATTTCTGTTTTGCTGGGACAAAGAGAAGTTTTTCAGATGTACCGATTCTATCGGTACATACTTCCCTATTCTCAATCTCTGATGCTAATGTCATCCAAACAATGCGAAATGAAATCAAATCATCCAGTAATTATCTGATCAAGGGATCAGACGGATGGCGCGATGATCACAGTAACTTGTTTTCGGCTTTGAAGGCATATGCAGAGTTTCTAGACAGAAATTCCCAGACGGGTGTCAGTATGCTCAACGGAGAAGGGGATTCTCCTCGTAACGTCATCTACTTCGGTGCACCCGGTACTGGCAAAAGCTACCGATTGAATCAAGTGCTGCAAGAAAATTTCACTGGCAGGTACGAACGGGTAACTTTTTATGCGGATTACCTGCATTCGCAATTCGTGGGCTCATATAAACCGGTTACTGTTTCCAGGAAAGACGCAAATGGAACCATCCTTCGCCAGGTAGAATACCAATTCCGTCCAGGTCCGTTCACCCGTGTACTGATCCATGCACTCAACGACCCGAGCAACCCACATGCACTGGTCATCGAGGAATTGAATCGCTCCGAAGCAGCCTCCGTGTTTGGTGATGTCTTCCAGCTGCTTGATCGCAATGATGGTGGACAGAGCGAATATGCGATCACCATAAGCGAGGACCTCCGTGAATATCTTCGCCAAACCGCGCTGAATGATCCTCACTCAGCAGAAAACGCAGAAGCCAAGGATTTCAATCCTAACCTCCTGACCGATAAAGGACGTGTAGTCCTTCAATCACTGACAGGGATAGGCGACTGCTCTCGAATCGTTATTCCATCAAACATGTATATTCTCGCTACGATGAATTCCGCCGATCAAGGCGTATTCTCTTTGGATACAGCATTCAAACGCCGCTGGGACTTTGAATACGTGGGCATCAATGATGGAGTGAATGCGGTAGATCGGAAGACTGGAGAACCGGTTATCAAAGATCGTGACTGGGGGGCAAGATATCGCAAAACCATTAATGATAATTTGCTTAAAACCGGCATTCCTGAAGACAAGCAGATGGGGCCATTCTTTCTCGGGAATAACGGCATTGCCTTCGGTAGCCAAGCATTCGACAAAGCCATGAAGAATAAGGTCATCATGTACCTATTTGAAGATGCTGCAAAGTACCATCTCACCGAAATATTCGACATCAGCTCGATTAAGCAGGCGATCGGTCCGGACACTTTTACCGAGGAAGGGAAGGATCTTTCGCTGCAGAAACTTTTCGACGCTTGGGATACTATCAATTACGGTATTTTTCAAGGATTGGAACGAGTCGATAAACCCCACGATGACAAAAAAGGAATCAACACTGATCTGGGTACCGATCAGCCGGAGGAGCCCGCATCAACCTCCAAAAAGGTATCGGGCAATCAGGATGCACAAGATACTGGGGAATAGACCGTAATGACTAGTCGATTCTTTATCGAAGGAGCACTCTACACCTCTCGGCAGATTCGTGAAGCCTGGATCGTGGGCAGTTTTCCGCATTATGCGTCATCCACCGACGATGTGTCCAACACTCGTATCGATGATGACGTCGCCTCCATCACCAACCTGCTTGCCAGCATGAAAATAGGTAAAAAAAGGTTGCTGAAAAATGTAGACGGCGGATATCAATTCAATTATGTGGGAGTAATTGCAGCAAACGGGTTCCTGTTCCCGATTTTGCCGAAATATTACACGTATCTTCCTAGAGAGGATACTATTCCCACAGAGCTAGCTTCGGCGTCTCTCTCCGACATACTTGCGGCCATACGTAGGTATTTCGTCTCTCATCCGACTCAGCAGGATGAGCTTACTTTCAGTCCGGTAGCCACTCAACAATCACTCATACAAAACCAGCTTGGTCTTTATCGATTCCTACTGGATGATTATGCGCAAAACGGACCGTACACGAATTCACGGAGAGTACAAGAACTCAACGGCGAAGGCGAAATCGAGTGGCCACGTACTATCGATCAAACCACTCCCATAATGAACAACGGCTCACCGGCATACATGGAGCTGATTACTTCACGTCGTACTCGTGAATCGTCCAATTTCATAGCACGCGTGCAGCTGGCGATACTTACCGAAATCAGCACTTTCATCGAGAGTACCGGCCTGAACGGGATTCTGCACATGCCGCTGGTCAAGAACTCAGGTGAAAGCCTGGAAGCTATCGGCGAAGTTTCTATATTAGAACTCCGTTTGCGACGAGAGCTTAACATCCAGTTCGAGACGCGAAAGAAACTCCTACTACACAACATGCTCAATTACCTCGAGGATTACAGTCCTGCAAACAGAACCAGTATCCTGGCCGAAGGCACGGGATCATTCGATCGTGTATGGGAGGATATCTGTAAGCAAATCTTCCATCATGATGATCGAATCACTTTGCCAAAACCCAATTGGGAATTCTTTCTGAAGTTGGAGTGGAACTCCGATTCAAATGCTGTAAATACTGTCAACGATATGGATGCCGACGAGACAAAGGCCTCGACGCAAAATACCATAGACACGGCGGCTGCAGAGACACATTCCCTGATACCGGACGTAATAAACACCGACCAACAAGAGGATCAGACTTCCATCTACATTCTGGACGCCAAATACTATATTCCCAAATACAAGCTTGATGCCACGAACAGCAAGGTAGGCCAAATAACTGGGCAACCCGGCATAGGCGATCTCATCAAGCAATTCTTTTACATGATGGCTCTCCGCCAAGAATTACCGCTCAGGGAAAACAAGAAAATAAACGGTCCCATCACCATTCTAGGTAACGCGCTCATACTGCCCTCCCAACGTACACTAGATAGCGGGAAAAACACAGACGAACGGCCCCTTCTGATTCAACGAGGGCGAGTGTCATTGAAGTTCATGACAGACATGGGTAAAAGCATGCCCCGGTACATCCTCTTATTCGAATTGGATGCGGAACAAGCAATACGGATGTATCTGAATAGCCTTCCCGACACATCCGAAACCTTGGAATATCTACATCAGATGTTTAATCACGCATCATCCAGCAGCATTGTTCCGAATTCCATCAAACGTTGACAGGCCGCAAAGGCGCTCCCACGTGAAGCGTGTCGTTAACTTCACCGTCAGGCGATGAAAACGAGTAGACTTGGCTGTGGTTTCGGTGATGGAACAGGGTAACGACAATCTGAAACCTCGACAGTCACAGCCGATTTGGAGGATGTCTCATGCCACAAGCAGATGAAAATCCAGTGACGATCGTGCTTTTCCTTGATGTGATCGCCGAACTGAATAAATCCCAGAAACGCACGCAGAAGGCGTTTTATGAGTTTGTCCGTAAACTCCGGACAGATCCCAGTCTGCTGGGTCTGCACGTCGAGTTGCCGACCGGAATGAAGGACAAGGGGATGCGTTCTGTGCGCATCACACGAAGCTGCCGTGCAGTGATCTTTCGTAAAGACCGGACCAACATCTATACGATCCTGCATCTTGACGAAGGCCACGACGATGCCTATGACTGGATAAGTCGGCATCAGGTCACCACCGACATGCTCACCAACACTGTTCGACTGGAAGATGCTCCCAGCTCTGCCCAGCTTGCACAACTGCTAGCTGACGGAGCAAGCGTTGGTGCGCATACTGATTTGCTCGCACCGTTCAGCGATGATGATTTGATCGAGTTTGGTGTTCCCGCCAACGGAGTATCTGTATTGCGCAGGGCACCTTCCAAACCCGTAGCCAAGATAATGACCCATCTGTTGCCTGAACAGGCCCAAATGTACGTCGATTTTGCCCTTGACGGCTACAAGAAGGAAGAGATCGCTGGTCTTCTTGCTGATGATCGCAAGCAGAGTCCTTCATATGGTTTCACACAGACTGAATCCTCGCAGCAATTCATCGACGCTGCGGGCGATAATCAAGCCGAACGAGACGCACGCACGATGCTCACATCGAACGGCACCCAGCAGCAGTTCGTGGTCCTCACCGATGATGAAGACCTCGAACGATTGATGAACGCGCCATTGGCCCAGTGGCGCGTGTTCCTACATCCGACACAGCGTTCCGTTGTCGATGGCAACTACTCCGGGCCTGCTCGGGTTACTGGAGGTGCAGGTACCGGTAAAACCGTGGTAGCCATGCACCGTGCCCGTCGCTTGGCTCAAAGCCTCCTTCAACAAGGTAGTGATCGTAAGGTGCTGTTGACCACGTTCACTGCCAATCTGGCCAACGACATTCTCAGCAATATGAAGCTGTTGTGCTCCGAGAAGGAGCTGGCTCATATCGGAGTCATCAATCTCGATAAGTGGCTGTATCCGTTCGTGTACCGCAACACAAAATTCCGTGTACAGTACAACACCGATGATTTATGGGAGGAAGCCAAGTCTGCCTCTTCAGACGAGTCAGTGTCGAAACTGCCTGTTGATTTCTTCATTCGAGAATGGGAGCAGGTGATTCTTGCGAACAATGTCACCTGTCTGGATGAATATCTTGCGGTTCCCCGTCGCGGGCGTGGCGAACGTTTGGTTAAAGCGCAGCGTGAAGCGGTATGGGAGGTTGCGGAACGCTATCTGCAACTGATGGACGAGCATAAGGAATATGATCAACCTTATGCAATGCATGTTGCGGCCAAACTGCTTGACGGGCCGCAGGCCACCCAAAAATTCGCGTTCGTTGTAGTCGATGAAGGGCAGGATTTTGGTGCGTCCGCGTACCGTCTGTTGCGTAGTATGGTCGACCGTCACGCCAACGATATCTTCATCGCTGGCGACAACCATCAGCAATTGTATGGCAACCGAGTATCACTTAAACAGTGTGGCATCCCGATTGCCGGGCGCAGCTTCCGTCTCAAAGTCAACTATCGTACGACAAACGAGATCAAAACAGTTGCCGAAACTGTTTGCCGAGTCAGTGGTGCGAATACTGTGGATGGCATAATGCAGGCAGTGAAAGATGCCAAAAATAACGGCAGACAAGTCAGTGATTTCTCTCGAAAGAAGCCTGATGAGCTGGATTATTCACTTACTGGCGTGTTCGATGATTCAGCTCAGGAAGAGTCCTTTGGCGATGGTGTTTCATTGACGCATGGTGAATGGCCTGAAGCTCTGCGTTGCAAGAGCTGGAACGCCCAATTTCGCTGCGTGACCGATTGGATCGATAAACGACTGTCTCAGGATTCCATGGCTAAGCCGGAGGGTATTTGCGTGATCGTGCGCGACAACCAGCATGTAGACGACTGGGTGGATGCGCTGAACAGCAAGTCCACATACAAGGCGTTGAAGCTGGATAATAAAACGAAGGAGGTAACAAGCAAGTCAGGCATTCGCGTGGCGACCATGCATCGTGCCAAGGGTCTGGAGTTCGACTATGTGGTCGTGCCGGATGTGGACCAGTGCCCGCCGCCGAGCCAAGTGCGCAAATGCGTAGGGGATTCGGTCAAGCTGAACCAGCTCTATCGTCAGGAACGCAACCTTCTGTATGTGGCCATGACCCGACCGCGTAAGGAGTTGCTCGTCACCGCCGTGGTGGCGAATGGCTGATGAGCTTTTTTGAGGAAGTCGGAGAGAAAGGGGTCGACTACGACCTTCGTAAGGACATCGGAATCTGCGACTTCCTCAAATACGTCGACTATCTGAAAACGGCACGCCCCCACAGTCGCCGTCATCAGCTCCATCCCTTGCGGCGGAACCCAACGGATCGGTGGGGCGTTCAGCCGAAGGGTGCCGGCCGGTGGATTCGCGGTCTACTCCTCGTACACGTGCACCGGGTCCAGTTCGAGTACGGGTTCGCCGTCGGCCTTGAGGTGGGCGATCTCGACTTCCTGCCAGGCTCGTTCCCATGCGTTGAATTCGTCGGCGTAGCCCGGGTGGGGCTCGACGTGGCGGGTGATTCAGCGCATCATCTGTGCGCGGGTGATCGGCTTGGGCGGGTGGGAATCCTCCTCCAGCCCTTTCGGGATCGGCACGGTGTACGGGTGTTCCGCTGCCTCGCGGTCCGAATCCTCGGTCGACTGGTAGATGACTTTGCTTTCGCCCATGTTGATGGCCATGATGGCTTCCTTTCCTTGTCGACGTTGCCGCCGCGGTTGTTGGTTGTGTTTCGCGCGACCGGCCGTTCCGATCGCCTCTACCCATCTCAACCGGACAACATGGGGGCACGGTTCGGTGGTTGCGTCCGACACGCCTGCGATGAAGCCATTCCGTCGGCATGTCTCACGCAGTGATGGCAGATGTTTATGAATTTTTATGATTTTTGTAGAACCGGACCCATGTTGTAGAATATTTATGAATTTTTATGAAAGTAGGCGGTATGGCAGCGAACCCGTTCAAACCCAGCGCAGGGCACCTTCCTCCGGTGCTCATCGGCAGGGAGACCATTCTCGATGACTTCAACGAGGCCCTCGAGGACGGGCCCGGCGCCCCTGGCCGACTCATGCGGGTCACCGGTCCGCGAGGTGTGGGCAAGACTGTCATGCTCGCCAAGTTTGCCGCTACCGTCAAAGCGCTCGATTGGCAGGTTATTTCCGAGACGTCCAGGAAGGGAATAGTGTCCCGGCTGATCGGCCGGCTTCAGCCGCCCAAGGGCAGTTTCAAGTTCAATATCGACCCCAGCGTGAGCGTCATGGGCATAGGCGGCAGCCTTGGCGGCGTCAGCTATGAGAACAGTCGTCGTGTCATCGATCTCAGCGACGCCCTATCCATGCGTATGGACGGGCTGGAACGTAAGGGGGCCGGTCTGCTCGTCACCGTGGACGAAGCGCAGTCGATCGATCGTGACGAGTTGACGGAAATTGCCACGGCAGTGCAGAACATGACCATCGCGAACCGCAACATGGCATTCGTGTTCGCAGGACTGCCGTCTATGGCTTCAAAGTGGCTGAACAATGAGGCGACCACGTTCATCCGTCGCGCGCAGTACGAGCCCCTGGGCGAAGTTCCGTTGGATGAGGTGTCTGACGCGCTCCATGCCACGTTCCGTGATACCGGGTTGACTCTGGATGGTGAATCGTTGGATCTGGCGACGAAAGCCACGGCCGGGTATCCGTTCATGATCCAGTTGGTCGGCTATCACGTCTGGCGCAACGCCAACCGGCGGCGGGGAGACGCGGGGGAGAGGATCTCCGTGAATGAAACCGATGTGCGTGAGGGTATCGCAAGCGCGTTGGTGCGTCTGGGTGACACGGTGCACGGGCCGGAACTGGATGGCTTGTCGCCTGTCGATAAGACGTATTTGCTCGCTATGGCGCAGGACGACGGTCCTTCCTCTACGTCAGCCGTCGCGCAACGCATGGGCAAGGATGTTCGCTACGCCAGCCGGTATCGTGCGCGGCTGCTGGAGGCTCAAGTCATCGTGGAGCGCGGATACGGCAGGGTCGATTTCGCCGTGCCGTACTTACGCGAATACCTACGCGAGCACGCTGCATACGTGAGAATGACCTCGTCTGAGACGGACTGAACGTCCTATCGCGTTCTGATTGTCGTTGCCTATCAAGCCTTGCCGTCAAGGTTCGGTCGTTATGCTCGACACACCTGGAACGACGCCGTTTTGTCGGTGTGTCGGTGAATTGTCCGGTGGATTGGGATGCAGGCGGTGAAGGATTCGGAAGGGCCGGGTCTCATTCCCGTCGGCAAGGAGAAGAAACCATGACCGAGCAGCGGAACACTGCCGATCAGCCGGTGAAGCGCAAGGTGGGTGCGGACGGTACGACCGTGGTGGTCAATACCGTGGTGAAGAAGAGCAACGGCGTGGGCACGGCGGGGTTCGTGCTGGCGCTGCTGGGATTGCTGGTGTCGTGGGCGCCGGTCGTCGGCTGGGTGGTGTGGTTCCTGGGTGCGGTGTTCAGCGTCGTCGGCCTGTTCCGTTCGCCGCGCGGTCTGGCGATCGCGGGTACGGTGTTGTCGTTCATCGACGTAATCGTCATCCTGTCGCTCGCCGGCCTGGTCGGCATACTGCTCTGACGGGCTCGAACCGGGCAAGCGTTGACTGGAGTGCGGACGATGCAGCCCCTCATCGTCTGTCCTCCGGTGATGATTTCGATGTGCTCAATCCTTCGTCGGGCTTAAACGACCGCCTTTCGCCATGCTTCTCTGAGGGAGAGCTGTCGGTGAAACGAACTGAAGGGACGCTCCTTACACTAAGCCCGAATACTAACGACAGCTTGTATATACTGATAGCAATTCGTGGCCGAAAGGACAGGATCAATGATGGTTCGGTGTCAGGAGAACGTGGTTCCTATTCCCAGTTTGAATCGCTCATGGCTTGACGAGGCGCTGGATGACATTGATCAATGGATGGAGATCGTGTCATCTGATGCGCAGGGACGTCGTATCGACTGGGATGTGGTACGTATGTTCGATCTTGTAGGAGGTATTGGCGCGGGAGAGGAATCGGATTTGAGGCCCGGCGCTAATTCAGATCTGCATCTTCTACTTGCGCGGGATTATGCGATTCGTAACATGGTCGAGTCGATTCTGGCACAGTGTCATACCGCGTTCATGACGGACTTTGACCGAATCGTGAGCTCGTACCGTCTGCCGCGAGCGTTGGCATATGCGAATCGTCGTCTCAATGACGAGATTCAGCTGCTTGTCGATCGCGGTACTGCGGAAGGGTATTGGACGGTCTCCCACGAAAGGCGTGGCCGTGACACTGTGATCGTGCTTCATCCCACATCGTATTGTCCGTTTTCGGTCGACGACATTCAGGACGACACTGCGGTCATGCAGAAAGCGCGCGCCGCATACCGCGCGCAGCGGAACGCCACACACTGTATAAACGACACATGCCGCGCAACGGCATCCCCTCATGATACGGGTTCCCTCGCAGTGCCGTTGATCTCGGATGGGGATCATCGCTTCGATCATGTGACGGACCCGCGCCGATATGAGCAATCGGACTGGCGCGACGAATACCTTCCCGGACGTGATGTGGACAAGGTCATGGGCATAGACATCGAGACCACCGGCATCGATCCGGCGCGTGCGTACATCATTGACGTCGGCTTCGAATACATGAATATGCATTCCCCCCCGCCCAACGGGCGTGCGGAACGGCTACCGGTATGAACGGAAATACTACGACGAGGGTGACGCATACGAGCAGGCCCGTTTGCAATTCGGTGTGCCTGAACGCAATGCGCGACATGGCAATCCGCTCGTTCTCGGGCTTACCGGCATTGATGTGCGACAGATAGGGCCAAATTCAGGGTTCAGGCTATTCGACGAGTATTTTGAAGCGCAGCGTACGTTACTGGTTCGGCTGGGTGGGCAGCCGTATGTTGCGCACAACGCTACATTCGAGCATGGTTTCTTCATGCTTAACATAGACGGCTACGCGGAGCGTTACCGCGACGGCGGCATCGCCATCATCGACACCATGTCCATGAGCAGGCGTTGGGATCCTGGTTCTGTACAGGATGACGCGCACCCGTGTGGCGGCAACGCACTCGACTCCTATGCCAAGCGACAAGGCGCGTTGGCGATAGACAAAGACGAATGTCATCGAGGTCTCGAAGATGCGCACATCATGCTTGCCGCCATGAAGAATCATCTGATTGAGCTGCAGGCAACAGGCCGAGGGCCATGGGGCGCGCTTGGAAAATCCGGCATCGGCGGCAAACGTTGCCACTACAAACCCGTCAGTGACGCTTACGAACAGTCTGAATATGGGCATGGTGATCTTGCCTCTGTCCAACGAGTCGGCGTATCGGAGGCGGCCGACCGTCATTTGTCTTCGGAGGCGGCGGTTGTTCCCTTGGTCAGCACTGACGAACTATTGCCTTTAGTTGCGAGATTCGTTCTGAATGTCAAAAATATGACCGGATCGTATTATGGGCGCACAAAACTTGCCAAGGCGCTTGCGGGTGAGGTATCTGGTAAGGCGGCGGAGATGTTAAGTGTCGTTGATGGCTACGGGTGTCTGTCCACACGCTGTACTCAAGACGAAATTGTGGCCATGATTCTGGATCTCGAGGACAGAGGCGTGCTGCGAACGGGCAAAGATTATCTGACTAAACCCGGCCCCCAGATTCAGGAGCTGCTGCCTGATGTCGTTGCCTCTGATCCAACACGCAGAAAGCGCAATAAGAAAGCGGCATGGCCTACACTGCCAACAGTGCCGGCTTCGGTTTCGGAGATCGAGATCATGCGGGCAATCATCGAATTCGTCAATGAGGAAATTCGTGCTATCGGGCACGGTTTTGGATGTGGTAAAACTATAAACGCACTGAGAGGAAGAGAATCTATCGTTTTCGAAGAAGCCGGGCTGACGGTTCTCGAAGGTCACGGCAAGCTCAAAGATCTCAGTTATCGTCAAATCCGCCGCTTTGTTCAGACTCTCATCCAGGCAGGAGCATTGCGGCTTGGCCAATACGGTACCATCTCTCCGCCGGAAGGCGCCGAGATGGCCGTCATGCCAGACGATCTTGACTGGGTCGTAGACAGAGACGAGTTCAATCGGATCATGGATAGGCGGAATAAAGAACGCGTCATTGTCGGAGACGATCCGAAGGCGCTAGACGATCAACCATAATTCGGTGCATTTATATGGTTTACTCCTCGTAGATGTGCACGGGACCCGGTTCGGGTATGGGTGTTCCTCAGTGGCCCTGTCGGAGTCCTCGACCGAAACATATTCGACCTTGACCATGCCCATGTCTCGTGCCGTTGCTGTTTCCTTTCCTTACTGTGTCTAGTCTCAGCGGATGGTTGACGTATGTCTTGGGACGTGGTTGACGGGTCGGCGCTTGTTGACTGGTGTATGGATTACAGTCACAACAGCAGTCAGCACGATCCTCCGCCGGCGGCGACGGGACGGCGCACAGCGAGTGCCTGCGCAACAAGGTGCTCGTCAACACGATCTTCGCGGGTATGCCGGTGGCGGAGGCGGCGCGCCGTCACCGGCATACCCGTCAGCGGGCGCACGAGCTGAAGCATCGGTACGAGCGTGAGGGCGTTGCGTCTCCCGTGAACTCGGCCATCCGCCGGATCCTGAAGGCCGCGGGGCTGGTCCGCCCGGAGCCGAGAAAACGGCCGAAATCCTCGTATGCACGGTTCGAGGCCGCGCTGCCGAGCGAGACGTGGCAGTCGGCTTCACTCACTGGTCGCTCGCTGACGGCATGGACGCGCCCACCGTCTCCTGTCGGCCGAACCGGGCTCGTTCGAACGGCTGCTCGCTCTTCGGCGGGTGCTCCGCATTGAGGGCAGAACATAATGTATTCCCTCTTCTTTGATGGATTTCCTCACGTTTTATGCATAGAAGGCAACGGGTGCGACCCGCTTGAGAAGGGGTGGAAAGTGGGATGGGGTGATGGAAGGAGAATTTTTTCTTTCGGCGTGTCGCTTCGGTGCCCGCGCCACTTTCCAACGGACATCCAGCCGATTTTGCCCCCGAAATCGGCTAGATGTACGTTGGAAAAGTGGAGAAAAAGGTGAGGCCGGCGGAATGCGGTACCGTTCCAGCGGCCCACAAAACCGTTGGAAAATAAGGCGACACGCCGTAAGTTGCGCACGGGCTCATACTCGCGTATATTAATCACTCGTTGCGCAGTTCACTGCACAACGGAAAACTGAAGCCCCCATCGTCTAGCGGTCTAGGACTACGCCCTCTCACGGCGCCAACACCGGTTCAAATCCGGTTGGGGGTACGACGAACAGCTCTTCGGAGTTGCTACGCCAGCCAAATTGGGATGTGGTGTAATTGGCAACACAGCTGATTCTGGTTCAGCCATTCTTGGTTCGAGTCCAGGCATCCCAGCGAATGAACCCTCGCAGTAGCGAGGGTTTTTTGTTTCTCACGGCAAACCTGCGGCAGACCTGTAACCGCCTCGCGGCGGATGCGCGGCGCCCGTAACCCGTCGCAGTCCCTAATCCCCGGCGTTCGCGTGCGGCATACAGCCGTTTCCGAGGTGTCGTGGGTTAGGCTTGAGGCATGACGGAACGTAATCAGATCGAAGAACAGACCCGCAATGAGGCGCGGCCCGTGTCGGTGTCGGCGCGACTGGGACGTCTGCAGTTCCATAATTCCGGTAAATTCCGCGTGTTGCAGTTCGCCGACATCCAGGACGGTCCGAAAGTCTCCGGGGACACGATTCGTCTCATCGCGGCCGCGACGGACGCCGCCCGCCCCGATGTCGTCGTGTTCACCGGCAATCAGATCGCCGGGTACGATCCGGCGTACGCGGACACGTTCCACAAGCGCCGCTGGACCAGCGCCAAGCCCGGCGACATCGAACGTACGCGTCGACTCGTGCGCGATGCGATCGCGTCGTTCGTCGGTCCGCTTGTCGAACGCGGCGTGCCGTTCGCCGTCACGTACGGCAACCACGACTTCCAGTGCGGGCTGAGCAACGCCGAACTCGACGCGATCTACCGCGAGTTTCCGGGATGCCTGAACATCGCGCCGGACGGCACCGACGCGACGGTCGATGCGATCGATACGACGGATGCGATGGACGCAACCGTACGCGCGTCATCGTCGTCAGACGTCACTGCCATCGCTCGCAACGCCGCGAACGTTGGCATGCGAGCGGACGGTCCGTACGCCATGCCGACGCCGCAGGCCGCGCCGATGTCCGGACTGCCGGACCAGCGGGTGTATCCGCTCGCGCCGGGCACCTTCGCGCTGCCGGTGATGGACGCCGATCGTACGCGCACCGTGCTGGCGCTGGCGGTGACCGATTCCGGCGACTATTCGCCCGAGGGCGGCTACGGCAAACCCGACGAGCGCACGCTCGACTTCCTGTATTCCGTGCCGGAGATGCTGGGCGCGAAGGCGCTGGTGTTCCAGCACATGCCGGTGCCGCAGTACTACGATCTGCTCAAGGCGGTGGCTCCCGACGCGCCCGGTGCGATTCAGGGTTATCGCGCGTACGAGTCGCAGTATTACGTGCTGGACGAGGCGAAGACGCAGCCCGGCAGCTATCTGGGCGAGGGGGTCAGCTGCCCGGATTACGACAGCGGCGAGTTCGCGCTGCTGCGTGACGGTGGGTATTTCGGCATCGTCGCGGGGCATGATCATCGCAACGGATTCGTCGGCGAGTCGGAGGGCGTGATGATGGTCGCGTCGCCGACGTGCGGGTTCGGATCGTATGGTCCGGCGCCGGAGAAGCGTGCGGCGCGGCTGTTCGAGTTCGATATCCGGCATCCGTACCATCCACGCACGCAGTTGCTTGAGTTCGGTGATCTGGTAGGCAAGCCGAGCTCGCGCAAGGCGTATTCGTATGATATCGCGTCGGTGAAGTCGGATACGGAGGGTATGAACCTGCTGCACAAGAAGAATCTGTGGAGCAGATTGCGCGGGTGGTTCCGTCGGTAGGGTGCCGCGCCGTTCCCTTCCTTCTCTAACGACATTCTCTCTCCTCTTAACGTACATACAGCCGATTCCATCGTTGCAAACGGCTGTATGTTCGTTGAGGGATGGAGATGCGATGCGGCGCGTCTGTGTGGGGATGCGGATGCCTTGAACCCTCAACGGACATACAGTCGAAAACGGTATGGGAATCGGCTGTATGTCCGTTGAAGTTGAGCCGTTAGGACCGGGTGCTTTAGTGCATGAGTGCGGCGATGTCCCGTAACCTCAGCAACCTCAGCGGACATACAGCCGTTTGCATCGTTGGAATCGGCTGGTTGTACGTTGGATGTGTAAAACGGACATACAGCCGAAACTGATACGGGAATCGGCTGTATGTCCGTTAAGGGAGAGGGCTCGGGCGAGACGGAAGCGCTCGGAAGCCGGGAGATGTGCCGGCACGCCGCGGATCAGCGGCCGGAGGAGGCCTTGATCAGCGCGTCGGTGAGGTACTTGCCGGCGGCCATGACGAGCGGCGCGTAACGGCGGCCGGGAGCGCTGCCCATACGGCCGGACGGACCGGAGATCGAGATCGCGGCGATCACCTGGCCGGACGCGTTGCGGATCGGCGCGGAGATCGAGCACACGCCCTCCTCGCGTTCGTTCACCGACTCGCTCCAGCCGCGCTTGCGCACAGCGGCCAGCTTCGCGGCGCTGAACTTGGCGTGGCGTAGTCCCTGATGCAGGCGCTCCGAATCCTCCCACGCCAGCAGGATCTGCGCGGCCGAACCGGCCTCCATCGACAGCATCGCACCCACCGGAATCGAATCGCGCAGACCGGACGCACGCTCCACGGCGGCGATGCACACGCGCTGATCGCCCTGCCGACGATAGATCTGCGCGGACTCGCCGGTGCGGTCGAGCAGCGTCTGCAGAATCGGACCGGCCGCCGTCAGCAGTCGATCCTCGCCGGCGGCTGCCGCAAGCTCGGCGAAACGCGAGCCGAGCGCGAAGCGGCTGTGCTGGTCACGCAGGACGAAACGGTGCCGTTCCAACGCGATCGCGAGACGGTGCGCGGTCGGGCGGGCCAGTCCGGTCGCCGCGACGAGCTGACCGAGCGTGGCCGGTCCGGACTCGAGCGCGTCGAGGATCTTCACGGTCTTGTCGAGCACGCCGACGCCGGAGTGGATCTCACCATCGTCCGCGGGCTCGGCTGCGTCGGCCGCTTCCGTTGTATCCGCGGCATCCGCGGCGTCCGTCGTATCGTCGATGTCGGTGGTCTGGCCGCTCGTGGCCGTGGTTTCGTCAAGCTCTTCAGGCATGGTCGTCCCGTCTGCGTTCGTCGTGTCGGATGAGGTCATAATCGACGATTATGCCATCTCACATAGTGAAACGCAAAATGCAGACGGCCGGGTTGCGAGGTAATGGCGAGCGAACCCGTTTGAGAGCGTCCACGGCATATCTCATATACCGGCCGCTCGCGGCGACGTCCGAGCCGCGAATCATAGGCTATATACCACGAAGAACGCGAGAGTACAAGACCTCGCAGAAAAAATTAGGAGGAATCCGAATGGGAACGACACTGGCCGAAAAGGTCTGGGCCGATCATTTGGTGCGCAAGGGCAGCGATGGGGCACCCGACCTGCTGTACATCGACCTGATGCTCATGCATGAGGTCACCAGCCCGCAGGCGTTCGAGGGCCTGCGACTCGCAGGACGTAAGCCGCGCCACGTCGATCAGCTCATCGCCACCGAGGACCACAACACGCCGACCGTCGACATCGACCGTCCGAACCCGGACAAGACGAGCGCCCTGCAGCTGAGCACGCTCGAAAAGAACTGCAAGGAGTTCGGCGTGCGTCTGCACCCGCTGGGCGACGCCGATCAGGGCATCGTGCACGCGTTCGCGCCGATCCTGGGCCTCACGCAGCCGGGCATGACGATCGTGTGCGGCGACTCGCACACCTCGACGCACGGCGCGTTCGGCGCGCTCGCGTTCGGCATCGGCACGAGCGAGGTCGAGCATGTGATGGCGACGCAAACGTTGTCGTTGAAGCCGTTCAAGACGATGGCGATCAACGTCAACGGCGAGCTGCCGGCCGACGCGACTGCAAAGGATGTCATCCTCGCGATCATCGCGAAGATCGGCACCGGCGGCGGCCAGGGCCACGTGATCGAATACCGCGGCGAAGCGATCCGCAAGATGAGCATGGACGAGCGCATGACCGTGTGCAACATGTCGATCGAGGCCGGTGCCCGCGCCGGCATGATCGCGCCCGACGAGACGACGTTCGAGTACCTCAAGGGCCGTCCGCACGCGCCGGAAGGCGAGATGTGGGATCGTGCGGTCGAATACTGGAAGACGCTGAAGACCGACGACGACGCGGTGTTCGACAAGGTTGTGGACATCGACGCGACCAAGCTCGGCCCGTACGTGACGTGGGGCACCAACCCCGGCCAAGGCCTGCCGATCACGGCGAACGTGCCGGTGCCGAGCGAGATCGCGGACGCGACCAAGCGTGCCGCCGCCGAGCGCGCGCTCAAGTATATGGATCTCGAACCGGGCACGCCGATCAAGAGCATCCCGGTCGACACCGTGTTCATCGGATCGTGCACGAACGGCCGCATCGACGATCTACGCGCGGCCGCGGCGATCATGAAGGGCCATCACAAGGCCAAGTCGATCCACCGCGTGCTCGTCGTGCCGGCCTCGTCGCGCGTGCGTCTGCAGGCCGAACGCGAGGGACTCGACAAGATCTTCAAGGACTTCGGCGCGGAATGGCGCAACGCCGGCTGCTCGATGTGCCTCGGCATGAACCCCGACAAGCTCGTGCCCGACGAGCGGTCGATCTCGACGTCGAACCGCAACTTCGAAGGCCGCCAGGGCAAGGGCTCGCGCACGCACCTTGCGTCGCCGCAGGTTGCCGCCGCCACCGCCATTCGCGGCACGATCTCGTCGCCGGCCGACCTGTGAGCCGTTTGCGGCCGACCTGTAGTCGATCTTGATCTTGTAAAGGACTGATATTTCATGGAAAAACTCACTACGTTGACCGGTGTGGGCGTGCCGCTGCGCCGCTCCAACGTCGACACCGACCAGATCATTCCGGCCGTGTTCCTGAAGCGCGTCACCAAGACCGGCTTCGACGACGCGCTGTTCTACGCGTGGCGCCGCAACCCGGACTTCGTGCTCAACAAGCCCGAGTATGCGAAGGGCCAGATTCTGGTCGCCGGACCGGACTTCGGCATCGGCTCCTCGCGCGAGCACGCCGTGTGGGCGTTGCATGACTACGGATTCCGTGTGGTCATCGCGCCGCGCTTCGCCGACATCTTCTACGGCAACACCGCGAAGAACGGCGTGCTGGCGGCGATCATGCCGCAGGAGTCCGTCGAGCTGCTGTGGAAGCTGCTCGAGGAGGAGCCGGGCCGCACGATGACCGTCTCACTCGAGGATCGCACCGTGACCTGCGGCGACGTGACGCTGCCGTTCGAGGTGAACGACTACGTGCGTTGGCGTCTGATGAACGGTTACGACGACATCGATCTGACGCTGCAGCACGAGGACGACATCGCCGCGTACGAGAAGATGCGCGCCGAGCGGTTCCCGTTCAAGCCGAAGACGATTCCGGCCAAGCACCTGCCGGAGGAGCCGATCGCCTCCGCCCGCGAGCCGCAGGACGAGCCGGAGTGGGCCGGCCCGATCGCCGATCGCTGATCGTTACCGCTGCCGCTGTGTTTTCTAGCGGCTTGCCCCTCCCTTCTCTCTTTTAACGGACATACAGCCGATTTCCCCGACGGAATCGGCTGTATGTCCGTTGTTTGTATGTCGTGGCGGTTGATGATGCGTCACGACGGGGTGATGATGCGTTGTGGCAGGTGACGGTGTGTCGTGGCGGAGTGCCGAAGACGCTGCGGATGTTACAGCCTCTCTTGCCTTGTTTCTTCTCGCCTTGCTTTGCCCTGCCTTACCTCAATTCCTCACCTCTTAGCCTTCTCACCCCCTAACGGACATACAGCCGATCGGGGTGGGTGAATCGGCTGGTTGTCCGTTGGGGGAAGAGGGATGTGGCGTCATGGGTTGCTTCCGTCGCATTGTGGCTCTGTAATTCAACGGACAACCAGCCGATTTGCCTATCCAGATCGGCTGGTTGTCCGTAGAGGGGGCGAGATATGACGCCGGGACTGCTCTTGCCGTGACGAGGCGTGCTCTGTGCCTCAACGGACAACCAGCCGATTGGGCGGGTGTTTTCGGCTGGTTGTCCGTGAGAAGGAGCGGCAAGCGTGGGGAGGGACGGAACGAGTCCGACGGAACGAGTCCGACGGAAGAGGCTGGCGGAAGAGGCTGGCGGAACGGAGCTTGCTGGGTGAGGCTGAGGAATGAGGTTCACGGGACGAGCGCCGTGTGACGGAACGCGGGTAGGATGGAACGAATGGGCGGCGGCGATCGGAAGGGCGGCGGATATGGATTGGCATGCGTCGGTATATGGTTCCCGCTCGGGATCCGACAGCTTCGGCAACGGTCGCGGCGGCTATCGCAGCTACGACGATGACAACGATGGCGATGATGACTACGGTGTCACCTACGGCTCATACGACAGCGACGACGCGTATGACGGCGACGCCTACCCCTACGCATACGACGACTCGACCCGTCGCCGGTTCGGCGGCACGGCCACATCGTCGACATACGCCGATCCGGCGCGTCGTCGTATCGGTGACATAGGCGGCCCGTCCTACGGCGCCGGTCCGATTGTCAGCGACACCACGTTGCGCAAGCGCGGCGGCCGATCATACTTCCGCGCCAACGAAATCCTCGCATCACACCGCATGCACGACTTCACCTGCGCCGTCACCGACTCCGGCGTCAGCCTCGCCGCGCTCGTCAACGCCGCCGACCGTTACGCCGACGACTATCGCGTCTCCGTCGACGTCGACGACAACGCCGGCGATCTCGTCGCATCGCACTGCACCTGCCCCGCATACGGACGGTTCTCCGGCATCTGCAAACATGTCATCGCACTCGTCATGGCCTACAACAGTCACCGCGACTGGTTCCGCCGCGTCGCCGGCGCCGGCAACGGAGCCGCCAACGGCCGGTTGATCGCCGGCCGACTGCCCGCCGTCCGCCGCACCTCGCGCGAACTCGCCACGTTCATGCGCCAGCGCGACGCCGACATGCAGGCCAAGGCCAAAGACCGTCAGCTCAGCCTGCTCAAGGAGATCGGCACCATCGCCGACGCGGGTGGCACCACCGACGGCGGTTGCACCGGTGCCGTTCGTCACATGCCGATCGGCAGCGTCACGCTGCGCCTGACGCTCGAAACGCACGACGATACCGGCTGCTCGATCAAACTGCGCATCCAGGTGCCATCGCGCGGCATCTCCTACGTGGTCAAGGACATCGCCGAATTGCTGCAGGCTGTCCGCTATCAGGAATTCGTCTCGTATGGCAAGAAGCTCGCGTTCATCCACACGCGCGACGCGTTCGACCGGCGCTCGCAAGCCGTGCTCGACATTCTCGACCGCGCGCAGACGATCCGTGGCACAATCGACAGCGATCCGTACGTGTCGCTGCGGCGGACGGACGCGGCGGCGATGCGGCTGTCGGACGGCGAGATCGCCGATCTGCTCGACGTGTACGCCGGTACGGATGCGACGATTGACTACGCACCGTCCGCGCGGTACTACATGCCGGTCATGCCGACGCGCGTGGTGGATGGCGACCCCGATCTGGGACTGTCGATGACGCGGGCCGAGGGGAGCGGTGCGGATGATGCGGATGGTGCGACCGGCGATGCGTCCGGCATGGTTGGCGCGACCGGTACGTTCGGCGCGCGACGGGTCGACGATGACAGCGCCGCGCCGGCTGGGTACTGGCTGCGGCACACGCAGTGCGTGGAGCGATTCATTGCCGGGCAGCGGTCGACGTATGTGATCGTGCGGCCGTTGTCCGCGGCGGTGCTGGCGGCGGATGCGAACACGACGGGCGATACGGGCGGACGGCCTGCGACGGGCGGAGCGCGAGACACGGCCGTCGCGCGTGGGACGGCTGCCGGCCATGACGCGCCGACGCCGATCGGCGGACCGTTCGTCAACGGGTTCCCCGACGAGTTTCCCGGAGGTGTGGGCGGCAATCCGGGCGGCAATATGGGTGGCACCGACATCGTGCAATGGCTTCGGGCCAACGCATCGCGCGCGCAGTCGCATGCCGCCGTCGCGCCGGCGACGATCTACCGGTGCGACGCGAATCTCGCGAAACAACGCGATCTGCTGACGTTGCTGTGCGGCGACGACGATCATGCGTCGCTGTATCTCGGCGCGGCCGACGTGGCGATGTTCGCGCGTACGATGCTGCCGCTGCTGACCGCCGGCGGGGCCGGACGTGGCGAGTCGGCCGGTCCCGCCAACGTTCGCAGCCGTGACAACGTTCGTCATGATGACAACGTTGGTGATGATGTTGCCGACTATGACAACGTTCGTAACGATGACAACGTTCGTGACCCGCGTGCAGTGCCGTCCTCCGCCATCGACGACGAAACGAACGCAACGCCGCGCACCGGACTGCACATCGACCTGCCGCCCGAACTGCTACGGCTCATACGTGTGCCCTGCCGCATTGCGATCTACCTCGACCGTGACCTGCACGGCATCACCTGCGACGTGCAGGCGCGCTACGGCAACAAACGCTACCACGTGTTCGACGGCATCGGCCACGCGCCCGACGACCAGCTGCGCGACAAGGACGCCGAACGACTCGCCGTCGAGGCGGTACTCCACTACTTCCCGCGACCGAGCGGCGCGGTCGCGTTCATCCCCGAATCTGACGACAACGCGGTGTACAAGCTGCTTACCGAAGGGCTGCCGGTGCTGCGCGGCCTCGGCGACGTGTACGCCACACCCGCGTTCGATGGGCTGGCGGCCATGCCTCGCCCCACCATCAAGGTCGGTCTGTCGGTGCGGTCGGGATTGGTCGAGATCTCGCCCATCGCCGACGAAATCGACCCAGACGACGTGCCCGCGCTGCTCGCCAGCTATCGCAAGCGCAAACGTTTTCATCGTCTGCGCAACGGCGCGTTCGTCGACCTGCGCACCGTCGACACGTCCGCGCTCGACGACGTCGCCGCCGATCTGGGACTCAAGCCGTCGGAACTCGAAACCGGCGCGGTCACGGTGCCCGCATTCGAGGCGTACTATCTCGACAGCCAGATCGACGACGCGGGCAAAGACGCGAGCTTCCGTGCATATCTGAATGACCTGCGCGTGATCGACCCGAACGCATACCACGTGCCCGCATCGCTGGCCGACGTGCTGCGGCCGTATCAGGCCGAGGGATTCCGCTGGCTCAACGCGGTGTGCGACAAGGGATTCGGCGGCATCCTCGCCGACGAAATGGGTCTCGGCAAGACGGTGCAGCTGCTGTCGTTCCTGCTGGCGCGGCGCGATGAGGCGCGGGCCGCGTGCACGCCGAGCCTTATCGTCTGCCCGGCGTCGCTGGTGTACAACTGGGCGGCGGAGGCGGCCAAGTTCGCGACGTCGCTGCGCGTCGAGACGGTCGCCGGATCGAAGGCGTCGCGTCGTGCGACGTTGAGTGAGATCCGCGATGCTCAGCAGGACGACCGGCAGGCTGTGCGAGATGATGCGGACGGTGCGAACGATGGCACGACGACGGACATACCCGACCTGCTCGTCACGTCGTACGATTTGCTGCGCCGCGACATCGACGACTACGCCGGCCTTGCGTTCTACTGCATGACGCTGGACGAGGCGCAGTACATCAAGAACGCGGCGACCAAGGCCGCGAAGGCGGTGCGATCGATCGCAGCGGCGCATAGGTTCGCACTCACCGGCACGCCAATCGAAAACCGGCTCAGCGAATTGTGGAGCATCTTCGACTTTCTCATGCCCGGCATGCTTGGCAGTTACGCGCATTTCCGCGAACGGTTCGAAATGCCGATCCTCAGCGGCGACGAATCCGCGCAACGCAAGTTGCAGTCGTTCGTCGGGCCGTTCATTCTGCGTCGACTCAAATCGCAGGTGCTCAAGGACCTGCCTGACAAAATCGAGAACGTCATCACCGTGCAGCTCGCCGGCGAACAGCGCAAACTGTATGCGGCGCTCGAGCAGCAGTTGCGGTCGGCGATCCTCAAGCAGAAACCGGCCGACTTCAACACCGGCAAGATTCAGATCCTCGCGCAGCTGACGAAGCTGCGGCAGGTGTGCTGCGATCCGCGGCTGTTGTACGACAATGCCGGGCGGGCGGATGCCGTGGATGGCGCAAACGGCGGCAGGATCGTGGAACAGGCTGTGGAACAAGGTGCGGAACAAGGTGCGGAACAATCTGTGAAACAGGCTGTGGAACAAGGTGATATGCTCGCCCAATCGTCCGTGAAACAGCCGGTGAAACACGGCAAGGTGAGTTCCGCCAAGCTCGACGCGATCGCCGAGCTGGTCGACTCGTGCCGTGACGCCGGACGCAAGATGCTCATCTTCTCGCAGTTCACGAGCTACCTTGACCTGATCGCTGAGCGGCTGCGGGCGAACGGTGTCGCATACGATGTCATCACTGGCGCGACGCCGAAGAAGCGGCGTCTGGAACTGGTCGACCAGTTCAACCGCGACGAGACGCCCGTGTTCCTCATCTCGCTCAAGGCCGGCAACACCGGCTTGAACCTGACCGGCGCGTGCGTGGTCGTACACGCCGACCCGTGGTGGAATGCGGCCGCGCAGAATCAGGCCACCGACCGCGCGCACCGCATCGGGCAAACGCAGGACGTGAACGTGTACCAGATCGTTGCGAAGGACACGATCGAGGAGCGAATCCTGAATTTGCAGCGGTCGAAGACCGACCTCGCTGAGCGGTTCGTGGACGCCGCGTCGTCATCCACCGGCCGTTCCGTCGCCGCGCTCACCAAGGACGACCTCTTGGCGCTACTAGGGTAGCGGCAGCGGTGGTGTCTCGACGATGGACATGCGCTAACCCCCTGACGGACATACAGCCGATTTTGCGCTCGTATCGGCTGTATGTCCGTTGAAGGTGGGGGTCGTATTCCCTGATGGTCTTTCTTGATACTGTGCGCGCTACTCTTAACGGACATACAGTCGATTTGCCTATCGTTTTCGGCTGTATGTCCGTTGAGGGGGTAGAGCTGTGTTTTTGCTGGCTGTTCCTCGGGTTTGCGCACTGCACCACTGACGGACATACAGCCGATACGAGCGTGGAATCGGCTGTATGTCCGTTAGAAGGGATGGGGATGAGTGACACCGCCGGTGGGATGCCGGGGCGAGGCTAGGACTCGAGCCAGGCGGTGAGACGGTCGGCGTCGGACCGGCGGATGAACTGGAACCGCAGTTCGTCGGTATCGTTGGTGACGAACAATGGCATCAGCAGCGTTTCGATACCGCGCGAAGCACGCCATACCGCTGTTTTGCGAATAGCCGACTGCACCCGCGAGCGGCGGGTGACCATCGTGAACCGCGTCAGCCCGCTTGCGCCGGTCACCATAATGCGGTGAGGCAGCGGTGTGCCAGTGCCAACGTTCGCAGCGTCCGTTGCCGTGTTCATCGTGATGTCCGACGCCGCGTCAGCACTGCCAGATGTCGCGTCGATCACATTATCCGTCGCCCCCGCCGCGTTCATCCTACGCGGTGTCCCACGGTCTGCCTTGCCATTCGTCGCATCCGATACCTGCATCCTGCGCGGTGTTCCGCCATCCGCTGCGTCATCCATCAACGTGTAACCGTCGACCTGCGAACGCAGCCAACGGCTCGCTGTCCACCACGCGAAAATCACGAACGGCACCGCCGGAATCATCCGCAGCAGCCAGTTGCCCGACCAACCCTGCACGATCACGACCGTGGCCGCGAGCGCCGTCGTCGCCACGCCGAGCGCCGCCGGCAGCGTCACGTAATACCGTGTCAACCCGTGCCCCGTCCGCCGTACCGGCAGATCGTTGCGCACATCCCACTCCGGCAGCATCACGTGCAGCAATGCAGTCACGCGACGCATCCCCACGACCGGCAGAATATTTGCCGCATTGCCGCCGTCGTTCGCATCATCGCCATCGTTGTCAACTGACGAGCTCAAGCCAAGACTCACCGAACACAAGCCGAACGGTCGCCGCAGCAACGACTGCCGTATCACGATCGTCTGAATACGGCGGACCGGCAACGTCATCGTGTGGCGCGTAAACAGCCCCCGCACCACCACGAGATCGTCGCCGCGACGCCACACTTCGAACCCGTAGAACCGCAGCATCGCCGAGACGATGCTCACGATCATGAGCGCGATCACGCACGCCAGTGCGAGCAGTACGACCGACAGCACGCCTTGCGCGACGATCGCATCGACCGACTGCGTGGCGGTGCGCATCCACGTGCGAGGGATGAAATCGCGGACTTTGTCGAAGGCTGCATAGACCGCGAGCGCGGCGGCGAGAAAGCCGAGGTCAGTGATCGCGAACAGCAGGATGTCGCGCACGGATGCGCGGAACACCGGGCGGTCGGCGGTGGCTGATGCCGTGGATGGTGCAGATGCTACTGATGCCGGCGGTATGGAGGAAACGGTGCGCGAGACGGCAGCGGCAGTC
Organism: Bifidobacterium ramosum; assembly: GCF_009299505.1. GTDB lineage: Bacteria > Actinomycetota > Actinomycetes > Actinomycetales > Bifidobacteriaceae > Bifidobacterium > Bifidobacterium ramosum. The sequence goes on along the minus strand of NZ_WBSM01000011.1, from coordinate 31,650 downwards.
GTGGTCGTTGCGGGCCGCGGTGCCGATCTCGTGGCGGACGACGGTTCGGTATCGCCGGTTGATAAGGTCGCCACGGGCGTGGACGGTGCCATACCGTCTACCGATGTGTCCACGATGGTACCGCATGCGCCTGTGGAGGACGGGATGCGTACGTTTGCGATGCTGGTAACGTTTGCGACGCTGGGAACGTTTGCGGCGTGTGCGGCGGCGGTGACTACGTGTGCAGCCGTAGGATACGGGCTGAGCGGCGAACCCGCGGCGAGAGCCGGTCCGGGATTCAGGCCCGTGCCGGTCGCGGCAACATCGGCGTGTGCAGCGCAACGGCCATCATCGGCAGCATGCCCGTCGTGACTGGCCGACCGCAGCGATTCGAGTTCGAGCTGCAGCGCGACCGGCACCGCGTCGAGCGTGATGTTCGCATCCGATCCGGCGGCCGTGATCGTCAATCGCACCACGCCGAACGGCTGGAAGTACACCGGTGCCGTGCCGTCGATCGCATGGATCGCCGCATAGCCGATCGTGCGACGAGTGCGCGAGAACAATCCCGTACGGAACTCCAGCGAATCCGCACCCAGTCGGTAACGTGTGGTCAGCCATTCGATGACCGGCGGCACGACGACGAGCGCCAGGATCAGCGCGACGGCACCGACGAACATCCACGGCGACCATCCGTCGCGGACGATCTGATAGCCGACGACGGCAAGCAACACGCCGATCGCGGACTTAAACGAACCGATCATGCCAACGATCAGTGCGGCCGGATGCAACCTGCGCCATCCGTCGGTGCCATGCGCGCCGCCCATCACAGGTCCTCCTTCGCGGCGGCGACGTGCTCGGTGATGAGCGCCGTCACACGCTCCGCCTCGGCCGCATCCAGTGAGGCGATCTCGTGTGCGGTGGCGGCCGTATGAATCACAATCGTCGTCAGACCAAACCTGCGCAGCAGCGGCCCCTGTTTCGTATCCACATGTTGCACGCGGTTGTATGGCACCGTGACGGTCGAGCGGAACAGCCATCCCGTGCGGATGCGCAGGAACCGGTCGTCGATCATGAACCGGTGAAACGCGTACTTGTAGCGCGTCTGCAGCGGCTGCGACGCGAAGTCGAGCACGTTGACCGCGGCGAGCAGACCGATGACGATCGGCTGCCAGCTCCACCAGTCGTTCAGCCGGCAGACCACGGCCGCGGCGGCGCACACCGCGAGCCAGAAGACGCACTGCAGCGCCTCGCTCGCCAGCCACATGCGCTGGATGCGGTCGGGATATGGCTGCCATACGGCGGGCGCGTGGGGCATGGTGTCGGCTGTGCCAGTCGGATTGGTTGGAGTGGCTGACGTGACGGTGACGGTTGATTCGGCCGGGTCGGCTGGGCCGACCGGGCCGGTGTGCGACGTATCGGTCTGCGGATCGTTCATTGATATCCCCTTCATCGGTGTACGTATCACTGTATGCGACGATGCACGACGAAAGCGCAGGCGGTACACGTGTGTTGACGGCGGCGGCGCGGACTGGACGAATCGGCGAGAATGGGGTTGAGTAGAGGCGACGAAGGGAGTGCGACGATGGGCGACGAACCGAATCCGTTCATGCCGCGGCGGGATGCGGGCAGTGAGAACCCGTACGTGACGTATGCGCAGCGTATGGCCGGTACGGATGAGGCGACTGGCGGCGGTCCAGCCGGCGGCGGTCACGGCTTCGCGAAACCGCCGCTGTGGTCACCGTGGTACGGCATCGGTTTCGGATCCGCGATCGTTCGCTGCTTCCGCAAGACGTTCATCTTCCATGGGCGCGCGTCGCGCGGCGAATACTGGTGGATCTGGCTGTTCGGTGTCATCGTCGCCGCGGCGACCGGCATCGCGGCATACGGCATCGGATCGGCGATCGGGCTGAACGGCGACGGCGACACGTTCTCCGACACACCGCTCTACGATTTCGTCAGCAACGCCGTGATGGTCGCGCAGATCATCCTGTTCCTGCCGAACCTGTCGCTGTCGATCCGCCGGCTGCACGACGAGAACCTGCGCGGCTGGTGGGTAATACTGCCGACAGTGCTGTCGGTCGGCGCGTTCGTGGTTTCGCTCGCCGTCGTGATCATCAGCTCGCTGGCCGGCGGCGACTCGGCCGCGGACGGCATGCAGACCATCGTCGTGACGGTGCTCACGCTCATCGTACTATCACTGCTGTCGTTCCTCGTGTCGGTCGTGCTCATGATCATGCCGAGTGATCCGCGCGGCGTGCGATTCGACCGTATGCCGACGCCGACGTCAGCATCGGAGAACCCACCGGTGCCGAGGTCATCGCAGCCGTCGCGACAGCCGATACGGCAGCCAGTGCAACCGTCCTCCCGCCAACCGCAACCGAAAGCGTGACCGCCATGCCAACGTCGGCATCCTCCTCGCCATCCCCGTCGTCTCCGTCGTTCCCGTCCGCTTCGCGACGTGCGCTCGCCGGCATCCGCGCATGGTGGCGCGAACCGCATTTTCTCGAAAAGAACACGATCATCGGCTGCGTGGCCATCGTGGTGGAATTGATCGTCAGACCGCCGCAATCGCCGGCGCAGATGATCGTCGCACTGGCCTGCCTGGCGTTCGCCGCAGCGATTCCGGTCATACCGCGGGCATCGCGCGTGATCGCACTGATCGTCTGCATCGTGGCGTTGCCGTGTCTGACGTTGCCGGATCTGCTGGCGGCCGGCGACGTCGTGTCGTTCACCGCGCTGCTCGCGCTGGGGTATCTGCTGCCGAGATGGGGCGCGGTCGCGGTGACGGTCGGGTATGCGGTGCTCGACGCGGCCGGCTTCGTACTGCTGCATACCGGATCGATCGGCGGCAGTGTGGTCCGTGGGATGATCGACGGTATCGGGGAGATCGAGGCGAACGATGCGGCGGCTTCGGGTACAGCCGGCACGATGGACTTGACCGGCGTGACGGGCGCGCGAACGGATATTGCCGCGGTACTGCCGCAGTATTCGCTGATCGTGTTCGTGTTCACGGTCGCGCTGAATCTGATGGGTATCGGGTTTCTGGTCATGTTCGGCTCGGCGTTCCGACGCACGGCCGAAGCCAACGAACGGGCGGCACGCAGCGAACGGTTGCTCGGGCGGGTCACACGGGAGCAGGAGCTCGCGCACATGATCCATGACTCGGTGGCTAACGACATGTCCACGATCGCGATGCTCGCGTGGCGGGCGAAAGCGGCCGGGGCGGGCGATGCGGGGGCTGGCGATGTGGACGAGATGCTGGACGCGATCTACGAACGGTCGCATCACGCGCTCGACCGCGTGCACGAGGTGATCGACGTGCTCAACGGCAAGCGCGAACTCGGAGAGGCTGGCGCGGGGCAGAATGGCACGGATCTGGTGGACGGAACAGTTGATGGGCTCGTCCGCGGCGGGCGGTCTTTCGATGTGCAACTGGAAAAATACGTCGAGGATCAGGACCGCGTGATGGCCATGCTGGGGCTGCGTGGGGTGACGCGGCTGAACGTGGCATCCGATGTCGTGGTGCCGGTCGCCGTACGACGTGTGGTGATGGGGCTGATCGAGGAGATCTACGCGAACATCGTGCGGCACGGTGTAGCCGTTTCGGCGGTGGATGGCGACATAAGCGCAAACGGCGAGGCGGCGTATACCTTGCATATCGCCGTTGACGGGCGAGGCGTCCGTATCAACGAGGTCAATGCGCTCGCCGTCGATGACGCGAAGACCTTGGCGTATGGGCATGGGCGCGGCAATGGCATTCGCGTGCATCGCGCCGCAATCGAGGCGCTCGGTGGTGCGTTGCATGCCGGGGCGCAGGATGGTGCGTGGATGGTCGGCGCGGAAATCCCGCTTGATTGAGGTGGCCATCGTGCAGTTTGACGATCAAGAGGCAAATAATCGTCAAACCGAGCGTATAACGAACAGCTTCCTGCAAACTGAGAGGCAGATTATTCGTCCGACGGGGGTCTTTCTCCAAACTGAGAGGCAGCCCATTGGCTTATGCTCGGTATTGTCACGATACAACAGGGTGCACAAGTGCTTCTTGCGGGGAACGGCTGCCTCTCAGTTTGGAGAAAGACCTCCGCACAAGATGAAATCTGCCTCTCAGCTTTGAGAAAGCCATATCGCAATGGCATGGGCGAGGGAATGGGCACCGAGCTTGTCGACGGCACGATGGGCGTGGGTGCGCACGGTCGAAGCGGCAACTCCCCATCGGGCGGCGATCTCGTCGTAGCTTAGCCCCTGCGCTAGCAGATGCAGCGTTTCCACCTCCTTCGCACCGAGTCTGGGCACGCCAGCCTTGTTGGTGTTTATGCTGTCCTCTGCCTCGATGAGCATGCGATACGATTCGGCCGGCGTACGAAACATGACTTGCTCCCGGAGACCCGTCGGTGCGAAGACGCCACCGCCGGCCACCGCGCGCAACGCCTGTGCGAGCTGCGGAATATCGGCCTTCGACACGATGCCTTGTGCTCCGGCCCCCGCCACCCGTTCGGCATAAGTGTCCACAGCGAACGCGGTGATCGCCAGCAGAGCGATGCGGTCGGAGCGTTGGCGGATCCGTCGGCACACGCTCACGCCGGTCGCCTCGCCGAGCGACATGTCCACCAGCAGCACGTCCGGCCGGGTGACAGGAGCCAGTGCCTTATGCACCGCATCCTCTGCGGTTTCCGCACCCCACAGCCAGCGTGATTCCGGCAGCAGCTGCGGCATGATCCCCTTCAACGCCAGCAATGCCATGCGATCGTTGTCGACCGCCGCCACCGTCAGTGGCTTCCCCTCCAGACTTGTCATGATGCCTTATTGTAACCGGCGTCGCGTCGGCCGTTCCTTGTCAACGCCTGTGGGCACGGTCACGAATCGTTCAGCAAACGCGGTTAGGCTGGTCCGCATGAGCATCAATGAACCTCAGCCGCAGGATGACCTGCCGGCACCCCAACAGCCTGAATCGCAGCAGCCGTCGCCGACGGAATCAGCTCCATCGTCGCCGACGCCTTCGCCCGAACAATCGGATGCATCCGAGCAGCCGCAGCAGCAGCCCGCCGGCCAGTACTATCCGCCGCAGCCGTTGCCGCAGGGCGCATATCCGCAGTATCAGTCAGGCGCGTATCCGCAGGCCCCGCAGCCTCAGCAGGCCCCGCAGCCGCAATACCAGCCGTACCAGCAAGGCGGGCAGTATCCGCCGCAAGGTGGTCAACAGCCGCCTCAGTATCCCCAGTCCCCATACGCGCCTCAGCAGCCGTACCCTCAGTACCCCTACGCCGGCTATCCGGCCACACCCTACCCGCAGGCCACCCCCGAGCAGATCCGCCGCCGCACCCTGCGCAAGGCCGTCGGTCGCCCGGCCGGCCTCATCCTCGCCTACCAGGCGGTCTTCACCGGCGTGAGCATCGTCGCCGGCATGATCATGGGCGTCCTCGCCACGATCGAACGCGTCGCTGGATCGCGCCTCGCGAACACGCCGTCCCCCGAGAACTTCCAACAGATCGAGCAGGATCTCGCCCAGACCAGCGTGCAGTGGGTCGGCGTGCTGAGCCTGATTTCGGTCGCGGTCGGTTTCCTGTTCATGCTGCTCATGCGCCATCGCACGATTCTCACGCGCGCGTTCTGGCTCGGCGACCCGACCGCCGTCGCCGGTTCCGCCAACTCCGTCAGCCCCGCTAACCTCGCCAACCCGAACGAACCCCGCGCGCACATGCGTCCCGCATGGTTCGCCGTGTTCGTCGCGCTCATCATCGGCATTCAGGGCGTGCTGCAACTCATCCAGATCGCGTTCGCCGCACTCGGTATCACGCTCGCCTCGCCCACGTCCGACAGCATCGACGAGTCGGCCGTCACCATCAGCATGTGGCTGTACATCGGCCTGATCGGGCCGATCGTGGAGGAGACGGTGTTCCGTGGCGTGCTCATGCGCGAGCTCAAGCCGCTCGGCAAGAACTTCGCGATCGTCACGTCGTCGCTCATGTTCGCGCTGTTCCATGACGACGTGGTGCAGGGCGTGTTCGCGTTCTGCTGCGGCCTTGTGTTCGCGTTCGTCGCGATGGAGTATTCGCTGATCTGGTCGATCGCGCTGCACATCTTCAACAATGCGATCCTCGGCGGCGTGCTGTCCGAGTTCGCGGCGAGCTTCGGCGACGCGGGCAACATGGTATACGGCGTGGCGCTGCTGGTTGTCGGTATCGGCGGGCTGATCTATGTGCTTGTCAAATACGGCTGGGGACTGCGCGAGTACCGGCGCGTGAACCGGTCTGCGCCCGGCACGTACTGGGGGTGGACGTCGGGATGGTTCCTCACGTTCGTGATCCTCAACGGGTTGTTCGCGCTGGTGTCGTTCGCGGTGGCGATGGCGTAGCGGAATCGTTGCGTTGATCCGTGACCGTTGTGGGCCGGTGCCGGTTGGTGCCGGCCCGCTTGCGTTGCGAGGCTGGTTGTGTTGTGAGGCCGGTTGTGCAGGCTCGTGCCGATCGATGATCGGTTGCGTTGGGATGCGGCGCGTTCGATGATCGGCGTTCATGATGGCCTGCTGTGCCGCGTGTACGTTGCGGCCGTGTTTTACAGTGGGATTACTGTTTTGTGATATTTCTGCCGATTGCGACCGTTGGAGAGTACCATGACTGATTTCGAGCCGTTCTATGATGTCAACCTGAGCTACGACGACAACTATGCGCAAGGCCCGTTCGGCGCGTTCGCCACGGCGCTGACGGATGCCGGCGCGGCTGATTCGACTGGTGATGCCGCGGCGCAGTCCGGTGCGCCGACCACCGACTTCCTCGGCCATCAGGTGAACCTGCCGTTCGGCATCCCCGCCGGCCCGCTGCTCAACTCGCGCTTCACCACGGCCGCGTTCCGCATGGGCTTCGACCTCGCCACCTACAAGACCGTGCGCTCACGTGCGTGGGGCTGCAACCCGTTCCCGAACGTGCTCGCCGTGCACCCGAAGGCCGCCGACGGCTCGCTCACTCCGGGCAGTGCCGAACTCGACGAGGGCGTGCTCGCCGACACCCGCTACGAGCAGCCGATCTCCATCTCTAACTCGTTCGGCGTGCCCTCGCGCGACCCGGACGAATGGCAGCCCGACATGCGCCGCGCCATCGAAGCCGCCGGCCCGGGCCAGCTGCTCATCCCGAGCTTCCAGGGTTCGCGCGTGGAAGGCATGACCACCGACGACTACATCGCCGACCACGTCACTACCGCGCGGCTCGTCACCGAAACCGGCGCCGATCTCATGGTCATGAACACGAGCTGCCCGAACGAGGGACACAACCGACTGCTGTGCCATGATCCGGCGTTGGTCGGCCGCATCACCGAGGCCGTGAAGAACGAGATCGGTGACCGCGCGCTCGCGATCAAGCTCGCGTACATTCCGCCGACCGAGGTGACCGGCGGCTGGGGTCCGGATCGCACGATCGTCGATGATTCCGCACTTGAGTTCATGGTGCGCGAGACGGCCGCGCGCGGTTCGGTGCAGGCATTCTCCGCGATCAACACGATTTCCGCGCGACTAGTCGATGCCGCCGGACGGCAGGCGCTGCCGGGCGCGGGCCGCGACCGCAGCGGCGTGTGCGGCCGCGCGATCCGCCACGCCGGCCTCGACATGGTGACGCGTCTGGCCGCGATCCGCGAAAAGCTCGGATTGGACTACACGATCATCGGCCTTGGCGGCGTGGTCGCGCCTGAGGATTACGCCGCGTACCGCGCGGCCGGCGCCGATGCGGTGATGAGCGCCACCGGCGCGATGTGGGATGCCGATCTCGCTCGCAAGATCAAGGCCTCCCGCTGATCGCGACGCTCTCTCGTCCTGCTCGTGGCAGAAATGTCTCTCTGAGCGCCTCGTCGGCGAGCGTTTTCTGCCACGACTGATATCGCGTGGCAGAAATGTCTTGCTCAGCACTCCCCAAGCGAGCGTTTCCTGCCACGCACGTGGTGCGTGGCGGTTTTCGCTCACTGCGGTCGTGCTGAGCGAGCGTTTTCTGCCACGGCGTGACGGTGGCGCGTGCCGGCCGGCGCGCGATGATGACTGGCACGTGCCGGTCGGCACGTGATGGTGGTGATGGCTGGCGATGATGCGGCGGTTGGACTATCCCTGTACGACGGTGAAGACGGTTTGCGTGCCGTCCGGCGCGGTGACGACGGCCTTGTCGGCCGGCGTCAGTCCGGTGGGCAGCGTCGCGTAGAAGTCGATCGTGCCGGAACCGTTGAACGAGAACGCCGCCTGCCACTGTTCGGGCGTGATCTCGGGCAGCGGCCGTTGCGCGATCATGCGCAGTCCCTCGCGGTCCAACGAGAATCCGCTGTCCGGCCGCGCCCATAGCGACCACGGAATCTGCGCACCGTCCGCGATTCGCGCGCGTCCGTCATCTGAACCGTCGTCCGCGGCATCGGAATCGTCGACCGCACCCACGATCCGCCCGCCGGTCGTCCGATCGCCGTCCGCAAGCCGTGTCCAGATCACCTGATCCGCGTACACGTTTACATACGCCGCACCATCGTCCGGCGAAACCGCACCGTCTTCACCCTCGCAGCCGCCATCATCAGCCACGCCGTACGCCCAGATCGTATACACGCCCGACTCATTCAGCAGCCCGTCGACCGTGAACACGCCGTTGCCGCACGCCCGCGCATCATAGCGCACCGCAGCCGCGCCGTCATGCGCAACCTGCAGCCACACGCGGTCGAGATTCGAGTACACGCGCACCGTGCTCGGCCCCTCCTCGCGCGCCGTGTACCGCCGCGACGCGATGTACACGAACGGGTCGAGCCGGTTCCAGTTCGCCTTGTGCAGGTAGAACGCGTCCTTCTTCACGCGCCGGTCCCACGTCACGAGACCCTTGTTGTTGATCTCGAAGCGTCCCGCCTCGCTCGGCCGGTGATCCACGCCGAAATCGAACATGTTCCACAACGACGTCGACCACAGCCAGTCGTGCGCGTTGATGTACGCCAGCGCCTCCTCATGCTGCATCGACTGGTATTCCTCAGGCTGCCAGTAGCTGTTCGGCCGCGTCTTGTGCGCGTTCGGATGCAGCTCGTGCTGGTCGATGCTCGCGCCCGTGCCGTACTCCGACAGGCCGAGCGGGCGGCTCTCGATCGAACGCTTCTGCTCGATGAGCGCGCCGAAGCCGGGCTGCGAATACCAGCCGGGGTACATGTTCCACGAGATGATGTCGCTCGCCCAGTTGCCGCGCGAACTGGCGGTTTCGTCCTGGTCGGCGGCCTGCGTGGTGTAGCGGGTCGCGTCCTCGGTGTGTGCGAGGTCGTTGAGTTCGCGCGACAGTTGCGGCATCGCGATCCACTGGTTCGCGGTGTTGTGGTTGCCGACCTCGTTCTGCAGGCCCCAGAAGCAGATCGACGGGCGGTTGCCCTGCTGGCGGATCAGCTCGACCAGCTGTTCTTTCGTTACGTCCGCGAACCGTTCGTCCTCGCCGACCCAGTCGATGAACGGGATCTCCGCCCACACGATCACGCCGTTCGCGTCGCACAGGTCGTAGAAGTAGTTCGCGTGCGGATAGTGCGCGAGACGCAGGTAGTTCACGCCCATCTGCATGATGATCGTGAAGTCCTCGAGATGCTGCGCATCGTGCAGCGCATTGCCGAGTCCCTCGCGGTCCTGATGCCGCGTGACGCCGCGCAGCGGATGCGAGCGGCCGTTGATGAAGAAGCCGTGGTCGTGGCTGACGTGGAACCAGCGGTAGCCGATGCGCTCGGCGACCGAGTCGAGCGGTGTGCCGGTGGGTGCGGTGGCCGGCTGCGATCTCGCGTCACCATTGCCGTCATGTCGACCGGGAGCCTCTGCAGTATTGTCATTTCGACCGAGCGCCGCGAGCGGAGCAATCTTTCCGTTTCCGACCGCGAACTTGGCCGGAGACTCGGTATCGATCACGGTCATGCGAACGTTGTACTGGTACGCGACGTCATCGTTCGTCGCGCCGCGCGAGTAGTCGATCGGCTGCCATAGATGGGGATTCTTGATTTCCAGTGTGACCTTGACATGTCTGCGTTCGCGTGGGGCGAGCGTGACGTTGGTTACATCGTTGGCAACGGTGACATCGTGTGCATCGTCGGCGATGGGGAGTGCAGTGCCGTCGGTGACGGTTGTGGCCGATGCGTTCCCGGCGGCAGTCGCGCTCGGTGCGACGATCGTCGTGCGGACGAGCACATGGCGTTCGCGATCGGCATCATTGACGATGTCCGCTTCGATTCGCGTCAGGCCGAGATGGTCGGGCCGTTCGACCGACTCGCTGCGGCCTGCGTTCGGCGTGACGACGCGCAGGCCCGACGCGCCGTGATCGTCGAGCGCGAGATGCACGTCGGCGGTCCGCACGAGCCGCGCCGGACGGTAGATGCCGCCGTAGAAGTTGAAGTCGGCGAACAGCGGGGCTACACGCAGATCGCGCCGGTTATCGACGCGCACGGCGATCACGACGTCCACATCGCGTACATCGCCGTCGGCTGTGCCGTCCGCGGGCGCGGCGTCGTTACCGGTCGCGGCGTCGTGATCAGCCGTGGTGCTGACGGCATCGAGCAGCGCGTCGGTCAGGTCATAACGGAACATCGCATAGCCGCCCAGATGCGCCGGATCGCCGGTGTTCCAGGCCGTGTCCCGCGGATCGGCGCTGAGCGGCGCGAGCGCGCGGCCATCCACGTACAGCGACGTGATCGAGTTCACCCCGTCGAACTCGAGATACGTGCGCCGGCCGGGGGAGACGGGCACATGCAGATGCGCGCGATACCAGCCGACCGTGCGGTTCATGTTGCCGCGCACGCCGTCGTTCGTGTCGAGCGCGTTCCATGTGTGCGGCAACGTGACCGGTTCCCAGCCGGAATCGTCGAAGTCGGGCGCGGCGGCGGTCGCCGGGTCGAGGATGTCGTCGTCGCCGTGACCGCAGGCGAACCGCCAGCCGAGATCGGCGAGATCGACGACCTCGCGTTCGGGGCCGTGGTTGAGCGTCGCGGTGCCGCCGGCATCACGGACGTGGTAGCGACTGGTTTCGGTCTGCGAAAGCGGGATGATACGTGGATGCGTCATTGGATTGCCCCCGGTATGTGTATCGATAATCCATACCGATTCTACGCCGGCGTCATTGTCTGTGCCCAGCACATCCGATATGTGCAAGAGACTCCGCCCGAATGCCGCGTGGCGGAAAACGCTCGCTGGCGGATCTCTTAGCGAGACATTTCTGCCACGCGCGTACTGGACTGGCGCGCGTACTGGACTGGCGGAAAACGCTCGCCGAGACATGCGTTACCGAGACATTTCCGCCAGTAGGGAGATGCTGTGCGGGAACGGCCTCGGCGTGCACATGCATGACTGCACGAAGGGACAGCTGCGAAAAAAGCTCCCCTCGAAGGAGGAGCTGTCGGCAAAACAGACTGAGGGGAGCAGGGGCAACCACCCCGACTCCCCTCAGTCCGCCAGTCTCGACAGCTCCCTCAGAGGGGAGCCACGCGTGACGCTACAGGCTCACTTCTGCGAAGCGGCGAGACGCTCGCGCGCCTCCTTGATTTCCTTTTCGGCCACGTCCGCACCGGTCCAGTAGTCGCCCGGCTTGACTTCCTTGCCCGGCTCGAGAGCCTTGTACTGCTCGAAGAAGTGCTTGATCTCGGCGAGGTGGTACTCGTTCACGTCCTTGACGTCCTTGACACCGTCGTAACGGACATCGGCCGGCACGCACAGCACCTTGTCGTCGCCGCCCTCTTCGTCCTCCATGTGGTACAGACCGACGGCGCGGCACTCGATGACGCAGCCCGGGAACACAGAGTTGGTCACCATCACGAGCGCGTCCAGCGGATCGCCGTCCTCGCCCAGCGTGCCCTCGATGTAACCGTAGTCATCCGGATAGCCCATCGCGGTGAACAGCTCACGGTCGAGGAAGACGCGACCGGTCTCCTGATCCACTTCGTACTTGTTCTTGGAGCCGCGCGGGATCTCGACCACGACGTTGAAGGTTTCTGCCATGTTGTTCTCCTTGAGAATCGACAGTTATATTGACATGCACCACAATACCGCGTTCCGTGTATTGCGTCGCCGTCGATCGGCTTGGCCGAGACCGTATCTCAACATCAACGCAACGTCGTCATTGAGTTACGGTCGTTTTGGGTATGGAAAACGGCCGTAACTCAATAGGACCGTCGTGATGTTGTTGAGTTACGGCCGACTCGCGTATGAAGAACGACCGTAACTCAACAACAACGTCACGATACTGTTGAGTTACGGTCGTTGCGAGTATGGAAAACGGCCGTAACTCAATGGGATCGTCGTGATGTTGTTGAGATACGGTCGTCTGGAGGGATGACGAAGGCCGTAAGTCAATGGTACGAATGAGATACTGCTGACTTACGGCCTTCTACGGCCTGCATGGCCGGTATGACTGGTGGCGTACGCGACGTACGTGCGTCACCGGTGTGCGCGACGGGACTTCGTTCACGCACACCGTCTGACTCCGAACTACCGCACGACGGTGAAGACGTGCGCGACGTCGGCCCACGGGGCCAGCGAGACGAAGTTGTCCCAGTGCCACTCGAATTCGCGGCCGGTCAGTTCGTCGCGCAGATGCGCACCCTTCGCCGGATCGACGTCGAAGTCGGTCATCTCGAAGTGCACCTCGTCCTGATGCGCGTTGTGGCCGTCGAGGTTCACCACGACGATCAGCGTCTCCGCCTTGCCGGTGCCGGTCAGCTCGGCCGGCGTGTGGCGCGCGAACGCGAGGATGTTCTCGTCGTGCGTGCGCAGCAGGGTCAGGTTGTGGTAGCTGAACGCGGCGGCATGCTCGCGGCGGATGCGGTTGAGCGAGGTCAGCAGCTCGGCGATGCCGTACTTGGATGCCGAATCCCAGTCGCGCACCTTGACTTCGTACTTCTCGTTGTCGATCTGCTCCTCGAAGCCCGGGCGCTGCTTGTTCTCGATGAGTTCGAAGCCGTTGTAGATGCCCCAGCTCGGCGAGCCCATCGCGGCGAGCACCGCGCGCACCGCGTGGCCGGCGATGCCGTTGTCGCGCACGTAGGCGGTGAGGATGTCCGGCGTGGTCGGCCAGAACGTGTTGTGCTGGTAGTAGCCGTCGTCGCCGTTGGTCTCGAGCAGGTACTCGCTGAGCTCCTCCTTGGTGTTGCGCCACGGGAAGTAGCAGTGCGACTGCGTGAAGCCGACGTAGCTGAGCGCGCGCATCATGCCCGGGCGGGTGAATGCCTCGGCGAGGAACAGCACCTCGGGGTGGCGCTTGGTGACGGCCGCGATCACGTCCTGCCAGAAGCGCACCGGCTTGGTGTGCGGGTTGTCGACGCGGAAGATCGTGACGCCGGCCGCGATCCACAGCTCCATGATCCGCTCGACTTCCTTCTCGATGCCTTCCATGTCGGCGTTGAAGTCGATCGGGTAGATGTCCTGATACTTCTTCGGTGGGTTCTCCGCGAACGCGATCGTGCCGTCCGGCTTGGTACGGAACCAGTTCGGGTGCTCCTTGACCCACGGGTGATCGGGCGAGCACTGCAGCGCGAAGTCGAGCGCGATCTCGAGGCCGAGCTCATGGGCTTTGGCGCACAGGGCCTTGAAATCGTCCATGGTACCGAGCAGCGGGTCGACGGTGTCGTGGCCGCCGAGCGACGAGCCGATGCCGAACGGCGAACCCGGATCGTCCGGACCGGCGACGAGCGAGTTGTTGCGGCCCTTGCGGTTGGTCACGCCGATCGGGAAGATCGGCGGCAGGTACACGACGTCGAAGCCTTCGGCCTTCGCACGTTCGAGGCCGGACACCGACGTGCGAAGCGTGCCCTGCACGATCTTGCCGGTCGTCTCGTCGACGTACGCGCCCTCGGAGCGCGGGAAGAACTGGTACCATGCGGTGAAGCTGGAGGCCGGACGCTCGACCTTGAAGCGCTGCGGTGCGCTCGGCGAGATGCCGTCGCGCAGCGGGTTGGACTCGTGCAGCGCCTCGATCTGGGCGTTGTCGGCGGCGGCGAGTCGCTCTTCGGCGGGCAGCGTGCGGTCGGCGGCGGTCTTGGCGGCCTCCTTGAGGAGCTTGCGCTGCTCGGCGTCGAGTCGCGCGTCCTTGGTGACGGCCCAGCGGGCGAGCAGTTCCGCGCCGGAATCGAGCGCGTTCTCCACGTCGTCGTGCACCTTGACCTTGATGCGGGCGTCACGCAGCCACGAGGCGTACGTGTCCTCCCAGCCTTCGATGGTGACGGTCCATTCGCCCAGCTGACGCTTGATCGCGGCGAATTCCGGATCCCACGGCTTGACGTCGGAGCGTTCGCCGCAGGTCAGTTCGGCCTCCCAGCGGTCGAGGCCGGGGTTGGTGCAGGTCATCGCGGTGCGGGACATCTCCTTGCCGCGGTGGTTGCGCACGACGGCGGTCGCGCCGACCTTGGTGCGACCTTCGATGAACACCTGCGCGGTGACCTTGAATGCTTCGCCGAGCTCGACGCGCGCCGGGAAGATGCCGCGTTCCTCGTTCGGGGTGATGTCCATGACGTTGATGCGTCCGAACTGGCCCGGTTCGGTGACGGGGATGGTCTGCGCCGGCGTCTCGCCGACGAGGCCGGGGATGCTGGATTTGGCCGGTGCGGCCTTGGCTGCGGAGGTTTTGGAGGTGGACCGGCGCGTGGTCTTGCGCGCGGTGCCGGTCGCCGCACGACGCGTGGTCTTGCGGGCGGGCTTGTCGGCCTTCGCCGTGGCCGCGGCGCTGCCCGTCGTGGTTTCGGCCGTGGGATTGCTGGTTACTTCTGTCATATTCAATCTCATTCTCTGATATCAATGGCCGTATCGATGTACTGTACTGCCACAGTCCACATTGTATGGCCCGTGCGGCACAAATGCGCATGTTTTCGCCGTTTGATGGGCACCCGTAACGTATGTGTAACCGTTGGTTGATGTGTTATGGATGCCGTATGGATTGTTCGATGGTTGATACGGCATCCGATATATGACGAGTTATGGTTTGGTTGATCGATTTGTTTTGGCTGATCTGTTTGTTTGTCCTGCTGCCGTACGTCTTCGATGACCTGTTTCGTCTCCTATGACCTGTTCTGCTTCCTATACACGCCGTCTATGCGCGCCGTCCCTCCCCTTCAACGGACATCCAGCCGATTGCATGGGCGAAATCGGCTGGATGTCCGTTGAAGGGGAGGGACGAGGAGGGAGGTTGATTGTGAGTGATGGGCGGAACTCATAACCCAGAGGAACATGGTTCGCAGATGGTTCGGATGGGCGGGCCGTGCGGCGTTCGACGGATGACGACGGCGTCGCCGACAACGCAAAAGCCCGGAAATTCCAACGAATTTCCGGGCTTTTCTGAATCGTAGCGGGGCATGGATTTGAACCATGGACCTCTGGGTTATGAGCCCAGCGAGCTACCGAGCTGCTCCACCCCGCGTCGGCTTGTCTTGCGACAGCTCTATCTAAGATACCGGTATGAGTCGATATGTCAAATCGGCGTGTCGCGTCGGTGTCGGCCGCGTTTGCAGGGCACCGATAACCCGCCATAACCGATCCCGATACCCCGCGCGGCGTCCCGTCTGCGGCATGTTGCCATAATAGATACCATGCCTATCAAGATCCCCAGCGGCCTGCCGGCCCGTGCCATCCTCGATTCGGAACGCATCTTCGCGCTCGAGAAGCCCGAAGCGGAGCGCCAGCGCGTGCGTCCGCTCAAACTGGTGATCCTGAATCTCATGCCGAAGAAGATCGAAACCGAGACGCAGTTGCTGCGGCTCATCTCGAAATCGCCGCTGCAGGTCGAGATCGACTTCATGAAGACCTCCACGCACGAGGCCACGCACGTCTCCGCCGATCACCTGGTCAAGTTCTACGAGACGCTCGACGCGTTCAAGGACAATTACTACGACGGGTTCGTCGTCACCGGCGCGCCGGTCGAGCACATGCCGTTCGATCAGGTCGACTACTGGGGTGAGTTCAAGTCGATCCTCGACTGGGCGTCGACGCACGTGTTTTCGACCATGTATCTGTGCTGGGGTGCGATGGGTGCGCTGAACTACCGCTACGGGGTACGCAAGATCGACTATCCGCAGAAGATCTTCGGTGTGTTTCCGCAGTATCTGCAGGACGAGTACTGCTTCCTGACGAACGGATTCGACGAGATCGCGTTGCAGCCGCATTCGCGTCTGGCCGGCGTGAACGAGGATGACGTGGCCGCGAACCATGACCTGCAGGTGCTCACGTGGGGGCCGCAGTCCGGTCCGGGGCTGATCGCGACGCGCGACTTCTCGGAGGTGTTCGCGCTCGGCCATTGGGAATACGGCAAGTACACGCTCGCCGAGGAGTACGAGCGCGACATGGCCAAGGGGCTGACGAACGTGCCGTTCCCGAAGAACTATTTTCCGCACGACGATCCGAAGCTGGAGCCGCTCTTCAGCTGGCGTGCGCACGGCAACCTGCTGTGGCGCAACTGGCTGAACTGGGTATACCAGACGACGCCGTACGACCTGACCGAGGTGCCGCAGCTGCGCAGGGAGAAGCGACTGGGCACGGACCGTTCGATCCGGCATGAGCCGGGCAGTCCGCGCAAGGACGGCTTCGCGCCGTTCGCGCACGACGGCTACGGCGTGATCGAAGGCTGATCGCCGCGTGCCCCCAGCGGACATACAGCCGATTGCAGGGGTGAAAACGGCTGGTTGTCCGTTAAGGGGAGGGGCCGTGCGGATTTGAAGGCGGTTTGGGAGAGCGGCTGCTTCCTGTCAGCGGACATACAGCCGATTGGGCGACGAAAACGGCTGGTTGTCCGTAACGGTGAGACGTATGGCGTCTGGCACGTTCCTTGGGACTTGGGACTTCATCCGTCAACGGACATCCGGCCGTTTTCGCCGCCCAATCGGCTGTATGTCCGTCGGGGTGGTGAGCGTAGGCGCCCAGGGACGTTCCTTGACGCCTAAGGCTTCATCCTCCCAACGGACATCCAGCCGATTGCGGGGTCAAAATCGGCTGTATGTCCGTTGAGGGGAGGGCGAGAGGTATTTGGCTTGGTGCGCGCCATGAGATGTCCACAACGTGGACGGGGCGATGGTTGCACTGCGAACGCGTGGATGGTCACGATGCGAACGTCGGAAACCTTACAGTGCGGATGTGAGTGTGAGCGATAACGCAACACTTGTTGACGGATCGTCTAACCGCGCAAATCCTGCGAAACGCCGACGAAACGGCGACGTTCCGCCGCTCCCGCGATTTGTCCGAACACGGGCTAATAATCACTTCTCAGCCATTCGGAGTCGAATGCACGACGTCGACTCCAAGCCACGCCGCGCGGACCCTGAACCGGGGAGACGGAAGTAACCGGCATGTCACATTCGCCCTACCCCTTGGGCTAAACTGACACCGGAAACAAGAAGCAGGAGGCGTGATTATGGTCGGTTCATTCGGCACCGGTATGCTGTTGGCAGCCGAGACTGGCGCGCATCTTCCGTCGGTCGATGACTTCCTTCCTCCGGAGATCCTGTTCCAAGGCACTCCGTTCGCGATCAATCGCATCATTCTTATCCGTATCGTCGCCACGATCGTATTGCTGCTCGTGCTCGGCATCACCGCCAGCCGCGCCAAGCTGATCCCCGGCCGCTGGCAGGGCGTCGTCGAGCTGGGTCTCGACTTCGTGCGCGACAAGATCGTCTACGACATCATGGGTGAGACGCGTGGCAAGCGCTACGTGCCGATGATCACCACGCTGTTCTTCACGATCTTCGTGTTCAACCTGTGCGGCATCATCCCGGGCATGAACATGGCCGCCACGGCGACCGTCGTCATGCCGCTCGTGTTCGCATTGTGGACGATGATCCAGTACTGGATCGCCGCCGCCCGTTCGCAGGGCCTCGGCCACTACCTGCGCCACGAGCTGTTCACGCCGGGCGTGCCGTGGCCGGTCTACATTCTGCTCGCGCCGATCAACATCCTCGAGCTGCTCGTCATTCGTCCGGCCTCGCTGACGATCCGACTCTTCGCGAACATGGTCTCCGGCCACCTCATGGTCGCCACCTGCCTCGCGTTCGCGCAGTACTGGATGGTCGACGCGGTCAACAAGCTGCAGGGCGTCCCGGTGGGCGCGCTGTGGTTCGCCGGCGGCTTCGCGATGACCTGCTTCGAGGCGTTCGTCGCGTTCCTCCAGGCGTACGTGTTCGCGATCCTGTCGACCGTGTACATCAACCTGAGCTTCCCGGAGGAGTGATCCTCCGCGGAATTCCGCGCGTACCGTGGCGATCGCAACGCCCGCCGCACGCACGTCGCGAACCCCAAGATTTATAACGTCACCTCGTACGTTAGAAAGGAAACAGAAATGGATATCATCACCCTCGCTGAGGTCGCCGGCAACCTGTCCGTCATCGGCTACGGCATCGGTACTCTGGGCCCTGGCATCGGTCTGGGCATCCTCTTCGGTAAGGCCATGGAATCCACCGCCCGCCAGCCCGAGATGTCCGGCAAGATCCAGACCATCATGTTCATCGGCCTGGCTCTGGTCGAGGTGCTGGCCCTGATCGGCTTCGTCGCCGCCCTGATCATCAAGTAAGACCCAGGCGAACGCACGAAACAACGATCCATGTCCAACAATGAAAGGAGGGCTTCATGATGACACTGGCAGAAGGCGGAATCGATCTGTTCATCCCCGAGACCTATGACATTGTGTGGTCCCTGATCATCCTTGTCATCGTTGCGCTGTTCTTCTACAAGTTCTTCCTGCCGAAGTTCAATGCGATCTTCGACGAGCGTGCGGCAAAGATCGAAGGCAACATCGCCAAGGCCGAACAGGCCAAGAAGGACGCTGACGAGGCGAAGGCCAAGTACGAGGCCCAGCTGAGCAACGCCCGCGTGGAAGCCTCCAAGATCCGCGACGACGCCCGCGCCGAAGCCTCGCACATCATCGCCGACGCCCGCTCCCGCGCCGAATCCGACGCGGCGCAGATCACCGCCAACGCGCAGCGCTCCATCGAGTCGCAGCACCGTCAGGCGATGGTCAGCCTCAAGGGCGAAGTCGGCACGCTCGCCGCAGCCCTCGCGGGCAAGATCCTCGGCTCCAAGCTCGAGGACGCGGACGTGCAGTCGAGCATGATCGACAACATGCTCGACGAGATGGACTCCGACAAGAAGTGATCGTCCGGCAGTGACTGTAGTGACTGTCAAGACTACAACGCAAACGTCAAGGAAAGGGAGGTGACCAATGCGAGGAGAAGCATCGCGCATCGCCGATCGCGTCTCTCGTGACTCGCTGGCACCCAAGCTGCGCGAAGCAGGCGAGGACGCGTGGCGCATCGGGAACGAGCTGTTCTCGATCACCAACGTGCTCGATCACAACGTCCAGCTTGAACGCGCGCTCACCGACCCGTCGCGCCCGGTGGCGGACAAGGTCGCCGTACTGAACACCCTGATCGGTGGTCAGGCGCACCCGATGACGATGGAGATCATGACCGATCTGGTCGGTCGCCGTTGGAGCCGCGTGTCCGACATCGCCAACGCCGTGGAGGACTTCGGCGTGGACGGCATGATGTACTACGCGGACGCCACCGGCACCACGCTGCAGGTGTCCGTCGAGCTGGCCGAACTGCATTCGGCGCTGCTCGGCATGCCGGTCCTGCGTTCCGAGCTGTCCGACGACAGCGCGCCGTCCGAGGCCCGCACCAAGCTGCTCAACAGCCTGATCGGCTCCAGCGACCTCAACAAGGTCACCAAGCGCCTGGCGGAACACGCGACCTGCAACCTGCGCAACCGTCGCTACCTGCAGACCGTGCAGTGGCTGATCAACAAGTTCTCGCGCCACATGGGCGAGTCGATGGTCACCGTGACCACCGCCACCCCGCTCAAGATCGAACAGATCAAGAAGCTGGTCGCGATCTACACGAAGAAGGTCGGCCGCCCGGTGCACATCAACTCGGTCGTGGACCCGTCCGTGATCGGCGGCATGCGCATCCAGGTGGGCGACGAGGTCACCGACAACACGGTGGTCGCACAGCTCCAGCATTTGAACCGCACCGTTCAGGCCAGCGCCTGACGGCATATATCCCGCGTCCGCAACGACGCCGCCCGGCAAGCCAACCGGACGCGTGCACGGCGCGAGATCCCAAGATTTACCAATAACAACAAGGAGTGATCATGGCAGAACTTACCATTGATCCCACCACGATACGCAAGGCGCTCGATGACTTCGTCGAGTCGTACAAGCCGTCGGACACGCCCACTCAGGAAGTGGGCTACGTGGCCACGGCCGGCGACGGCATTGCGCACGTGACGGGACTGCCTGGTTGCATGGCCAATGAGCTGCTGACCTTCGAGGACGGCACGCTCGGCCTGGCGTTCAACCTTGACGCCCGTGAGATCGGCGTGGTTATCCTCGGCGACTTCGCAGGCATCGAGGAAGGCCAGGAGGTCCGTCGCACCGGCGAAGTGCTCTCCGTGCCTGTTGGTGACGGCTACCTCGGCCGCACCGTGGACCCGCTGGGCAACCCGATCGACGGTCTGGGCGAGATCACGGACATCGAGGATCGTCGTATCCTCGAGGCCCAGGCCCCCGATGTGATGCACCGCCATCCGGTCGACGAGCCTATGTCCACCGGCCTCAAGGCCATCGACGCGATGACGCCGATCGGCCGCGGCCAGCGCCAGCTCATCATCGGCGATCGTCAGACCGGCAAGACGGCCATCGCGATCGACACCATCATCAACCAGAAGAAGAACTGGGAATCCGGCGATCCGAAGAAGCAGGTCCGCTGCATCTACGTCGCCATCGGCCAGAAGGGTTCGACCATCGCCTCGGTGCGTCAGAGCCTCGAAGAGGCCGGCGCGATGGAGTACACCACCATCGTCGCCTCCCCGGCTTCCGATTCCGCTGGTTTCAAGTACATTGCCCCCTACACCGGTTCCGCCATCGGACAGCACTGGATGTACCACGGCAAGCACGTCCTCATCGTCTTCGATGATCTGTCGAAGCAGGCCGAAGCCTACCGTTCGATCTCGCTGCTGCTGCGTCGTCCGCCGGGGCGTGAGGCCTACCCGGGCGATGTGTTCTACCTGCACTCCCGTCTGCTCGAACGCTGCGCGAAGGTTTCCGATGACCTCGGCGGCGGCTCGATGACCGGCCTGCCGATCGTCGAGACCAAGGCGAACGATGTGTCCGCCTACATTCCGACCAACGTGATCTCCATCACCGACGGTCAGATCTTCCTGCAGTCCGACCTGTTCAACGCGAACCAGCGTCCTGCAGTGGACGTCGGCATCTCCGTGTCCCGAGTCGGTGGCGCGGCGCAGACCAAGGCCCTCAAGAAGGTCTCCGGCACGCTGAAGATCTCGCTGGCGCAGTACCGTTCGCTGGAATCCTTCGCGATGTTCGCGTCCGATCTGGACGCCGCGTCCAAGGCCCAGCTGAACCGCGGTGCGCACCTGACCGAGCTCCTGAAGCAGCCGCAGTTCTCGCCGTACTCGATGGAACAGGAAGTCGTGTCCGTGTGGGCCGGCACCCACGGCAAGATGGATGATCTGCCGCTGGGCGACGTGCTGCCGTTCGAGCATGCGCTGCTCGACTGGCTCGACCACAACACCGACATCCTCACCACCATCCGTGACACCGAGAACTTCACGCCCGACACCGAAGCGGCCCTCGACAAGGCCGTGGACGAGTTCCGCGAGACCTACGTGACCAAGGCCGGCAAGCCGCTGGTCGAGAAGAAGAAGGTCTCCAAGAACCCGACCCCGATCGAGCAGGAGAAGATCGTGTCGAAGGCCGAGAAGCCGGAGCACGACCCGAACAAGCACCCGATGGCCGGAGAAAAGAAGTAATTCATGGGATCGCAACTCGCATTGAAGAGCAGGATCGCCTCCACGGGTTCGTTGGAGAAGATCTTCAACGCCCAGGAGATGATCGCGTCTTCGCATATTGCCAA
Source organism: Bifidobacterium ramosum (assembly GCF_009299505.1). Taxonomy (GTDB): domain Bacteria; phylum Actinomycetota; class Actinomycetes; order Actinomycetales; family Bifidobacteriaceae; genus Bifidobacterium; species Bifidobacterium ramosum. Next base: position 9,813 of record NZ_WBSM01000011.1, on the reverse strand, counting down.
GGCACGTGACGTTGCCCTGAACGCGAAGCCCTATGCCGATGCGATTTTCGATGCCGTACAGGCTGTGGTGGCCCATTCGCATATCACGCATCCGATCGTGAAGAAGGAAGAGGACAACCCGAAGGTTGCCGTGCTTGCTCTCACGTCGGATCGTGGTATGGCCGGCGCGTACACGTCGTCGATCATCCGTGAGACGGAGGATCTGCTCAACCGTCTCGAATCGGACGGCAAGCAGCCGGAGCTGTACGTATACGGTCGCCGTGGTGTGACGTACTACAAGTACCGCAACCGCGACGTCGTCGATACGTGGGAGGGCGATACCGACAAGCCTGGCGTCGAAGTCGCCGAGGCGATCTCCACGGCACTGATGAACGCCTACATGAAGCCGGCCGCCGAAGGTGGAGTCTCCGAGCTCTACATCGTCTACACCGAGTTCATCAACATGGTGGTTCAGAAGGTGCGCGTGCTGCGGATGCTTCCGGTCGAGGTCATCGAACCCGAGCGCGAGCAGGCCGATCCCGGTCTGGACGCGCCGAGCGATGCCAGCAAGGCCACGCCGCTGTACTCCTTCGAGCCGAGCCTCGAAGAGGTGCTCGACGCGGTGCTGCCGAAGTACATCCAGTCGCGTATCCACGAGTGCCTGCTGGAGGCGGCCGCATCCGAGACCGCAAGCCGGCAGAACGCCATGCATACGGCCACGGAAAACGCCCGTAACCTGATCGACGACCTGACCCGCAAGCTCAACGCCTCGCGTCAGGCATCGATCACCCAGGAACTTACCGAAATCATCGGCAGCGCCGACGCGCTGAACAACAAGGAAGAGTAGGAACATGGCTGAGAATCTTCAGACCACAGCACCTGCCGAGACGGCCGCAGAGCCGATCAATGGTCGCGTCACGCGTATCCAGGGTTCGGTTATCGACGTCGAATTCCCGGTGGGCCACCTGCCTGACATCTACAATGCACTGACCGTGCAGCTCCACTCGGAAGGCAAGCACGAGGAAGGCGAGACCGCGCACACGATCACGATGGAGGTTGAGCAGCACCTCGGCGATTCCACCGTGCGTTGCGTCGCGCTCAAGCCGACCGACGGCCTGGTCCGCGGCGCCGTCGTGACCGACACCGGCGGCCCGATCTCCGTGCCGGTCGGCGACGTGACCCTCGGCCACGTGTTCGACGTGACCGGCCACGTGCTCAACAAGAAGCCCGAAGAGACCATCAAGGTCACCGAACGTTGGCCCATCCACCGCAAGCCGCCGGCATTCGACCAGCTGGAGTCCAAGACCCAGATGTTCGAGACCGGCATCAAGGTCATCGATCTGCTCACTCCGTACGTGCAGGGCGGCAAGATCGGTCTGTTCGGTGGCGCCGGCGTCGGCAAGACCGTGCTGATCCAGGAGATGATCCAGCGAGTCGCGCAGAACCACGGCGGTGTGTCCGTGTTCGCCGGCGTCGGTGAGCGTACTCGTGAGGGCAACGATCTGATCGGCGAGATGGGCGAGGCCGGCGTGCTTGAGAAGACCGCACTGGTCTTCGGCCAGATGGATGAGCAGCCGGGCACCCGTCTGCGCGTCCCGCTGACCGCACTGACGATGGCCGAGTACTTCCGCGACGTGCAGAACCAGGACGTGCTGCTGTTCATCGACAACATCTTCCGCTTCACGCAGGCCGGTTCCGAGGTGTCCACGCTGCTGGGCCGTATGCCTTCCGCCGTGGGCTACCAGCCGAACCTGGCCGACGAGATGGGTGCTCTGCAGGAGCGCATCACCTCGACGCGTGGCCACTCGATCACCTCGCTGCAGGCCATCTACGTGCCGGCCGATGATTACACCGACCCGGCCCCGGCCACGACCTTCGCCCACCTCGACGCGACCACCGAGCTGTCTCGTGACATCGCCTCGAAGGGCATCTACCCGGCCGTGGATCCGCTGTCGTCGACCTCGCGAATCCTCGATCCGCGCTACGTCGGCCAGGCCCACTACGAGTGCGCCAACCGCGTCAAGGCGATCCTGCAGCGTAACAAGGAACTGCAGGACATCATCGCCCTGATCGGTATCGACGAGCTCTCGGAAGAGGACAAGACCACCGTCAACCGCGCCCGCCGCATCGAGCAGTTCCTCGGCCAGAACTTCTACGTGGCCGAGAAGTTCACCGGTCGCCCGGGTTCGTACGTGCCGGCCGACGAGACCATCGAAGCCTTCACGCGCATCTGCGATGGCGTGTATGACGACGTTCCGGAGCAGGCGTTCTCCGGCATCGGCGGCATCGACGACCTCGAGAAGAAGTGGCACGACATGCAGAAGGAGCTTGGTGAGTGATGGCTGGATCCTCAAAGACCTTGATGCAGGTGAATATCGTCGCCGCTGACCACCCGGTGTGGCACGGCGAGGCGAAGTCGGTGACCATCCCCGCCTCCGAAGGCGAGATGGGCATTCTGGCCGACCACGAGCCGGTGCTGACCGTCATCAAGGGCGGTTCGCTCACCGTGGTCGACCCGGCCGGCGAACGCCACGTGTTCGAGGTCACTGACGGATTCATCTCCTTCGACTCGAACAAGCTCACCGTTGCGGTCGAACGTGGCCGCGACGTGGTCCGTACCGCTGGTACGGACGCCGGCGCCGAGTAGTTTTCGCTCGGCTCGCCGTTCGCTCGGTACGCCGGTGCTTTCGGGAGGCCTCCTTACGCTGTTGCGTGGGGAGGCCTCCTTGTGTTTCGCGGTCGTGGGTCACGCGATGGAATCTTAACGATGAGAGCCATCGCGTGACCCGATGCTATGGCCACGCGATGGCGGCCGGGGGGTATTTTTCCATCGCGTGACCGAGGATGTAGTCACGGGATGGAATATGACGCGTATATGCCATCGCATGACCGCGAAATTCGTCATGCTGGGGTGCCGTGAGGTCACGGGATGGCATTTGGACCATTTTTTCCATCGTGTGGCGGGACGTACGCTCACGGGATGGAACATAGTACCGATATTCCATCCCGTGACCGGAAAATGACGGAGATGAAGGTCACGGGATGGCATCTGGAGGGTTCTTTTCCATCGCGTGACCGATGCCGAGGTCACGGGATGGAAAATCGTGCGATTTCGCCATCCCGTGCATCATGCTACAGTGTTGCGACGTGCGAATTATTGTTGCTGACTGCTCCGCCGAATACTCCGGTCGTCTGACGGCCTCGCTGCCGCCGGCCAAGCGCGTGCTGCTGATCAAGGCCGACAATAGTCTGCTGATCTTCTCCGAACTCGGCTCGTACAAGCCGCTCAACTGGATGGCCGCACCGTGCACGATCAAGGAGATCGTGCCGGACAGTGACGCCGACGCGGACGTCACTGATACGGACGTCACCGGCGCCGACGGTCCCGCCGACGCCGTCGAACCGGTTGCCGGCAAGGACGCGTCCGAACTCACGCCGATCAGACTGCTGCGCGTGGCGGCGGACAAGTCCAGCGACATCCTCGAGGTCTCGATCTACCATGTGTACTCGGACGAATCGTACGATCTCGGCGAGGATCCGGGACTCATCAAGGACGGCGTCGAGGATCATCTCCAGCGGTATCTCGCGCAGCAGATCACACGCATCGGCGAAGGCGCGAAACTCGTGCGGCGTGAGTATCCGACCGCGATCGGACCGGTCGACATCATGGCCACCGACGCGGACGGCGTGCACGTGGCGATCGAGATCAAACGGCACGGCGGCATCGACGGCGTGGAGCAGCTGACCCGCTACTGCGAGCTGCTCAACCGCGATCCGCTGCTGGCGCCGGTGCGTGGCATCTTCGCCGCGCAGACCATCACCCCGCAGGCGCGTGTGCTGGCGGAGGACCGCGGTTTCACCTGCCTGATCCTTGACTACGACGACATGCGCGGCGTCGAGGACGACAGCCTGCGTCTGTTCTGACGTCGCCCGTCACGGAAGATGACAACGGACAACTAGCCGATTCGGGTGTGTAAATCGGCTGGTTGTCCGTTGAGGAGATGGGGATCTGGCGTCGTAGTGGTCGTGTATGGGTGCGCCCTACTATCTGCCTGCACAACCAAAAACGGACATACAGCCGATTCGTATAGGTAAATCGGCTGTATGTCCGTTAGTGGGTGGAGTTCGTTATCGGTCGGACGCCGACCGGTTGAGGAGCGTGGCGTGATCGATCAAAGCCCCGATCAGTAGGCGGCGAGAATGTCGACCACGAAGACCAGCGTCGAATTCGCCGGGATCGACCCGGTGGCCGTGCTGCCGTAGCCCAGATCCGGCGGAATCACCAGCAGCACCTGCGAGCCGACCGTCTGGCCGACCATGCCCTGCTGCCAGCCGTCGATCACCGTATGCTGACCGCCGCTGTACGTGTCCGCGTCGAGCGTCGTGTTCTTGTCCCACGACGAATCGAACTGCGTGCCGTCGAGCAGCCATCCGGTGTACTTCACGCGCACCGTATTCTTGTCGGTCACCTTCGCGCCGTCGCCCTTGACCAGCGTCTGTGCGACGAGCTTCTTGCCGCCCTTGTAGCCGTTCATGTCGATCGACGGCTTGCCGTCCTTCGCGCGCGTCACCTTCGGCAGGTCGGACGGCACGTCCGTGACCTCCGTGCCGGTCGCCTTCGTATAGTCCTTTGACGTGGACACGATCGTGAGCGCCATGATGTACGACGTGCCGGCCGAATTCGAATCGTTCACGCCGAAGCCGATCGTTGTGTTGATCTTCCGGCCGGTGAACAGTTCCTTGTATTCCTCGCCGGTGCTGCTGTCGCCGAGGTTCAGTGAGCAGTCCGGCGTGTTCTTGTCCCACGTGTTGCCGATTTCCTCGCCGTTCTTGGCGTTGACGTACACGGCCTGCAGGCACACGCGGTCGTCCGCTTCGACGGCCTTGCCGTTGCCTTCCTGCAGGATGGCGTACGCGTTGTTCTCGACGGTCATCGGCGTGGACGCCAGCGCGACGGACGGCTTCTTGCCGAGTTCGCCGGTCGCCGTGACGCCGGCGAGCTGCTTGAGCTGCTTGAGCGAGCTGCCGGACGAGCTGCTCGAGTTATCGGACGAGTTGGATTTGGAATCGGTGGACGACGAGCTGGAGTTCTTCGAGTCGCCGGACGACGCGTTCGACGAGTTGCCGCAGGCGGTGAGCGTCAGGCACATGCCGAGCGCACACACGCCGGCGAGGATCTGCTGGGAGATGTTGTTACGCATGGTGTCTACAGTAGCGGCAAACCTTGATCGCGTGGCGGGTGGCGGCTGTACGGCTGCACGGTCGGTGATGCGGACGGTTGGGTGGGTAACCTACGGATGGCAACGTGGGTAACCTACGGATGGCAACGCTGGCGCGGGGAATCGGTGATGATGGCCATGGGGGCTTGGGGCGGTCGCGCGGCGGATTGTAGAATGGGATGGCTATGACTGTGAACGAACGAAAATCCCGGCGCGTCCATCCGCGCAGCGAGAAGGGCTCTGAGACGGACAAGTCGGCCGCCCGCCGCGTGTGGATCATGCGCGGCCTGGTCACGCCGATCCTCGGCATGCTGGCCGTCACGTGCATCGTGCTGGGCATACTGAACGCAACCGTATGGAAGCCAAGCCGCAGCATCGCCGCGTCGACGCGTATCGAGGGCACGCAGTACATCGCCACCGATCCCGGCGTGCTGCCGTTGGTCGATCAGCAGGTCGAACTGACCGTCGAATCGTCGGGGAGCGACGACGTGTGCGTCGCGCTCGGCTCCGGCAAGGACGTGAACGGCTGGGTCGCGGGGGAGTCGTACGTACGCGTCACCGGACTGCATGACTGGAGTACGCTGTCGACGGAAACGTTCACGTCGAAGTCGTCGTCCGATGCGTCGTCCGACTCGTCTGACGACCAGTCCGGCGCGGTTGCGTTCCGTGACTCCGATATGTGGAGCAAGGTCGAGTGCGGCAAGGGCAGTGCGAAACTGTCGACCGAAACCGAGAACGCCTCGACCATGGCGATCATCGATCTGGGCGCGAAGTCCGACGCGACGGTCACGCTGCACTGGGTGCGCGACGTGCTGCCCGACTTCGCGATGCCGTTCTACTTCGCGGGCGGGCTGCTCGTCATCATGGCGATCCTGACCGCGTCGCTGTTCGCGATGCCGCCGCACAAACGGCGTAAGCGCATCGTGGAAAGCGTCGTGCATGAGGAGGTCAGCGTCGCCGAGGCGCTGAGCGGCAGCCTATCGGCGTTCAAGCCGAGCGGCAAGCCGAAACGCAAGCGCAGCCGTCACGCCGCGCATCGGCCGGGCGCAGCGACGGAATCCGTCGCGACGACGTCCTCTGACGTGCCGTCCGCCGCCGTGCCGGATGACACGACCGGCTCGCACGACGTGTCGATGGCGTTCCCGTCGCTGTCCGATCCGTCGCAGCCGACCATCATCGATCCGTCGGCACGCAACCTCGTCGCCGATCAGGTCGCGGCCAACGCCGCCGATCACGACGATCATACCGATCATGTCAACGATCACACTGCCGATGCGCAGCCGTCCGCCGTCGCCGGCGATACGTCCGCCGAGCAGCCATCCGGCAACGACGAAGCCACATCCGTGATCACCCCCGACGAACTGCAGGCGTACTTCGCGCGACTCGCGCAGGAGACCAGCGACGACGACGGCGAGGAGGCGCACCAATGACGAAGACCATCAAAACCATCGCCGCGGCGACGCTCACGCTCGCCGTGACGTTGCCGCTTACCGCATGCGAAGGCCGCATCCCCACGCCGTCGGGTAGCGACGCGTCGACGACCGCCGCCACGGCCACGCCGGACCTCACCGAAACGCAGGAGGCGGCCATCCGCAAGGCCATCCTCGATGCGTACAACAACGCCGGCGACGCCAAGAAAACCGACGGACTCGACGCCCGCGTCACCGGGCCGGCATACGACATCTATGCCAGCCGCATCCGCATCTCGCAGACCGGCTCGCTCGATCCGCTCGCCACCATCCCGGGCGACATCGCGCAGACCGTCATCCCCACCGACTCCGGTTGGCCGCGCTCCATCTTCTCGATCACCACGACCACCGAGGACCAGCAGTCCAAGCGACTGCTCGTCATGATCCAGAACTCGGCGCGCGAGAACTACAAGCTGTGGGCCATGGTCCGCCTCTTCTCCGGCGTGCAGATGCCCAGCTTCGCCGTGCCCAAGATCGGTTCGCAGATGGGCGACGCGAAGGACAACGGGCTCGTCGCCACGCCCGAGGAGGCCGTCAAGGAATACGCCGACGTGCTCGCCAACGGCGCGAAAAGCCAGTACGCGTCGAAGGTGGCCGACGACCAGCTGCGCCAGAAGCTCACCGAAACCACCCAGCAGGTGCAGACCGGCATCGAGGCGAACAAGGGCACCCAGCAGCAGACCTTCACGCCGGTGGACGGGGCCATCCACGTGATGCGTTCCACCGACGGCGGCGACCTCGTCGTCGCGCAGATCAACCACGAGTGGGTGCGTCAGGCCGGCGAGGGGCGCGAGTCGCTGCCCGCCTCCGACGACGAGCGCGTGCTGTTCGGCGATACCAAGGCCACCAGCTCGCTCAAGGCCACATACACCATCGTCGTCGCGATCTACGTGCCGTCCAAGGATTCCGGCAAGCAGATCACCGCGGTGGGCGCGGATCGGCAGGTCGTCAAGGTCGAAGCGGTCAAATGATCGCGTGACGGGCGCCGGGTGGCGGGCGTTGCGTGATGTGTCGTGTGACGGAACGTCGTGCGACGCTCGTTGTGCGAGATGTTGTGCGACGCTACCTTCTGGTTTTCTGCCCTCTCACCGGACATACAGCCGATTTTGCTCGGTATCGGCTGTATGTCCGTTGAGGTTGGGGTGATGATCGTAGGGAACGTGTTCCAGTGATTCAGTGTGTTTCGGTGTCCCGGCGTTCCATCGTTGGTATGGCTCCATTCCCTAACGGACATACAGCCGATTTCACCCTCAAAATCGGCTGTATGTCCGTTAGGGGCAGGGGCAGGGGATGGAGCAGGGGCATTCCGCGGTAGGACTCGGCGGTATCGCGCGCGTCGAGTATGCCCGTTAGAGGGATGGGCGTCAGGCTTCTCGGTGCGCGAACTCGTGCGGCAGGCGGGCGGGAACTATAGTGGTGTTTCGGTAACAAAGGCCGCCGCGGCGGTATGCGCGCACAGTTTGGAGGCACGATGGCAGAACAGCAGGAGTTTCATCCCGGAGTCTCGTTGGCAGGAGCCGTGGATCTGGAGGCGCTCAAGCATCAGGTGAAGGCCGAGCCAGGGCAGGCCGGCGGCGCCCCCGCGGCCGGTGGCTACGTGATCGATACCAGCGAAAACACGTTCCAGGCCATGGTCCAGACCTCGGCCACGTTCCCCATCCTGCTGCTGCTGTGGGTGCCCACCGACGATCGTCTGTTCCCCATGGCCCGCGCGCTCGGCGACGCGGTCAACAAGCTCAACGGTCAGATCCAGCTCAGCCGCATCGACATCGCGTCCAGCCCGTCCATCGCGCAGGCGTTCCAGGTGCAGGGCGCACCGGCGTTGTTCGCGCTCATCGGCGGCCGTCCGATGCCGATCCTCGAAGGCCTGCCGTCCGACGACGAACTCAAGCAGATCACTGATCAGGTCATCCCCAAGCTCATCCAGGCCGCACAGCAGGCCGGCGTGACCGGCACCGCGCCGTACTCCGGCGATCCGTCCGCCAACGACGCCGGCGCAGGCACGCCCGACCCGGCCACGCAGATCCCGCCCGAGCACGCCGAAGCGCACCAGCTCGCACAGGCTGGCGACTACTCCGGTGCCGCCGCCGCGTATGCCAAGGTGCTCGAATCCAACCCGAACGACGCGATCGCCGCGCGTGAACGCTCCAAGGCGCTGCTGCTGGCCCGCTCCGCGACCGCCGATGTGCGCGAGGTGCGCGCCGCCGCGGCCGCGCATCCGGACGACGTGGACGCGCAGCTCGCCGTCGCCGACATCGACATGATCGGCGGGCAGATCGCCGACGCGTTCGACCGTCTGCTCGACTATCTTGCCGCCGGGCACAAGGCCGATCTCGAGCCGGTCCGCAAGCGTCTGCTCGAGTACTTCGCCATTCCGGAGCCGACCGACGAGCGACTCAAGCGCGCGCGTCGTCGTCTGGCCACGCTGATGTACTGACCTGCCGCGGCAGTCGTACTGGCTTGCAGTTGCTGTACTGACGTACGGTTGTACGGTCACGTCAGCAGTCGTATGACATAACTACAACGGACATACAGCCGATTCGGGGTACGTAATCGGCTGTATGTCCGTTGTAGTTATGGCGATCTCGATGGATCCGTGCGGTGAAGCCTTTAGTGACATGCCGCAACATGTCGCGTGCGACGGCCGTCAGATCATACGGTTCTTACCGAACAGTTGTTGGAACTGCGGACCGTTGGCGGCAAGCTCGCGCTCGAAATCGTCCTGCCATTCGCGGAACGGGCGACCGGCCAACCCGTCGTTGCTGAACCGCACCTGATCGGTGATCTCCGTCACGCAGAACTTCGGAATGCTCAGATTCGTCACCGGACCGCTGCGCTCCGCCTCCGCGACGATCAGCGGCGCATTCGCCCCACCGAACACGTCGATGCTCCAGCCATCCTCGTCCAGCCACACCGAATACCGGTTCTTGATGATCGGCGCGCCGCCGCGCATCATCAGCTCCGCCGCGATCCGCGAATCGATCTCGCGTTCCGCCTCGTACCGCGTGCCGCCCACCGACGGCCCCTTCACCGTCACGTACGCCTCACGGAACACGTCGCGGTACTCGCGCAGCACGGCGATCGGATCGAGATCAGGCGTCATGTCGAGCCGCGCCGCGCGGGTCATCAGCCGTACGCGCAGTGCG
>NZ_WBSM01000010.1 GCF_009299505.1 Bifidobacterium ramosum | reverse complement strand
GTCACGCATTACTCACCCGTTCGCCACTCTCACCAACCAGCAAGCTGGTCGGATCCCGTTCGACTTGCATGTGTTAAGCACGCCGCCAGCGTTCATCCTGAGCCAGAATCGAACCCTCCACAAAAAACTCATGAAAGAGCATCGACAGATGACTCTCAATACATATTGACGGAACATCCTATAAGGAAGGACGTTCGCACAAAAACCCCGCTCACCATCACCTGCTCTCGCAGAACCCCCGGCCGAAACGGCCAGAGGAGGCAAGCGGACTGGCAATCAAAACATTGACTCTAAAAAGTAGTACAAACACGCTCTTGAGTTCTCAAACCACCACCACACGCCGAACCAGAACCCGGAACCCGTCCAACCGGAAGGAACCGGACCGCTCAGCGGCAGCGAGTGAATAACTTACACCACCCCCGCCACCAACGCAAACCCAACCCAAACCAACCACCCCAAAACCACTGCAAACACTACCATCCATCGGCGTGTCGCAAACACCCAAAAACCAGCAAAAACCCACCCACACCACCACACAACACCAACCCAACCAACCCAAAAAACCACCAACACCGGCGTGTCGAACAACACACAACAACACACAACCAGCCAACAAACAAACACAACAACAAACAACCAGCAGCGCCACGCACGTCAGCCGCACCCGACACATCAATCACACGCGTAGATCACAGGAAAGAATCACGCCATCCACCGCGAATACAAAAAACGGACATACAGCCGATTTCATCATCTTGATCGACTGTATGTCCGTTATCAGAGATCGTCCCGGTGTCTACCGGAGATTCTTTACCAGTAAGTACCGATCCAATCGGGTGCTTACCGGCATTTACCGGTGACGGCGGTGGCTCTTCTTGCCGCCGCGCTTGCCCGCCGGCGCATCCTCGTAATAGTAGTAGTTGCTCGAATGCATCTTCTTCGCGTCGGCGAAGTTGAAGATGAAGCCGAGAATCGGCACTTCGGCAGTCTTCAGCGACTCCGCCATCGACGCGAGCTCCTTCTTTTCGACGACGCCCTTGCCGACCACGAGCACCAGACCGCCGGCCATACGGCCGAAGATCGTCGCGTCGCTCGACACCGACAGCGGCGTGGTGTCGATGATCACATAGTCGTACTGCGTCAGCGCCTGTTCGACGAGTTCGCGCATGAGATCGGAGTTGAGCAGGATGCTGGCGCTGGCCGGGCGCTTGCCGGCAGGCAGCACGTGCAGGTTCGGCTTCCAGTACTGCTGCACGACCTCGAGCGGCGACGCCTGACCGGACAGGATATGCGACAGGCCGACGTGGCCTTCCAGACCGAGCTTGTGTGCGACGGACGGGTGGCGCAGATCGGCGTCGATGAGCAACACGCTCTTGCCGTCCTCGGCGAGGGCCACGGCCGTGTTGACGGACGTGGTGGTCTTGCCTTCGGACGGATCGGTGGACGTGATAACGATGAGACGGCCGCCGGACTGCTCGCCGGAGCGCAGGAAGTCGAGGTTCGCGCGCACGCGTCGGTATTCTTCGGCGATGACGCCGTTCGGCTGCGCGACGATGGCCGGACGGGTGTCGTCCAGGGACTCGTCGTCCGGGATGCTGCCAATGGATGAGGAGTGCGTCAGATCGCGCACGTCATCCGACGTATCGACCTTGGTGTTCAGGATGTCGCGCAGCAGCGCGACGCCGACGGCCACGATGATGCCCAGCACCACGCCAGCGGCCAGATACAGCGGCACCTTCGGCGAGCTCGGCGATTCGGGAACACGAGCCTTCTTGACGACGGTGAGCTTGATCGGCGACTTCTGGCTGTCACCGGTGTACAGCGACGACGAGATCTGCTTCGACAGGTTCTGCGCGACGCTGTTCGCGATGTCGGATGCCTGCTGCGGATCGCCGACCTCGACGGAAATGTCGACCATGAACGTGTTGCTCGGGTTGGTCGCGGTGACCACTTCAGCGAGTGTGTCGGAGTCCATGTCCAGTCCGAGCTCATTGATGACCGGATCCAGCACAGCCTCGGTCTTCACCAGCTGCGGATACGTCTTGATCTGCGTGGACAGGTAAGACGCGCCCGAGCTGATTTCGGACGTGCTCAGCGACGCCGAATCGGACTGCCCGGAATAGGTGGCGAACAGCTCGGACGTCGCCGTGTACTTCGGCGGGGCCAGGAACGTATACGCGGCAACGGCTGCGAACACCACCACGAACGAGATGATCACCGATACGAGGTGCTTTCGCAGTATTTGGAACAGATCTCCGATAGTCAACGACTTCTCCATCTTCCGATATCACGACTTAGTATCTGCCCAATTTATCACCACACCCCGAACTCGTCACCAAAGTCGGCAAAGAGTCGGCACGACTTTGCCGCGCCGGTTTCAGCAGGAATTCGGTCGCCTAAAGCACGCTGCGCGACAAAAACGTCTCCGACCAAGCAGCGTATCGAGCCGCTCTCCTCATTGGAGAAACGCCGCCGGTTACGACTCCATACCGCAAAAGCAAAAGGGCTGTGGCTGATGCTCCCGCAAAAGAAGCACCATCCACAGCCCCTCAGAAAGAAGACAAATGTGATTACTTAGTTACATTGGTCTTCATGCGGTGGAGGAAGGCAGCCATATCCTGACGCACCACGTCGTTCATGCCACGGAACGTCTTGGAGCCATCCTTTTCGGTCCATCCTGCGGTCACACCGGTACGGGCGAGCCAGTTGATGTCATCCGCATGTGGGGTCTTCGCGTTCACGTCCCGGAAGGAGACAACCTTGCCTAAAGTCGGCTTCGCATTCATGTGGGTCGCGAACCGGTGGAGGAATGCGGCCATGTCCTGACGCTTCACCGAATTCATGCCACGGAACGTGTAGGAACCATCCGACTCCTTCCAACCGGTAGAGATACCAGTCGACGAGAGCCATAGAATCTCCTTGTAGTGAGGTGTCTTCGCGTTCACATCCTTGAACGGGTTCTTCGCCTTGGTCTCGTCGAACGCGGGGCTGCCGGCCAGTCGATACAGGAACGCGGCCATGTCCTGACGCTTCACCGAATTCATGCCACGGAACGTGTAGGAACCATCCGACTCCTTCCAACCGGTAGAGATACCGGTGGATGCGAGCCAGTTGATGTCGTCCGCGTGCGGAGTCTTCGTGTTCACGTCCTTAAACGTGATCTTCGCCGAAGGCTGCTGGTTCTTCGACCACTGGGCATACAAGGTGAGGTTGGCGTTTACGGCCTTGTTGAAGTCGTACTTCGATCCACCGGTCTTCGCGGTGTACCAGCCGTTGAACGTGTAGCCGGAACGGGTCGGGGCCTTCGGCTGGGTTGCCTTCGCGCCCTTCGTCACCGACTGTGATGCCACGGACGAGCCACCGTTCGAGTCAAACTTCACGGCGTACTTGGTCTGCGGTGCAGGCGCAGAAGTCACCGTAATCTTACGAGTCACGGTGGCGGTGTTACCGGCCCGGTCGGAAACGGTATAGGTCAGCGTATAAGTGCCGGCCTTGGCGGTGTTGACGCTTCCACTGACCTTGATAGAGCTGGTCAGGTCCCCGTCACGGTCGTCCCTGGCGGTTACGCCAGCCCTCGGATCGAACTTCGTGCCACTCGTGATACTGGCATTACCCACACCGGAGAACACCGGCTTGGTAGTGTCCTGAGGGATGCTGCCATATACGGAAATCTCGAAGAGACCTTCCTTTGCTGGGTTATATATAGAGCCAGATCCCTGCACGATAGGCCAATCGAGCATGGTCAGACGAACATATCGGGCCGATTGGGAATCATCAATTCTATTCGGAATGAAACCGGAAAAATGACTGGAGCTACCGTTTGCAACATCAGTATATGTTTTTCCATCGGTGGAGACGGAAATCCTGTACTTGTTATAAGTAATCGGATCCTGAATGACACGTGAGCTGAAATCAACTTCCTTGACCTTGCCCACGGTTCCCAAATCGATGGTCACCGTATATGGCTTCTTCGAATGATTAACAGCAGGGGCGTCCTCAGAATCGCTGCCATCCGTCAATAGCTTCGTATTGCCGTTCTCAGAATCAGCGACGGTGAGCCCGTAGGAGATATTCTTGCCGTTTTGCACAGGCACTGCACCATAGACGTCATCAATATCGACCTCTGGATACCATGAAGCAGCCTGATACGTCCCATTGATGGCAATCGGATTAAGACGCACAACATTACCTAGGTAAGTTTTCGCTATACGATTAGCTCCCCAGTGGCTGACAACTTCCGTATATGTAGTACGTTTCGTACCGGAATCCGTTCGCAGCCAACGGAACTGCCCGTCACTTGCGGTGGCGTTACCCAAATTAATCAAGTCAGACCAGCCGCTCGATAGATTCTTCGAGAACATGTACTTAGTCTGAGATGGGTAAGCCCCCATTGTCGCGGAACTATACAAGTAATAGTAATCACCGATCTTGTATATTCTTGGAGCCTCCCTGCGCTTGCCCTTAAGCACCGTAGCAACAAGACTTTCGGGAGCGCTCCAGTCGCTGTTCAGCTTGATAATAGCCACATCTTTATTGTTATTGGTAGCAGCGGTAATGTACATGGTTTTACCCTCAACATATGAGGTCAAATCACGCACATCAAGACCCAACGGACGATCCGCATAGGTATTTACCACACCTTTATCCGGATCGATATCGACCAACAGCAAGGCGGCACGATCATATCCGCCATTACCCTCCAAATGAGCGTAAAAGAAAGCATGACCATCGGAGGAACGCTTTATCTCAGTGGTGCCTTCAAGACGGCTGTTGTCAAGCTCCCACGCCTTTCCGGTCTTCACATCTTTAATGCGTTCATCCGTATGGCACTGGAAATAGGCGGGATGCTCAGAGTCATCAATCTGCGCAGTGAAATCCCATGTCGTAGACTGGTTGAGATAAACCGAACTTACGCCCTGTGCAGTAGTGGTCTTCATCTGGATCCAAGAGCGTCTTTGGTCAATTTTCCTTGGATTACGAATGGACCAATACTTCGCAAGCTGATCAGTGCTGGGGCAAGCATCGCCACGAATAAATTTATAACCACCATTGTTGATTGGTGTCGTATTCGCGTCTAATAGCTGCGAATCATAATATGGAGCAGTGATCTGCGCCATTGAATCCGCATTCATTTTGGGCGGAGTCACATTATCGTGCTTCGTAGAAATGTTCGTCGGGGTGAAAGTGGAAACAGTGTTAGAAGTGGCAGTCCCCAAGCTTTTACCGTTTGCATATGCGACTACATCGTATGTAACGGACGTCCCGACAGACAAACCATAATCATCGATGCTGGTACCAGATGTCGAACCTACGAGCTTTCTCCCGCTCGCGGAAACGCGATACACCAAGTATTTATCAGCTCCCGACACACTACGCCAAAAAATTTTAGCGTTATTCGCAGAACTTTCGTTGTACAGCTTAAAAACCTGAGCAGCAGATTGAAATTGCGTCTCATTCGCAGACGAAGTAGAGACAATTGCCCCTGCTCCCAACAATGTAGCGGTACCCGCTGCAACAGCAATGATGCGAGTTATGCACCGATGCCATTTATTACTAGATCCCATTAGACACCTTCATCTCTCGATGATGATAACAATCTACCGATCATGCCTTTCAATGACAATACACCATATTAAAACAGACCAGTATTATATGCATTTTAGCACATACCACATGTGGCCGAACATGGGACGGACCTATTTGCCGATGAATTTCGTCAAGCGCATCCTCCAAAACGATAATCCATTTGTCCAAAGATTGATATATGAAATTCCCATTTTCTTGCAAAGATAATGGGGCCATTTCCAATTATTATAAATAATTTGCGAAAAGGCTTGGCCAATTACAAGACCCCATTCACCCATATGAAGAGGTCCGCAAAAAATACAAACAAACACACATCCAAGAACGGCGGCAGTTATAAAACCACGCATATAGGGAATTTCATTCATGCTAATAATATAATTGCAGAAAATGGAATGTTGCTGCAGCAAGGAAAGATACAAACATAACACAGCAAATAATATATAATCAACCTTTATCCCGGGCTTAAGTAATGGCAGCAAGGGGAGAATCACTGCCATCACACCAATCGTCCCAAGCAAAAACATAATCCAATAAGTGACGATTCCGGAAGAAATAATGGACCGTTGCTTATTCACGTCGGCTTCCGCATATGCCGATTGCATAGCCGGGAAAAAAGATCGCGGATATGCCGCAGCAAAATTACATATCGCTGTCCCCAGCTGAAGCAGTACTGAATATGTGCCGGTCTGTTCGAGCGATAGAAAAATAGAACAAAGAATAGAGGTTGCCTGTGTAGATGCATATGTCGCGAGCCCCACCAAACCATCGCGCCAAGCAAGATGCGATATAGTTCCTAAAACAGACGTTATTTCCCTAAAAGAAATACAGCTATGGTCGTTAGACCTCCCGATCTCAATGTCCTTATGCTTCCGCATACGAACGATAGCATAGCCGCGTAGCACCAACGCGTTAGCAAAATACCCGATGGACGCACCCAAAAGGCCATACCCTAGAACAAGCAAAATACCGCTAATTATGAGTTGCATTATTTTGGAGATTGTTTTGGCTTGATTCTCGCCAGCAACATCACCGTAACCACGCAAACTAGCTATGGAGTACAAAAAGTACAAATTGAAGAAGGTCGCCATACAAAACAATATCCAAGCAGCCCAATGACCACCTCCCTGAACATCACCGGTGATAAAGGCAATATAAGCCGTACCTACAGTAGACAACAAAATGAGAGCAATACCCGCGATAGCACCATATATAAGTTTAGATGCACGTATAACAGTGTTCAACAAATGCCAATCGATGCTTGCACCTATCGAGGATGTTCGTCCAGTAGCGCTAAGAACACGAGCACCGCTAATGACATATACAATGTTGCGAGAAAAAGTGGGAGTAAAGCCAAATTCAAAAAGCATTGCTAAGTTAGCAATGGCTATATACACATACCATAATCCCAATTCATCACCGGAAAGGAATCTCATCAGGAGTGGAAGCAATATGAAGCCGCTGGTCATCGAAACAATCGTGCCAACATAATTCCAAACAATATCCGAACGTTTAGTCTTAAGAGCCATTACATACAACCTTATAAATTACCGGTAAAATCAGGAATACGTATCAGGGGATAGGCACAGGGGTTTCAACCGTACCTTTATCGCTAATCTTTTTCGCCGGCAAACCAGCCCAAGTAGTATTCCGCTCCTCAATGTCCTTAATAACTAAAGCCTTAGCTCCAATACGCACATGATCCGCAATAACAATATCTCCTAATGCACTACTGTCGATCATAAACTCTACTTCATTGCCGATAATTGGACTCTTATCGTGCGCCTGGGCAATCACAACTCCACTAGATAGGCTACAGTGACGACCAACTTTGGCATTTGAATTAACAATAATTCTCTCCGGATGCCAGATTACAAGCCCTTTATCAAAGACATTTAGACCAATATCGGAACAGCAAGCATGTTCAACCCTAAGATACAAGGTATAGAAAAAATAAAATAAAATAGTATGATAAATATTTCCTTTCATATTATTCTTATGATATTCACATATTCTCATCAATGTTTTAATCTTATAGATGCGATCAAATAATCTCTTTATAAGAAGGTTACTTGGTGGCTGAACTCTGCGATCTTCCCTTAGATAATCCTTCAAGTCATTCTTAGTTATTATCATGTCACTCCCAACAGTATATACAACAAACAAATCAGCGACGGAACAGATAATTAAAATACTGTAAAACCATCAGCAATATATAATTTTGATTTAACGCTATTCTTAGACGCAACCCTTGTTTTGAAATCTCTTGCTTAATATAAGGGTTAAATTTCCAATTTGGGAATCTAGCCTCAACCCACCCTCTCATCGTCTGTACACTATGTAGACCCCTTCTCCCGAAAGAGAGCTGAAAACGAGTTTCATAATTAAGAATATGATTAATTACCTGCCACTCAATTTCATCATGAAACTCCCTAAATTCGTCATCGGTAAGAACTGACAGTAGGCGGTTGAAAGCTGTTAGAACGGACAGACGCGAATCAGAATCCAATGAATGGATGACACTACCCTGATGTTTCGTATAGCGATACAGAGCATAATTCGTATAAGCTATGTATCTAGCCTTGATAACTAAAGGTAGAATGGTCGCAAGATCCTCCCCAATACACTGTCCTTCGAAAAGGAATAGCCCACCATTATCTTTTAGAAAATCTAGTCTTATAAACTGAAGCCATAATTCCGCACAATTTCTTATATATTCTCTTTTAGATACAGAATTTGTCTTACACATTTGGCCAACAATGTCACCACGGCTGTTGACAATACTCGCGCAGTATACAATGATATCATTGTTCCATAAATTGTCATTTAACATCTGATCCAAAACAATGAGATCAACAGAATCATCGCTATCAAGGAACCCAACAAACTTACCAGAAGCCTTCGAGATTCCAATATTTCTTGCATGATTCTGACCACCATTTTCCACATGAATAATCTTGGAGGAACAGGCAAATTCTATATTGTCAAGAAATTTAGCCGTTTGCTCATTTGATCCGTCATCTACTATTATCAATTCAATACGGGAATCGTCATACCTAGTGAATGGATCAAGACATTTTTCCAATAAGGGTAATGCTGTATTGTATACGGGAACTATTATGGATAATAATGTTTTCATACGAATGATCTTTCACTAACGTTTTTCAAAGAGCCTTTGGACAACCTGAACATAGCTATTAACGAAAAATTAAAGCAAACCAGAAAGGCAGAGGTCTCACAAAATGCTACCGGAACGTATAAAAGCATCCCGTAAGTATATATGGAACGCTCCTTCGTCCTCAAAAGTGTATAGAAATACATCGCATAAAAGAATACCGCAACAATATATCCAGATTCTAACATTAAATGACAAAAAGCATTATCAACAACGAATGATGTATAGCCATTATAATCAATAACAATTTTTGAATAGTCCAAGCCGAATGGAAGAACACCGAAATTCGTATAAAAATAATTTGCTAAATCCAACCTTCCAGAAAGTGCTCTATTGAGCATATTCATCCATTGAGAGCCACTATTAAAATAAACCATTAGATACAGCGAAGCAACACATTCTGCAAGAAAAATAACTGAAATAGAAGAATAGATATTTTTGAAGAAACGTTCTGTCTTACCTATGGAAAACAAGAATGATACAAAACATATAAATATAATGCAAATAGAAGAAGTTCTGGAATACGCAATAATCCAGCAGAGAGAAAATCCGAATAGATAAACTAGCGCATCAACTATCTCAAACTTTCGGAATCTTAATATCGCGAAGGCACAACAAACCACTACCACAAAAGCGGAGAACGTGTTCGGATGAGTGAAACCCATTGGATCACGAACCAGTCCCCCATCCCCAACGATAGGATAAGAGGGAATGAGACCAATTTTTGAACTTATCGATGTCACAGCAAGAATCAAGCTATATATTACGACAACAAAACGAGCGAGTCTTTTTATATCGACATCATTGGAAGCAACAGCAAAAAGAACAAGCAATAAGAAATTCCAGCTACCAGAGTAGTAAGTCGATAATCCTAAGAGAATAAATAAAGGCCATAAAAAAAATAATTTTAATCGTATCTGAGAATCTGAAAAAATTATTATAAATAAAACAATCGCACAGAATACTCTAACATATAGATAAACAGGATAAATATACAAGTTTTCAATATTTCGAAAGTTTGTTAAAGTCAATGCATTAGAAATCGCATATAAGGTAAAACATAGATAATAGAAAAAGGATGGCCTTATTTTTACATCCAATAGATTCATTTGCCTACCATCCAATCATTGCCCGTCTGCCATCAAATGTTCATAATACTGCATAAGCACTTCGGCATTATCCTTGACCGAGTATCCGCGTTCAGCAAGTAAACGAGGGTTTTGCACCAACCGATTTTCCTGCGATGCCTGATCCAGTGCCTTGACCCATTCCGATAAGTCAGCGGATCGATCGACAAACGTGCCGGTACCTGTGATATCCGACTCATGCGGTACATCCATAGAATATACGCAAGGGAGACCAGCAGCTTGTGCTTCTACGCATGACACCGGAAGTCCCTCATACAGTGATGGCATGAAAAAGACGTCGAACATTGAATATAATTGATCTATATCTTCTCGAACGCCCAGTAGCAAAACCGATGCAGCTACACCTTCATCATGAATTACCTGTTCAAGTTCAGCACGATCGGTGCCATCGCCGATAAACACCAATTTGGCATCAGGACGCCGATTCAAAAATTGTGCAAACACCTTTACCGCAAATGGGTAATTCTTCTGCTTGACCATTCGTCCGACACAGCCAATCACTGGATCGTCCAGCCCGATTCCCAACTCCGCCCGCAACCGATTCGATCGATCAGGGTTATAAGCAAACTGTTCAATCGGGATTCCGTTACGAATGACGGTAAAAGGTTTATTCCCAAAAAGGAACCTACCAGCATCTTCGGAACACGCCAACCGATCCGTCGCATATAACTTACCAATGGCGTTCAATGGCATGTTCCGCACACGGTGCAAGAACTTATCAGAGCTATTATTCAAATGGCTATGAAGAACGCGGTGCTTGATACCCGCTTTTTTGGCATCACGTAAAACGCAAAAGGCTGAATTAGGCATTTGGCAATGCACGATGTCATATTCAGACCCATGTTGTTTAAAGAAAGCTCCAACCTCTTTCACAAAGCGCAAAAAACCAGCGCCTGCATAGTTAACCGTATAGACCTTTGATCCACGCTGAAGCAAATCTTGATCATACGTTTTCTCGTGCATCATTTGACCATTTATAATGGCGTGATGCAAGAAATCATAATGTACGCGTTGTTCGTCATGATATAGAGCCATATTGTACGCGAAACGCGCCACACCCGCCGCTCTGCTCAATGATGGAACAACCTCTAAAACTCGAATCTGATTGTATTCCATAAGTACAACTCGCTAGCTCAGTCTCTTCAAATAGCTTCCTGCACTGACCTGTTATCCCTTCCTACTTCAACTTAATACCTAGTTTGTCCGCTACCTTGACTGCAGTTTCCTTGCCAATAGTGGACTTAACAATCTCTTTTGCCTCGCGTTTCATATCAGAAAACAAATCACGAGGCCGACTCAGATTGTAGAAATCATAGATAGCTTTCGAATCTGTGCTCATCTCACTAAATACTTCAAAGAAAATAGGCTTGTCAGATTCAGCAGTCATAAACTCGGGAAGTACCTTATCGTAAGACGTCTTGTCAGATGCCGTCAAATACTTGAATCCACAGGACTCCGCCCACCCTTTGGCGGTGGTATTGTGACGCGCCGTCGTATGGAGATCACTGGCCTTGTTTTGGTACATGCCGTTGTAGTAAAATTCCTCACCACCGTGGTTATTCAGCAACATGATGCGGACGTTGCTACCAATATGACGGATACGCAGTGCATTCATGTCATAGAAAAATGCAAGATCACCAATCATAAGATAGGCAGGTCTATCAAGAACAACCGCTTGCCCAAGGAATGATGAAAGGCAGCCGTCAATGCCGTCTGTGCCGATATTCGCATACGTTTTGACATCTGGCTGCAATTTGAAGAAATTCGTAAGCCGAATCGCATTGTTGATACTCATATGAATGATAGAACCAGAAGGCACCTGCGTAACAACATGTTGTACCGCATAAATATTAGACCAGGGAAATTCTTCAGGATATTTCACACTCTGTGCATATTGTTCAATCTGATGATGGTATTCAAGATCATTATGACTATCATTTCCTGCCATTCCATTGAAGAAACGGAAGAAGTATTCTGGGGTGCACTCAAATATAGTGGTCAGGCTCTTGAACAAATCACAAACATGACCATCCTCCTGAATGAGCCAATGCTCAAACTGCCCAGCATGCTTGCACAGGTCGGATTTCACCCCTTGCATCACATTGCCACCATATGAAATTACGATATCAGGAAGCAGCTCATCCGCCTTTTTATCGGAAATAAATCTGGAGTCAAAGCATACGGAAGTATTAATCGCACCTTCACATTCAACATTCGACATATACTCCATCGAAATAGAGCAATTAAACTTGCGGAAGAATCTGGTCATCTGCTTCTTCTGCTCATCCGAGACATAGCTTGATTGTCCGCAGACAACAAGAATGCGCTTTGCATGTTGCAGCTTGCGAACCTTCTCTTCCCATTTCGTAGACGAGGTCTCATGCCCAAGACGCTCAATGCAAGTGACCTTAGGCAGTTCATGTACTGGGAACGACGTGCTGTACCATTTCATCGGCACGTTGATATGGACCGGACCGGTCTGCCCATCATGGTCAAGTTCAAGCAATGCCTCGTTCACTAAACGCTGGCAGTAGATGAAGTCATCCTCTGTTTTCACCACAGGAAGATTCACCGACTTACGCACATGTCGATCGTACATACCAACCTGATCGATCATTTGATCCTCGCGTTGCCCCAGCATGGCTACATCACGATCGCCAGTCAGGACGATCAGGGGAACACCTTGATAATATGCCTCAGCAACGGGCGGCCAATAATTGCAGGTCGCCGTTGATGACGTACAAGAAATTACTACAGGCTCATGAATCTGCTGAGAAAGTCCTAGCGCAAAATATCCGGCGCTACGTTCATCAACAACTGAATAGCATTTGAAAAATGGATCCTCCTCAATAGAATGCACGAAAGGAACATTGCGGGATCCAGCCGATAGTACACAGTGGCGAATACCGCGTGCCTTAAGCAAGGCAATAATAATTTGATACGACTTAATTTCAGTAATCATGATGAACGTTTCCTTATGCGTAAAAATCAGTCATTGATTGCGGTGTGCAGGAATGCTTGGGTTTCAGCTCGCTTGGCGGCAAAGACCTGCTGAACATGCTCGTAATTGATAGGATTATCAACCACGCTGAAGTCACGATAATCCTGCAGATACTGCCCGGTCTCACCGGTCATTTCCAACAGGTTCATAATGCGGCCGCTAAAACGTCCTGGACTAATGGACACAAATTTCTTCGACAGGTTCATCGAGAATGCCGTGCCGTGGAAGGAATCCGTAACCACATACTCCGCCTGCATGAACAGCGATACGAACTGTTCGACACTGGGGCATACTATGGTATGCACACCGGCGCGACGCTCATTCACGCCATACGCGATACGATACAACGGCAGCCCCAGCTTTTCGGACAGCTTGCGGGCATACTCATCGAACTCGTGGTTCCTGTTGAGCTGGTAAATCAGAATGTACGGCTCATGCGGCACATCGTCGCTATGCAGAACCGACCAGTCATCCTTGGCCAACATCAAAGTGGGATCGATCACGGGCACTGCGCCATGAATGCCAATGGAATCGAGCAGCTCCGCGGCCTCGGCCTCACGCACGGATATGTGCGAATATTTCGACAATGCCTCACGCATGGGCTTGATCTCCCAGTCTTCCAAAGAAGACTTACCGATGCTCGCCGCATAGGCAATACGCTTCGCACCTTCCGGAGCAAAGGTCAGATAGAACGCCTTCTCAAACCCCTTGTTCCAAAGGCTATTCCATACCTGATCGCTGCCGGTGCAGTAAATGTCCGCACGAGGCGGATCCTTTTCCAATTCCTCGATGGAATAATAGGGGCGTGAAGTCAGATTCAGTTTGCTGTGACGGAATGCATTCAATGGGGCGGCCCGACGCTTGACCATACGGCTTACCGGGATACGAGCCAGCGCCTTCACTCCGGGAATTTTGAAGATGGGCATCTTCTTGGCCACCTGGCCGTTCAATGCGCGGTCGGTTTCATTCTCGGGAATGGCGTCCGCCCGATAGTAATCGACGATGGATGGCACCGCGCCCATGTCGGAGAGCACCTTCTGCGTGGCATAGGTCTGCAGACACGAACCATAATTGGGAGAATTGTGCAACGTTACCACAGCAACAGTAGGTTGGTTGTCGATTTGCGCCATCACTTGGCTCCTTTCCGGAGTAGGTGGGTATAGATGAATGAGCGAACGCCATTAGGCACCAGGCAAACGATCACATGCGGAATCGTTGATGTCAGGAATTGGGGGAAGGTAAAGTATCCACGTCTCAGCTGCGCGGTTTTGAACTTCCAGATATGAGGAAGATACGCCGGGCCGCCACGACGTCCGTAAAAATCCGCACTTACGCGCATAGCTACCAGCGGGTGATCGATATTCTCCGCATTACATCCTCGGGCCAGCATGCGGTTAAACAAATCCCAGTCCTCGAAATACAGAAAATCCGGACTGTAATTTCCGGCTTCCAGTGCCTTGGACTTCTTGAACACCATTGATGGGTGTCTAAAAGGGTTACGCTTCTTCGAAAAAGCGACAATATCGCTAAACGATACCGGCAATGTGGACGTAGCCACCGGATCGGACGGATCTTCAACGAATTCCACAATCTGCGAACCGACCATATCGAGGTTACGGTCACGCATAACGGTAAGCTCTTCCTCCATACGAGTGGGGAAAGCGTAATCGTCCGAATCCATGCGTGCAATAATCTCATTGCGGCACCGCGGTACTCCGCTCATCAAGGCATAACCGAGCCCCTGATTCTTGGGATATGCAACGATGGTGAATAAGTTCGGATGCGCATCAGTGAATTTATTGAGAACAGACTCCAATTCTGAGGAGAGCTGGCCATCTTTGACAACCACGATTTCTTCCGGCGGCACAGTCTGAGCGAGCATGCTGGCCAAGGATTCCTCCAAAAACGCAGGATCTTCCTTGATATACACACTCATGAGCACGCTATACGCCGGCAAGCGCGATAACGCAGCACCCTCTGGATCTTCTCTAGGTGTATCACCGGTCAGCACAACTTCTCCCTACTGTAGACATACGCATATCTTATCCCAAACCGGTACAACGACAATAGCGACCATAACCGGGCAAGGCCATCGGGTCGTATTCACATCAATCCGTATCCGGTTGCCGACGCGATGCAGTAAGACCTCCCCACAACAACAATGGCCATGCGTAGAATGCGTATGCTTCAAATTGGATATACAGATAGACGACCAACAGCAGCCAGCAAACCGTTCTGCGATCCCATCCCCGGCGCCGAACGATATGAATCAGTATCGCCAACGCAAACAGAGCGAGGCAGAGCACACCGAATTCAGTGATGAAGCTGGTGTAGGCGCTCATCGTAAAAGTGTCGGCGGGTGGATTGGCTAAGCCGTCAATCTCACTGTTGCCGACTCCACCACGTGCATCGTACCAACGGCGAGCGCCGGCGTAGCCGGTACGGACGGCGTCGGAGACGTTGCCGGCGCCCCAGCCGAAGAGAAGGTGCTGGAGATCATGCTTCCATGACCACATGGGGGCGAGCATGTGGAAAATGCGAGAGGACATGGAGGCATCGCCGGCAAGCAGTCCTTTGGTCAGCAGGGCATTAAGGCGGGGATCGGCGAACATGGCGATCACAGTGCCGCCGCCGACCACCGACATTCCTCCGACGAACCCCCACGTCGCCCTTTTGCTACGGAAGTTCACCGTCGCCAGCATAAAGAAGAACAGAGCCACCACGGAATCGATCACGATTCGGGTGCCGGAACCCATGGCTATTGCCCCGATCGCGAACGTCGGAATGAGCATCGCCAGACGACAGTCACGAGTCATCCAATACACCGGAAGCAGCACGCCGTACAGATGCATGCCGATATAGCTGGGCTCCGCGAACAGGAACTGCGGACGAAGCTGCCAAATGTACGTACGGTACATCATTCGGCCAAAATACGTCATTACAGAAGACTGATGCATTTGTATCGCAACAAACTGCACAACCCCTACCGCAAACGCAAACCAATACGTCGCCACGAGTACAGTCACCGCCGGCCGCCACGGCAACCGCTTGCGCACGAGCGCGATATCCAGTGATGCAAGGCATGCCAGACCGAGCAGCACCGACAGGATCGACTTGACCGCCGCCACCGGGTGCACGCCGATCGTCTGCCAGCCGTAGACCGACGTCAGGATAAGCAGCAGCGGGAACAGGAAGAACGGCAGATACGCGCGCATCGTGAAGCGCAGCACGCGCCAGTTCGTCAGCGCATAGGCGAGGAAGAACCACGGGGACAGTGGCGTCCAGTATGGCAGCGGAATGCCCAGCACGGTGCCGTCGACCGGGAGCAGCGCCAGCGCCATGAAGAACAGGATGTCGGACACGTCGCGGATTACGGAGACCGACGACATCGCGGAATCACCGGCGGCACTGCGGCCGTCGGTACCACGGATGGCCGCGTTCGGACCACTGATGTTCGCAACAGCCGCGATCTCGCGGTCGGTCATGGTCAGGTCAGCGGCAAGCCCATCGCCGGTACCGCGCTCGTCATGTGCGGCATGTGCGGGACCCGCGATCGTTGTACTCTTCAACACCCCGTTCATGGTTGCCTATGGTAACGCACGCACATGGTGGGGCTGTGAAAACAGCGAACGACGACGGTCAGACGTCTGGCGATGAGATCGGTCGGTCCCGGCTCGCAGACAGACCCCGTAGCCTACGCAGCGAAACGGGGACTGAGAAGCTGGGGACGCGCCGGGGCCTCGTTGACGCGGTAGTGCTTGCGCATGCTGGTGAGGATCTTGCGGATCGCTGCGTTCGTCTGGTCGGCGGCGACGCGGAACTTGGCGAACTCCTTGCCGTGCGGGTCCTCGATGTTCGTCGGCTCGGGGATGAGCGGGCGGATGATCTGCGAGGATTCGATCACGGACTGCAGTCGCTCCTGGATCGTCAGGCCATGCACCAGTCCATTCTGTGCACAATACTCACACATATTCGCGAACTCGTTGAGCAGGAACGTGTAGCGGATCGCGGTCGGCGCCAAGGTGACGATGTCCTTGCGCTGCTCCTTCTCGAAGCACAGGATCAGGTCGGCGGACTCCGCCATCCTGCGGGTCAGGCGTCGGGAACGGAAACCGCTCGATTCGATGCCGACGCTGTCCATCAGCCGGCCGCTCGACGGATCGATGTGATGCATCGGCAAGCCGCGCGTACCGGCGCTCGACACCTGCACGGTCGTGCCCGCCAGATAGCGCGTCAGCAACAGCTCGCCCATGGGAGAGCGGCAAATGTTGCCCGTGCACACGAACATGATATGCATGCCGTTCCGTCCTTCAATCATCGCCCAGCACACGTCGCTGGGGCACAACCTATCTGCCGAATCACCTTACTAGGAATGGAGGGCATAACACAAATCGCCGCGCTGCCGTTCGCCGCCGTTTTCCCGCCCGACATATGATCCCGAACATACGCTGAACGCTACCTGAACGAACCACCCTTGAGCCGGATCCCCCCACCGCCGTATAGTATGTGAACAGTGGAAATGTAAGGATTCAACATGCCCGGCGAGCAGTACGGGCCTTCGGCATGTCGAACCGCAAGACAACGCTTCCTCGTTCCGCGCGACTACGTGGAGGGGGGGGAGGGAATGAAGTGATGCCAACCTCGCAGCCGAATCAGGGTATACCGCAACCGCCCACGGCAACGCCGGCCACGCAGGAGATACCCATGCGAGCCCCCCGAACCATCGCCATCCAACACACCGCGCCGACCGACGCGACCGCCACGGCCCCCGGCACCGCCGATCAGGATGCCGGCGGCACGGCTCTCGGCACCGCGGCACCGCAACCCACGTTCTTCGACGGCACCTACGGATCGAACGCCGAGGCCGGCGACGTCAAGACGAAGTTCTCCTCGATCCCCCGTTGGCGGTTCGTCTACAACACGGCGCTCGTCGTGCTCGACGCGGTCATGATGCTCGCCGCCTATACGCTGGTGCTGATCATCCTGCCGAACGTACACGCCACCGTCGAAGGCAGCCTCGCCGGCGGCTCGGTGCAGACCGGTCTTACGTTCGCGCTGGTCTGGGTGCTGTGCCTGCTGTTCGTCAAGAGCTACGAGCGGCACACCATGGGCGAAGGCTACGCACTGTACACCAAACTGATGACCGCCGCGCTGGCCAACTTCATCGTCCTGTGCTCCGTCGCCTACTTCTTTGCCCAGCCGTACCCGCGCTGGCTCGTCGGCCTGTCGTGCATCCTCAGCGGCGTCTTCACGATCATCGAACGCTGGCTCATGCGCCGCAGCCTGCACCGCAACCGCAAGAAGGGCGAATACAACTATCCGACCGTGATCGTCGGCTCGCCGGACGGCATCTGCAAGACCATCGACAAGCTCAGCACCGACAACGGCCTGTCGATGGGTTACGCGCCGTTCGCAGTCTGCCCGATCGAACGCGTCGGCAACGAGAACGATCCGGACGCGCCGCAGCATCTCATCTCCGTGCCGTTCGCGCCGCGCAACGAGCACGAGGAGACGATGCGCGTGCTCACGCTCAACTCGCATCTGGCGCAGACCGCCAAGCATCTCGGCGCGAACGTCGTGCTCGTCGCAGACGTGCTCACCCGCGACTCCGAAACCATGCGCACGCTGTCGCTGGCCGTGGAATCCGCCAACATGGAGCTGGCGCTGTCCGCCTCGGTGGCCGACCTCGGCGGCGGCCGACTGGTGATGCGCAACAACCCGTCCATGCCGATCCTGTCGGCCAACCTGCCGCAGTACTCGTGGACGACCCGCCTGCTCAAGCGCACGCTCGACATCCTCGGCTCGCTCGTCGCGCTCATCCCCGGCGGCATCCTCATCGGCCTCGCGGCCATCGCCATCAAGCTCGAGGACGGCGGCCCCGTGTTCTACAAGCAGGAGCGCATCGGCATCTACGGCAAGCCGTTCCACTGCCTGAAGATCCGCTCCATGCGCGTGGACGCCGACAAGATGGACGCCGAGGTGGCCAAGGCCGCCGGCGTCGAGCTCGGCGCCACGTTCAAGGTGAAGAACGACCCGCGCATCACCCGCGTGGGCAAGTTCATCCGCAAGACCTCCATCGACGAGATCCCGCAGTTCATCAACGTGCTGCGCGGCGACATGTCGCTCGTCGGCCCGCGCCCGCAGCGCCAGTACGAGGTCGACCAGTACTCGTCGCTGTATTCGACGCGACTGCTCGTGCGCCCGGGCATCACCGGACCGTGGCAGATCGGCGGCCGCAACGACCTCAGCCAGGAGGATGCCGAGTTCCTGGATGTCAATTATGTGGAAAACTGGTCGGTGATGACGGATATCGCCATCCTGATCAAGACCGTTGGTGTAGTGTTGCGCGGAGACGGCGCTTACTGATCGCGTCTTGATTGACGCCGACATTGCAGAATGTGGAAGGGCGGTTGCCGTTAGGTACGGCGGCCGCCCTTCCGCGTATGCGTGCACATATTACGCCCGCAGTACCAGCGCCCGGAGAAGATCGTCATCGCTTGAGGAGGTCGCATGTCGTCACGTCATGCCCGCAATCGCGCATTCAATTCGTCACATGCTCGCGCCATCCCGAAACAACGGCACATCGGCCGCTGGATCGCGCTCGTCATCATCCTGCTGGTCCTCGCCGCAGCGGCCGCGGCCGGCACTGCCGGACTGAAACTCTACCGGTCCGCGATGAGCGCGAAAGGACACCTCACCAAGGCGATCAGCACCGCGCAATCGCTCAAGGACGGCGACCTGACGACGTCGCTCACCAACCTCGACGGCATCATCGGCACCATGCAAACCGAAACCGCCGCAGCCAAGCAGGACCTGTCCGACCCGTTGTGGACGATCGCCGAAAAGGCACCCGTCTACGGCACCGACATCAAGTCCGTCCGCACGGCCGTCGACACGCTCGACGACTTCGCGCAGACCACGCTCCCCCAACTCAAAACCGCCGCGAATACACTGCTCAAATCCAACCTGTCCGACGGCAACGGCGGACTCAACCTCGAGCCGATCATGGCCGCCAACAAGCAGTTCGCCGCCGCCAACAAGACGCTGACCGCACAGGCCAAGACCATCGACGACCTGCCGGATGCCAAGCTCAGCGTCATCCAGAACGCTCTGTCCAAGGGCAAGACGCAGCTCACCAACATCTCCGGCAAGGTCGACCAGCTCACCGGCATCCTCAACATGCTGCCGAACTTCCTCGGCGTCAACGGCGCGCGCAACTACGTGATTCTCGCGCAGACCAACTCCGAAATCCGCGGCGCGGGCGGCATGGCCGGATCGGTCGGCTCGTTCAGCGCCGATAACGGCAAGATCACCGTCAACGAGTTCCATCCGAACGCCGAATTCCATGGCAACGCGACCGATCAGATCGGCGATGGCCAAGCCACGCTGTTCTCCGACCTGTACTTCGGCACCGCGATCCACAACATCACGTCCACGCCGGACTACCCGCAGGTGGCGCGCATGGCCAGCGAATTCTGGCAGCAGCAGTCGTTCGGCGGCGCATCCGACGGCGTCATGAGCCTCGACCCGGTGGCACTGCAGGCCATGATCGGCGCGACCGGACCGGTGACGATCAACGGCACCACGTTCGACGGCACCAATACCGCCGAATTCCTGCTCAACAAGGTGTACATCGACATCCCCGTCGCGCAGCAGGACTCCTATTTCACCGGCACCGCGGCACAGGTCATCGCGAACATGTTCAGCAACATGGACGCGACAAAGATGATGAAGCTTGCCAAGGCGATGATGGACATGGCCGAACAGCGGCATTTTTACTTCTGGTCGTTCCACGACGAGGACACCGCCACGCTGCGCAGCGCAGGCGTGACCGGCGAGATCACCAGCGACGCGAAGAACCCGGTCGTCGGCATGTACCTCAACGAGATGTACGCGTCGAAGATCGACTGGTACGTGGACCGTAAGACCACGGTGCAGAAGACCGGCACCACGGCGGACGGCGGGGCGACGTACCACGTCACGACCACGTTCACCAACCGACTGACGGCCGCGGAGAACGCGTCGCTGCCCTCGTACATCAACCTCAACACGCCGAACGGCACGGCGGGCGACCGCGTGATCCTGTTCGCGCCGACCGGCGGGTCGATCACGAACATCAGCGCGTCGAACGGGGCCGGGTTCACCGAGGTGGCCGCATACGATCGCAGCACATATCTGGGGCAGCTCGATATTCCGGTCGGCACGACGATCACGCTCGAGTACGACGTGACAACGGGGGCCGGGGCGGCGGATCTGCAGTTCGACCAGACGCCGACGTGCACGAGTGATCCGGGCGTGACATATCAGGGGTTCTGACGGTTCGTTGATTGGAGCTGACGAACCGATGACCTCGCCGATAAGCTAATGAACGGACATACAGCCGATTCCACCACAGGAATCGGCTGTATGTCCGTTGGGGGTTGGTGTTGCGGCGGGAGCGTACGTGCTCGGACTAGCACTCAGACGACCGACGCTCAGACCAGACGCATGTGATAGCGGGAGGCGAGGGCGGGGATGTCGGGGCGGCCGTAGCGCTCGACCAGCGCGAGCCAGCGGCGTTTGTTGTCCTCGCCGAAACGGGCGGATTTCGCGGTGTAGGCGTCGACCGTGAGGAACTTCGGCGGCGTGGACTTGCTGTGGAACTTGTCGGCGACCATCACGGTCTCCTGCTCGAGGTTCTGCGGCACATAGTCGTCCGGCGGCAACGGAAGTTCCTGCCGAATCACGTCATCGCGGGTGAGTCCGACGCCGGTGTGGTTGCGCGCGAACTGCGCGATCGATTCGTCCACACCCTGCTTAAGCAGCCACTCATAGCCGAGCAGACCGTGCAGGATGTAGCGTTTGCCGCTGAATTTGAGCGGTTCGCCGTCGCTGCCGTCGTGCTTGAGCACCTGATACGTACCGATGTCGTGCAGCAGGCCGCCGATCATCACGAGATGCTCGTCGAGCAGACGCGGCGGCATCGTACCGCCCTCCACTCCCCCGGTCGGCGGCACGGCCGCGCAATCGGGATCGCCGTGTGCGTCGCGCGGCAGCGTGCATCGACGCATGAACAGCGCGTTCTGACGCCGCGCCAACTGGCAGGCAATGGTCGCGACGATCACGCAGTGCGTATGGATGAGATCGTATGCAGCGTCCGACGGTGCGGCCTTACGATGCAGCTCGTCGATCTGCTCAAGCGTGGGAATGTAACCGGTCATACGACTCATTGTAGGAAGATTCCGGCTTGCGTGTGCCATGTCGTGCGTCGTACGTCACGTATCGCACGCCGGTACATTCGCATATCCATCACAGATATGCACGAAATTACACAGAACCGTTCACAGCTGCACGAAACCGTGCGGTGCACGGTCGGCCGGCGACTCGGCATCCGCATACACTGGAACGCATGAGCAAGCATCATCATCGCGACCGCAGCTGGGCGCCCGCACCACCCGCGCTGCCGGCCGACGCGCAGGTCATCGACAACCACACGCACGTCGCGTCCGTCGTACCGTTCGCCCGCGCCATGAGCCATGAAGCCGTGGAAAAAGGTCAGCCGGAAGTCCCCGTGTACGGCGTTGACGAACTGCTCACGCAGGCAGCGGCGGTCGGCGTGACCGGCATCATCGACTGCGGCTGCGAACTGCCGAACCTGCAGGTCGCGATTGACATGGCCCGCGAGCATCCCGGGCAGGTGCATGCCGCCATCGCCATCCATCCGAACGAAGCGGTGCGTCATGGTCATCGCGCGGTGCCGGGACCGGACGGACTTGCCGTGAAATACCAGCCGTACCACGACGTGAGCTTCGACGACGCGATGGCCGAGGTCGCACGGCTGGCCCGCGCGTATCCGCAGCAGGTTGTCGCGATCGGCGAAACCGGCATGGATCTCTTCCGCACCGGGGAGAGCGCCGCGCACATCCAGCGCGAAGCGTTCCGCGCGCACATCGCGCTCGCCAAGGAGCTCGGTCTGCCGATGCAGATCCACGACCGCGACTCGCACCGCGAGGTCATCGAGACGCTACTCGCGGACGGCGCGCCGGAACGCACCGTGTTCCACAGCTACTCCGGCGATGCCGAGATGGGCGAGATCGCGCGTGAACACGGCTGGTATCTGAGCATGTCCGGCACGTGCAGCTACAAGGGCAATGACGGGATCCGCGAGTCGGCGCGCATCGTCGGGCTCGATCATGTGATGGTGGAGACGGACGCGCCGTATCTGACACCGATGCCGTACCGCGGGCGGACGAATGCGCCGTACATGATCCCGTACACGCTGGGCGCGCTTGCGGACGTGTTCGACATGCCGATCGCCGACGTCGCGCGCGGTACGCGGCGTACGACGCGTGCGGTGTACGGGATCTGACGCCACCGTTCTTCCCCTGCCCCTAACGGTCTTCTCCCTCTAACGGACATACAGCCGATTTACCTACCGAAATCGGCTGTATGTCCGTTAGAGGGAGGGGCGGGACGGGAGTGAGACGAGAGGTATTCCGGCTAAGGGATGGAAGATGCACGAATGACGGGCGCGACCGTGCGCGATTGGAGAAAACTAGACAGACTTACTATGCTGGTGTGAAGAGTTGGCAAGAATCCCTGAGGGGCATATACTAGCCGCTTAAGTCGCGAAGAAGCCCGCCGGAAATCCCTCCGGCGGGCTTCTCTCGTGCGAGGTGGTGCATGAGCGGGGAGACTCCCCGCCATTGTGGGGGGTGTGCTATGGCTCAGCAGCCAGACGAAACCTTGCTCAAGGCCGATACGTTCACGAACGCGCCCAAGGTCTCCAAAAGAACACTGACCGAAGAGGAGAAGGAAGAGCTCGCCAAGCAGCGCGTGGCCGAACAGCGCGAGGCGGAGAAACTGTACGAGACGGCGTCGAAGGGACCGATCGGCCGCTGGTGGGCACGGGTGCAGTCCGGCCCGAACAAGATCACGCTGTCGCTGGCGATCGTCGCGCTCGGCGTCGTGTACGGCGATATCGGCACGTCGCCGCTGTACACCGCGCAGACGTTCCTGTCCGGTCAGGGCGGCATCGCCAACGCCGACCGCGAGGCCGTGCTCGGCATGCTGTCGCTGATCTTCTGGTCGATCACGCTGATCACGACCGTCAAATACGTGTTCATCGCGATGCGCATCGACAACAACGGCGAGGGCGGCATCTTCGCGCTGTATTCGCTGATTCGCCGGCATGGCGCATGGCTCGCCATTCCCGCGATGGTCGGCGGCGCCGCGTTCCTCGCCGATTCCGTGCTCACACCGGCCGTGTCGATCAGTTCCGCCGTCGAAGGTCTGAAGACCTTGCCGCCGCTCGAGGATGTGTTCAAATCCGATCCAGATTTGACACTCATGATCACTGTTGTGATCATCGTGTGCCTGTTTGCGGTGCAATCGCGCGGAACGGAAAGCATCGGTAGAGTATTCGGCTCGATTGTGTTGGTTTGGTTCACGTTCCTGGCGGTTGTGGGGGCCGTGAATCTATCCAACGACTGGACCGTCTTCGCCGCGCTCAACCCGTGGTACGGCCTCAGATTCCTGTTCAGCCCGCACAACGCCGCCGGCATCGCACTCATGGGCACCGTATTCCTCTCGACCACCGGCGCCGAGGCGCTTTACTCCGACATGGGCCATGTCGGTCGCGGCAACATCTACTTCACCTGGCCGTTCATCAAGGTCGCCCTCGTGTTGTGCTACTTCGGCCAAGGCGCGTGGATCCTCAAGAACCAGCACAACAAGACGCTCGCCGACGTCCCCAGCCTCAACCCGTTCTTCCAGATGATGAACACGAACGTCCGCTACGTGGCGGTCATCCTGTCGGTCACCGCCGGCGTCATCGCCTCTCAGGCCCTCATCACCGGCGCGTTCACCATGGTCTCCGAGGCGACCCGACTCAACTGGATGCCGCATCTGCAGGTTCGCTACCCGGCACGCACCCGTGGCCAGCTGTACATCCCGGTCGTCAACGCGGTCCTGCTCATCGCCACGCTCGCCGTACTCGCCATGTTCAAAGATTCCGAACACATCTCCGCCGCGTACGGCCTCGCGCTCACCATCACCATGATCACCACGACGATCCTGCTCGCCGTCTACATCTGGTACGACGGCAAACACGTCGGCGCGATCGTGTTCCTCTTGGTCTTCCTCGCCATCCAGACCATGTTCTTCATCGCATCGATGGCGAAGTTCCTGCACGGCGGCTGGTTCACCATGTTGCTCACGCTCGCCATCCTGTTCATCATGTACACGTGGGACAAGGGCACGAAGATCGAACGTTCGCAACGCCGGCACATGAAGCCGGACGACTTCCTGCCGACGCTCAACCGACTGCACGGCGACTTCCGCATTCCGTACTTCGCCGACAACATCGTGTATCTGACCGCCGATCCGGAGATGAAACGACTCGACACCGACGTGTTCTTCTCGATCTTCGCCGAGCATCCCAAGCGCGCCCGCGCATGGTGGGTCGTGTCGGTGCAGACGACCGACGAACCGTTCACCCGTGAGTATTCGGTCGAGAACTTCGGCACGGACTACCTGTTCCGCGTGCGTATCCGCCTCGGATTCAAGGTGTCGCAGTCGATCCCGCCGTACCTGCACCAGATCATGCACGACCTGAGCCGCACACACGAGCTGCCCGAACAGAAGTCGATCTACCCGAAGGTCGACGCCGATCCGGGCATCGGCACCATCCGGTACGTGCTCATCCACAAGGACCTCATGCCCGAGTCGAAGGTGTCGACGCTGGGCGCGATCGCGTTGCGCACGAAGTACTCGATCCGTCATGTGGCCGGCTCGCCGTTCAAATGGTTCGGTCTGGCGCCGTTCAACCCGATCGTCGAGGTGCAGCCGCTGTTCATTTCGACGCGGCGGCCACCGCGGCTCAAGCGCGTGTCACTGCGCCGGCCCGCGAACGAGGGACGCGTGGCCGAGTCCGTCGGCGTGACGTCCGGCGTGACGCGGGTGTCCGACGCGGGACCGTCGCGCGCGTCCGGCGTCAATCGCAAGCCGTCGCGCATGGCCGTGGCCGACGCGGAGACGACAGTCGTCATGCAGCGGATCGTCGCTCCGCGGCCGTCGTCGTCGGACGATCACCGCGACACGCCGGCCGCCTGATCACGACACGCACGATACGTTTTCGAGAACCGCAAAATCAAGCCGATCCTGAAGATACATCGTGCGTGTCGTGCACACCCCGCCGGCGTGTCGGCCCGATCCAACCCGCAGCACGCACCCTATAACCAACATCTATAACCCCACCCGCCATGTCGCGCCGCGCGTCCGGTACAGTACATAACCATGTGCAGATTACTGGGATTCGCAGCGGCCGGGGCCAACACCAGCCTCAAGGCCGTGCTCGGTGCGTCTGCCGTTGACGAGTTCCGCGGACTGAGCGAGATCCACAACGATGGTTGGGGCGTGGGTCTGCTGTCCAAGCCCGTCGAACCGCCCTACACCCGGGACGGCGGCGCACCCGCGCCGGAAACCGGTGTCCAACTGTACAAAAGCACGGTCGCCGCACGTCACGATTCGGTGTTTGACGACTTCGCCGAGGCGCCCGCCCGCAGCGGCCTGTGGCACCTGCGCCTCGCCAGCTCGAATCTGCCGCTCATCATGGAGAACCAGCAGCCGTTCTTCGCGAACGGGCTCACGTTCATCCACAACGGCGACATCTCCGACGACAACGGCGTGAACATCGTGAACAACCGCCGCTACCCGGTCAACCAGGGCGCTTTCCTCGCGACCGGCGGCCAGTCCGACTCGGCGATCTTCTTCTCCGTCATCCTCGAGTTCATCGGCTTCGGCTTCGCGCTCGACGAGGCCGTGGCGCAGGCCGTACGCCAGCTGCGCCAGGCGTATCCGCGGTCGAGCTATAACTGCATGATCCAGAGCGAGGACCAGCTCATCGCGCTGTGCGCGGCCGGCCGCGAGGTCACCAGCCCGCGCATCGTCGAGATTTACGACCGGTACGGCCGCGGCGAGCAGGCGCATGACTACCGTGTGATGCGCTATCGTGCGTTCGATACTGCCGACGCGTCCGGCGTGGTCGTCGCCAGCTCCGGTTTCGACCAGCGCGACGAGGACGGCTGGAAGGTGCTGCATAACGACGAGATGGTCGTCGTGTCCAACCGCACCGGCAGGTTCCGCGTGCGTTCGATCTGAATTCCCCTTCAACGGACATACAGCCGATTCGGGTAACGGGATCGGCTGTATGTCCGTTGGAGAAAAAGGGCAAGCTTGAGTTTGCAGATTCATGCTTCCCCTCAACGGACATACGGCCGATTTCGTGGGGTGAATCGGCTGTATGTCCGTTGAGGGATAGGGAAGAAGGAGGCAAACTCCTAAGGAACGGTCACTGTCCGACTACCGGTATTTGCGCGCCGCGCGCCATTTGCTGGCATTGCTCCAGCCCGGTCGCCGCGAACTGCTCGATGCGGATTGTGATGACGCCTTCGGACGTCTGATGAGTTCAAGCCCGTCGCAATCCTCGGGCACCCAGTCGGCGCGATGCACCCGAAAGGCGAAATGCTGCTCATTGCGCGCCGAGTACACCATGATCGCACGTCCGTCGCGGATGAGATCGACGATGCGCTCCCATAGCCGATCACGCACCTTCGCGCTCACATGGCCGACGAACACGCCGGCGGATATCTCCGCGGGTGCGGGGAACACACTTCGAAATCATAGTACTTTCAAGGAAAGCCGGTTCCATCATCCCGATTTCCATTTACTTTACCCGATGATCATTCATGTATGATCACGAACGCCAACTATCACAAGATGGTCCATACACCGTATCGAAGCAGCTGGGATCACCCAACGAACGATCCGTCGAGGCGCAAACCACTCCCCCGCAAAACGACACGCCACCCACGACGCCCCAAGATATCCGAAAACCGAAGTCAGACCCCGATTACGACCGGGGATGCCTCCGGGCATCCCGACCATTGCGGACATACAGCCAAATCCATGGGCCGAATCGGCTGCATGTCCGTTGAGGGAAAGGACCATAGGCGCTTATGGCAATCCCACGCGTCGTCTCTGCCAACTTTTGCGGACGTGCAGCCGATTATGTGGGGTAAATCGGCTGCATGTCCGTTGGGAAGGAGGGAGGAGTGACGCGGTGGAACGAAACGGCTGGGAAGGATATCGGCAATGACTGGCGACCGGCAATGCTTAACGATGCCCAGCCTGATAGTATCAACAAACAAAACGGACATACAGCCGATTATGTGAGATAAAACGACTGCATGTCCGTTGGAGAGAGATGAGCATGAGGGGGTATGGACGGGCCCGAACGATCCGTGTCCGTTGAGGAAAGGACGCACAAGGGGTTGCTTGATGCTGACGCCGCCACTCGCTCTGCCTCTTAACGGACATACAGTCGATTTGAGTCCGTTTTCGGCTGTATGTCCGTTGAGAGAAGCAAGCTCTGCTGGTACGGAACGGCACAAGCGTCGCTCAGGAAGTATCCCGCCCTTAGAACGCGAGGGAACGGGTATAGGAGCCGACCTGCGGATGGACCGGTTCCAAGGTCCCGTCGGCGCGGTGGATGAGCGGCGCGAAGACGACCTCGCGGTGGAAGCCGTTGCCGCCGTCCCAGCGGCCGGCCGGGTCGTAGGCGAAACGGTGGTAGGCCACGATCCACTCGTCGGTGCCGGGGATGTTCACGATGTTGTGGTGCCCGGTGCCGTACAGCTTGTGCTCCGGGTCGAAGTCGATGAGCGGGCGCGGCTCGCTCCACGGGCCATGCAGCGACGGGGCCGTCGCGTATCGCACCTGATAGTTCTCGTCGTTCGCGTCGTTCTCGGACCAGCTCGCGTAATAGACGCCAC
Organism: Bifidobacterium ramosum; assembly: GCF_009299505.1. GTDB lineage: Bacteria > Actinomycetota > Actinomycetes > Actinomycetales > Bifidobacteriaceae > Bifidobacterium > Bifidobacterium ramosum. The sequence goes on along the minus strand of NZ_WBSM01000010.1, from coordinate 121,001 downwards.
GCCGCTCGTGGATCCAGATCGCCTCGCGGAAGTCGCCCGGCACCCACGAGAACGCCTGCGATTCGTCGAACGAGAGGCAGTCGTCGGACAGCGGCGCGGCCCATGCGCGACGGTTGCCGAACAGCAGGTACCGCGTGCCGTCCGTATCCACGAACACACCGGGATCGATCGTATGGCAGTCGAACGTCCCCCGCCGCACGATCGGCTCCGGCTCGGGCACGAACGGCCCGTACGGAGTATCCGCCACGGCCGCGCCAATCGCCGATCCGGCCACGAAATAGAACACATACTTGCCGTCCGCACGCCGCACGATCGTCGGCGCCCACGCACCGTCCGAACCATCCCACCACGGCACGTCGCGCAGGTCGAGCGCCGGGTGACGCTCCCACGTCGCGAGATCGTCGGACACGTACACGCTGAAGCACGTCGTCTGCCAGTCGTCCACGCCGTCGTCGGTGCAGTACAGGAAGTAGCGGCCGTCGAAGATCGCGAGGTTCGGGTCTGCACAGTACCGGTGCAGCGGATTGGTGGCGAGCACGGTGTCGTTGACGCGGTGCGGCAGTTGGTCGCGCGGCACGGCGCGTGTGACGGGCGGTTCGAGAACGGTGGTCATGATGATGGGTCCTTTCAATACGGGTGACAGTTATATGCGGCGGGATGAAACGAGTGTTGCCCCCCCCTCAGTCAGCGCCGCTGACAGCTCCCCCCTGAAGGGGGAGCCAAGAAAACGGAACACGAGTCCGGCAGGGTCTTGTCGGCGTTACACGCGCGCAGCACGGCGATTTCGTCGGGGTCGTACGGCGTGAAGTCGGCGTGGAAGATGTCGTGCATCCACAGCGTCTGGTCGACGCTCGGATACGGTTTGATGAAGTCCCACACGACGTTGAGCTGCGACTTACCGTTGATGAAACCGAAGAAGTAGCTGCCGATCCCCTCGCGCTTCCACAGCGGCAGGTGCGTTTCGATGCAGCTGCCGAACGGACGGTGCATCCATTCGGTATTGATCATCGGCCGACCGAACTGCTTAAGCAGCGCGATGAGTCGTTTCGCGTGCAGGTAGTCGCCGTAGTAGTGGAACGTGACGATGTCGGACAGTGCGAGGCTTTCGCGATCGATGTCGCCGAAGAAGTGCGGATCGTTGAGCCACGTGTAGTACGACGCGTCGTCGGGCATCTGCGCGCCCCAGACCTCGGCGGTGAGCGGCTGGCTCACGTTCTCCTCGCGCAGCCACGCGAACGCCTGGCGCATGAGCGGCAGTGACATATGGTCGCGGCTGGAGTTGCCGACCTCGTTCCACACGTTCCAGATGAGGATGCGCGGATCGTCGCCGTAGTGCCGGGCGAGATCGCGCACGTACTGTTCGGCGACCGGCTGCATGTCGGGTTCGTCGAAGACGCTGTAGCCGACGCGTTTGCCGGTCTGGGTGGCCGTGTCGAACGAGTTCTCGTCGGTGCCGCCGAAGAAGCCGGGCTTGGGTTCGGGCTGCGGGCCGAAGACCGGCTCGCGGTACTGGCTTTTCGGCGGAAGACAGTCGTTGAAGATGACCGGCATGAGGGTCATGCCGTAGGAGTCGAGCAGGGCGAGGAACTCGTCGAGGTGCGCGAAGAACGCGTCGCGCTGGCGATGCCAGACTTCGAACGGCAGGAAGACGCGCACCGAGTTGAGTCCGACGGATGCGGCAAGGGCGATCTCCTTGGCCGATTCGCGGCGGATGGTCTCGTGATCGTACTCCTGCAGCAGCGCGAACATGCCGCCGAGCGAGGTACTCGGCGAATAGTTGCAGCCGGAGATCCAGTCGTGGTCGCGGTACCACGACCAGATCTCGGATTCGGTCCAGCGACGGTTCATTGGTGACTCCTACGAATGATGTGTGGAATATTGGCTGGTCGGGTGTGACCCCCTCAGTCAGCGCTGCTGACAGCTCCCCCTAATAGGGGGAGCCAAGAAGGGGGACTCAGCCCTTAACCGCACCAGCGGCCAAACCGGCGACGATCCACTTCTGGCAGAAGACGAAGAACACGACTACCGGGATGAGGGAGATGACGGTGATGGTCATGAACGTGGTCCAGTCGGTGCTGAACTCGCCGACCGCGTTGTAGACCTGCAGCACGATCGTCTTCTTGTCGCCGGAGGAGAGGAACACGTTCGGGTTCATGAAGTCGTTCCATGTGCTCAGCGTCTGGAAGACGACCACGGTGGTCAGGATCGGGCGGATGAGCGGCAGGATGATCGTCCAGTAGATGCGGAACGGGCCGGCGCCGTCGATGCGCGCCGCCTCGACCAGTTCGAACGGCAGTTTGCGCATGTAGCCGACGATGAGGAAGTAGCAGAACACCGAACCGCCGAGGTAGAGCACGACCAGGCCGGTGAGCGTGTTGACGAGGCCGGTCTGCGCCTCCATGCGGTAGAGCGGGATCAGCGTGGCCTGGGCGGGGATGACGAATGCGATCATGAGGATCGCGCCGATCACGGCGGTGAACCGGGAGTTGCGGATGATCATGCCGTACGCGGCGAGCGATCCGATGAATACCTGGAACGCGACGCCGAGGATCGTCACGTACAGCGTGTTGCCGAACGCCTGCACGAGCGGCAGGTTCTGGAACGCGGTGACGTAGTTGCCGAACTGCCACGCGCCTTCCGGCAGCGCGAGCGGGTGCGCCATCATGTCCTTCGACGTCTTGAACGTGTTGATGACGACGTACCACAGCGGGATCGCGCAGATCAGCGCGAGCGCGAGGATGATGACCGTGCGCACCCAGTAGCCGACGCGTTCGCGGCCGGACTTGCCCAGTCCCTTTGATTTGGTGACGGTGTTGCTCATAATGACCTTCTTGCCTGATGATGTCGATCTTGTTGTGCGATGCGGCGCGCGTCGCAGGTGGTGGCACGCCGGCCGCGGCCTACTCGAAACGCTTCGCGATGGCCTGCGAGATGCCCAGCTGGGCGAACGTGACGATGAGCATGGCGATGGCGAACAGCACGGACAGCGCGGAGGCGATGCCGTATTCGTTCATGCCGATGCCGCGGGTGATGATGGCCTGCGAGACGGTGTTGGTGGCGTAGCCCGGGCCACCCTTGGTGAGGGTGAACGGCAGATCGTAGACCTTGAGGCCGCCGGACATGAGCAGGAACGTGGAGGTGACGATGCCGGGCACGAGCTGCGGCAGGGTGATGTGCACGAACTGCTGCATCGGGCTGGCGCCGTCGACCTGCGCCTGTTCGTACAGGTCGGACGGAATGGACTGCAGGAAGGCGAGGTACAGCGTGGCGTGCCAGCCGATCTGCGCCCAGACGGCCACGAAGATCACGCAGAACTGGGCGAGCCGGGAGTTCGACAACCACGGGATCGGGTCGAGGCCGACCGCGCTGAGGATCGAGTTGATGAGGCCGGACTTGAGCGGCGAGAAGATGAACTTCCAGATCATGCCGAGCACGGCGGCGGACGGCACGGACAGGAAGAAGAACAGCGAGCGGGCGAAGTTGCGGCCGAGGAAGCGCTTGTTGAGCTGCACGGCCAGCGGGATGGCGATGACGGTGACCAGCAGGGTGGTCAGCACGGCGTAGGCGAGGGTGAAGCCGAGGCCTTGCAGGATCGAGGAGTCGGAGAACACCTTCTGATAGTTCTTGAAACCCACCATGTTGACGTCGAAGCTGAGGCCGTCGAAGTCGGTGAACGAGAAGTACAGGGTCTGCATCAGCGGCACGAACAGCAGCACCACGAAGCAGGCGATGATCGGCAGCAGGAACCAGAACGCGGAGAGGTCCTCCATGAAGTTGCGGTGCCGACGGCGCTTGGCCAGATCCTTGTCGGTCAGGATGACGCTGGATTGATTGCTCATGATTACTCGATTCCTCGATATGGTCTCGGACTGTGCAGTGCACGGCTGCGGCGACCGGCCGGCTGTCGACGGCGGGCGATGAATCGCCCTACCGTCAAACGGGGTGGCGTGTGGCTTGCGCCGCGACGTCACCCCGCACGGTCAGCCGATCGTCACAGTCGATGGTCGAGTCGACAGTCGATGGTCGGCCGGTTCAGGTCAGGACAGGGACTTCAGCTTGGCGTCCATGTTCTCGGCGGTCTGCTTCGGGGTCTGCTGACCCTGCACGAGCAACTGGAACTGCGCGGTCCACTCGGTGTTGATCGCGTTCTTCTTCGGACCCCAGTCGTTGACCGGCAGGTAGTACTTGCTGGCCTGCAGGCCGTTCTTGTACACGTCGGTGTAGCCGGGATCGACGTCCTGCGTGTAGCCCTTGACGGTGACGATGTTGCCGGCCTTGGCCTGCAGGTCGAGCGCCTCCTTGGAGATCATGAACTCGAGCCATTTCTTGGCAGCGTCGGCGTGCTTGGTCTTGGAGTAGATCGCGTAGCCGGGGGACGGGGAGCCTGCGCCGTAGTTGGCCTCGCCGCCGTCGAACGTCGGCACCAGACCCATCTTCCAATGCTGTCCGCCCTCGTTGAGCTTGGTGAAGTCCCATGCGCCGGTGATGAACATCGCCAGTTCGCCCGCGTTGAACTGCTGGACGATCTGGTCGCCGCTCACGCCGACCGAGTCGCGGGATTCGAGGCCCTGGTCGTACAGCTGGTACCACTGGTCGAGGCAGTCGGTGTATTCCTTGGTGAACGTGGTCTTGCCGTTGATGATCGACAGGTCGCCGTCGGTGTTGCCTTCCTTGGCGAACTTGCCGCCGACGCAGGCCGCGACGAGGTGCGGGGTCTCGTCGATGTGCTCGAGGAACGGGGTGATGCCGGCGTCCTTGAGCTTCTTGCACAGGGCGAGGAACTCGTCCCACGTGGACGGGATGCCGTCGGCGCCGACCTTCTTGAGGAGGTCCTTGTTGTAGACGATGCCGGACTCCCACGAGGTGACGGACACGCCGTAGACCTTGCCGTCCTTGCTCTCGTAGGCCTTGTTGGCGTCGGACATCTTCTCGACGAACGGCTCGTTGGTGATGTCCATGGTGTAGCCGCCGGTGACCTTGGAGTCATCGCCGGCATAGCCGAGCGTGAACACGTCGGGGGCCTGGCCGCCGGAGAGGCGCTGGTTGAGGATGGAGTCCTTGTCGCCGTTGTTCGGGGCGCTGGACTGGTCGACCTTGATGTTCGGGTACTTCTTCTCGAACGCCTCGATGTACGGCTTCATGGCCTCGTCGTTGTCCCACGTGAACATCGTCAGCGTGGTCTTGCCGTCGGCGGAGCCGGTGGAGCCGCACGCGGCCATCGGCGCGATCGTGGCGACCGCCGCGACCGCCGCGACGGTCATCTTGACCAGGTTGTTGCGCTTCATATCTTGTTCTCCTCACTGCGATCGTCACCGACCGCATCCGTAGTCCATCTGCTGCGATGGCGTAGATTGAAACGTTTATTTGACTCGTTTCAACTGCGTTGATTACGTTATACACCATCGATTTGAATCGTGTCAAGTTGTGTCGTACGATGTGCGGTATACCCCAGCCGAACGACGTGCGACGAGCCCATACGAACGCACGGAAAACGCTGGAAATCATGGAAAACACAGGAGCCGCAATCATGGTCACCATCGACGATGTCGCCAAGGCCGCCGGCGTGTCGCGGGCGACGACATCGTATGCATTGCGCGGCGACCCACGCATCGCGCCGGGCACCGCCGACAAAGTACGTCACGCCGCCGCCCGGCTGCACTACACAGCCAACCTGTCCGCACGATCCCTGCGATCCGGCCGCAACGGGGTGATCGGCGTGGCCATCTACGAACTCGACCGGGCCTACCCGTCCGAAATGAGCGCCGCCATGTCACGCGAAATCGCGCGGCGCGGATGCCAGACCATCGTGCAGCAGACCGCCAACTCCAAGGAAGGCGAGATCGCCATCCTGCAGAAGATCACCTCCCAGCTGTGCGACGGCATGATCTTCAGCCCCGGCAACGTCGGCGACGCCGAACTCAAATACCTCTCGCACGGCAAGCCGATGGTGCTGCTCGACGACAGCTCGACGGCGCCCGTGTTCGACTCGGTAGACACGCCATGCGAGGAGGGCGCGGCGCAGGCGATCCGGCATCTGGCCGGCGTGGGATGCCGCGACATCGTCGTGATCGGCCCGGATTACCGGTTGCTGGACGACGAGTTCGCACGCAACGGCGTGGAAGGGCGGCGGCTGGCCGGATGCATCTCGGCGCTCGAGGACGTCGGCATGCGCGTTATGCCCGACATGTTCGTGCACACGACATGGGACGCGGGCTCGGCGCGGCGGCGCGCGCACGAGTTGGTGCGGTCGGGGCGGCGGTTCGACGGGGCGTTCTGCCTGACCGACACCGTGGCGATGGGATTCATCCGCGGACTGGCCGACTGCGGCGCGCGCGTGCCGGATGACGTGGCCGTGGTGGGATTCGACGGGGTGGCGGAAGGCGCGAGCTTCGTGCCGTCGCTCACCACGATCAGCGTGGATCTCGAGGATCTGGCACGCAAGGCGATCGACCTGCTCATGCGGCGCATGTGCGAGGACGCAGGCCATCCGTTGCCGCCGCGGCGGGTGGTCGCCGGGTACCAGCTGGTCGAACGGGAATCGACGAAGCGGGGATGATGGTGGGAATGAGGGTGATGAGGAGAGAACCTGCGAAAGCACAGCTCAACCCGTTGGACCTCACACCCTATGCATCCCATATAGCCGGTGAGGAGAGAACCCGGAGGGACGCGGTTCAACGTATCGGCCCTCATACCCTACGGACATACAGCCGAAAATGGGGATTGAATCGGCTGTATGTCCGTTAAGGGGACGGGAGATGGCGTCAATTCACGGCCCAGCGATTTTCGCCTCTCACTTCAACGGACATACAGCCGATTCAGACCCCATTTTCGGCTGTATGTCCGTTAAGGGGGCGCACAGCGCTGAGCCGCATTTCGACGCCAAGTTCCCGTCCCCTTAACGGACATACAGCCGATTCCGGCCCCGTTTTCGGCTGGTTGTCCGTTTTAGCGCTGGGTGGATTCGCGGACGACGAGATCGAAGTCGGCGGTGAGGCGTTGGGGATCGCCGGTCATGCCGTCGTGTTCGATCTGATCGATCAGCAAACCGACCGCCTTGCGCGACAGATCGTCCAGATTCGTGCGAATCGTCGACAGCGACGGTATCGAATACTCGCTTTCCGCGATCCCATCGAACCCGATCAACGCCAGATCATCCGGCACACGCACGCCGCAGTCGGCCAGTCCGCGCATGAAACCCAGCGCAACCGTATCCGTCAGACAGAACACGCCGTCGACTCCGCGGTACCGATCCGCCTCAAGCATCCGTCGCGCCGACGCACGCGCCGCATCCGCCGTCCACAGCGGAATATCAAAGAAATTCTGCGGACCGACCTCAATATCGGCCTGTTCGAACGCACGCAGGCTGCCGAGCAGACGCCGGCCGCGCACGCTCGACGCCAGCCGATCCTCCACCAGCATCTCGTACGGCGCACCGACCACGACGATATGGCGGCAGCCGATCTCGATCAGATGACCCACCGCGGTCTGCGCACCGGCCTCGCAGGCCGTGGCGACCGAATCGAACACCGGATCGGGCGACAGATCGTCGAGCAACACCATCGGCTTGCCGTGCGACAGCGACCGCAGCTCCTCGTCGGCGACCTTGGCCGGGCTGAAGATCATGCCGTCGCACAGCTGACTGGTGACCTTGCGCAGGATCGCGACCTCGTCGTCCTTCGAACCGGACGTCTGCTGCACGATGGGCTGGTAGCCACGGCGCGCGATCTCGCGCGACATGGCGGCGCCCATTTCGGACGGATACGGCCGGTCGAGCTCGAAGATGGCGACGCCGATGACACCGGTGCGGCCGGAGCGCAGGGAGCGTGCGGACAGGTTCGCGTTGTAGTGCAGGTCGGCGGCCACCTGACGGATCCTGCTGGCGGTGGACTCGGTGATGCGTGGATCGCCGCGCAACGCATACGATACCGTGGCGCGCGAGACCCCTGCCGCGCGGGCGACGTCGCTCATCGTGACCATGAATCCCATCCTTTGGTTGGCCGGTACTGCTGGCTCTACTGTACGCCATGCGGGTTAAATCGTGTCAACGCTCGCAGTGTCGCGTTACGGTCCGCCACATTCTTCTCCCTTCCTAACGGACAACCAGCCGATTGCGGGGTACGAATCGGCTGGTTGTCCGTTGAAGAGATGAATGTCCGTTAAGGCGGATGGGGAGGGAAGGACCCGGGTATGGATGACCGGCTGAGCGCAAGCGCGAATGCATACGGAAAAGGCCCGCAACCGTTGGGTTGCGGGCCTGGGGATCGTCGTTACGCGCGTTGGCGGTGCGGATCGCGGCCGCCGCGGCTGACGCCGGCGAGGGAACGTTTGGGTCGTCGCTTACTTGCGGACGAGGTTCTTCATCAGACCCCACGCGGCCTGGGACAGGGCGTAGTGGCCGAGGGACGGATCGTTGGAGGCCAGCGGAGCGCGCAGAGCCTGATCAAGCATGTCCTTGTTGTTCATGATGGACTCCTTAGTTGATGTTTGCTGTTTTATGTCTTTACCACTGCTATCTTCTGTTGTGGCTCCAGCTTACGATGCGTCCATCGCCGCGCGCATGCCGATTTCGTCGTATCTTTTGTATATTCATCGGGTTTTCTTGATATTTTACATTTCATTCACAAGAGCAGGACGGACATACAGCCGATTCCGGTGCATAAATCGGCTGTATGTCCGTAGGGGGTGAGGGACGATACCTTATGAACGCCCGGACCCGGCGCCTCAGCGCCAGCAGTCCTCATACGGCAACCCGGTCAGCGACTCCACCACCTTCCGGACGTCCGGCGTCACGTCATCCTTGGCACCGCCGGCACGCAGCCGGTCGATCTCACGCAGCACCACGCCGTCGGTCCGCTTGTCGATCACCAACCGCGACGACACGACCCAACAGATCACCATCGCGCACGCGAACCAGCCAAGCAGCACCGCCCCCAAACCGATCCTCGCCGCCGGCGACTGCGCCGGCCGCGTCGCGTCGAATCCCACCGCCGACAGCACCACGCCGACCGCAATCGTGCCGATACCGGAACACAGCTGCCGCAACGACGCCTGCAATCCCGCGAACGTCGCCGACCGATACCGCCGCGTCACCAGCTGGTCGATGTCCGCGATGTACGGGAACACCGCCCACGGCAGATACCCGCACAACGCCTTGAACGCGAAGAACCACAGCGCGCCGGCCACCGCGAACACGGTCCACGCCGGGCCGGTCAGCGCACCGGACAGTCCGGCGAACATGCCCGCCGAGCCATCATCCACGGCACCATCGCCGCCCGCGGCCATCGCCCACGCCAACGCCATCCACACCACGCCGATCAGGCATCCCGCGTAATCGATCGCATACATGCGCCGCGGCCCAAGCTTCGCCATACCGAATCCGAACAACGGCATGAGCGGCAGCGACACCGCCGTGCAGCCGAGCAGCAGCGACGCGAACGCGGCCGTGCGATTCCAGTCGTACACCACGAAAAACACGAACACCTGACCGAACACGTCCATCGACATCTGCACGAGCAGATAGATCGTCAGATGTTTGCGGAACTCGGCCACACGTAGCGTCGTCGCATACTCGCGCAGCACCTTGCCGGCACGACGCAACCAACCGCGCGCACCGATGCGCCCGTCGCGCACCTCGCCACGCGCGTAGGCACCGAAGCCGGCCTGCTCCGGCGTCATCTCCCACGTGCAACGCCAGCTCACCAGCACGGCGAGCGCGAACAGCACGGTCGTCGTGATGATGAAGGCCATATAGCCGGTCGGACTGGACTCGCCGGCGACAGCGATGGCCGCGCCGCCGACGAGCGGAATGACGGTAGTCGAGCCGGTGGAAATGAACATGCGGACGGTCGACAGCGTGGTACGGCCGTTGAAGTCGGACGTCATTTCGCCGGGCAGCGGATTGTAGGCGGTCTGGAAAAGCTGCGCGAGCACGACCCAGAGGATGTATGCGGCGGCGTAGACGGCCAACGGTGGCCGGGGATCCACAGGAAAACACCGCATAGCAGCAGCGGCGCAGTGATGAGCAGCAGCAGTCGGCGACGGCCGAAACGGCGGCCGATCGGGTAACGGTAGAGATTGTCGTCGAGCACGCCGAAACCGAGTGCGGCGACCGCGCTGACGAAGGCGCTCAGGCCGATGACGGTCTGCGACGTGGCGATGTCCATGCCGCAAAAGCGCGTCCAGAACAAGGACAGATACGTGGCGATGAGCGTGAGTTGGCCGCCGCCGTAGAAGTCGCCGATGCCGAAGCCGATGGCGTCACGCAGCGTGATCTTGCGCGGGGCGGGCGTCGAGACGGCGGCGCGCAGGGCGGCGCTGGAGGAGCTGGTGGCGGTTGCGTTGCGGCTTGCATTCTGTTGATCGGTCAACACTCGCTCCTTTCGTACACATGCGCCGTATCTCTCGTTGGGAGGCACTGTCGTGGCGGTTTTCGCTCGCTGAGTAGACGCTCAGCGAGCGAAAACCGCCACGACGGCATCGTCTGTCAGGGAGTGGGATCGTCGCACCGCTCCCCTCAGTCAGCTCCGCTGACACCCCCCCCTCAGGGAGGGGAGCCAGTACGCGGCGTGGCGGAAAACGCTCGCTGAGCGCAGCGTCAGCGAGCGTTTTCCGCCACGCGACATCACACGCCTCGTCCCGCACCGCCCGGCGGCACCGCTACTTGATCACCAGCGTAGTGAAGGACCAGGCCGGCGCGGTATACGTGCCGCCGGCGAGGTTCACCTCATGAGACGTCGGCCGGGTCGGTGAATCCTCGCCCTTGTCTCCGGCATACGGATCGTCGCCGGTGAGCACGTTCGCCGTGACGACCGCACGCGCGGCATCTGTAACGTCCAACGCGTCCAACACCTGCGTCAGGTCGACGTCCACCGCGTCGGGCAGCGCGTTGACGATACGCACGTAGTCCACACCGGCGGCCTCGTCACGCGACACCGACACCGTGCGGCGCGGCTCGTCCGCGGTCTCGTGTCCTTCGGCGACCAACTGATCGTCGATAATCAGTTTCATCGACGCGCCACGATCGGCAACCTCGATGCGCACATGCCACACCGTGCCCGGCCGCACCGCATCCATCGACGTCTCCGTGCCGGCGATGTTGTAGCCGCTGCCGTCGCGCACGACCTGCAGCGCGAAGCCGCGGCCGAGCGACACACGGTTGTGGCTCTTGTCGTTCAGGTCGCCGGACGTGATCTGCACGCCCCACATGCCGGTGTAGTACGTCACGGTCGCGCGGATCGTGTACGCGTCGGCCTTCAGGTCGACCGGCAGGGTCATGCCGTTGCCGCGATAGTCGACGTCCGGCAGGTCGACGCGTTCACCGTCCGCGGTCTCGATTGAGAAATCGCGGAAGTCGGCGTGCGCGCCGCCGCCGAGCGCAAGGCCGATCGTGTTCGGCAGTTCACGGCGGAACGTGGTAGGACCGTCGAGCGCGACCGGCCACGCGGTGTCGGCCGTGGTGGTCGCATACATCTGCTGCACCCAGTAGCTGTATGGACGATACGCGTGCTCGTTGTCGAAATAGATGAGATCCGGGTTCCAGCTGTCGTGGCCGTTCTTGCAGAACAGCGGCGCGTACGACGCCATGTGCACGACGTCGCCGTTGAGTTCCATGCGGCCCATGAACGCGGCTTCGGACAGACCGTTGATCAGGCCGGTGCCCCACGAGCCGTATTCGCCGAGGTAGACCTTCGGACCCTTGCGGTCGGTGTGATCGTAGTGGTCGAGGTTGTGGAACCACCAGCTCGGCGCCTGATACGAGTGCTCGTCGACGATCGGCACACCGGCCTCGCGCGCGTACGCCCAGCCCTGCTCGTAGTCCTGACCCTCCGGCGCGGGGCCGACCGTGCCGACGACGGTGATTTCGGGATGCTCGCGCTTGACCGCGTCGAAGATCTGCTGGAAGCGGTCCTTGAACACGTCGTCGATGAGGTCCTCGTTGCCGATGCCGAGATACTCGAGGCCGAACGGCTCCGGATGACCCATTTCCGCGCGCTTGGCGGCCCACGCGTTGGTGGCCGGGTCGGCGTTGCAGAAGTCGATGAGGCCGAGCACCTCGTCGATGTAGGCGGGCATGTCCTCCTGGGCGACCGGAACCGGGCCCTGGCTCGTGTTCTGGCAGCTCACGCCGGCCGGCAGCACGGGCAGCGGCTTGGCGCCGATGGTCTCGCACAGGCGGAAGTACTCGTAGAAGCCGATGCGGAACGACTGGTGGTAGCCCCACACGTTGAAGTTGTGCGGACGATGCTCGACGTCACCGATGGTGCGATCCCAGTGGTACATGTTGCTCATGCCGAGGCCGTGCGTGATGCAGCCGCCGGGGAAGCGCATGAAGCGCGGATGCAGGTCGGCAAGCGCCTTGACGAGGTCCGGGCGGAAGTGCTCGAGGCCACGGTAGGTGGTCTGCGGTTCGCAGCTCACGAAGTCGAGGTCGATGGTGCCGGGTTCGGCGAAGGCGATGCGCAGGGTGCCCTGCGTGGCGACGGCGGGCTTGGCGTCGCCGGCGACGTCAGCGTCCGGTGCCGCCGGGACGGTCAGCGTCGCCTGCAGCCACGACCAGTCGCCGCCGGCGTACGATTCCGGCGCGACGAGGCTGGTTTCGGCGAGGGTTTCGCCATGGTCGCCGCACAGGGCGACGGTCAGTGGCAGCTGCTTGCCGTGGACGCGCGTCCAGACGGAGAAGTGGTAGGTTTCGCCGGCGCGCAGAACCATACCGTCGAAGCCGAGGTTCTCGAGCGCGGGCGCACCGCCGGCGACCGAGCCGACCTCGACGACCGCATAATGCGGGTTCTCGACGGCGACCGGGTTCTTCTCGCCGAGCGCGAACGCGGCGAACGAGCCGGCGGGCACGGTCTTGCGCCATGCGGTGTAGTTGCTCCAGTCCTCGCTGTCGGCGCGATTGTATTCGAAGGCGCCGTTCTGCACGAGTTCGCTGTTCAGGCCGCCGTCGCCCGAATAGCTGATGTCCTCGAAGAAGATGCCCCACAGGTCGGTGCTGATCTTGCGCACGCCGGCCTTGTCGAGCGTCGCGATGAGTGTGTCGGTCATGATGATGTCCTTTGGTTGAGGGATGAAAGCGTGCGACACGCCGGGCGGGTGATCACGACACGCGTGATGTGATTTCGGGAACGGCCACGTTCCGCGGTTGTCGGGAACGCATCACGCGTGTCGTGATCAGGCTGCCGGCGTGTCATCCGGTTACTGGCGGTCCAGCGCCACCCACAGCGCGCCGTGCGCCGGGATCGTGCCGGTGATGACGCGGTCCGAGCCCTCGCCCTCCAGCCGCACGTCGGCCGCGGCACCGGGCGCGCCGGCGAACAGGTCAGTAAGCGTCCAGTCGTCGTCACGTGCGTCGAGTCCGACGATGGACTGCAGCTGGATGTTGCCGCCGATCTCGAAGTCGTCGGAGCCGGTCCAGAACAGCGCCGCGTAGTGGCCGCCGCGGTGTGCGGACGGCGTGCCGTCGGCCCAGTCGGCCGCGTCGGCGGCCCAGACGATGAACTCGCCGCGGTAGGAGTCGTCCTCCCCCCAGTGCTTGAAGATGCGTTCGCGCACGGTTTCACGGTTGTTGGTCGAACCGGCGAGCACCTCGCGCAGCGCCGGGTTGGCCAGCAACTCGATCGTCTCGGGCGTGCTGGTCGGCAGGTCGCCGCCGACCATAAGCGGCGAACGGCCCATGCACCACAACGCGAGCAGCGTCTTCTGCTCGTCGAGCGTCAGCCTCGACTGGCGGTCGTCGCCGCGTTCGGCACGCAGGCCGATGTGGCCGAACGGCACCATGTCGGCGTCGGCCCAGTGACCGGTCGTCTGGAACGGCGCCCAACGCGCGAGCCGCGCGAACTGCTGGTAGATGTCCTCCCAACGGTCCCACAGATCGTCGGAGATACGCCACATCTGCGCGTTCTCGCGCAGGAAGTCGACGTACGAGGTCGCCACCCAGCCGCCGGGCGACAGGGACAGGTCGATCGAACGGCCATACTTGGCCTCGGCCTTGGCGATCGCACGGTGGTATGCAGCGATTTCATCACTGTGGAACGGGGTCTGCATGTCGTCGACCTTGAGGAAGTCGAGTCCCCACGAGGCGAACAGGTCGAGCTGCGCGTCGTACCAGGCCTGCGCGCCGGGGTGCCGCTGGTTGAGGCCGTAATTGTCAGGGTTCCACTTGCACACGTGGTCGAGGTCGGCCACGTCGCGCGCGGTGTACTCGGTGCCGTACACGGGCAGGTTGCGGTCGACGGCGAGGCGCGGGATGCCGCGCATCATGTGCACGCCGAGCTTGAGGCCGAGTTCGTGGACGGCGGCGGCGAGCGGCGCGAAGCCCTTGCCGTTCGCGGCGGACGGGAAGCGCACGGGGTCGGGCAGCTGGCGGCCGTATTCGTCGAGGATGAGCGGCGCGTTCTCGTTGTAGCCGTGGGCGCGCGCGGTCGGGTCGTACCAGTCGATGTCGATGACCAGCGTGTCCCAGCCGGCGTCCTTGAGATGCTCGGTCATGAACCTCGCGTTGGCGAGCAGTTCGCTTTCGGTGACGGTGGTGCCGTAGGAGTCCCAGCTGTTCCAGCCCATCGGCGGGCGCCATGCCTGGGGAAGTGCGGTGGTGGAAGAATTCGTCATGGTATCGTGTCTCTTTCGTCGACAGTTTTATGTACCGATACATATTTTATGGGAGATTTGTGATACGACAACCGGTCGTCATGCGTCGGCGCGTCGCCTGATATCGCAACGATCGTCAAGGAAAATACTGGAATCGTTGTATGATTTTTCCGTACGTATCGATATATGTACAACATATGTACGCAAGTCCTACGATCCGATGAAGGAGGCCGGGCATGGGCAACGGCAAGACGACGCTGCGCGACGTGGCCGCAGCGGCCGGGGTCTCCCCCATGACCGCATCCAACGCGCTGCACGGCAAGCCCGGCGTGCGCGAATCGACCCGCCAGAAGGTCATCGACACCGCGAACCGACTGAACTACCGCATCAACCTGACCGCCAGCATGCTCAAGTCGGGCCGCAGCAACATCATCCACATCATCGTCAACGAATTCGACTCGCCGTTCTACTCCAAACTCGTGCAGGCGCTCGCCAACGCCACCACCGAGCGCGGCCTCACGCCGTTCGTCGAACAGACCCGGTACTCTCCCGCCGCCGCCGAACAGGCGCTCACGTCCAACCCGTTCTCCGGTCAGCTGTTCGACGGCGAGATCATCCACGCATCCGGCCTCGGCACCAACCTGCCGCTGGCCAAGATGAACGCGGGCCGACCGCTCGTGCTCATCGACGGCTGCGAGGAGACACCCAGCGTCGACACCGTGAACTTCCCCAACGAGGAAGGCGCGCGGGCCGCCGTGCAGCATCTCATCGAACGCGGATGCCGGCACATCGCGATCGTCGGCGGCGGGTACATCCCGCGCGCCGAACTCGCGCACGCCGAGCACTCCTATGATCTGCGGTTGCGCGGCGCAAGCGGTGCGCTGCTCGACGCCGGACTGCCGTATGACGCATCAGTGACGTTCCGCGGCTACAACAGCGAGGACGGCATCGACGCCGGGCATCGGCTCGCCGACGCGATCCTGGCCGCCCGGTCGGGAGCGGACACAAATGCGGGCGCGAATACCGGTGCAGACACGATCGCGACGCCGTTCGACGGCGTGTTCTGCGCGAATGACTATGCCGCGTTCGGCGTGATCCGGGGGCTCGCCGACCGTGGCATCCGCGTGCCGGACGACGTGAAGGTCATCGGCATCGACGGCACCAGCTTCGGCGCCTACGCGACGCCCACGCTAAGCACCATCGAAGTCAACCTCAACCAGCTCGCGCAGTTCGCGCTCGACATGATCGTCCGCCGCATCGAGACACGCTCGCGCGGCGACCAACAGGCCGCACCGTCGCGTGCGACCATCGGCTACCAGCTCGTCGCACGCGAGTCGACGGCCACCGCCGCGCCGCCGACGACCGAGACGACCGCGGCAACCGGCACGCCGGCAACCAATACTCAGACAACATCCCACAACCAAGGAGCAATCATATGACCGAATCCACCCCGAAGACCGAGGCCTACCTCTTCGTCCACTTCATCGGCGACGAGAAGACCCCGATGGAGGAACAGCTGTACTTCGCGCTCAGCCGCGATGGCGTCACGTGGCACGACCTGCGCCCGGCCGGCAAGCCGGCACTCACCTGGCTCGGCGGTGAGAAGGGCACGCGCGACCCGCACATCACGCGCGACCCGAACGGCGGCTTCCACATCGTCGCCACCGACCTGTCCATCCACTACCGCGGCGGCTGGGGCCCGCACGACGGCGCGACCACGAACGGCTCCACCGGCCTTGTGATCTGGGACTCCCCCGACCTCGTGCATTGGAGCGAGCCGCGCCTCGTCGACGTCGCCTCGAAGATCCCGGGCGCGGGCATGGCGTGGGCGCCGGAGGCCAACTGGGATCCGGACAAGCAGCAGTGGATCGTGTTCTGGGCCACCAAGACCAACGTCGACGAGCCGGGCAGCCCGCTCAACAACGAGCTCGGCGACCGCACGAACATGTACTACGCGACCAGCAAGGACCTCGTCACGTTCTCCGACCCGGTCAAGTGGATCGATCGCAAGAACAGCGTGATCGACTCGACCATGCTGCGCGACGACGACGGCTGGTGGTACCGCGCGTCCAAGGATTCCGAAATCACCATCGAACGCACGCGCAACCCGTACGCGAGCGCCTACGAGGTGCTGCGCACCGACGATCCGAACGCGTGGTCGTACGTCGGCTCGCTGACCAGCATCCTCGGCAACGGCCGCTACTCGTGGTTCTATCTCGAAGGCCCGGAGCTGTTCCGCTACAACGATGCCGACATCAAGACGATCAACGGCCGTGAGATGAAGTTCGGCCTGATGTGCGACCAGTACGCGGAGGCCAAGGGCTACCTGCCGTTCCGCTCGGCGAACCTCGCCAGCAACGATCCGGCCGACTGGGCTGTGGCCGACGACATCGACTTCGGCACGCTGAAGAAGCGTCACGGCGCGATCCTGCCGATCACCGCCACCGAATACGACGCCGTCGAGGCTGCGTTCAAGCTCTGATCCGTCCACGCGAGGCGACTGAGGCGACTGAAGCGACCGTAACTCAACACCAACGCCATCATCCTGTTGAGTTACGGTCGTCTCGCGTCGCATCAACGACCGTAACTCAACAACATCGTGACCATCTCATTGAGTTACGGTCGTTTTCGCCGGTCATAACGACCGTAACTCAACAACAGTGACGACTTAGTGTTGAGTTACGGTCGCCACGGCCCACAGAAACGACCGTAACTCAACAACAGGCGACACCGGCGGGCGACGCCGCACGGCATCGCCCGCCACGCACCTGGCACCACACCCATCACACAGGCAAAGGAGCATCACATGAGCAACGAAGCAACCCAAACCACACCATCATCCGCCGCAACCATCAGCCTCGCCGGCGCCAAGCCGCTCGCCGACGTCCCGCCGCGACTGTTCGGCTCGTTCGTCGAACACCTCGGCCGATGCGTCTACGGCGGCATCTACGAACCTGATCATCCCACCGCCGACGAAAACGGCTTCCGCCAGGACGTGCTCGACCTCGTCAAGGAGCTCGGCGTGACCTGCGTGCGCTACCCCGGCGGCAACTTCGTATCCAACTACAACTGGGAGGACGGCACCGGCCCGCGCGACCAGCGCCCCGTGCGCCGCGACCTCGCCTGGCACTGCACCGAAACCAACCAGATGGGCATCGATGATTTCTACCGCTGGAGCCAGAAGTCCGGCACCGAAATCATGCTCGCCGTGAACATGGGCACGCGCGGACTCAAGGCGGCGCTCGAGGAACTCGAGTACGTCAACGGCACCGCCGGCACCGAGCTGGCCGACCGCCGCGTGCGGAACGGCATCGAAGAGCCGATGGACGTGAAGATGTGGTGCATCGGCAACGAGATGGACGGCCCGTGGCAGGTCGGCCACATGAGCCCGGACGAGTATGCGGCGGCGGTCGACCGCGTGGCGCACGCGATGAAACTCGCCGAATCCGGCCTCGAACTCGTCGCATGCGGTTCATCGAACGCGCACATGCCGACGTTCGGCGAATGGGAGCGCAAGGTGCTCACCAAGGCGTACAAAAACCTCGACTTCGTGTCCGCGCACGCGTACTACATGGATCACGGCCATCGCACGCATGATGCCGTGGAGCTGCAGGACTTCCTCGCCTCGTCCGAGGACATGACGTACTTCATCACCACCGTGGCCGCGCAGGCGGACGCCGCGAAGGCCGCGAACCACGGCGACAAGGACATCGCGCTGTCGTTCGACGAGTGGGGCGTGTGGTATTCCGACGCGTGGAACGAGCAGGAGGAGGCGTGGAAGCAGGAGTCCGCGAACGGGCTGCATCACGGCGCATGGCCGGTCGCGCCGCATCTGCTCGAGGACATCTACACCGCGGCCGATGCGGTGGTCGAAGGCTCGCTCATGATCACGCTGCTCAAGCATTGCGACCGCGTGCGGTCGGCGTCGCGCGCGCAGTTGGTCAACGTGATCGCGCCGATCATGGCCGAGCCGAACGGCGGACCGGCGTGGCGGCAGACGATCTTCTATCCGTTCGCGGAGGCTGCCGCGCACGCACGTGGCGACGTGTTCGTGCCGACGGTCGCCTCGCCGACGGTGGCGACCAAGTCGTACGGCGAGGTCGCGGCGATCGAGGCCGTGGTGACGTGGGATGCGGCGGCGCGGCGCGGACTGCTGCTCGCGGTGAACCGTGATCTCGGCGCGGCGCACGACGTGACCGTGTCGCTCGACGGACTCGCCGGCGCGGGTGACGTGACGGTGACGCGCGCGCAGATGCTGCACAGCGACAACCCGTATCTGCAGAACACGGCCGAGGATCCGGACGCCGTGACGCCGGGCGAGCTGACGGTGTCCGCGGTGGACGCGGGCACGCTGCGCTTCGCGATGCCGGCCGTATCGTGGGCGGCGGTCGAGTTCACGGCGTGAGTCGGGTTTGTCGCATGGCGGATTGTCGCATGGCTCGTCGCATGGCTCGTCGCATGGCGGCTCGCCGTGTGAGCCGGCCTCGCCGTGTGGGCCGCCACGTGACACGACTCACAGGAAACACTCAGCCAAACCGCACGTTACGCTATGCAACGTGCGGTTATATAGGAATCACGGCCGAACAAGCCGCGAACAACTGAAACCTTCTTCTTCTCTTCTCCTTTCTCGCGAGAAGGCCCGGCCCAATCCGCCGGGCCTTCTCGTTTGTGGGGGTTGTGGGTGCGTGGTGCGCGGTGCGCAACGTACAAGCGTGCCGCGACCGCCGGAACCATCACAACCTCGCAGTCCACCGTCCGTTTCTCCGCCGCCCTGCAGCCCTCCACTGTCCACTGTCCCAAACGCTCGCCGTCCCGCCGCCGTCTACCGTTCGTCATCCCAGCCGTCTGTCATTCTCACCGCTTCAACCTCCAACGGACATACAGCCGATTGCGGGGGTGAAATCGGCTGTATGTTCGTTTCGGCAATACGGAAAGCCGAACACGCTAACGCATCCTCATCCCCCTTCCTCAACAGTCATCACCTTCCTCCAACAGTCGCCCCTTCCTTCAACGGACATACAGCCGAAAAGGACGGTCGAATCGGCTGTATGTCCGTTGCAATGAAGCGAACCATCACAAATATCCCACGGCTCTCCATCTCCAACCTCACTTCTCCCCAACGGACATACAGCCGATTTCATAGGGCAAAAACGGCTGTATGCCCGTCAGAGAGACATCACATGTCGGGGAACTACGTCGAGAGAAACCGCACGTCAAGAAACGCCACATAACAGGCGAGTATCGCACGACCGGACCGTCTGGCACCATAGTGACGGGAGTCCGGCGGCATACGGCAACCGGGCATCCGACACATGCATACATGCACGGCAGACATACATGCACACGTATGCATCACAGCAGACACATGCGGGAGGCGCACATGGCGACGTTGCGGGACGTGGCGGCGAAGGCCGGGGTATCGGCGTCGGCGGTGTCGTACATCCTGCGCGGCGACACGCGTTTCCAGGCCGACACCGTCGCACGCGTGCGCGCGGCGGCGCGGGAGCTCGGATACTCGGCGAATCTGTCGGCACGGATTCTGAAAGCCGGACGCAACGGGGTGATCGGCGTGGCGGTGTACGCGTTGGAGGCGGCGCAGCCGATGCGGCTCGCGGCGGCGATTACGCGCGAGGCCGGCGAGCGCGGACTGCGCGTGATCATTCAGGAAACGGCCAATTCGCGCGAGGGCGAGCTGCAGGCGCTGGAACGCACGACGAGCCAGTTCTGCGACGGCCTGATCTTCAGTCCGGCGCGCGTGTCGGCAGAGGAGATCAGATCGCATATCGGCACGAAACCGATGGTGTGGTGCGAGGATTTTTCGGATACGCCGCTGTTCGATGCGGTGGTGACGCCAAGTTTTGAGGGCGCGCGGGATGCGGTGCGGCACCTGATTGCGGTGGGATGCCGGAGGATCGGGATACTTGGCATCGGCGTGCGGGCAGATGCGCCGGACAAGGCGAGTTCGGTCGTGTTTGCGAAGGATGGCAATTCAGCATTCCGCACGCAGCGGTTGCGCGGGGCAATGGCAGCGCTGGATGAGGCCGGCATCGCGTTCGAACCGGATCTGGCGATCGACTGTTCATGGGATTTCGAGGAGGCTCGCAAGGCTGCGCACCGGCTGGCCGCACGGTCGTGCCCCGGCAAGGGCGGCCTGCCGATCGACGGCCTGTTCTGCCTGAACGACGTGATGGCGATCGGTGCGGCGCGCGGGTTCGCAGATCGCGGCGTACGCGTGCCGGACGACGTGGCGATCATCGGATTCGATGGGATTCGTGAGACGGCGTACACGTCGCCGTCGATCAGCACGATCGCCATTGACTACGACGACTACGCACGCAAGGCGCTCGACTTACTCGTCGCGCGCATCGATCGTCCGGCCGATGTCAACGCGTCGTCCGCACCACGCCGTCTGGTCGCCAACTACCGTCTCGTCCAGCGCGAATCCACCATGCGGTAGTCCGCTCCCGCAACGTCTCCGGTCACGCGATGGCAGATCGGCCCGATTTGCCATCGCGTGACCGGGCCTCCCCCATATATCAAGTCACGCAATGGCAAAACACCTCACGATGCCACCGTGTGACCGCCGTCGGACGTCGTAGCAGGTCACGAGACGGCATAACGACGCATATTGCCATCCTGTGCACGAGCCGTCGGTCACGCGATGGCAGAACATACGAGAATTCCATCCCGTGGGCGAGCCGTCAGTCACGCGATGGAAAACGCATACGAAATCACCATCGCGTGACCACGTATATGGTCGCGTCAAGGTCACGGGATGGCAGAATCACAAGTTTTTCCATCCCGTGCCCAAGCAGTCGATCACGCGATGGAAAATTTGCCCCAGATTCCATCGCGTGACCTCGTGCAAAGTCGGATCACGGTCACGCGATGGAAAAACGCAACGATCATGCCATCCCGTACACGACTTACCGGTCACGCGATGGCAGATCGGCCCGAATTACCATCGCGTGACCACAATCAGCGAGCGCGGAACGCATGGTCCGGCTTTATTGCCTCAAGGACATCAGCGGCATCACCGTCACCGCCAGACGGCAACGGGCTGGTTCGCACGCAGCGAGGCGAGCGGACCGCGCGCGGACTGTGCCGCACGCGCCTCGCCCACGAGATCCGTGTCGAAGACGAACGGGTTGCCGTCCGCACGCTCGAAACGCTCCTCCACAATGCGCGGCTCGCCGAGATCGGCAGTACGCACGATCGCACCGGTGCCAAACAACGCAGGGTCAGCCTTCACGGCATCAGCCGCGTCCGCCCGAACCGTCAACCGCACCGAACGATCGGCATCGTCCTGCGCGACATCAACCGCAAACGAACCGTCGCGCACGATCGCACCGGTCTCGCCGAGCAACGCACGCGCGCCGCCGACGTACGTGTTGTCGCGGGCGTACACCGGCTGCGGCACCTCACGAAACGCCTCCTCATCGCCGTTTCCCACGGTTGCCCACGCCAGACTGCGGTATTCATCCAGCGTCGTCGGACGCTCCCCATGCTCCCCGCGACCGCGCGGCAGATCATGCAACGTCTGCAGATTGTACGCGCGCGTGCCATGCCCGACGGCCAGCCAACCGGTCTGTTCGTCGGCGTCGGCGGGCGTGCCGGCGGCTTGCACAAACAGGTTGTTGACGAACCGGTCGTCGCCGCCGTAGACGAACGCGGAGCCGGCCGGCGCGGTGGTATGCGGGAAATGGTACGGCGTGGAGCGATCCATGACGCGACCGAGCCGGATCGTGCCGGCGATGAGGTTATTCACGTACGCGCCGCCGTCGGAGATGATGTCGAGGCTGATCGGCGAGGCGAGCACATTGTTGCTGATCGTGTACGGGCCGTGACTGACCTCGATCATGATGTCGCGCGTGTTCGCCCAGAACACGTTGCGGTCGATGTGCGTGCCCTGCGTCTGCCAGTCGAGCCACATGCCGAGCGTGCAGTCGTGGATGTTGTTGTTCGCGATGACCGTGTCGACCGCGGCGTGGAACTTGATGCCGCCGATCTCGTGACCCCAGAATTCGCGGCGCGTGGCGACGTTGTAGATCTCGTTGTGTTCGATGCGGCTGAACGCGCAACCCATGTGGCCGACGATGCCGGTCTGGCCGCAGTCGTGGATGCGGTTGCCGCGCACGAGATGGCCGCCGACCACGCCGCGCTGCCAGCCGAAGCGCAGAGCCTTGAACACGGCCTCCATCTGGTACTGGTAGCCGGACTTGCGGCGGGTGCGCGTGCAGTCGTTGTCGCCGGTGGATCCTTCCTTGCCGAGGGCGACGGCGGAGCAGCGCGCGTCGTGGATGTGGTTGTTTTCGATGATCCAGCCACGCGACCAGCGCGTGTCGATCATGCCGATCTGGTCCGCGGTGGGCGGGGCCCACGGGGTTGCGGCCTGGGCGATTTCGAAGCCGCGCACGGTGATGTAGTTGATTTGCGGGCGGGACGGGGCGAAGCAGGTTTCGCGCACGGTGATTTCGGTGAAGGATTCGTTCGGGTCCGCGTCGTGGAAGTTGGCCCAGATGGTGGTGGCGCCGGTGTGTGCGTCGCCGGTGACTTCGGCGTACCAGACGAGCGTGGTGAGGTCCGGGTTGCCGGCGGCGGTGTCGGCGACCGGACCGTTGCTCCATGCGCCGCAGTCGAAGCCGACCGTGCGCGGTCGGGGGTGGGCGACTTCCTCGCGGCTGAACGCCTCGTAGAGGGCTTTGCCGTCGAGGTAAACGCAACCGAGGTGGCATGCGGGATGCTCGGGATAACCGGCTGCGGCGGCTTCTGGTGAAAGCTCGTCCAGATCCTCGCGGATGGCGCGGGCGTGCGAGCTCGCGTCGATCACCCAGTCGCCGAATACCGTGCGCGCGTATGGATTGAACGCACCGAACATGGCGTTCGGCAGTTCGGCCTTCCATACGGTGCCATCTGCGGAGGATGCGACGCGCTGCCAGGTGTCGACGCGCTCGGATCCCTTGATGACGGGATGTTCGCCGTCGGCGGCGCGGTAGACGATGCGATATTCCGCACTGTCGCCGCCGTATTGCGGGGTGACGGACTCGCGGTAGACACCGTCGTGCACGATGATCTCGTCGCCGGCGCGCGCGATGGCGGCGGCTTCGTTGATGGTGTGGAACGGACGGGATGCGGTACCGTCGGCGTTGGTGGATGATGCTGCGGATGCGGAAACGTGGTATACGGTCATGACACTCCTCCTCGTTGTGGTGTCGGTTTGCCATTATTGTATATTCAAACGTTTGAATAACACGCCGTGATGACGTTTTCTTGACTCGCCGCCACTCTTCTTCTCTGCAATTCCGTCAACAAGGCCCCGCAGACCCTCCCAACGGACATACAGACACCCCGGTAACGGACATACAGCCGATTGACGGGTAAAAATCGGCTGTATGTCCGTCAAAGGAAAAGGAAGACCGTCCGTCAAAGGAAAAGGAAGACCCCAAACCCAATCCAACACCTTCAACGTACATACAGCAACACCGTCAACGTACATACAGCCGATTGCACCACCCAAAACGACTGTATGTCCGTTACGGGGAGGGCAAGAACGTCTCGTCCCTTCCATTCACCCTTAACGGACATACAGCCGATTTTGGTGTTCGAATCGGCTGTATGTCCGTTAGAGGGAGGTAGGGATTTAAGGTTTAAGGCTCAAGGTTCACGGGTGATGACGCGACACGGTTAGGAGCGGTTTCGCTCGGCGCTGCCGCGCGCGACGATACGGTAGGCGAGCGTATGAGCACGCGACGCCGCAACGCGGCCATCCCCCGAGCCAATACGATCGGCGAGCATATCAAGGCATACTCGTGCGATCTCACCGACATCGATCGCGACGCTGGATAGTCCGGGATTGGTGTATCGGCCGTCCTCCACGCCGTCGAAGCCCATGACCATCACGTCATCCGGCACTCGCACTCCGGCATCGGTCAGCGCCTTGAGCGCGCCGATCGCGACCGTATCAGCCATGCAGAACACCGCATCGAAACCAAGCCTCGACGCAACGTCAACGCCCCGCCTGCCATCAGCAACCGCATCCGCAACACAGCACTCATCGCTAGCGTTTCGCCCGTCGTCAGCTGCCGCATCATCGACACGGCAGCCGTCAACAGAGACACCGCTCGCGGCGATCCCGCACTCCGCGAGGATCCGCGTCATCGCGTCGTACCCGGACCGCCGCGTCCAGCCGCATGGTCGCACCAGATCCGGCCCGTACGGCAGTTCGGCCTCACGCAACGCCTCGCACGCGCCGCGCAACCGCAATTCGGCGCTATTCGCAGCACCGGCCAACGCCGTCGGCTCACGGTACGACGTGCCGAGCAGCAGTATCCGCCGCGCACCGGCCGCAACGAGATGCCGCACCGCCGCCCGCGCACCGGCAACACATGGGGTAAACACGCGATCCAACGGGCGATCCGCATCCGTATTCGCATCCGTATTCGCACCCGCGCCACCGTCATCGCCAACACCCGCATCACCGTCCAGCCCGAACCCGTCAAGCACGACCGTGGGATGCCCGCGCATGGACGCGAGCGCCGCAACGGTGTCGCGCGTCGGCCAGCACACGATCGTGCCGTCGCACACCTGCGCGCTGGCGCTGCCAAGCATCTCGCGCTCGTAGTCGGCGGACATGCGCGTCTGCTGGGTGACGAGCTGGAAGCCGCGTCGGTACGCCTCATCGGACAGCGTCGCGGCGAGCGCGGCGGGAAAGATCATGTCGAGGTCGGCGACGGACAGTCCGATGATGCCGGTGCGACCGGAGCTGAGCCGGCGCGCGGCGAGGTTCGGTCGATAGCCGAGCTCGGCGGCCGCCTTGCGTACGCGTGCGGCGGTCGCCGGTTTGACGAGCGGCCTGTCGGGATCGCCGGCGACCGTTTTGCCGCGCAGCGCGTTCGACGCGGTCATGCGCGAAACGCCGGCGCGCGCGGCGACGTCGTCAAGGGTGACGGAAGCCATGGCCGGATCGGATCAGATCAGTCCGGCAAGGCCGTGATCGCGACCGTTGCGGGCGAACGCCGGCACGACGTCGAGCGGCGCGTCGACGGTGATCGTCTGACCGCCGACGAACGTCTCGCCGGTGTGCAGATTCGTCCACGTGGTCGGTTCGGCGGGCGCACCAGACGCATCGCCAGCGGCACCGGTCTCGCTCGCGCCAGCCGCCCCGGACGCACCCGGCAGGTACACCTCGCGCGAGCGCGCGCCCAGCTCGGTCACCGGCGCAACCAGAATATCCGGTCCGAACAGATACTCGTCGGCGATGTCGGCCGCGGCCTCCTCGCCCGGGAACTCATAGAACAGTCCTCGCACGAGCGGCTGGCCGGACTCGTGCGCCGCCGCGAACAGCTCGCGCGTGTACGGACGCATCGCCTCGCGCAGCCGGATGTACTTGACCATCGTCTTCTCAACGTCCGCGCCGAAGCTCCACGGCTCGTTGTCGTCGCCGGTGTGCACATGGGTGATCTGGTTGCCGCGCTGGTCGAGCACCTGATGGTGGTCCGGGCCGCGGTCGCCGTGATTGCGCATGACGGGCAGGAACGTGGAGAACTGGCACCAGCGCACGAACAGTTCCTTGAACGCGTCGGTGGTGATGTCGGAGCCGGCGAAGCCGCCCATGTCGGTGGTGAACCACGGGATGCCGGCCGCACCCATGTGGATCGCGCACGTGATCTGCGCCTTGAGATCGTCGAACGTGGAGTGCACGTCGCCCGACCACACGAGCGCGCCGTAGCGCTGCGCACCGGCCCATGCGGCGCGCGACAGGTTCACCGCGTTGTTCTCGCGGCCGATCGACAGCTGGCCTTCGTAGAAAGTCTGGTTGTACTTCTGCGGGTACAGGTTGCCGATCTTGCCGACCGGGCCGGCGTTGAAAATGTAATGCGCGTAGTCGTAGTCGCCGCCCCACTCGGGTTCGGCCTCGTCGAGCCAGAACGCGTCCACGCCGAGGTCGGTGTAGTGCTCCTTGACCTTGCCCCACACGAACTTGCGCGCGTCCGGGTTGGTCGCGTCGAAGAACTGGCTGTCGCGCGGCCACCACATGCCCACGTCCTTGCCGGTGCGGGTCTTGGCGAGGAAGTTGCGGTGGCGCATCTCCTCGTAGTTTTCGGACTTGAGATCGATCTGCGGCCAGATGGACACCATGAGCTTGACGCCCATCGCGTGCAGTTCGTCGGCCATGGCCTTCGGGTCGGGCCAGAATTCCTCGTCGAAACGGAAGTCGCCCATGAGCGGCCAGTGGAAGAAGTCGACGACGATCAAGTCGAGCGGGATGCCGCGCTTCTTGAAGCCGCGCGCCACGTCGAGCAGCTGCTCCTGATTCCAGTAGCGCAGCTTGCACTGCCAGAATCCGAGGCCCCATTCGGGCATGACGGGCGCGTGACCGGTCGCGTCGGCGTACTGCGATTCGATCTGCGCCGGCGTACGGCCCGCGGTGATCCAGTAGTCGATCTGATCGCAGTAGTCAGCCTGCCATTCGGTGCGGTTCTGTGCGAACGTGACGCGGCCGATGGCCGGATTGTGCCACAGGAACCCGTAGCCGGCGCTGGAGAGGACGAACGGGACGGAGCATTGCGAGTTGCGGTGCGCGAGTTCGAGCGTGGAGCCTTTGAGGTCGAGGACGTTCTGCTGGTATTCGCCCATGCCGTACAGATGCTCGCCGGCCGGCGGCTCGAAGGATGCGACCGGTGCTTCCGCGCCGGATTCGAGCGGGTTGTGCTTGCGGGCGCGCAGGCGGAGTGCGCCGCCGTCGGAGGCTTCCTTGAGGAGCGTCTTTCCGGTGCGTGTGTCGATGAAGTGCAGTCGCAGCTGGTCCTTGGCCCAGCCGATGATCTCGAGTTTGACCGCGATCTCACCATTGACGAGCGCGGCGGCGGTCTCGCCGACCGCAATGCTCGGCTTGGGTGCGTTGGCTGGCGGCTTGAGGAGCGCCCAGTCGGTGTCGAGCGGGTGCTGCATGAGTCGCGACCGCACGCGCACGCTGTTCGCGCCCCACGCGTCGACGCGCACGTATTCGCCGTCGCTGGTCCATTCGATCGCGGTGCCGGTCGGGTCGACGTGGAAGACCTGCGCGGCGATGTCGTTGTGTTGATCGGACGATGTGGCCGAGTTTTCGACGCTGACGTCGGTGGCGTTGCCGTTGGTGGCGCCGGCGAGGGTCGACGCGATCTCGTCTGCGGATGTGCCGACGATGTTCGGATAGTCTTGGGTGGGTTCAGTCATGACGCTTCCTTGCTGGAGTTGGGTTGATATTCGTTACGACATACGGTGATGGTTCATCGGTGACATTCATTATTGTAGCGCTACAATTTTGCGACACGCGATAGTTCGACGATCAAACGAAGTATGTTGTTCACGGCCGCGCGGTCACGCGATGGCATACAGCGACGTTCTGCCATCCCGTGACCAGCAGCCCGATCACGCGATGGATTGTTGCGATACAAAACCATCGCGTGCGCCTGCATCCTCCGCCGGTAAGGTCACGCGATGGCATACGGAGACGCTTTTCCATCGCGTGACCAACAGCCCGACCACGGGATGGAAAATACCGCCTCAATACCATCGCGTGACCACGCAATGCTCGATCACGAGGTCACGGGATGGCAAAACCGGCTCATATGCCATCCCGCGACCGGCCCCGCAGTCACGCGATGGAACATACCGCCAAAATGCCATCACGTGACCGCGAAATATCCGAATACAAGGTCACGCGACGGCAGATCCGATCTGTTTTCCATCGCGTGACCGGCGCACGCCCGGCCTGCGATCACGGGATGGCAAATACCGCCAAAATACCATCGCGTGACCAACAGCACTTCCGGCACACCGCCGGCTCAGCCGATCAGGTGGTACTCGCCCGGTCCGAGATCGCGGTACGTCGCGCGCGGCAGCTTCACGTCGGCGCGGGTGCGCGACGGCACGGTCAGATCAAGTTCGACCGCAACCGTATCATCAGCCGCACCACCATCCGTCACCTGGTACGCCACGCGGATGTCACCGGCCGGCGTCGGCACAACGGCACTCGCCGCACGCACCTCCCCCGGCTGCGGCGCGACCTCGAACCGACGATACCCCGGCTCGATCGAACGCACGCCCATCAGCCCCTCCGGCAGCAGGAACACCGGCGACGCGGCCCACGGATGCGAATACGTGGTGTTCGGCTTGCGCGCCACATCCCACGCCTCCATCGTGCCGCCCGCGTTCTGCGCGATCATGTACGCCCACGAATGCGTGGTGCGGCGGTCGGTGATCATCGCGGTCGCATCCCCGCTCGCCCCGGCCACGCCCGTCGCATACAATCCAAGCAGGTACGGTGCAGCCGTGTACACGCTGCACGCCATGCCGCGCGAACGCAGGAACGCGACAACCCGCGCCGCCCGCGCGGCCGGCACGTCGGCGAACGCCAGCGCAAACGCGGACGCGTGCAGCGACGCGTGATCGATCGGCACGAACCGACGCCCGCCGGCGACGAACGCAGCCGGCTCATCGACACACCCGTCATCAGTTGCGCCGGCATCACCGGTCATCACCGCGGCGACGTTCGCCTTATCGATGTTATCGACCGTCGTCGCACCGGCATCGTCAGCCGCGGCCACCGTCAGCCCGTCCAGATACGCGCCGCGATCCGCATCGTACAGTCGCCGATGCATCGCCTCGCGCATCCGCAGCGCGACGTTCGCGAACCGCACCGCGTCATCGCCACGCCCGACGGCCCGCGCGAGATCGGCCATATCAGCGTACACGCGCGACGCGAGCGCGTTGACGACCGTGTTGACCTCGCCGAACACGAATCCGTCGCGTTCGGACGGCGGCCAGTCCACGAGATCACCGTCGGTCCTGCTCGACTCACCCGGCGCCTTGACGATAAGGCCGGTCGCCGCGTCGAGATAACGGTCGGGCAGCAACGCGAGCAGGCCGTCGTACTGGTCGGCGATCTGTGCGGTCGAGCCGCCGCGCATCCACGCGTCATGCACGGCGAGGACGAGATACAGCGGCCATTCGGTGGGCCAGGTGCGGTTCGCGATGAGGTAGTCGATCGTGTACGCGCCGAGCGCGGGGGATGCGTCGAGCGCGAGGTGCGCGCGCTGCTGGAGCCACGCGTCGGCCTCGTAGGCAGCGCGTTCGCGGGTCCACGAGTCGGCGTAGATGTTGCCGTTCAGCACTTCGATCGTGTGCGCGGACAGTTGCCAGACCTTGTTCAGTGCGGGATCGGACGAACGGAACGCGCCGGGATAACCGTCGGTCGAGCCGGCCAGCGACGGGTGGACGAGCGCGGCGGCGGACAGTGCGGGGATGCCGTCGGTCGCGGCGGCGCAACTGTCGGTGACAACGTTCGCGCAAATAATGCGTTCCGTATTATTAGTGTCGATCTTGCTATAGTCGCTACGATCCGTATCATCGCGACCGTCATCGCCGCCGAGCAGGATCTCCGCGATCGCGGCGGCTCGCTCGTCAAGCCCGGTGGGCGACGGCGTATCCCACGACGACGGCGCGGCCGGCGGCTGACTCACGCTGATTTCGACGTAGCGGAAGACGCGCAGCCCCCACGTTTCGATCGGACGACCACCGGGGACGATGCGCCAATGCTCCTCGTACGTGTTGCCGGCGGAGAGATGGAACTTGACGGTGCCGTCGGGGTTAAGGATTTCGCCGTATCGAACGGTGACGTCGATCGGCCGGCGCGGGTGCAGGTTGAGTCGGATGCCGCCCATGTGCGCGCCACCGAAGTCGGCGACGACGCTGAGGATCTGGGCGGCGGATTCGGTTGCGGTACCGACCGCAGCGTCGGCCGTAGTGCAGATCGACGCGTCGTCGGGATCACCATGTTTCACGGGACGTTCCACGCGCAGCAGCGACGTCGGCCGCACGTATCGTACGGCGAGTTTGTCGGTCGGCGTGGCCAACAGTTCGGCGAACGGCGGTTTGACGGACACCGGGATCCACGCACTGTCGACAGTGCCGGCGACGTCATCGCAATGCGCATCAGGATCGGCGAGATCGTACGGATACGCGTCGCCGCGCACGTTTTCGGCCGGAGCGTCGAAGTACTGCGTGCCGATCGACGCGCTGGGCGGGTAGACGGCGGCCGGGTCGGCGAGCGCGCGCCAGATCATGCCGTGTGCGCCGGGTGCGCCGGTGCCGTAATGTTCGACAGTGCCGTCCGCATAGCAGACGTCGAGCTGGGCGATAAATCGACGGTCGTCCATCGCATAGGCGACGACGCCGATCGCGTTGCGGTCGCCGGCGCGGAGCAGCTCGGTGACGTCGTAGCCGTCGTAGCGGGCTTCGTCGTGGATCGGGAAGGTCGGGCCGACGCCGACGAACCGGTTGTTGAGCCGGAGACGATACACGAACTGGCGTGCGGGGCGGGTGGATGCGCCGGTGGCGTTGAGTGTGGCCCAGCGGATCGGCTTGTCCGGCAGGGTGACGGTGCCCCGTAGGATCGCCCAGCCGGTGGCGTTGCCGAGGTCCGCGACCGTCGCGGCGGTCGTACGACGATCCCGCGCGGTCGATGCGTTGGCCAGATCGGTGTCGTTACGTTCGCCGACGGTCGCATCGTCATCCGACGTCGACGATTCCGGACCCCAGATCGGATCGGCGTGCCAGTCACGGCCGGCACCGGTACCGAACGTCGTTGGCTCGGCCCAGTCGCCGATCGTGCCATCCGCATACTTCCACCGCAACGAAACCCAGTATCGACGTGACGGATCGGTATCGACATGATCCAGCGGCACGCCGTTCCACGCGTCGCCGTCGGCCCAGCCGCCGTCCCACACCGAGCCGCGACCGGCGAGCACATCCGTCGCGGTCTCGGCGACGATCACCTGATAGGCGACGGGATCGCCGCAGCGCACGGAATCGGCGGCCCGGGTCACGGCATCGTCGCGCCAACGCAACACGGGGACCGTGCCGGGTTCGAGATCCACCGGGGCGTGACGGTCGTTGATCAGCAGCATGCGGACTCCTCCTCTATGACGAGTCGTGTGACGGACACGTATACACGATACGGGTTCAGCGTAGGTCGCCGGTACCATCGTTGCCGTCATTTGCCACCTGTTGCCATCGTGCGCCCCTCCCCTCTCCCCTTCAACGGACATACAGCCGATTTGAGTGGGTAAATCGGCTGTATGTCCGTTAGAGAGAAGAGCATAAACGAATAGAAACGTCCTGAAAAACTCTGCCGGCACATTTCCCCAACGGACATACAGCCGATACGGGTACTGTAATCGGCTGTATGTCCGTTAGGGAGGGAAGGAAGGCGATCAGACGCCGAATGCGGCGAGCAGACGGTCGCGTTCGGCGGCGGTGATGGGCATCACCGTGCCGTGACGCGGCTTGCCGCCGTCGGCGTTGGTCGGGATGCCCTCGCGCAGCTTGCCGCTGACCGGCGTCCACCCGTCAGGGTCGGCCAGGTCCTGCGTGGCGAAGCCGATGTAGTGGTTTGGACCGTCGTGGTAGCGCGGCTGATCAATGAACAGGAACCAGCGGTAGCCGTTCACGTCGCCGTCGTTCGCGCGGAAGATGCATGGCCCCTCGCCACGCGTGAACGGTTTCGGTCTGCCGTCCTCGCCGACCTCGCCGTTCGGCAGACCGACGCCGACGTTTTCGCGCACCAGCTGCCATGAGCCGCCGGCCGCGCCCTGCTCCCCCGGCAACGCATCGCCCGCAACCGACGCCATGAGGTCATGCGATCGTTCCTCGCGCACGGTCATGTATCGTTCGTCCTTGACGAATCGGTACCACCAGTCGCCGTCGCGCGCGACGGTCGCATCGATCAGCCCGAATCCGTCGTGGCCGTTGCCGCGGCACACGTCCATCCACACGCGGGGCCGGGAGAACGTGCGGAAGTCCTTGGTCGTCGCGATCATCATGCGTCCGTAGGACGGCAGTGCGCGCGCAGCCTGCGCGGCGGCGATCTCCTCGTCGGTCATGTGCGCGGGATCGGGTTTCGCGGACGGATCGAACGACGCGGCCGAACCCTCAGCCGCAGCAGGGTACAGATTCGATGACCAGTACACCGCGTACTCGCCGAGTCCGGGCACCCAGTACGCCTCCGGCGCCCACGTGTTGCCGGCGTCCGGCGCGGAGACGAGCACGTGCCGCTGCTCGCCCCAGTGCACGAGGTCGTCGGATTCCCAGATCTCGAGGTACCGCGATCCGCGGCACTGCGCCTCGCGGAAGTTGCCGTGGAGCGCGGCGACATTCAGATCGGTGGCGATGATGTAGAAGCGATTGCCGTCGTGCGAGCGCATGATGAACGGGTCGCGCAGGCCGCGCGTGCCGAACGTCGAGGTGAACAGCGGTCGGCCGCCGTTGAGGGTCTGCCAGTTGAGTGCGTCGTTGCCGCGCGAGACGGCGAGGCTGACCTGTTCATTGCCGCCGGTGTCGCCGGTGAAGTACGCCCAGACGTACGCTTCGTATGGTTGCGTCATGATTCCTCCGTGATATCAATGTGGGTGACAATGACGAACGACACCCCGTTAGCGCTAACAATCACCAGTATAGGAACGCGAAGACCAGCCGACCACGCATACTTTCCAGATCACCGGTGCTTTCTTAAAACTGAGAGGCAGATTTCCGCTCGCGCAAGGGTCTTTCTCAAAACCGAGAGGCACGTCTCCGGCGTATTCGCCTCATATCACACGAAAACAGGCCGCAGAAGCGAGGCCGCGTCCGTGATCGCTGCCTCTCAGTTTGCAGAAAGACCTCGCCCTGAACGAAAATCTGCCTCTCAGTTTCGAGAAAGCACCGTTCCGACACCCAGCGGCGCCTATTTACCCTGTTGCTCGCGCTCCTGCTGCTTCTTGCGCTTCTTCTCCTCGACCGGCTCGAGCACATGCACGTCCATACCGGGCACACGGCCGTACGAATAAATGCACATCATCGCGGCGAACACCGGCACGGTGATGCCGAGCGCCACGCCCAGCCCCGGCCACGTGTAGTACGCCCACACGGTCGCGCAGAACAGCACCGTGACCATGAGCGAGCACCACGGGCGCGCGATCACCATCGAGATCGACGTACGCACCACCCACATCGGCTTCTCGTCGAAGTTCGCGCGGATCGCCCACGAGACGAGCACGAACAGGCCGTACAGCACGTTGATAACCAGCAGCACGCCGGACACTGCGTAGCCGATGCGCCCCATGTCGTTCCAGTTCACGAGGTAGTAGTCCCAGATCAGCAGCGCCCAGACGATGAACTGCGGCCAGCCGAACGCGTTCGCGCCGGCCAGTTCGGTCTTCCACGCGCGATGGAACGTGACCCAGCTCTGCTTGATCGTCCACGAACGGTCGTTCACGTCGAGCAGCCAGGTGCGGAACGTCGTGTACAGCGCGGCGATCGACGGGAAGAACCCGCCGACGACCAGACCCATGACCGTGTGCACGATAAACGCGACCTGGCACACCATCAGCATCATGATGATGCGGCACACGAACTCGTACCCGACTGCGAACCGCTGCATGGAAGACTCCTTTATGTTCCGAATACGAATCTGGCGGAGCCTCAACCCCGCCAGACCCATGCGCTCACTGCATTGCTACTGCCCAAGTGTACCGTCGGCCGCGCGCAAGCGGTCGTATTCGGCTCGGCTCAGCGAGAACACGCCGCCGTGCTTGGTGTGCGGACGCATGGAGAAGTCGTCGGAACGCAGATAGTCGAAGCCGCGATCAGGATCGGTGGTGACCATCGGACGGTAGCCGATCGACGGGATCACATCCACGTACAGGTACGCGCGGTCGTCCGAGTGCGACGCGAACAGCGCCGGGCCCTCCACACCGGCCGGGTCACGGTTCGGAATCCATTCGGTGCCGATCTCCTCCTGCACGATGCGCCATTCGGTTCCCGGCTCCCACCAGCGCGGCGCATCGGTCGCGTCGAGCCAGATGCCGCGCTTGACCTCGGCCGGCTCGACGGTCGACTCGCCGTTCGCCTTGGTCGCGCGGTACGTGCGGATCGTGCCGTCGGGCAGCGCGCGCTGCAGCATGGTCGTGTCGATCGTCGGACGGTGCTTGTCGATGAAGATGCCGCCGTATTCGTACGTCGCGTCGGTGAAGTCGCTCGTCGCGCCCCACAGGACACGGTCGTAGACGGCGTCGTCCTTGTGTTCGGGATCGTCGTCGGCGAACAGCTTGCTCGACCAGTACAGCACGAACGCGCCGCGCGAGCCACCGTGTTCGGCTTCCGAACCTTCCGGATAATAGTCCGCGACCCACAACGCTTCCGGAGCCCACGCCATGCCGAGCTGCGCATGCGTGCCGTCGGTGCGACGGGACACGTCAAGCGCGTGCGGTTCGCTCCAGTGCACGAGATCGTCGGAGTACCAGATGATCAGGTTCGTGCTGCCGTGATGCGAGAAGCCGTACCACGGGCTGCCCGGAGCGGAGCCGCGGCCGGAGCCGTCGAAGACACGCAGGTCGGTGGCGATGATGTACACGCGGCCGGTTTCCGGATTACGGGTCAGGTACGGGTCGCGCACGCCGGTCGTGCCGAGCGGGGACGTGAGGATGGGGTTGCCGCCGTTGAGCGGATGCCAGCGTTCCGGATCGTCGCCTTCGGAGATGTCGAGATAGATGCGCTCGGCGTAGGAGTTCGGATCTTCGATGAAGTGGACCATCAGGTAGCCGTACGGATCGGCCGGGGCCTGAGGTTGCGGCAATCGTGTGGTTGCCATGGTTGGTTCCTTTCACTGTGCACAGTGTGGATGCATCAGTAGTGGATGCATGCTCGCTCTGGTGGGGTCCGCGTGGCGGTTTTCGCTCGCCGACAGGTCTGTCGGCGAGCGAAAACCGCCACGCTGGGTCAGAACGACCCCTCGAGCAACGTATGAAGACATGAAAAAGCCGGGCACGCGGCCGGAACGGAAGCGGAAGGAGAGAATATCTTCTGTTCTGGAGTGTGCCCGGCAAGTGTGTGAGGTGCGATGCAGACTCGGATTTTTCGAGCGATAGCGTCTGGATGCTCCGCCGGCTTTGCAGCCCTTGACCACTCCGCCTTCGGACCTGCAATTAAGGACACACTGCGTGTGACATTATGCCGGCTCGCTATCGCTCGCTCCTCGCCTACAGACAGTCCACTGGACTGTCCGCTTAACGGCTCGGCCTGCAATTACGGACTCGCCTGCGGCGAGGCTCAATGCTGGCTCCGGGCTGCGACCTGTATTGCCGCAGCCCTACGCTCGGTGCCGTCGGAAAGCGCACTGCGCTTTCCTGAAGGGCTGATCGAAGATCAGCCCTTCACGGCACCGACCATAACACCCTTGTTGAAGTACTTCTGGAGGAAGGGGTAGAGGATGAGGAGCGGGATAGTGGAGATCAGGATGATGCCGTACTTGATCTGGTCGGCGAAGAGCTGCTGCTGGCCGGCGCTCATGGTGGCGTTGCCGGTCTGGGTCGAGTTCGCGAGCAGGATGTCGCGCAGCACGTTCTGCAACGGCTGCTTGTGCGTGTCCTGGATGTACACGAGGCCCGTGCCGAAGTCGTTCCAGTGCTGCACGAAGTAGTACAGCATGATCACGGCCATAATCGCGGCGGACAGCGGGATGACGATCTTGAAGAAGAAGCCGTAGTACGACTCGCCGTCCAGCTGGGCGGCCTCGTGCAGCTCCTCCGGGATCGAGGATTCGAAGAACGAACGCGCGACGATCAGGTTGAACACGTTGACCGCGCTCGGCAGGATGAACACCCACATGGTGTCGAGCAGGCCGAGGGAACGGAACAGCAGGTAGTTCGGGATCATGCCGCCCGCGAAGAACATCGTGAACGTGAAGAAGAACATGATGATGCGGCGCGGGGCGAACTCGCGGCGGCTCAGCGCGAACGCGGCAGGGATGGTCACGGCCACGTTGAGCGCGGTGCCGACCACGGAGTAGATGATCGTGTTCAGGTAGCCCTGCCACACACGGTCGTCGGAGAACACCATCTCGTAGCCCTTGACGTTGAAGCCGAGCGGCCACAGCGTCACCTTGCCGGATGCGACGAGCGTCTGGTCGGAGAACGACGCGATGATCACGAACCAGATCGGGTAGAGCACCGCGAGCACGACGAGGGTCAGGATCGTCCAGATCACGATGTCGACGATCCAGTCGCCGACGGTACGCTGCTGCGTGACCTTCGGGTTCCACGGAATCTCGTCGGCGGAAGTCTTCGGCGCGACGCCGGTGGGGGTTGCAGTTGCTTGTGCCATGATATTCACCCGCTCCTTAGAAGATGCTCGTATCCGAGAACTTCTTCGAGATGAAGTTGGTCAGCACCAGGAAGAAGAAGTTGA
Source organism: Bifidobacterium ramosum (assembly GCF_009299505.1). Classification (GTDB taxonomy): domain Bacteria; phylum Actinomycetota; class Actinomycetes; order Actinomycetales; family Bifidobacteriaceae; genus Bifidobacterium; species Bifidobacterium ramosum. The sequence goes on along the minus strand of NZ_WBSM01000010.1, from coordinate 84,152 downwards.
TCAGCGTATTGAACAGGGTTGCGGCCGTGGACAGCGAGATCTGGCCGTTGATGATACCCATCTTGTAGATGAAGGTCGAAAGCACTTCGGAACCGGGCAGGTTCAGTGCGTTCTGCATCAGGAAGGTCTTGTCGAAGCCGACGTTCAGGATGCCGCCCATGTTCAGGATCAGCATGATCACGCAGGTCGGCAGGATGGTCGGCAGGTCGACGGACCAGATGAGCTGGAGTCGGCCGGCGCCGTCAATCTTGGCGGCTTCGTACAGCGACGTATCGACTGCGGAGAGCGCGGCGAGGTAGATGATGCAGTTCCAGCCGCAGTGCTGCCAGACTTCGGTGATCCAGTAGATCGGGGCGAAGAACTGCGGGTAGGCCAAGAGGCTCTGTTCGCCGAAGAAGCGGCCGATCATGCCGGTGTCCGGCGACAGGAAGATGTTGATGAGCGAGACCATGACGACCGTGGAGATGAAGTGTGGCATGTAGGTGATGGTCTGCACGAAGGACTTGATCTTCATCGAATGGATCTGGTTGATGAGCAGCGCCAGGATGATCGGGAAGACGAAGCCAAAGGCGACGGTCTGCACGGCGATGTTGATCGTGTTGCGCAGGATCGTGCCGAACTGGGGGTTCTGGAAGAACTGGTTGAAGTATTTGAGGCCGACGAACTTGCCGCCGATGAGGCCCTTGCGAGGATCATAGTCCTTGAAGGCCAACAGCAGGCCGTACATCGGGACGTATGCGAAGAGGGCCACGAAGATCATGGCCGGCAGGACGAAGGTCCACAGCTGCCAATACAGCTTGAGATGACGTCCGATACGCACCGGAAGCGGCTGATGCTTGCGGGCCGCAATATTGTCAACAACCGGCGCGGAAACCGCGTTGCCCGCGTCGACGGTCTGCGAGACTGCGCTCGCGCCCGTGCCTGTGTTCTGTACCATTGTTCCTCTTTGGAGATGGGTTGGTTTGCTAGGGATGGATAATGTCATTTCGAGCGAGCGAAGCGAGTCGAGAAATCTTGGCGAGCGTGCGGCCCGATCAGATTTCTCCGCTCGCTTCGCTCGGTCGAAATGACAAGGGTTGGGATGGAGTCAGATCAGAGCGATCGTGACGAGTCGATCACTCGTCGATCTTCTTCCAGGCGTCCTCGTACCACTTCTGCCACAGCTGGTTGTTCTCGTCGAGACCCAGCGGCTGGAGACCCTTGACGTAGGCGTCCCAGGTCGCGTCGTCATCGGCGCCGCCGTTCTGGATGAACTTAGCGATCTGCGGCATGGCGGCGGTCAGGTAGGTGGCGGAGTTGTTCGACAGCGTGGTGGAGTCGGCGTCGGACGGCAGGAGCGTGATCGGGAAGTAGTCCTTGCCGACGGCTTCGAGAGCCTTGGCGTACACGTCATCGGCCTTCTTCAGACGGGCGGCGGCCTCGTCACCGTTGATGGTGACGGAGTCCGGAATCCAGCCGGCGAAGCGGTCGGCGAACGCCGGGCTCTTGTCGTTGGCGCCGAGGTTGAAGAACTTGGAGTTCACGGTGTAGGTGTTGTCTCCGTCCTTGGTGACCCATTCGCCGAAGGCACCGAAACGCTGCTGGATGGAGTTGTCCTTGCCGTCGTACATGGCGTTGATGAGCTTGTAGATCGCGTCCTTGTTCGGGGCGTCGGCGGACACGGCCACGCCGTAGTCCTCGAACGCGCCCTCATCCTGCGAGTGATCGGCGGCCGCGGTCACGCCATCGGCGGAGGCCGGCCATTCGATCGCCTCGTACTGGTCGCGCAGGTCGGCGCCAAAGGCGTTCGGCTCGTTGGTGATCGCGAGGCCCACGGTGGCGGTCTTGCCGTCCGACGAACCGGTCAGCGACGCGTAGTACTTGGACGAGTCCTGAGTCAGCGAATCCTTCGGGCTGTAGCCCTTCTCGATCATCGTGTGCAGGAACTCGACGGTCTCGCGAAGCTGGTCGGAGACCAGGTAGTTCTTGACCTTGCCGTTCTCGACGTACGCGCCGAAGCGGGACGGGGAGTTGTTGAACTGCGTGGAGATGCCGGTGGAGTTCAGGAACAGCAGCGGGGACCACCAGCCGATGTCGGAGCCCATGTTGCGCATCGCGTACGGGATCTCGTCGGCCTGGCCGTTGCCGTTCGGGTCCTGCGTCTTGAACGCGTCCATCACCTTGAACAGCTCGTCCCAGGTCTTCGGCACCTGCAGGCCGAGCTTGTCGAGCCAGGTCTTGTTGATGAACAGGTGCTGGCCGGAGGTCTTGTAGTTCTTGCCGGAGTAACGCGGCAGGGTGTAGATCTTGCCGTCAGGGGTGGTGACCATGCCCTTGGCCATCGGCTGCTCCTTGAAGAACGCCTCGACGTTCGGCATCTTGTCGAGATCGTCGGAGAGGTCCTCGAAGAACTGGTACTTCTGGGCGTCGGCCGGGTGGTAGCCGCGGATGGTGACGTCGGCCGGGTTGCCGGCGGACAGGGTCGCGGACTTCTGCTGCGTCCACTGGGCGTCGGAGACCTGGGACCATTCGATCGTGCAGCCGCACGCCTTCTCGAGGTCCTTGGTCCACGTCATGGTCTTGACGTCCTGGTTGGTCGCGTTCTGGAACATGACCTTGACCAGCGGCTTGCCGTCCTTGTCGACCTGCTTCTTGTCGGCGGAATCGGAACCGCAGCCCGCCAGAATCATGGACATGGCGCCTACGGCCGCGATGGCAGCCATGGCCTTCTTCGCCACACCTTTGTTCGACATCTTGTTTCCTTTCTTGTGCGCGTTCATCGCGCACCGATGCGACTGAGTCCCCGCCCGGCGCGGAAGGAAAAGGAAGAAAACCGTACCGGACAACAACTCAATTATCGGTTCACCTCGTCGTGGGGTTAACGCTAACCAATATAAGGCATAGATTAACGTTTGGCAAATCATGCAGGGAAAAACCGTGAGAGAGCTGGGAAAAATCCCATAAATCGCTTATATTCCAATGGTTTTCTCGATTGCAAATTTTGGCAAGAACCATAGTTTACGGTTAACTTTCGGCGTGTCGCATACTGATCAAATCGCGTATTTGACGAAATGCTGGAATTATCTATATGATTATCGGTAAACAACAGAGATCGTTAACCTAACGTTGGGTTACGATAGAGAAGTTCCATACAAGGTATGCCAAAGGAGCATCATGAAACGAGCCGCCGTCACGCTGAAAGATGTAGCCGCAGCAGCCGGCGTATCGGCCATGACCGCATCCAAGGCCATGCGCAACGCGCCCGGCATCAGCGACGCCACACGCGATCGCATCCAAGCCCTCGCCAAGGAGATGGGCTACACGGCCAACGCGTCGGCCAGCATGCTCAAATCGGGCCGCAGCGGCATCATCCAAGTCATCGTCAACGAATACGACATCCCGTTCTATTCGAAGCTCATCGACGCGCTGTCGAACGCGATCGTCGATCAGGGCATGGTGCCGTTCCTGCAGGAGACCAAGTACCAGCCGGACAACGCGACCACCGCGCTGTCGAACTCGCTGTTCTCCGGCACGCTCGCCGACGGCGTGATCATCCACGCCTCCGGCCTGACCGGCGAACTGGTCGACTCGATCAAGCACGGCCGGCCGGCGCTGTTCATCGACACCTACGAGGAGAAGACGCTCGTCTCCGCGATCATGTTCCCCAACGAGGAAGGCGCACGCGCCGCCGTGCAGCACCTCGCCGCGCAGGGCTGCCGCCGCATCGGCATCGTCGGCCCGCCGTTCATCGACAAGAACGAACTGCTGTCTGCGCCCAGCACGCGCAAGCTGCGTCTCATGGGCGCCAAGTCGGCGCTCATCAACCTCGGCCTCGCCTACGACGAATCGGTCGTGATCCCGCTCAAGGGCATGAACGAGACGTACGCGCGCGAGGCGATCCGCGAGCGCGGCCGCGACGGATTGCCGTTCGACGGCCTGTTCTGTCTCAATGACTCCTCCGCGATCGGCACGATCCGAGGCCTTGCCGACCTCGGTCTGCGCGTGCCGGACGACGTGAAGGTGATTGGCTTCGACGGCGTGACCTCGGGCGAGTTCACCGTGCCCTCGCTCACCACGATCAGCGTGGATATGAACCAGCTCGCCTCGCTCGCCGTGATGAACCTGCGCCAGCAGATCGAGGCCCCGGCCGGCAAGCGCCCGGACCCGACCACCATCACCGTCGGCTACACGCTCACTCCGCGCGAATCCACCGAGGTACGCTGAGACGCACCGCTTCGTCCCACCTCACCCGGCCATCCTCTCTTCCTCGTGGCGGTTTTCGCTCGCTGGCGGACCGCCTAGCGAACGAAAACCGCCACAGCCATCCTCGAGTGGCGGAAAACGCTCGCTGAGACACGTCTCAGCGAGCGTTTTCCGCCACGACGCACCGCACCGACGCACTACGATGAGACCGTATGAAACGCACGCTTGAACATCCCGCGCAGCCATTGCGCATCGCCTTCGTCGGCGCGGGACGCGAGCACGATGCCAAGGCGCGGTACGGTCCGATCATACGCAACCATGACGCGATCCATCTCATCACCGAAGGCCGTGCGCACTACCGCATCGGCGAACTGAGCTTTCCCGTGCATGCCGGGCAGTGTGTGTATCTGCCGGCCGACACTCCCCTGTTGTACTACAGCGACGCCGACGACATCTGCACGACCGATTGGGTCAACTTCCGCGGCGACGACGTCCCGCGCATCACGGAACACTGCGGCCTGACCACGACGCGGCCGCTGGCCGACGTCAGCAGTCCGGACACGTTGCACGACATCGTCACGCGCATGCTGGACTGTTCCGAACGATCGTTGTCGACCAATCTGCGGCTCGTCGGGCTGATGGACGATTTTCTCGGCACGCTGGTCGAGACGTCGTCCACGGCCGAGCTGAACGTCGATCCGAAGGCGAACGCGTACATCACGCAGGCCGTGCAGTACATTCAGGACCATATGGGCGAGCCGCTGCGCGTGAGCGACGTGGCGGACGCGCTGTTCATCAGCCGGGCGTATCTGTACACGCTGTTCCAGGACTTCCAGCACACCACGCCGCAGCTGTTCATCACCAAGGCGAAGCTGTATCAGGCGTGCGAGCTGCTGCGCACCACGCGCGAGCCGATCCGGCAGATCGCCGAGGACTGCGGGTATCGCAACGTCACCGCGTTCTCGAAGGCGTTCCGGCGGATCATCGCCATGTCGCCGCGCGAGTACCGGCAGCATTTCACCGATCCGGACCATATGGCCGAAAGCTGGGACGAGAAGGACTGAGCCGGGCGGCCGAGCGCGGCGGCGCAACGCCGCGGCACCCCGACGCCCCGACGCACGCACGCGCAGACACGGAAGGAGGTTCCCCTCCCGCGAACGGAAGGGGAACCTTGAGGAAAGGAAGGAGGAAACGAATCAGTCTTTCTTGTTGGCTTCGTCGAGCCACTTCTGCCATAGCTGGGCGTCCTGCTCGATGTTCATGCCCTTGAGGCCCTCGACGTAGGAGTTCCAAGCGTCGTCGGTCAGGCCGCCGTCCTGGATCCACTTCGCGGACTGCACAAGCGCGGCGCCCATGATGTTCGCGTTGTCGTTCGACAGCGTGGTGGAGTCCTCGTCGCTCGGCACGATCGACACCGGGAAGTAGTCGTCGCCCACGGCCTTGAGCTGGTCGGCGTACACGTCGTCGGCCTCCTTGAGCTGCTCGGCGGAGGTGTCGCCCTTGATGGTGACGGAATCCGGGATCCAGCCGGCGAAGCGGTCCATGAACGCAGGCTGCTTATCGTTGGCGCCCAGCTTCCACAGCTTCGGATTGATGGTGTACTCGGTGTCGGAGTCCTTGGTGATCCAGTCGCCGATGGTGCCGTAGCGCTGCGTGATGGAGTTCGTGGAGCCATCGTACAGGGCGTTGATGAGCTTGAAGATCGCGTCCTTGTTCGGGGCGTCGGCGGACACGGCCACGCCGTAGTCGTCGAACGCGCCGGCATCCTGCGAGAAGTCGGCCTTGGCGGTCACGCCGGACTTGGAGGCCGGCCATTCGATCGCCTCGTATTCGTCGGCCAGATCACCGAACGCGGAGGCCGTGTTGGTGATCGCGAGACCCACGGTGGCGGTCTTGCCGTCCGACGAACCGGTCAGCGACGCGTAGTACTTGGACGAGTCCTGCGTCAGCGAATCCTTCGGGCTGTAGCCCTTCTCGATCATCTCATGCAGGAAGTCGATCACGTCGCGGTATTCCTGTTCGATCATGAAGTTCTTGACCTTGCCGTCCTTGACGTAGAAGCCGAATCGCGACGGGCTGTTGTTGAACTGCGTGGCGATGCCGGTCGAGTTGAGGAACAGGAACGGGCTCCACCAGCCGAAGCCGGTCATGTCGAGGTTGCGCATCGCGTACGGGATCTCGTCGGCTTGGCCGTTGCCGTTCGGATCCTGCGTCTTGAACGCGTCCATCACCTTGAACAGCTCGTCCCAGGTCTTCGGCACCTGCAGACCGAGCTTGTCGAGCCAGGTCTTGTTGATGAACAGGTGCTGGCCGGACGCCTTGTACAGCTTGCCCTGATAACGCGGCAGCGTGTACATCTTGCCGTCCGGCGTGGTGACCATGCCCTGCGCGACTGGCTGCTCCTTGAAGAACTTCTCGACGTTCGGCATCTTGTCGAGATCGTCCGACAGGTCCTCGAAGAACTGGTACTTCTGCGCATCCGACGGATGGTAGCCGCGGATCGTCACGTCGGCCGGGTTGCCGGCGGACAGGGTCGCGGACTTCTGCTGCGCCCACTGCGTATCCGAGACCTGCGACCACTCGATCGTGCAGCCGCACGCCTTCTCGAGGTCCTTCGTCCAGGCCATGGTCTTGACGTCCTGGTTGGTCGCGTTCTGAAACATGACCTTGACCAGCGGCTTGCCGTCCTTGGTCTGCTCGCCGGCGCCGTTGGAACCGCAGCCCGCCAGCATCATCGACATGGCGCCGACGGCCGCGATGGCGGCCATGGCCCGCTTGGTAACGTTGTTTCGACTCATTGCCTATTCTCCCTTGATCATATGGACTCTCGGCGCACCGTCTTCGTGCGCCGGTGAATCGGCTCGGTGACATCTACGTAACACCACGACGAGGTTCTCACGCAGATGCCGCCGAACCGATTCACCGTCACCTCACTGCGTTGGGGTTAACGATATCTAATATGCACCATGCGGCGATGCGACACCATGCGCAAACGTCAAGAAAAGTTATCCCGTTGTCAACCGGACCGACGGCAATACGGCAGCATGGCGGAATATCAGGAAAACAAGACGACGCAAGTATTGTTGCGCTACAATACGCGCACGTCACCGGACGATGCATCGGACAGGGTTACGATGGTTCGCATAACGTTAGGATCGGTTACGATGACGTCGTGCACCTCTCCGAGTGGCGGAAAACGCCCGCTGAGACATGTCTCAGCGGGCGTTTTCCGCCACTCGCGCACCATGACGCCGCAACGACGATCACTCAGGCGCGCCGCCCTCCGTCCGACTCACTCGAACCGGAGATAGTCGACGAATTCCTGCGCGCGCGTCTTGTTCATGTCATCGTTGATGTTGCTGAACCCGACGATCATGTCGTCCGGCAGTCCCGTGATCGACGTCCACGTCGCCGACTTCGACAGGTCGAGACCGTACGCCTGCGTGACGTCGTCGGTCGGCTCGCCCTGTTTGTCGACCAGCGCACCGGACTTCGCGAACCCGTCGAGCGTCGACGTGTCCTCCGCGGCCGACATCGCGGACACCAGCTGCCTCGCGTTGAGTTCGGCGAACGTATCCTTGTCCGCGATCATCATGTTGATGTCGCCGGCCGTGACCATCGTCATCACCTTGGCCGAATCGTCGGTGTACCCGTTGCCGCCGATGTTGTACGTGCCAGTGATCTGCACCAGCCGATCGTCGTCGATCTTCCGCTGCGTGACGAAACCGGACTTGAGTTCGTCCAGCTGGCTCGTGTAGTCGTCGAGGCCGAAGCCGGCGACGGTCAGCTCGGCCTGCGGCGGACGCGTGAGGAACGTTACGACGAGCGAGACCACGACCGCGACGGCGACCGCGGCGATAACCGTGCCGAGCAGGAAGTGCTGCACGAAGAACGGCCATTTGTCCTCGCGCGGCAGCTCCTTGAACGTCGTCCATTTCGACTGCTTGGCGTACTTGTTCGTACTGGCCAGCGCGGCGACGGCGGCCAGCTGCTCGTCCGTGAGAACCGTGCTGTTCGTGTCGTTCGTATTGTTCGCGTCGTTCGCGGCCGCGGGATCCGCACCGGTCGTCTCCAGCTTGTCGTCATCAGCCATGTCAGGACCTCCCCTATGCAATGTTCCCGAGTATAGTCGGCAGGCTGAGGAATGACTGGAGACCGGCGTTCGCGTTCGCACCTCGCGCGGCACCCGCATGCTGGACCACGCGGCGCCCGCGCCGCCCAGCGCGTGGCGGAAATGACTCGCTCACGGCCACGTCAGCGAGCGAAAACCGCCACAACCGTCACCCAGCGGCGGAAAACGCTCGCGGAGAGCCGCGTCAGCGAGACAAAACCGCCACGCAATAATGAGCGTGGCAGAAATGACTCGCTGACGCACCGCTCGGCGAGTCATTCCTGCCACGCGCGCTTCATGGCCTGGAAGATCGCGTCATCGGACTCGTGGTTCTCCATATTGAGCACGACGATCACGTCGCGCCACTGCTCGGCGTAACAGAACTCGTGCTTCCAGCCGACGTAGTGCGGGCCGTCGCCGCGGTTGCGCAGGTAGGCCATGAGCGCGGCACATACCTGCCCGGAGAACTTCACGTCCGCAAGACAGTCGTTCGACCAGAACCCCTGCCAGACGCCGTGCTCGCGAGCGCGCATCGCCGCGTCACCGGCCGCAAACCGCTCGCGGGCGAGTCCGGCGCGGTAGAACGCGTGCTTGAAGTCGCCGGCGAGCGCCCGCTCGAGCGACTCGCAGACGAGCAGCGTGCCGGCCACGCATTCGCGGTAGACGGTCGACTGCAGGCCGATCGTGTCGCGGATGAGCCGTGCGGCGTGGGCGCCGACGTTACCGGTGTCCTCCGCGTCGAGCGCGGCACGGTCGCAATCGCGCACGAGCCGCTCGTATCGCGGCAACGCATCCGCGCACAGCCGCTTGACCCACGCGATCTGCGCCGCGAAGTCGCCATGCACCAGCCACGTGAGATCATCCTCCTCGTCGCGACTGCCGGACAGGTAGTGCGTGATCATCATGCGCGGGATGTACGTGTACAGCTGTTCGCCGCACCGCTGATCCCACTCGTCGCCGAAACGCGCGGCCGCATCCCAGTACGCGCGGAACAGTCGCACCACGGCCGGCGCGCACGGCTCGCCGTAGTAGCGACGGCAGTAATCGAGCAGGAACGCGTCGACCTGCGACTCGACCGACTCTCCCGTCCCATCCAGCGAACCGTCGCGCCACAGGCGGGCGATGAGGTCGAGCGTGACGACGTGCGGCTTGACGTTCGAACAGTTGACGACCCACAGTGAGTCGCCGCCGTGCGCGAGTACGGTTTCGAGTTCGCGTGTGATGTCGTCGGCGGATTCAGGCATCTGGGTGATATGGTTCGCGGCCTGCAGATCGAAGAACGACGCGTGATAGTAGATGCCGTTCTCGCCGGGGTCGGCGGCGTCGGGCATGGCCGGCTCGCGCGGGTCCCAGTTGCCGTTGCGGCGCACCATCATGCGGCCGTAGCCGTTGTCGGACCAGATCTTGATGACGTCGTCGGGGAAGTGCAGCAGTCCCTTGCGGTACAGTTCAAGCGATTCGGAGTACAGATACACGGCGACCGGCGCGTGCGGATCGGCGGCGCGGACGAGATCGTATTCGTCGCGCATCGCCTCGGACAGCACACGGCCGCGCTCCTCGTCGGTGACGTATCGCGGATCGTCGGTCCAGAACGGGCCGTCGCAGCTGCCACGGAAGCCGAGCGTCCATACGACCTTCGGATCGTCATGTCTGCCGGCCGCCGGATCGTCGCACGTGGTCGCCGCGTCGGTTCCGCAACGCTGCGCGATCGCCTCGCGCCACAGCGTCTCGTACTTGTCGCGATCCTCGGGCCAGCGCGGCTTGAGACCGGGATAGGCTTCGGAGAACAGCCGCGAGCCGAGCGGCGTGGCGTGATGCTGGTTGACATACAGTCCCATGCGATGCGCGAGATCCCAGTGCGGGGCCATGTTCTGCCCGGAACCAGGGATGACGAGGTTGCCGCCGGCACGCAGGAGCGTCGCAAAGATCATGCGCCACGTCAGTTCGTTATCGTTGCGGATATTCCACGAGACGATAAGCACCTCGTCGTTGACGAACCAGCCGCGGTAGCGCACGGCGGCGGGATGCGAGTCGAGCCGCGCGGTATCAGGGAGACTGAGTGAGGCGCGCGGGGCCGGGCGCTGGTCGTTCCAGAACCAGAAGTCCTCGAAGCCGAGCCATGCGCGGCTGATCGCGTACAGGCCGTAGATGCAGCCGAGATCGTCCGCACCGGCGACGATCACCACGTTCGCAGCCGCATCGACGGTCACGCGGTACTGTTCGGTCGCGAGCGTACGGTCGAATCGTACGACGATCGTCGCGCCATCCGTAGCATCTGCAGCATCGTCTCCCGCGAACGCGATGTCCAGATCATGCGTCAGATCTTCGATCGCGTACGCGACCGGTTCCGGCACGGCCGATGTTTCCGCATCATTCCAACGGACTGCGGAACGTCCGTTCAGCACCACCGACATAGTGGCACGCTCCTTTCCCTTGACTCGCTACGACTCACTACCGTTCCATCATTCCGAACGCCCGCTCGATCGCCGCGTATTCGGCATCGGTGATCGGCAGAACGCCACCGTGCCGCTTCTTGAGCGAACCGAGATCGACATCCGTCGCCGCATCCCAATCCGCACGTGCCGCACTGCCCAAGTCGGCCGACCGGAATGGCAGATACCCGCGCCCGAGCCGGTACTGGTCGCACATCAGCCCGTATCGCATCGGCCGCCCATCGATCACACGCACGTCGGACTCGTTGAACCGGAACAGTTCCGGGCCTTCCAGATAGCCGCCGCTCAGCCGATCGTCGTCGAAGATCGAACTGAGTATGCCGACATACGCCCACTCGTCCACGCCGTCGCCGGTCTCGAGGTCGGCTCGCGGCGCGTCGGTGACCGCGTACGGGTTGCGCGTGCGTTCGATGGTGATCTGGCCGTCGCCGGACGCGCGGTACCACCAGCCGTCATCGGCGTGGATCATGGTGGTGTCGATGCAGTACGACTCGCGGTCGATCCACTTGACCGGCTCCGAAAAGCGCACGAAATCGCGAGTGGTGGCGTAATACATGTTCTGGAAGTCGCCATGCGCGTTTACCGTGTGCGAGCCGGTGGCCCAGTAGACGATGTACTGCCGACGCGCCTCATCCCAGCAGGCTTCGGGCGCCCACGCGAAGCATGCGCCGGGAATGGCTGCGGCAATCGGGGCGAGTCGCGGTTCGCTCCAGTGCGCGAAATCGTCGGTTTCCCAGATGACGATGCTGGTGCTGCCGGTTTCTCGGGCGCGACCGGTGGCCCAGCCACCGCGATGGTAGATGCTCAGGTCGGTGGCGAGCAGGTACGCACGCGGGCTGTGCGCGGCGATTGCGGCCGTGGAGTCACCGTTGCCGTGCGCACGGATGAGGAATGGGTCGCGGACGCCGCGCTCGCCCACCGTTGATTCGAGAGCTGGATGACCGTTCGGACGGGTGTCATGCCAGTGGATGCCGTCACGGCTGAGCGCGAAGTAGATCTGCTCGTCGGTGGCCGATTGTTCGGTGCCGGTGAAGTGCGCGAACAGGTATGCGGTTGAGGTCATGACAGGAACTTTTCGGATTCGATGACGAGTACCGCGAACGGGGGTAGGACGCGGTGGCCGGGGGTGACGGTCGTGTCGGTCAGCAGGTCGCGACCGGCGAGCGACGCCGGCAGGTCGACCGCGACGGGCGCGTTCACCGGGTTGAGCACGAACGTGAACGTGGTGCCGTCGGCTGCGACGCGACGGGTGACTTCAAGATCGACCGTGCGCAGGTCAGCGGGCACCGTGGCATCCGGTGCAGCTGCGGACCGTTCGACCGTGCCGACCAGCGGCGCGTCGGTGAGCCCAACAATGCCGGTGCCGGCGAGCAGCGCATCCACGAAACGCGGCATGGCCGCATCGTCCGGGAACGTGGCCGCATAGAACACGCCGCCATTGCCCGCGCTCGGGCGGAACGTGAAGGCGGGCGTACCAACGTAGTATTCGCTGCCATAGGTGGCGAGTACCTCTGTGCCTTCATCGGCCTCGAGCACGTCGAACAGCACGCGGCCGTGAGGGCCCGCTGCGTCGTTCGCACTATCTGCAATGACGGGATTTTCAGTATAGTCCGTGGGCGCAACGGCGGCCGAGACGTTTCCGTCAGCCGCAACGGCGCGATCGCCCGTCGCAACAGCACGATCGCCAGTCACATCGGCCGCCGCGTCAACCGAACCCACACCAGCCGAACTCTGCCCCGCGAACCGCAGCGGTACCACGGCCGCATCCGGGTCGAGCGCATCCGTCTCCTCGACCCACACGCCGGTCAGGTCGCGCAGCGGCACCGGGATCTCGCCCTGATACAGGCTGTCGTGTTCGTCGGTCAGCGCGCTCAATGCGGTCAGCAGCAGCCGTCCGCCGCCGGTCACGAACGCGCGCAGCCGCTCGACCAAATCCGCGCGCATCATATACAGACACGGCGCGAGCACGAGATCATACGCATCGTACGAGTCGTACGGGCCGACAATGTCGACCGGGATGTTGCGACGATGCAGTTCGCGATACCACCGCTGCACTTCGGCCACGTAATCCATCGAGATCGTGGGGCCGGCGGACATGCCGATCGCCCAGCGCGACTGCCAGTCGAAGATCAGCGCGACTTTCGCCGGCACCACTCGACTGCCGAGGATGCGTCCAGAGACGCGCCCCAGCTCGGCTCCCAGCTTGGCGCATTCCTTGAACGCACGCGTGCGATCGGTGCCGTCGGAGCTCACGAGCGCGCCGTGGAACTTCTCACAGCCGGACCGGTTCTGCCGCAGCTGGAAGAACTGCACGGTGTCGGCGCCGTGCGCGACGGCCTGCCAGCTCAGCTCGCGCATCTGGCCGGGGCGCTTCTGCGTGTTGTACGCCATCCAGTTCTGCCGGCTCGGGGTCTGCTCCATGAGCATGAACGGCTTGCCGCCGCCCACGCCGCGCATGAGCTCGTGGCAGAATGCAACGTTCGCGGGGTCGGTGTCGGGGCGCGGGTAGGAGTCCCACGAGACGACGTCCGCGCCGCCAGCGGTTGCGGTCGGCGCGGCTGTTTCGGCAGTCGCGTCACCGGCCGCGTCGCCAACCGTCCCGTCCGTCGCGCTCGCGCCCGCACGCCAGCGGAAGTAGTCGTACGTCGGATACGTGCCCATCATGTTCGTCGTGACCGGATTGACCGGATCGAACTTGCGGATCGCGGCCTTCTCCTCGTTGTACGACTCGAGCACGCACTCGCCGTAGAACCGCTGGTAGTCGAGCGAGAACCCGCCGAGGATCGCCTTGCCGCCCCAGCTGGTCGTGTCGCCGAGTTCGTTCGGCGGGAAGATCTCGTCGAAGCCGTGGTAGGTGTGGCTCCAGAACGCCGAGTTCCATGCCTCGTTCACGGCCTCAATCGTGCCGTATTTACGGTGCAGCCACTCGCGGAACTTGACCGCGCACGTGTCGCACCAGCACATGCCGCCGTATTCGTTGCCGACGTGCCATGCGACGAGGTTAGGCAGTTGCCCGTAACGTTCGGCGAGTTTGCCGGCGAGCGCCGCGGAGTACTTGCGGAAGGTCTGGCTGTTAATGCACGCGTTGTGACGTTCGCGGTGACGCATCTTGCGGCCGCGTTCGTCGACGCGGTTGACGTCGGGGTGACGCAGTGCCATCCATGCCGGCAGCGCGCCGGTGGACGTGGCCATGACGATCGATAGCCCAGCGTCGCTGACGGTCTTGACGATGCGGTCGAGCTTGCTGAAGTCGTATTCGTCTTCGCTGGGTTGCAGTTGCGCCCACGAGAAGACGTTGAGGGTGACCTCGTTGATGCCGGCTTCCTTGAACAGCCGCATGTCGTCATGCCAGACGGATTCTGGCCACTGTTCGGGGTTGTAGTCGCCGCCGTAGAGCATGCTGCCGCGCGAGGCGAGACGTTCGACGAAGGACGGCTGGGTCGGTTGGGCTGACGATTCGGTTGATGATTGAGTTGCGGCCATGATCGAAAAACTCCTTTGTTGTGTCACGTGTTATGTCACCGCAGTAGATCACTGCACTGCATCGCGTATGACGGCGACCGTCTGCCGGACTTCCGGCGGATATCCGTCAGACATCCGCAGGACTACCGACAGACATCCGTCAGGCATCCGTCGGAAGTCCCGCAAACGATCGCCAACGTATTCACTCCGCATCCAGCATATGCCGGACGATGAAGTACAGCGCCCAGTCCTGGTCGTTCGCCATCGGATCGGCGAAATGCGTACGTTCGCCATTCACCGAGAACGGGAACACGTACGCGCACGACGCGGTGCCGTCCGCGAAGAACAGTTGCAGCAGCGCGCGACGCGACGCCTCCGCGCGACGACGGTACCGCCCGGCCGCGTTTTCGTCGTCCATGAGATCGGCGGCCAGATCGAATACGTCCGCAGTCAGTCCGCTCCAGTAATGCGGGAACGTGTCGCCGTACTGCTTACGTTTGCCGAACCAGAATCCATCCCAGTGACGGATCGCGACCTCGTTGAGGTGCGCGTCCGGCTGGCATCCGTTGAACTGGTCGAGCACACGCAACTGCTCGAATCCGGCGCGCAGCAGGTCCTGATCGCCGGTGAGCGCGGCCGTCTGCAGGATCACGCTCGCGGCCGGCGCGACGATCGACTGCTCATAGTTGACCTCGTGCTTCGGATAGTGCAGCCCCAATCCTGCCAACGTTCGCGCATGAGTGAGAAACAGGTCACGCATCTCGTCGAGCAGGTCGCGCTCGTCGGCCTGTTCAAGCGCACGGCAGAGCGCGAGGACCGGCAGTTCGAGCGGGTAGAACCGGCTGCCGCCGCCTGCGTAGAACCAGCGCAAGATGCGGCACGCGACGCGCAGGTGCTCCACGTCGCCATCGAGTTTGTACAGCTCGACGTACAGTTCCGCGAACCACGGCGCGTTGTACAGCCGCTTGACAGAGTTGTCGCGCGGCGCGTCGTTGAACACCTCGCCGGTCTCGACGTCGACCAGTTCGCGTTCGACGAACTCGCGGTAGTCGCGCAGGCTGTCAGACAGTTCGTCGCGCAGCGGCTTCCATTCGCCGCCCGGCAGGTCGCCGGACAGGGCCATCGACACGTCGGCGAGCAGGTCGCCGTTCTCGTCGCGCACGATGCCGCGATCCAGTTCGCGCAGGTACGCGGCGAGCAGCAGTCCCATGCCGACGCGTTCGCGGCCGGCGTTGTAGTCGTTGACCACGTTGCCCTTGTCGTCGCCGGCGTAATAGTACTGGCGGCGGTCCTCGTTGTCGTACGGCAGGTACGCGCCGCGCAGGTGCTCGTCCGGGCCGCGGTACTGCTGCTTGCGGGCGATGAACCGCACGCGCTGGGCGGTGAGTTCGTCGAGCGGCGCGGAGACGAACAGGCGCGTGCGCACGGTGCGGTCGCCGACGCGGACGACGAACGTGTGCTCGCCGGCGCGGTCGCGGTATTCGTCGTGGGTGAATTCGTCGCGTTCGTCGGGCGTGTAGGCGAACGTGTACGTGCCGTCGGGTTCCGCGGCGGCGGGGATGCCGTTGACGGTGACGGGGGCGTTTTGGCCGGCGTCGTTGCCCTGGTCGGGCGTGAACGACGGGCGGATGTGCAGGACGGCAGTCTCGCCGGGGAACGCAACGTAGCGATCCCAGCGGGCGTCGATGAACGCACTGCGTTCGGCGGCCTGCGCGAAGAAGTCGTCGCGCGAGTCGCACGGGAAGATCGTCCACGAGATCGTGTGGGTCTGGCCGGGCGCGAACTCCATCGCTTCGGGATGCAGGACGAAACAGCCGCGGTCGTTGCTGTACTGGACGAAGTCGCGGCTCGTGCTGTAGTCGGCGAGCGCTCCTTCCGTGAGGACCAGGCCGAGGTGCGGGGCGTTGCCGCTCATGCGCAGGGCGAGTGCCCAGCTGCAGGTGCCGCCGCAGAACAGGTGGACGTTGCAGTGGCGTTCGATCGAGTAGTCGTCGGTTTCGTCGTAATAGCGGTCCTCGAGCGGCAGGGTGATGCCGATGTCGCCGACCGCGGTGGTGATCGTTTTACTCGTGGCGTTGCCGAGCAGGACCGTGGTGACGATGGTGTCGCCGTCACGCAGCATGTGGACGGACGACTGGATGCCGTCCGGGGTACTGACCGCGGCGTACGGATGGTCGGATCGCAGCCAGTTCATGCCGGTCGGATCGGTCGAAAATCGAATCGTTACGTCACCGGGAGCACCCAGTTCCGAGATCATGGACCTGGTGTCTGCATATGCCGGGATTACCGGGGAATTCTTGCCTAGCGAGTACATACGCCAGTCCTTTCCTCACGAAGCATCGACGCTTCTGCACGTCGTTGTATCACTCAAAATCGCAACGCTGCGATTCTATACGATTCCGCAGACCCGCGCAACTCGAAAACGCCGAATTTCGGTCACAGGATGGCGAAAACACTGAACGATGCCGTTCACGCGATGGCAAAGCCCTGAATGATGCCATCCCGTACATGGCCGGACAGCCACACGCCGGCATCGCAACGCCAGCACACCGACCCGCAACCAAATTCCGTTCCGATTCCGGTCCTTTGCAGCGCACTGGACGGAAAATCACCACGCCATGCCATCGCGTGACCCGGCGCTTTCTCACGCGACGGCATTCTCGCGCTACAAAGCCATCGCGTAACCCCGCGCTACCGGAATACGAGGGTAATGCGAGGTCACGGGATGGCAGACCATCGAACTTTGCCATCCCGTGACCGACCAAGCAGTCACGCGATGGCATCACGAGCCGACCTGCCATCCCGTGCCCAAAATTAGGTCGATTTTGGGCACCATCAAGCGCACAAGATGAAAAAACGACATCCAATTCCATCGCGTGAGGAATCGCGTATGCACGGGACGGAAAAGCAAGCCGATATTCCGTCCCGTGAGCACCATTTGTCTTAAGCGCCAATCATTCGATAAACAGAACGCAACCGTTCCCGGAAAAGAACGACTTCAGCCCAAAATTGTTGCCTGGGACAGCGTCAACCATCGGTGACGACAGCGCCATACCACCCACTCTCGTGGCAAAAAACACTCGCTGGGCAACACGTCGGCGAGTGAAAACTGCCACGCGCAACGCCGATCGCATCATGCCCGCAACGCCGGCAACCATTGCCCACCAATCCATCAAACTGACCATCGGCAACCGCCATCACCCCATCGACACCCTCACCCACAACATTCTCCTCGTGGCAGAAAACACTCGCTGACACCCCACCTAGCGAGCGAAAACCGCCACGCCGCATCGCCCCGTACGACAGCACAACGCATGGCACGCCGACCGCAACGCGTATCGCCCGCGGAATGCCCACGCCATGCCACGCCACACCATGCCACGCCACGTCATACCACGACGATCACTGCCGCCAAGCGCAAGAATTTCGGGAAAAGAACGGCTTCGTCCCAAATTTCTTGCACTGACGGTGACTCAGCGCAAGAAATTCGGGACCATGCGGCTGATTTCCCGAAATAGTTGCGCTGAGTCGCAGTCAGCGCAAGAAATTCGGGAGCACAGGGCTTATTCCCCGAAATAGTTGCGCTGGAATGGCATTGGCGTGGAACACCGAGAAAACGCCAGTTACGTCACTCCGTCACCTACAACGCGATCGACTCCGGCACGTCGCCGTCACCTACAACGCGACCAGCCGCAGCCACCGTCGTCGACTACAGCGACCGCAGAGCGCGCCGGATGATGGGCGCATAGAACCGTTCGACGGCGATCAGATTCGGATGGGTGCCGCTCGGCTGGCTTTCGGGATGCTCGTAGGTGATGGTCTGCGGAGTGCCGGGCAGGCCGTCGGTACCGTTGCGATCGAAGGAATATGCGACGCGATCGGCGTCGCGACGTGGGTCGAGACCGGCGTCGTCGAATACGTTGGCAACGGTCACACCCCACTTGCGACAGGCTTCCAACGCAATCTCATGCAACGCAAGCTGGATCGTCATGTCAACGTTCGCAAGCTTCGAGGTCGCCACGTACACGATCTTCGCGGACGCCCAGCGACGACGATATTCCGCAATCGTCGCCTCGAAACAGCCGGCAAAGGTACTACGGTCAAACAGTGATGCGCCAGGCCGAACCACCGCACCGAGCCGATCCATGATCCGATCCAAATGACTGTCGTTCGTGCCGCCGTCGAACAGGATCACGTCGGGCGCGGGCGTGTCGGCCGGAACCTTGCCGCACTGGTCGATGATCTGGCCACCCAGATCGGGTCGCGTCATCGGCCGCGGCAGTATGGCCGCACCGTTGCGAGCGAACTTGAACAACCGCATCCCCTCGGCCTCGGCAACAACGTTCGCACACGAGCGCTGCGGATACGTATGTCCCTCGATGATGCTGTCACCGAACGCGTACAGCACCTTGCCATTGCACTCCATGACTTCCCCCGATCCCGGCATGCCCTACATGCCGTTTCCAAATATATGCACCTATATGCAAAACGGCGGCGTACGCGCAGGACAAAGAAAGGAAAACCCACGCATACGCCGCCATTGAGTCGGCGGACCGTCCGGAGCGACTGGCCGGCCCGCCGACGACTATTCGATGGCCACGGCATCGATCAGCCGCACGACCCGCGTCACATCACATTCGCGGGCAGCCACGCGATGCCAAGCGCAGACCGCAGCCGCACAGCGGTGCAGACGCAGACGCATCCGCACCGCACCGACCGATCACAGGCCGTTGTCCCACTCGTCATGCCACTCGAGCAGCGCCTTGCCGTCGCCGATCTCGATCGGCAGGGTCACGAGTTCGGAGTTGCCGAGATCCTTGTTGTGCCACCGATCACCGATGTACAGGAACCGGCTCGCGTGCCACTGGTCGGCGTCGTCACCAACCCCGTCGAGCGGCACGATGATGTCGCACTGCGAGTCGAACGTGCGCGAACCGGCCGGCGTGAACGGCCGCCACTCGCTCCACGGCCCGTGCAGGTCGGTCGCGGTGGCGTACATGTTGTCGTTGCAGTCCCAGCCGGTCAGCTGCGAACCGAACCAGTAGTAGGTGCCGTCGCGCTTGACCATGATCGGCGACTCGTATCCCGCCCAATAATCGGTGCCGCGCAGGCAGACCACGTCCTCGACCACGCTCAGGTAGTCCTCGGACAGGCGGTAGATGTGCGTGCCGTGCGGGCGGTCCTCGCTCAGGATGTAGCCGGTGCCGTCCTCATCCTGGAACACGCCGATGTCGCGCGACTCGTAGCCGCGGAATTGGAACGTTGCGAGGAATTCGAACGGGCCGGTCGGCGAGTCGGCGATCGCTGTGCCGATATGCGCGTACGAGTAGTTGTTTTCGCCGTCGACGTGCAGGTACATGACGTACTTGCCGTCCGACGGACGACGCATGACCTTCGGCCGTTCGACGATGCGCTTCGGCCCGATGATCGAATCCTCGTCGCCGACCGGCAGCACCGTGCCTTCGTTTCGCCACGTTGCGAAATCCGTGGTGGAGTAGCAGGCGACGCCCTGGAAGAGGTTGCCGCGGTTTTTGATCTCGCCGTACGCGTACCAGCGGTCGCCGAAGCGCTGCACGCCGATGCCGTGGAGCTGGGCGACGTTGCCGTCCGTGTCGCGGAACAGCTGTACGCCGTGAAGTGTTGCCATGATTGGGTTCCTTTGGCTTGGTTGATGATGGTTGGGATTGTGGATCGGCGGATGCCGGTCCGGCTGCGAGCGTCGTGCGACGATACGATACGACCATAACTCAATAACAACCGCACGTTCTCATTGAGTTACGGCCGTTTGAGGCCCCGCAAACGACCGTAACTCAATAAGAGTATGTCGTTCCTGTTGAGTTACGGTCGTTTGGGAGGCGGAAAACGACCGTAACTCAATGGTTGTGTGCGGTTGTTGTTGAGTTACGGTCGGATGGGGGATAGTTGGATGAAGATGATCGGTCCGATTACCGGGGGTTTCCCGTGGTTTCCCACGGAGCGGCTCGTCTTCGGCCCAGCAATTACGAACTCGCTCTACGAGCGAGACGCAATCCGGCCTTCGCCCGGCTACCGCCTCGCTCAGGCTGACGCTACGGGAAGCCACACCGGGCTTCCCGCGTAACGCGTCAGCCCTTCACCGCACCGATCATGACGCCCTTGTTGAAGTACTTCTGCAGGAACGGATAGAGCACGAGCAGCGGGAGCGTGGAGACGATGATTACGCCGTACTTGATCTGGTTGGCGAACTCGCGCTGCTGGATGAGGTCCATGCCGCTCGACTGCGCGCCGGTGATGCCGGTCTGGTTGGCGAGCAGGATCGAACGCAGCACGTTCTGCAACGGCAGCTTCTCGGTGTCGCGGATGTACACGAGGCCGGTGAAGAAGTCGTTCCAGTGGCCGACGAAGTAGTACAGCGCCAGCACCGCGATGATGGCCGAGCTCAGCGGGATCACGATCTTCAGGAAGTAGCCCCAGTATCCGAGGCCGTCGATCTGCGACGCGTCATGCAGTTCCTCCGGGATCGACGATTCGAAGAACGAACGCGCGATGATCACGTTCCACACCGACACCGCACCCGGCAGGATGAACACGAGCCAGTTGTCGAGCAGTCCGAGCTGCTTGAACAGCAGGTAGTTCGGGATGAGGCCGCCGGAGAAGAACATCGTGAACGTGAACAGGAACAGGATGATGCGTCGCGGCTTGAACTCGCGCCGCGACAGCGCGAACGACACCGGGATCGTCACAAGCATGTTGAGCGCGGTGCCGACCACCGAGTACACGATCGTGTTCCAGTAGCCGAGCCAGATGCGCGAGTCGGAAAACACCTTCTCATAGCCGCCGAGGTTGAACCCCTTCGGCCAGATCGTCACCTGTCCCTGGTTCACGGCCGTCTGGTTCGACACCGATGCGATGATCACGAACCAGATCGGGTAGATGACCGCGACGACGACCAACGCCAGCACGACCCAGATCACGATGTCGGTGATCCAGTCGGACACGGTCTTGGTCTGCCGGACCTTCGGATTCCACGGGATGTCCTCGGCGCTCGTCTTCGGCGCGAGCGACGGCTGCACGGTTGCACTAGTCATGATGATTGCCTTACCTTTCCGTTACGCTCGCGACTAGAAGATGCTCGTGTCGGACGCCTTCTTCGAGATGAAGTTGGCGAGCACGAGGAAGAAGAAGTTGACGAGGGTGTTGAACAGGCCGATGGCCGTCGCGTAGCTGAACTGGTTGCCGAGAATACCGATGCGGTACGTGTATGTCGAGATGACTTCGGATGCGGACAGGTTCATCGAGTTCTGCATGAGGAAGACCTTCTCGAATCCGACGTTGAGCACGTTGCCCATGTTCATGATGAGCATGATGCCGACGGTCGGCATGATGGTCGGGATGTCGACGTAGCGGATGAGCTGCAGTCGGCCGGCGCCGTCGATCTTGGCGGCCTCGTACAGCGCGAGGTCAACGGATGACAACGCGGCGAGGTAGATGATGCAGTTCCAGCCCATGTGCTGCCAGACTTCGGTGATCCAGTAGATCGGAGTGAACAGGTTCGGTTCGGCGAGCAGGTTGGAGTTCGGGAAGAGTCGACCAAGCAGACCGGTGTTCGGCGCAAGGAAGATGTTGATCATCGTGACGATGACGACGGTGGATATGAAGTGCGGCAGATAGGTGACGGTCTGCACGAACGACTTGATCTTGACGGAGCCGATCTGGTTGATGAGCAACGCGAGGATGATCGGCGCGATGAAGCCCATGACCAGCGTCCACAGGGAGATGCGCAGCGTGTTGGTGAGGATCTGCGTGAACATGCCGGACTTGAAGAACTGGTTGAAGTATTTGAGGCCGGCGAATGTGCCGCCCATGAGGCCCTTGCTCGGATTGAAGTTGTAGAAGGCGAGGCGCAGGCCGTACATCGGCACGTAGGCGAAGAGAGCCACGAACGCCATGGCGGGCAGGCTCATGAGCCATAGCGCGCCGTAGCGCTTGAAGTGGCGGGAGAGCTTGACGCCGAGCGGGGCGCGCTTTGCGGCTTCGATGTTGTCGACGACGGCTGCGGTGCCGTCGCTGTTCACTGCAGCCGTAGTCGCCGCAGTCTTACGAGATGCAGACATGATGGTTGATGCTTTCTTTGTGTTGGATTGAGGATGATGACGTGTCCCGAGGCTCCCCGCAGTCATGCCGCGCATGGCAGCTCCCCTCTGCGAGGGGGAGCCATGTGAGGAGAGAGTGGCTCCCCCTCGCAGAGGGGAGCTGTCAGCGAAGCTGGCTGAGGGGAGCAGGGAACGAAGCGTCAGATCACTTGGTGTAGGTGTCGTACCACTTCTGCCAGATCTTGATGTTGTCCTGCAGACCGAGGGTGTCGAGCTGCTTGACGTAGTCGTCCCACTCGTTGTCGATGCCGCCCTTGACCATCCACTGCGCGGTCTTCTGGAGCGCGAAGTTCAGAATCTGGGTGTTGTTGTTGGACAGCGTGGTGGAGTCGGTCGCGTCGGCACGGACGTAATCCGGGATGTAGTCCTTGACGTGATCGTAGTTGGCGCGCTGCTCTTCGAACGCCTTGTTGACCTCCTGGATGTCGGCCGCATCATAGTCGTCGTTGATGGTCACGTCGTCCGGAATCCAGCCGGCGAGACGGTCAGCGAGCGCCGGCATCTTGTTGTCGGCCTTGAGGTCCTGCATCTTCTTGGAATCCTCGGTGTAGGTGTGATCGCCGTCCTGGGTGAGCGTGTCACCGAAGGAGCCGGCGAACTGCTGCACGGAGTACTTCTCGGAGTAGAGCAGATCGACGACCTTGAGCGCGGCGTCCTTGTTCTTCGCGTTCGCGGAGACGGCCGCCTTCATGTTCTCGTACTCGTTGGTGGAGCCATCCCACACGGCGGTCTTGCCCGGGGCGGCCGGCACCGGCATCGCCTCGTACTGGTCGCGCAGATCGCCGAAGTCGGCGAGCGATCAGCCGAAGATCACGCCGGTCTTGGCGGTCTTGCCGTCGTTGGTCTGGTCGGCGTAGTAGGCATCGGCCTGCTTGGTAGACCAGTCGGCGGGGATGAGTCCTTCGGAGATCAGCTTGTGGTAGTACGTGATGACCGACTTGTATTCGTCGGTGTTCAGGAAGCTCTTGACGGTGCCGTTATCGGCATAGTAGCCGGTAGTGGTGGCACCCTTGTTGAAGCCGGTGGCGATACCGGTGGAGTTGAGCAGCAGGAACGGATCGTACCAGCCGAAACCGCTGGTGCCCAGAGCGCGGATGTTGAACGGAATCTCATCGGCCTGGCCGTTGCCGTTCGGATCCTTCTCCTTGAACGCCTTAAGGACGTTCTCGAATTCGTCCCAGGTCTTCGGGACCTGCAGACCGAGCTTGTCGAGCCAGGTCTTGTTGATCATCATGTTCTGGCCGGAGCCGGAGTACGCCTTGCCGCGGGAAGACGGCAGCACGTAGATGTGACCCTCCGGGTCCTTGACGAGCTTTTCGGCGTCGGGCTTCTCATCAAAGAACTTCTTGACGTTCGGCAGCTTGTCCAGGTCCTGGCTCAGATCCTCGAACAGGTCGGGGAACTGGGCGGCGTCGTCCGGGCTGAACGCGCGCAGGGAGATGTCCTCGACCTCGCCGGCGCTCATGGACGGGTTCTTCTGCTGGCCCCACTGGTCGTCGGTGACTTCCTTCCATTCGATCTTGACGCCGGCTTCCTTCTCAAGGTCCTTCGCCCACTGCATGTTGGTGACCTTGTCGGTGTTGGTGTTCTTGACGATCAGGATGCTGACGATCGGCTTGCCGTCCTCGGTGGTGGCGGCCTTGTCACTACCACCGCAGGCGGCCAGCGATCCCAACGTCGCGATGGCGGCGATGGCGGCGAGCGCCTTGGTTACAACACTTCTGCGTGCCATTTCCTTTTCCTTTCCTATGCTTCCGACCTCTGCGTTCGGAAGATTGGTGCCCTGCGGGAAGCTGTACAGCACATCCGGCCTTCCGCATTGGACACTGTCTTGCAAGTCATCTTCAAACTCGCAACGCTGCGATTCTAAATCGATTCGATGCAATTCGTCAACCGCACGCGTCACTCGGCGTGTTGCAATGAAAAATATGGCAAACCGCTAAATTGCAACGGTTTTCGAGCACTGCCGCTGCCAGGGCACATCAACACGCCCTATTTCCGCATCGCTACGATTCTGCGATATACTCTCGAATGACATCGCACATAATCGAAGCGATTCGATCATGTATACGATCGCAACACCGTCCATCGTGGGATATTTCAGGCAAGGAGCGCCGCAAACCGCATCGTTGCGCATGAATATCGCACGATCATCGCGGCACGAGCATCATCCTGCGCGAGCCGCACCGACACGAAGGCTGGGAAGAGAACCATGGTCACCCTCAAGGAAGTGGCAGCCAAAGCCGGCGTCTCGCCGTCCACCGCATCCGGCGCGCTTCGCGGACTTGACTTCGTCCGCCCGGACACCGCCGAGCGCGTCCTCAAGGCCGCGCAGGAACTCAACTACACCGCGAACGTCTCCGCACGCGCCCTGCGATCCGGCCGCACCGGCATCCTCTCACTCGCCATCCCGACCGTGTCCATCCCGTTCTACAGCCGGCTCGTCAGCGCGATGGAAACCTGCGTCGAGCACAACGGCTACCAGCTCGTCATCCAGCAGACCAACTTCGACGAGCAGATGGAGCGCCGCGTGCTCGCCCAGGCCGAGGACACGCTCTCCGAAGGGCTGTTCATCCTGCCGACCCGCCTCGGCAACCGCGACATCGCCGCACTCACGCAAGGCCATCCGACCGTGCTGTTCGAGGACTACAGCACCGACATCACCTTCGACACGGTGAACGCGCCCAGCGGCAACGGCATCGCCAAGGCCATCCGGCATCTGGCCGGGCGCGGCCGCACGCACATCTGCGTGGCCGGCGCCGCACCGGTCGGCGACATCGGCACCGTCACGAAAACCGGGCGGGCGGGCGGCCACAATGCCGGCCATGCCGCCACCGGCCGCACCGCACGCGGCGCATCGGCCGGCACCTACGTCGCCAACCGCGCCGTCAAGAACGAGCAGAACAGCAGCCGCGCGCGATACGAACGCATCGATGCAGCCGTACGCGTGCTCGACGAACTCGGCCTACACGACACCAGCACGATGATCGACTGCAACTGGGGAGCGGACGGCGGCATCGAGCTGGCCCACCGCCTCGCCGCACTGGCGAAGGCCGGCAAACGGTACGACGCCGTGTGCTGCATGAACGACGACATCGCGCTCGGCGTGATCCGCGGGCTCGCCGACGCCGGACTGCGCGTGCCGCAGGACGTGGCCGTCACCGGATTCGACGGCGTGCCGCAAGGCGGCTGGAGCGTGCCGACGCTCACCACGATCGCGTTGGACTACGAGGGCATGGCGGCCACCGCCGTCGCGATGATGCTGCGCAAGTTCGGCGACAACCCCGTCACCCTCCCCCAGCGCGTCACCGCCGGATTCCGTCTTCTCGAGCGCGAGTCCACCGCCGTCGCGGCGTGACTGTGTGGCACGGTATTGCATGACACGCGCCGTCGCACGACATTGCGCGGCACGGCATCAATCAGGAAAAACGTGACGCAATACCGTCGAAAGAGTAGGAAAAACGTGACACAACACCGTCAGCCGGCGTCAAACAATTCGTCAATCGACACCAATCGAATGCCGGAACCGTCAGCATTCGCAACGTCCGACAGCGACCGAGTAAATCCACCAAGGGAAAACAGCATGTACGAACGCTGTTCGATGCCGACACGAGCGGCACGATCCCGTAGCACATCAAGCATCGACAAGTCCATCGGCGATGTGCGGAACTTGCATTCACCGGCGATGACCCGGTTGCCGCTGTCGTCGACCGCCATAACGTCGATCTCACTCGTACGGTCCCACCACCGTCCGATCTGTTTCGCATAGAGCGGCAGTTGTCCCGCCACGCTTTCCCGCCACAGCCATTCCCGGCACATGCCTTCGAACGGTTTCCCGGCAAAGTCATGCAATACCGGCGCGACATGGCGCGTATACACGCCATGCGCGTCGCCTCGTTCCAATTCCGAACGATACGGAAACACGAACGAATACCAGAATCGGAAGAAGTTGTCGCTGAGCTGGTAGAGTCCCCTGGCTCCCTTCACCCGCTCCTTGGGTTTCGCCGTGACCGGAAACTCACGTTCCACGATCCCCAGTTCCACAAGGTTCGTCAGATACGCCGCCACCGTCGCATTGGGGATCATCGCGTGCGTGGCAATCTCGTTCAGCGAGGTGCCGCCAAGGGCGATCGCGCGAATCACGCTATTGTATTTCGCCGTTTCGCGCAACTCTTCATGCATCAGAAACTCCACCTCGCTGTACAGAGGCGCTATCCGCCTGAGCACATGCCTCGTGATGTTCGACGCCAACGAATCGTCCGGGTCGAATTCCTCGAGATACCGCGGTATACCGCCCAATATCGCGTACGCCAATGCCTTGTCCTCGGCACGGTAATCAGGGAAGAACTTCACCGCGTCCCAGTACGGCAACGGGTTCATCTTCAATATGCCGGTGGCCCGGCCATACAACGGCGACTTTTCCGACAGCAGCTCCTTTTCGATGAAGCTCATCGAACTGCCACAGATCACGATCATCAGATTCGCCCGACGCAGCGTGTGGTCCCAAAGGTTCTGCAGCATCGAAGGCAACGACGGATCCGACTTCGCCAGATACGGGAATTCATCGAAGATGATCAGACGACGGCCACCGTCGGACGGTTCGGGCAGTCTCGTCAGCTCGGTCAATGCGCTTTCCCAGGACGGATACTGTTGCAGATAATCCTTGCCCGGAGCGCCCGCCTCGAACATCAGCCGGGAAAACGCTGCGAGTTGCTCCTCTTTCGTGGCGTTTTGCGCCGCGAAGAACAGCGTCTCCTTGCCCTTGGAGAACTGTGTCAGCGTTTCGGTTTTGCCGACCCGCCGTCGACCGTACACAAAAACCAGCTGCGCCTTCTTGGCGCGGTAGCAATCCTCAAGCTGCCTAAGATCGTCGTCTCGCCCGATAAACGTCATGTCTCTACGATACCGCAACATCATCGTTTATTGTATCTGGATTTATTTAATCACGATACAATAAATCACAATACAACAATACGGCGCTCATACCGCAACCGCATCACGGCAACGCTGTCCACCAAAAATCGCAACGATTCGACTCGTCGGTGCGGCGTGCGGTAGAGTAGTCGGGAATAACGTAGTTCCCAATGATCGAGCGGTGAAACATGGCGACACTCAAGGATGTGGCGGCCCTGGCGGGCGTATCGATGAGCACGGCGGGCGCGGCGATGCGCGGCGAGGACATCGTCAAACCGGCCACCAAGGAGAAAGTGCTCGCCGCGGCGCGCGAACTCGGCTACTCCGCCAACCTGTCGGCAAGGTTTTTGAAGAAGGGCAGCACCGGCGCGATCGCCGTCATGGTGCCCGACATCCTGCACCCGTACTACACGAATCTGGTGAGCGCGGTGTGCGAAGCGGCCGACCGGCACGGTCTGCGCACCGTCATCCAGCAGACCGGATACTCGTCCACCACCGAAACCGGCGTCCTCAAGCAGATCAACGCCACCCTGTGCGACGGCCTCATCCTCAACGTCAACAACGTCGACGACCAGCACCTGCGCACCATGCTCGGCAACCATCCGACCGTGCTGCTCAACTACCCGGCCGCCGAGCCGCTGTTCGACACCGTGCGCGGACCGTCGGCATCCAGCGCGAGCACCGCATTCGGCTACCTGTGCGGGCGCGGATACCGGCATGCGTGCGTGGTCGGCGGGCGGCCGTCGCGCACGGACGGCCCCGACACCAGCGGGCGCGACGACGGTATTCGCTACATCATGGAGGCGTTGCGCGACAACGGCTTAGGCGATGCCGGGGACTTCGTGGAGTGCAACTGGAGCGTTGCGGGCGGCATCGAGGCGGCGCACACGCTGTGCGCGGCGGGCGATGACGGTGCACGGCTGATCGACCGGTACGACGTGTTCTACTGCATGAACGATCTGATCGCGTACGGTCTGATCCGCGGGCTGCACGACGAGGGCGTGCGCGTGCCGGACGACAAGGCCGTGTTCGGTCACGACGGCGTGTTCAGCAACGGCGTATTCGCGCCGTTCACGATCCCGACGCTGACGACCGTGGGGGTCGACTACGCCGACATGGCCACCAAGGCGGTCGATCTGCTCATCGACCAGATCAAGCATCCGGGCAAACGGCGCGCGCCGCGCATCGAAACCGCTCGCAGCCGCCTCATCGTCGGCGAGTCCGCGTAGGCCCGGCAGGGCTTCATGGCAACGCCCGCGTCGCCTTGGTCCTCACCGCCTACTCGCCGCGAGGCCGGGCCGTATCCCGTCACAGGTGCGCACGTGCCATACCACGTGGGCGTGAGCCCATCCGGAACGCGCGTGGCGGAAAATGCTCGCTGAGCCGTGGCTCAGCGAGCATTTTCCGCCACTGGGGAGGCGACGTCATGGTCGTGTGGCGGTTTTCGCTCGCTGACGGTCCCGTCAGCGAGCGAAAACCGCCACGCACGAGTCCGTCATGTCGGAATCGTCACGCCGCCGCGATCCGCCATCGTCCACGACCACGCACGACCACGGCAACGCATCGTCAGGCGAGCACGCCGACCGCGTCGAGCGCAAAATCAGCGGCGTTCGCCGTACGGAACGTGACCGTATGACGGCCCGGCTCCAGTCCATCCACGCGGAACTGGCAACGCAGCGAACCGTTCGTCGCGAACGTCGGCGCCGCGTCGTGCAGCATGTGCCCGTCCACGAACACGTCAAGTCGCGCGCGACCGTCGCTCGGACCGAACAGATCCACGCCGGTGCCGTCGAAACCGAGCGACACGGACGCGCCGGGCATGTCGGCTCGCGAGATCGTGCGCATGTACGTGAACATGCCCTGGCCGTTGTCGTGCGTCCATGGACCTTCATAACGCAGCACTTCGCGCGAGGAGTCGTCCCACGAGGTCATGTGCATGTCGTCGATGAGCTGCGTGTAATACGGCGAGGCCCCGGCTCCGGCCGCGCCATCCACGCGCTCGACGCGCAGGTTCGAGAAGCGCACGTGATCGAAGCTCGTGCCGAGGTTCACACGGCCGGCCGACTGCAGCGCCGGATCGGACCACGTCGTGACGCGGGCGCCGTTGACGAACACTGTGGCGGTGGTGCCTGCGACCTCGAGCGCGATCGTGTTCCACCGGTCCTCACCGGCGCCCGGCGCGAACGGGCGCGTGCCGGCCTCGGCCGCACGCTTCTTCAGGTCCTCGAGATGGCCGCGGCGCACCTCGTTGCCGAAGTTGCGCAGCAGCCACACGCCGTCGGCGCGGATCTTGAAGTCCACACCGCAGATGTCGGTGGTGAACTTGTCGCCGCCCATCTCGCGCGCGCCGAGCAGCACATACGGCGCACGGCCGGGGTACTCCTCGAACCGCACGTCGACCGTCACACGGTAGTTCGTCCAGCGCATGTCGCCGATCGCGGTGCGCGGGTCGCCTTCGATCCAGGCGTTGCCGGCATGCGTCCAGTCGATCTGCTGACGCAGGACATGGCCGCGTTCGGGGTCCGGGACGATCTCGAACGCGCCGTTCGTGTCGGTGGTGTAGCGCGGGGTCGCGCCGTGGTCGCCGCCGCGCGAGGCCAGGTAGTCCTCGGACGCCAACTGGTCGTGCTTGTAGACGTCCACCGGCTTCGCGTCCGCATACGTGAAATCGTCGGCGTACAGCACGCCGTTCGCCGGGTCGACGTCGAGCACGGCGCGGCTGTGCTCGGTCGTGTGCGGCAGGTCGTAGGCGTACTCAGGCTTGGGCACGAACGTGCCGACGTGCTCGGAGTCGGCGTCCGCCGAGTCGAGCGTGGTCGCGGTGATCATGCTCCACGGTTCGACGGTGATCTCGTATGCGGCGTCATCGACACCATCGTTATCATCTGCGGTTCCAGCGGCTGACGCACGCACGATCGCGACAGGCCTGCGCCAGTTCGCGTCATACGGCTGGCCGGTGTCGGCGGCGCGGGTCTGCCAGATGGTGAGCGGCTTGCCGGCCGCGGGCAAAGCGGGGTCAATGGCAAGGCGGTAGGTCTTGGTCAGCGAGCTGTCGTTGACGATGACCACGCTCGCATCGGCGCCGTCGGGCGCGGCGAGGGTGAGGTAGCTCGGTTCGCCGTGGCGGGCGCCGGACACCGGGTTGTTGCCGCCGACCTTGCTGTCGCTGGCCTGCGGGATGGCGCGCCACGTCGAGGACGGATCGTATCCGAGGTTCGCGAAACGGGCGAAATGCTCGAGCGCGGCGCAGCCGGCGTCGTAGTACATCCAGCCGCTCCACGGGTCGCGCGCGGAGATCAGCTCCTTCGACGCATACTCCATGTGCTCATAGCACGAACCGATCGCCGGCTGGTAGAACGCGGCCGTACGACGCGACTCCACGAACCCCTTGATCAGCGTGTTCGCCATCTCGAGCGGACCGCCGATACCGCCGATACCGGTGCCGGTGCGCTCCCCCAGCCCGTTGTCCATCGTGTTGTTCGGGCGGTCTGCGGAGTTCGAGAACACGGCCTGCGCCTCGGAATTCCACACCTCTTTATCGAATTCGTCGGCGAGACGCGTGAAGTTGCCCTCGGCATCGTCCTCGACGGAATAGTGGTACGACGCCACGTCCATCGCCTTGAGGTAGCGCGGGTTCGCAATCACGTCGCCGCCGAACGTGCCAGTCACCTCCTCATCGGACGTGATGACCTTGATCGCGCGGAACAGATCGCGTTCGGTGTCCGAACGGAATCCCGCATTCGGATCGTCGGGAGCTCCGTTGCCGAGGAAGCCGTCCGTGTCCGAGTGCACGCGTTCGGCAAACTCGGCCACCCAATCCAGATCGGCCGTGCGCTCGTTCACGTCCGGGTTCACGGAGTCGACCATCACGCCGTACTCGCGGTAGGCGGCGAGGATCGTGTCCTTGTACCAGCGGTACACGTCGTCGTTGTCGTGCACCCAGGTCGGGGCGTGCCAGCGCAGGATGCTCACGTGCACGCCGGGCTGGTAGCGGCGGGCGTCGGCGGCGAGCTGGAAGCCGGGCTCGCGGCGCACCTGCGGGTATTCGTCGCGGTCGCGCATGGTGGCGACGTTCGGGCCGGTCGAGTTGTTGCGGTCGTTGCCCATCTCGATCTTGACGATGTTCATCATCGGGCGCGGGCCGCCGAACAGCGTACGCACAAGCCGCCAGTAGACGTCAGGATGTTCGGTCTTGTAGTCCATGAGCAGCGCCGACGTGGCGTTGCCCGAGAGCACGCCGAAGCCCTTGTAGGTCAGGCCGTTGCGGTTGTTCGCGGCGGCGACCACGTCGGCCGCGCGCAAGGCGATGTCGACCGGCTGGCCGCCGCCCGCGTAGGGGGTTTCCTCAATTGTCATCGTTTTCGTTCCTTACTGTTCGAATATCATGCCAAACGGGGATGATACGTCCCGAATCCCGCTCGACAACGGCGCGGCGAACGGCTTTTCGCAAACTGAGAGGCAGATTTGCCGTTCCGCAAGGGTCTTTCTCCAAACTGAGAGGCAGCCTCCGCGCCGGGAAACGCCATAACAATCATTCCAACACGCTGCAGCCCTTGGAATGTCGGAACGTCTTGGCTGGATACAGCCCCACGACTGCCTCTCAGTTTGGAGAAAGACCCCTGCATGTCACGGAATCTGCCTCTCAGTTTGCGAAAAGGCTCCACTCAATGGCATGCCGCCCCAGCACCGCCCGCAGAGCGATACACACGTGTCCGTCACACAAAAAACGGCTGGGCGGAGCCTGCCTGTTTGGCTTCGCCCAGCCGAGGTCAGCTGGAGCTGGCGGCAATCGTCATCGTCCGCGCGGCCGCCGCGAGAACGTCAGCGCGCATATCACGCAAACGTCATACGACGGCCGCCGCGGCGGACCGATGCACGATCACCACTCGTGCATGGTGCCGTCGAGCAGACGGTCGACCGGCAGCGGGGCCGGCTGGTACGGGAACTTCGCAGCGAGCTTCTCGTCGAAGTCCACGCCCAGGCCCGGCTTGTTGCCCGGGTGCAGGTAGCCGTCCTTGAAGGTGTAGGAGGTGTGGAACACCTCGAGCGTCTCGTCGGAGTGCTTCATGTACTCCTGGATGCCGAAGTTCGGGATCGCGAGGTCGAGGTGCAGGTTCGCGGCCATGCCGACCGGGGAGACGTCGGTCGGGCCGTGGAAGCCGGAGCGCACGCCGAACAGCTCGGCGAAGGCCATGAGCTTCTTCATGTGGGTCAGGCCGCCGGTGTGGGTGACGGCGGAACGCACGTAGTCGATGAGCTGCTCCTCGATCAGCGTGATGTAATCGGACCAGGAGTTGATGATCTCGCCGATCGCGATCGGGGTGGTGGTGTGCTCGCGCACGATGCGCAGGTACTGTTGGTTCTCCTCGGCCGGGGTGGTGTCCTCCATCCAGAACAGGTCGTACGGCTCGAGCAGCTTGCCGAAGCGGGCGGCCTCGATCGGGCGCAGACGGTGGTGGGAGTCGTGCAGCAGGATCAGGTCCTTGCCGTACTTGTTGCGCACTTCCTCGAACACGCCCGGAATGGTGTTGAGGTAGGTGCGGGCGTCCCACACCTCTTCGACCGGGACGGTGGTGCGGCGGGCCGGCTCGTAATCGTAGCGAACGCCCTTTTCGCCCTCGCCCTGCTGGGCGTTGGCGGAGGCGGCGACGCCGTAGGTGGACGGGATGCCCGGCAGCGCGTACTGGATGCGGGTTGCCTTGAAGCCCATCTCGCGGTACATGTCGATGCTGTCGAACAGGCTCGGCAGGTCAACGCCGGACGCGTGCGCGTAGGTCAGGATACCGGTGCGCGAGGCGCCGCCGAGCAGCTGGTAGACCGGCACGCCGGCCTTCTTGGCCTTGATGTCCCACAGGGCGACGTCGACGGCGGAGATCGCGGCCATGGTGACCGGTCCGCGCTTCCAGTAGGCGCCCTTGTACAGGTACTGCCAGATGTCCTCGATGTTGTCCTCGTCCTTGCCGATCAGCGACGGGGCGATGGTCTTGAGGTATTCCGCGGCGACGAGCTCGCGGCCGTTGAGGGTCGCGTCGCCGAGGCCGACGACGCCGTCGGTGGTGGTGATGCGGAAGACGACGAAGTTACGGCCAGGGCTGGTGACGAAGACTTCGGCTTTTTCGATTGCCATGGTGGTTGGTTCCTTTCATTATTATTGGCTCCCCCTTCTAGGGGGAGCTGTCAGCAACGCTGACTGAGGGGGTACATGATGCGGTTCGGCTGGTGGGTACCCCCTCAGTCAAACTGCGTTTGACAGCTCCCCCGTCAGGGGGAGCCAGAAAACTTACTGACGCTTGGCGGCTTCCGCGGCCAGCGCTTCCTTCTGCTCGTCGACGGCCTTGACGAACTCGTCGGACGCGGCCAGCTCCTTGTCGAGGTAGGCCACGACGTTGCGCGTCGCGTCCGGACCGTCGGCCTTGGCCAGCGGCAGCACGTCGTCGAGGTACGCGTCCTGCGCGTCGGTCTCGCCGTGCGAACGCAGGAACAGGATCCACGCGGCGACCGCACGCGCGGCCGGCGTGATCGACTTGCCATCGGCGAGCGCCTTCTTGGCGACCGGCGCGATGCGCACCGGCAGCTTCTGCGAGCCGTCGGCCGCGATGCGCAGCAGGCTGTCGTGCATGCGCGGGTTGGAGAAGCGTTCGATCAGCTTGGCGCGGTAGTCGTCGGTGGAGATGGTCAGGTAGCCGCTGGCCAGATCCCACCATTCGTTGACCCACGCGCGGATCGTCTCGTCGGCGATCGCCTCGCCGACGGTCTTGACGCCGAGCAGCGTGCCGATGTACGCCATCGACGTGTGCGCGCCGTTGAGCAGCCACAGCTTGCGGTGCTCGTACGGGGTCACGTCGTCGGTGATGACCGCGCCGACCTTGTCCCAGGCCGGGCGTCCCTTCGGGAAGTCGCCTTGGATGACCCATTCGATGAACGGTTCGGTGCGCACCGGGAACTCGTCGTACCAGCCGAGTTCGTCGGCGACGGTCTGGCGGTCGGCGTCGGTGGTGCGCGGCGTGATGCGGTCGACCATCGAGGTGGCCCATGCGACGTTCTCGTTGGCCCAGTCGAGCAGGGTCGGGTCGACGGCGGTGATGGCCTGTTCGACGACCTTGCGGAAGGCGGCGCCGTTGCCGGCGAGGTTGTCGCACGGCAGGATCGTGATCGCGCCGGCGTTGGCGGCGCGGCGGGCGAGCAGACCGGCGGTCACCTTGGCGGGGATCGTGGTCAGTTCGTTGGTGTCGTGGTCGGCCTTGAGCGCGGCAAGGTCGGCGGCGACGGCCGGGTTGGCGACGTCGAGGTCGCCGTTGCGGTCGCGCATGTAGCCGGCTTCGGTGACGGTGGACGTGACGATCGCGATGTTCGGATCGGCGAAGTAGCGGCGCAGCGCGGCGATGTCGTCGGCGGAATGGATGGACGAGACGGAGGAGATGACCTCGAAGTGGTCGCCGTCCTGGTTGGTGACGATGAGCGTGTAGACGTCGTCCTGCGGGGCGAGCGCGTCGAGCATGACGTTGTCGCCGGCGCGGCCGGTGAACGCGGCGATGCCCCAGTCGGCGGCGTCGGGCGCGTGTTCGGTGTAGTACGCCTGGTGGGCGCGGGTGAAGTTGCCGATGCCGAGGTGCAGGATGCGCTCGGGCGCGGCCTTGCGGCCGTGCTCGGCGCGGTTGAGCCGCGGCTTGGACGTGTAGGTTGCTTCGGTCATGATGTTGGTCCTTTGGTTGACGATTTACAGCTTGAACACCTTGGCGGGCTGGGCACAGACCGCGTCATGCACGATCTGCAGGCCCTCGTCGAGGCTGAGGCGGTGGTCGGCGACGAGCGTGGCCACGAACCGCGAGGTGAGGCGGCGGTTCATGTCGTGGCGGGCCGGGATCGAGCACAGTGCGCGCGTGTCGTCGATGAAGCCGCTCAGCTTGGTGAATCCGGCCGCGGTCACGACCGCCTGGAAGTAGCGCAGGATCGGTTCGGGCGCGTCGATGAACCACCACGGTGCGCCGACGTACAGCGCCGGGTAGAAGCCGGCGAGGGGGCCGAGCGAGCGGGAGTATTCGGTTTCGTCCATCGTGAACGCGACGAAGTGGAAGTCCGGGTTGTTGCCGTACTCGTTGAGCAGCGGACGCAGCCCGGCCGCGAAGTCGACCTTGTCGGGGATGTCGGCGCCGGTGTCCGCGCCGAAGTCGACGAAGTTGCGGTAGTCGTAGTTGCGGTAGACGGCCGGGTGGATGGTCATCGTCAGGCCGTCGGACTGGGCGAGGCGGGCCTGGTCGTTGACGAAGTGGCGACGCAGACGGGTCGCGTCGGTCGCGCTGATCGAGCCCTTGAGCGCCTGCGTGTACAGTTCGCGGGCCTCGGCGTCGGTCAGGCGCGCGGTGCCGGCGTCGGCGTGCGAGTGGTCGGACGCGACCGCGCCGTGCTCCTTGAAGTACAGGCGACGGCGGCGCATGGCCTCGTAGTAGCCGTCGTACGTGGAGGTGTCCACGCCGGCCGCCTTGCCGAGCGCGGCGACGAGCTCCGGCCAGTCGACGCGGGCCGGCTCGAGGTACTTGTCGGGGCGGAAGCACGGGGCGACGCGCACGCCGAACGCCGTGTCGGCCGCGACCTGATCGTGCAGGTGCAGGTCGTCGACCGGGTCGTCGGTGGTGGAGATGAAGCTGATGTTGAACTTCTTGACGAGCTTGCGGGTCGTGAAGTCGTCGGTGGCGAGCAGCGCGTTGAGTTCGTCGTAGATCTCGCCGGCCGTTTCGGGGCCGAACTGCTTGGTGATGCCGAAGACGTTGCGCAGCGAATCCTCGAACCAGTAACGCATCGGCGTGCCGGCGAACGCGGCCCAGTGCTTGCCGAGCAGCAGGAACGCGTTGCGCGCCTGTTCGGGGGTGAAGTCCTGCTGGTTGACGCCGAGGTCGGCGAGGCTTTCGCCGCAGGTGTGCAGCACGCGGGTCACGTAATGGTCGGGCGTGATGAACAGGCTGGTCGGGTCGGAGAAGTGCTGTTCTTCGGCGAACCAGCTGATCGGCACGTGGCCGTGCGGGGAGATGATCGGCAGGTCCTTCACCGATTCGTACAGCGTGCGGGCGATGTCGCGCGTGGGCTGTTCGGGAGGAAGCAGACGATCGGGATGCAAATCAAACTGCACTGGTTGAGTCATGGCTCCATAGTCCCACCGTGGCAACAAACCGCCCATTTGTTGCCACGGTTTGCCGCCGTCCCCGCAACCCCATCCGCACAACCCCATCCCCGCAACCCCATCCACACCTTGCAACCCGCATCCCACCACCCCATCTCCGCGTGGCAGAAAACGCTCGCTGAGCGGTACGCCAGCGAGCGTTTTCTGCCACGCCACGACAGCGCACGGCAACATTTGGCAACAAACGGCAACGACTGGCAGTACGATGTACGTAGACAACACCGCTCACCATCCAACGTCGGAAACACGAGGCATTCATGATCGACGACCGCGCGCACCAGTCAGCGCACCAACTCACGCAGGAATCTGCGCATCAGACGGCGCAGCCAGTGCAGTCAGCACACCAGCACACGTCCGCCCCCGGCCCGCACCGCACCGCGCGCGTGACGATCCGCGACGTGGCCGAGGCCGCGGGCGTCGCACCGTCGACCGTCTCGCGCGCGTTCGCACGACCCGGCCGGGTCAGCGCGGAGACGACCGCGCACATCCGCGAGGTGGCGGAACGACTGGGCTACCGCGCCGGCACCATCACCGCGCAGACCGCAACGGCGAACGACGAGCCGAACGGTCTGCTCGCGATCGTCGTGGCCGACCTGCGCAACCCGGTGTACGCCGACTACACGCGCAGCGCCCAGCATCAGTGTCTGCGCAACGGCTACGGCCTTATGGTCATCGATTCGGAGGAGACGGACAAGCTCGAAAAGGCCGCGCTGCAATCGGCCAGCCGGCACATCGACGGCATCATCCTCGCCTCGTCGCGACTGTCGGACGCCGGCATCCGCAAACTCGCGGAAATCAAGCCGCTCGTCGCGATCAACCGGTCGATCCAGGGCATTCAGTCGGTGATCGCGGACCCGACGACCGGCATGGAACAGGCGATCACGCGACTCGCGCAGCTCGGCCACGAGTCGCTGTCGTATCTGGCCGGACCGGAGTCGTCGTGGCAGGACGGCGTGCGGTGGCGCACATTGACCGCGATCTGCGGACGGCATGGCGTGCGCGTGCGGCGCATCGGTGCGAGCGAGCCGACGTTCCATGGCGGATTCCTGTGTGGCGAGGCGTTCGTGCAGAATCCGACGAGCGCGGTGCTCGCGTACAACGACATCATGGCGATCGGGTTCACGGCGTCGCTGCAGGCGCGGCGGATCGCGGTGCCGGGCGATGTGTCGGTGGTCGGGATCGACGATATTCAGCTCGGCGCGCTCGTGACGCCGACGTTGTCGACGGTGCATCTGGCGCGGTACCGGGCGGGCGAGACGGCGGTCGAGGAGGTGCTCGCGGCGGTGCGGCACACCAACGATCCACGTAACCGGCGGCCGATCATGTTCGACTCGCATTTCGTGGAACGCGACAGCATCGGCATCGCGCGGTAGTCATGGACCTTCATGCGCCCATACCCATACATTCGTAACGGACATACAGCCGATTTCAACGATGTAATCGGCTGTATGTCCGTTACGAGAACATGTGGTTTGCATGCCGCACGATGGACGACGGGCGGCATGCAAACCACACAGAGGACGAACGCCGAGGCGCCCGCCCGGACGGGTGCTTAGAACAGCGTCTCGTCGTGGTCGTCGGCCGGGTGCGGCGTGTAGGTGATCTTGAACTCGTCGTCGGCCGGGGCCTCGGACTCGTTGACCGGATGCTGCGACTTGTGCAGGCTCACGGTGCCGTACGCCGGAACCGTGACCTTCTGCCAACGCGCGCCCTCGCCGGCCACGGTCACCGCGGCCTCGATGTCCTCGCCCGTCGGGTTGTACAGGATCGCCGCGAGATCGCCGGTCGAATCGTTGACGAACGCGACCGAGCCGAGTCCGCCGTGACGGCCGTCCGGAGTGCGGTTGGTGGAGAACACGCGCTGCGAGCCGACAGTGACGTCCTGGCCGTAGTTGCGCAGCATGAAGTATTCGAGGTTGCGCTTGACCTTGCCGGTGGACGAGTCGATGGTGATGACGCCGCGGCGGCCGGACGTGCCAGCCCAGCTCGGGAAGCCCTGTTCGTCGAGCGCCATGTTCCACAGGTTGATCAGGCCGATGCCGTTGCGCACGAGCCAGGTGCCGATCTCGCCGAACATGACATGGCTGGCCTCGTCCACGGTTTCGTCGAGCATGCAGCGGCGTTCGGTCATCGCGGCCTTCCACTGCGGGAACTGGCGGGTGCCGTTGTGGATCCACTCGGGCAGACCGGAGTAGGTGTGGAACGCGGCGCCGGCGAACGCGTTGGCCTGCACGGGGGTCATGTACTCGCTCACCGGGCGCTGGTAGAAGCGCAAGGAGTCGTCGCCGAAGTAGATCTCGACGTCCGGGAAGGTGCGGTCGAGCGCGGGGCGCAGGTATTCGCTGCCCCACTTGGCGAGCTCCTCGGGCGTCCACACGGTGATCGGCCACGGGCAGCCGTTGCTCGGCTCGTTCTGCATGGTGACGGACGTGATGCGGATGCCGTACTTCGCGTATGCGGCGATGAACTTGACGAAGTACTGCGCGTACACGTAGTCGATGGTGTCCTGATAGCGGTAGCCGTTGCCGACGAATTCGCCGAGGCGCAGGCGGCCGGAGCCGTCGAGTCGGTTGGAGGTCTTCATCCACGCCGGCGCGGACCACGGGGAGGCCATGATCTTGACGGCCGGGTTGATCGCGACGATCTCCTGCAGGACGGGGATGACGTTCTTGAGGTCCTTGGTCGCGTCGGGCGCGCCCGGCTCGCCTTCGCCGATGGAGAAGTAGTTGAGGCCCGCGTCGGCGACGACGCCTTCCGGCAGGTCGTCGTAGGAGTAGTACTGCTGGCTGGAGAAGTCGCAGGCGCCGATGGAGATGCGCACGGACGAGAAGCCGCCCTGCTCGGGATCGAACATCTCGGTGAGGATCGCGTGGCGTTGTTCGGCGGTCATCGACTGCATGAACAGGGACGCGGACGAATCGGTGATGGCCGCGCCGCAGCCTTCCCAGTACTGGTAGCGGCGGGTCGGGTCGATGACGACGGTTTGTGCGCCGTTATGATCATTTTCGATCACCGGCGTCGCGATCGGCTTGCGGCGGTCGGTCAGGTCGCCGGTCGTGCGCGTCCAGTATTCGTATGCGAATGGATTACGGGCCTCAGTCATGAGGATCACTCCCTCGTGTTGTTGTGCGATATGGGCGATATCGTATGCGATTCGATCATTCGGATCGCGATAGGAACTCCAAACGATCACTATTATACACAACTGTGCACTGCGACAGTCCGAAATAATCTCTTTTTATCACTTTTGATCACTTTGAACTGCCGTCGGCGGGAGCGCGACGGTCAGTTGATCGTCACGTTCCCATCTACCGGCATTGCAATGCAACTGTCGCCGGCGCACGCGCCGATCGGTCAGTTGAGATCAGGCCAGTACCAGCACATCGGCAGCGGGAACCAACCGGCCGGCGCGACCGGCAGATCACGGCGGAAACGCGCGCCAAGGCCGAGCAACAGATCCTGCGCGTCCATATGAGACAGATGCGGCGCGTCCGGATCGGCGATGCGCTTGACCGCGACGGACTGACGAACGCTCGCACGGCCGGAATCATTCCCGGCGATCATGCGACCGTTATCGTCTGCCTCGAGATCATGCACGGTGACGGTGACCGGCTGACCGTCGAGCACGGCGCTGAGCCGGCCCGGCTCAAGCCGCCACAGGCGCGCAGCCGCCGACAGGTAGGCGTCGATCACCGTCGCGTAATCGAAGACGTTGCACCGGCACAGGCATCCGATCGTCGTGTTCTCGCCGAACGTGGCGAATTGCTCGTTGATCGCGGCGTCGGTCGGCGAGACACGCACGGTGAACGCGTCCTTGCGGCAGACGGCAAGCGAAGCGAGGTACGCCTTGGCGACGGCCGGCGCGTCGGCCGGGTCGGTCAACGCGATCTCGCGCACGACGCTCGGATCGGCGAGCGCGCGGATGAGATAGCCGATCGACTGGCCGTCGCGGTCGATCGCGATCGCCTCGCTGTTCAGATACGTGCAGATGCGATCAATGACGGGCAGCGGGCGTTCGGCGTACACCAGACGTGCGCGGTTGAGCTGGTCGGCGAGCTGCGCGTCGCCGTCCCGCGTGAACAGCGTGCGGAACGTGATGCCGGATGCGTCTACTGCGGCGAGCGCGTGCTTGGCGCAGGACTGGTTGACCGAGTAGGTGTAATCGTAGCCGCAGGGCGTGTAGCCGAAGTGCGCGTAGCGGTGGCGCAGACCCCACAGCACCATCAGGTCGGTGTTGCCTTTGGCGCGCAGTTCGTCGTGCCACATTTCGATGAGCTTGCCCATGTGGCCTTCGCCGCGGCGGCGCGGGTGCACGCATACGCAGCCGAGGAACATGGCGTTGAGCTGTTTGCCGCCCACCGTCATGGTCTGCGGGTAGACGCCGACCGAAGCAATGATGCGTCCGGTCGTCTCGTCCACGGCGACCTTGTGCCGGGATGCGAGCGTCGCGCCGCTTTCCGCATAGGCTTTGGCGAGGATCTTCTGGGTCTGCATGCCGAACGCGTAGTTGATGAGATCCACGATCTCGTCGGTTTCCTCGGACTTGGCGTCACGGTATATCGTCATTTGCGCACCTTCAATCACAAATAATCATATTCGAATACTTTTGATCATCCTTCCGTGCATCAGTTCACTCTCAAACCACGACATTCCCACGGCATCGCAGCTCACTCATCCCAGCTCATCAAGGCGGCACCCTGATCTCATCACCGATCCGCCCCGCACAAACCAGCCCTAGCGAGGCACATCACCGACCCCATCAGCAAATTGCCCCGCAAAACCGACTCTCAGCGGGGCGAATCGCCGGAATTGCACGCGATCCGTCTCCCGGCCGCCAGCAAGCACATACGAAAAACGCCCTGCGCTGGAAACAATCCCAGCGCAGGGCGTTACGTATTTCACGGACGGTCGCAACCGCATCAGCCGATTTCCACTAAACGGACGCAAGCCCGTCAGCGATCGACTATGCGGCCGGCCGCAACGTCACTCGGCGTCGCGGTAGCCGTTCGGGTTCTTGGTCTGCCAGTTCATCGACGACGCGGCCATGTCGTCGATGCCCAGCTCGGCCTTCCAGCCCAGCTCGCGCTCGGCCTTGGACGAGTCGGCGTAGCACGCGGCGATGTCGCCGGGGCGGCGCGGCACGATCACGTACGGGATCTCGTGGCCGGCGGCCTTCTCGTACGCCTTGATGACCTGCAGCACGGAGTAGCCGTGGCCGGTGCCGAGGTTGTAGGTGTACACGCCCGGCTTGTCGATCTTGCCGATGACCGCGACGTGGCCCTTGGCGAGGTCGACGACGTGGATGTAGTCGCGCACGCCGGTGCCGTCGGGGGTGTCGTAGTCATCGCCCATGACCTGCACGGCCTTGAGCTCGCCGATGGCGACCTTGGCGACGTACGGGGTGAGGTTGGCCGGGATGCCCTTCGGGTCCTCGCCGATGAGTCCGGACGGATGCGCGCCGACCGGGTTGAAGTAGCGCAGGATGACGACGGTCCACGAGTCGTCGGCCACGTGCACGTCGCGCAGGATCTGCTCCTCGAACAGCTTGGTGGTGCCGTACGGGTTGGTGGTGCCGCCGGTCGGGGTCTCCTCGGTGATCGGCAGTTCCTTCGGGGTGCCGTAGACGGTGGCGGACGAGGAGAAGATGATCTTCTTCACGTCGTGCTTGCGCATGACCTTGAGCAGTGCGATGGTGCTGTTGAGGTTGTTGTCGTAGTACTCGATCGGCTTGGCGACGGACTCGCCGACCGACTTGAGGGACGCGAAGTGGATGACCCAGTCGATCTTGTTCTCGGTGAAGACCTTGTCCATGAAGGCTTCGTCGCGCACGTCGCCCTCGTAGGCCTTGACCTTCTTGCCGGTGATCTGCTCGACGCGCTCGAGCGACTTCGGCGAAGAGTTGCAGTAGTTGTCGACGCAGACGACGTCGTAGCCCTGCTCAAGCAGTTCGACGTCGGTGTGCGAACCGATGTATCCGGCACCGCCGGTGACCAGAATGGTCGTCATGATAGTCTCCTTGTCATCATGATCGGGACTGCGAGGACGTCACGTTTCCTTCACGTCGCCGCGTTGTCTGCGCGATGTCTTCACATCGTCCCAGCTCCTTCACCAGTATATCACGACATAACATTTTCAACCACGTTCTACCAAAATCGCACAAAATCATTATCAATGATGTGCGTTTGCATCGGTCGCCCGTCGATGATGCCGCCGCACCACACCCGTTGTGGCAGAAAACGCTCGCTGAGCCGTGGCTCAGCGAGCGTTTTCTGCCACAACGGGTGTGGTGCGTGCGCTGCGTTACGCGAGTTCGGTCAACGTGACGGTCTTGTGACCGACGGTCAGCACGTTGCCGTCGAGATGGAACTCAGGCACCGCGATCTTGCCGTCGACGTTAAGCGACTCGCCCTCGGCGTCGCCGAGGTAAAGCGAGACGAACACGTACCTGCCGGGCTCGATCACACGAGTCTGCATCGGGATACGGGTCTTCGGGTACAGGATGTTCACATTCGGCTCCGGAGTGGACAGTTCCACGTCGAATCCGTCCGCGCCGACAAGGCCGATGATGCCCTGCTCGGTGCGGTAGAACACGGAGTTCGGCGTGCCCGTCTCGATCGTCTCGCCGTAGTCCGGCAGCGAGAAGCCGCCTTCCGCCAGATGCAGCTCGCGCGCGGAGTCGATCACGTGGACGCGCACGTGCCACGGCATGTCCGGCACGACGAAGTTCTTGATATCGACGTCCTTCCACGGCTTCCACTCGGAGTACACATACTCGTCATGGATCGCATAATCTTCATAACCGTACGCGATCTGCCAGTAATGATCACTTTCGCTCACCGCCAGCGTGCTGTCGTACGCGCCCTGCTTGAGCAGGACGGTGGCCTTCGGCACGGAGAACGCGAAGGTGGTGGAGTACACGTACTTCTCGTACTTGGCGTTGGCGTGCGCGTGCTCGTGGCTGTGCTGACCGGCGGTGAACGCCTGCACCTCGCGGCCGGTGGCGCTGTGGGCGACGAGCATGCGCGGCTCGGGCTGCTTCTTGAGCGGCTCGAACTTGAAGTCCTCGGCCTCGCGCACCTGCCAGAACGGGTCGTCGTCGGGGATGCACAGGAAGATGAACGTCTTGAGCGCCCAGTAGGCGGAGGCCGGGCCGTTGTAGCCCTCGGCCATGTTCATGTTCGGGTAGGCATAGCCGATCGGGATCAGGCCGTCGGACTGGAAGATGTTCTGCGAGAACCACCAGCGCAGGTTGTTGAGCAGCAGGTGCTTGAAATCGGCGATCGACCAGCCTTCCGGCGGTTCGACGCCGGCGAACGAGGCGGCGGCCCAGAATGCGGCCTGTGCGAAGCGGTAGTCGAGGCTGCGGCCGTACGGCAGGCACGCGCCGCCCGAGGTGAACCAGTTCGCGTAGCTCGGCACGAACGCGGTGGCGCGCTCCTTGAGCAGCTGCTCCTGCTTGCCGTTCTTCTTGGTCAGGCCGACGAGCACAAGTGTGAAGAATTGGTATGCGAACGGGATGTAGTTGTCGATTTGGTTGACGTAGCCGTCGTACGACCAGCCGTGGCCCAGATAGTGCGAGTTGGTGATGTCGAAGTCGTCCTGCACAAGCTTGGCGTGGTCGAGGTGACCGTTGTCGGCGAACCAGCTGTTGACGAGCGTGCGGAACAGCAGCCAGTTGGTCTTCGGCAGGACCTTGTGATTGACCTGCTCGAGCCAGTCAAAGATGTTGTTCTGCTGCTTGGTGGTCAGGTGGTCCCAGAATTCGGACTTGGTCTCGTACAGGAACGCGGTGATCGCGCCCATTTCGACGAACAGCTGGTCGTAGTCGGTCAGTTCGCCGCCCCAGTAGTCGGGATGGGTCGGATCGGTGCAGTTGATGAGGCTCTCGCAGGTGAACTGCCACCAGTGACCGAAGCGGCGGATGTTGTCGCGGTTGTGGAACAGCGGGCCGAGACCCCACAGGAGGCGGGCGAAGCCTTCGGACGAGGTGCGGTCCTGGCTGTAAACGGCTCCGGAGTCGCTCATGCGGAAGCGGCCGTAGCGGCCGTTCTTGATCATGAGTTCCATGCCCGGGGTGAGCAGGT
Source organism: Bifidobacterium ramosum (assembly GCF_009299505.1). Lineage (GTDB taxonomy): Bacteria > Actinomycetota > Actinomycetes > Actinomycetales > Bifidobacteriaceae > Bifidobacterium > Bifidobacterium ramosum. The sequence continues at coordinate 39,639 of NZ_WBSM01000010.1, read as the reverse complement.
CGATGAGGGCCTGTTCGCATTGCGCCTTGGTACGAAGTGGATTGCGCGCGACCTGCGCGTTGAACGGAGCGACCGCCATTGCTTTCTCCTTGACAATCATTCGCATCGCGCGGCATCACTGCACAATCGCACCGCACGACGCACTGTTGTTTGATCAATTTTGATTATACACACACTTTTAATCAGTTTCAATCAGTTTTGATAAATCACACCGCCAATCCTCCTCCATGCGCATTCCGCATCACACCCCACACCCCACACCCCACACGCCACACGCCACACGCCACACGCCACACACCACACACCAACGGACATACAGCCGATTGCGGCCTCTAATCGGCTGTATGTCCGTTAACGACAGAAGAAAAGAAGGAAAAGAAGCGGAGAAAGTGAGGAAAGTGAGGAAAGTGAGGAGGGGGAAAGAAGGGGAGAAAGGAAAGAAGAAAAAATGGAACTAGACCACGAAGCGCAGAGGAGCCACCACTGTCTCCGTACCGCACCCCGTCTCTCCTCAACGTACATACAGCCGATTCCAGCCACCAATCGGCTGTATGTACGTTGTAAGGCACACAAACGCAAGCACCCTCACGCATCCTGCGCGTTCTACGATCTTTCTTACACGCCACCCCTTAACGGACATACAGCCGATTACGGCAACTAATCGGCTGTATGTCCGTTAAGAAAAGTAGAGGCACAAAGCAGCACATCGGACACCGACGCAGTCACGTTCTGCGACGGATCAGCCACCGCCCACGCATAGCGGCACCCATCAAAACCTTAACGTACATACAGCCGATTCTGACCACCAATCGACTGTATGTACGTTAAGGAGGAGGGCAAAATGGCAATGTGCAAACGACATCCACCGCGTCGCGGCTTATCCCGTAACACGTCTCTTCCCGCCCTTTACCCCGCACCACCCCTAACGGACATACAGCCGATCACACATAAAAACCGGCCGTATGTCCGTTGGAGAGGAAATTAATGGCTTTCGGAAAGCACTGCTGCATCACGACGCATGCCACACGCGCCATGAAACCAACATCTCCTCGACTGCAGTCGCACTCCCGCAAGACGCCCAACACCCCCAACGGACATACAGCCGATTACGGCAGTCAATCGGCCGTATGTACGTTAAGGAGTGTGAGACATTCAGTATCTCAACGCACCAGCGGCATCCAGGAGATATCCCAGCTTCGGCATCTCGACTCACGACCGAAACCTCTTCCTCTTAACGGACATACAGCCGATTCCCATGTACTAATCGGCTGTATGTCCGTTAAGGAAACGGAAAAGTCAGAAGGGAAACCAACGGGAAAATCAAGAGGGAACAAGCACTAGCGAGCAGAACGGGAACACCGACCGCCGTCGGCCGCCCCCAGTCGCCGATCAGGCGGCGAGACCGGCGAACAGGGCGGACCAGTCGTCCGCTTCGACCGAAGCGGTCATGGCGGAGTTCGTGTCCGCGTGATTGCGAATGTCATAGGTGTTGTATCCGGTGGTGTGCTGTTCCATAGTGTCCGCCATCCTTTCTGATTCGGTTGCGCAGAACGTCGCTGTCGCGCAATGCCTGCTGTGCGGTGTTACCGTCGCATCGGGACTTCTCCGTACCTTCTGCAACGATTACGCTGTAATTAACGTTAACTATACTATAACGGTCGAATACAGTCAACTCTGATCATCGGCAGACCACCACATAATGGTCACAACTTCCAACAACGGCGTCATACCGCCATTATCATCAGGTACAATACAGTAAGCAAAAATGATCAGCACCGCTCAATCGACCACATGCATAACGTGATGCACACGGACGAACCGGCCGGTGCGACGTGGAAAGCGGAACGATGTCACAGCCACAGTCCCCAAACGGCAACGCCAAAACCACCGGCAACGGAGCACATCCAACCCCAACCGCGGCGGGCGGCACCAAACGCGGCACCCGGACCGGCGGCAAACGATCATCTGTCAAGGCACCATCCTCCGACACCGCGGCATCGTCGCACCACGGGAAGCGCGACTACCTGCCCGCCGAACGTCGCGATATGATCCTGAGCCTGCTCACACGGCAGAACGTGGCGACCGTACCGGAACTCGCCGCGCTGCTCAACACCACCGAGATCACCGTGCGCAGGGACCTCGGCGAGCTGGCCAAGGCCGGACTGCTGCGCCGCATCCGCGGCGGCGCCATGTCGGTCGGCGACGACGGCGAACCGGGCGGATCATCGACGCATTCCGCCATTCAGCGCACCGCATCGATGCAAGGCTCGACCGCACGGTCGAACGCAACGGCGTCATCGCCCGCCCTCTCCGGTCAGGAAGCCGCAAACGGCACGGCGGCCGCAACTTCCGGCGCCGCGGCGCACCCCCTGCTCGAATACGGTTCCGGCCGCCCCGCGATCGGCGTGATGCTGCCGGAACCGAGCTTCTTCTGGCCGGGAGTCATCAGCCACATGCGCACGATCGCCAACGAACTCGGCCTGCGGCTGATCGTGCGCGAATCCTCCTACGACGAGGGCTCGCCGGACGACGAGATCATGGCCGGGCTCACCCTCGACCCGGATCTGTGCGGCCTGATCGTCGCCCCGAACTCGCATCCGCAATCCGGACAGCGCGCATGGGACTGGATAGAGTCTTCCACAATCCCCACAATTGTGATCGAACGTGATCAACCGCCATTTGGCACGTGTTATACGGACTCGGTGCGCACCAATCATCCATACGGTGTTCGAATGGCCGCCGTACATTTTCTCAACCACGGCCACACGCGTATCGGCGCGGCGTTCAGCGAGACCCCGACCTCCGGCATCATTCAGAAAAGCTGGCGGGAGCTAGTGGACGCCAGTAACGGCCGCATCATCTGCCCGTTCGTCTGCGACGGCATCCAGCCGTACGATTCACGCGGCGTGGACGAGATCGTCGATCAGATCATCGAGTCCGGCGTGACCGCGATGCTTGTGCATTCCGATTATTTGGCGATCGCGATCGCGCAGGTGTTGGAGAGGCGAGGCAAACGCGTGCCAGACGATGTGTCGCTGATTTCGATCGACGGATTCGCCACGCCAAGTTCGCGGCCGCTCACCGTGCTGCGATCGTCCGCGCAGGATCTGGCGACGGTCGCCGTCCACACGCTCATCGATCGCATCCAGCATCCGGACGCGGCGACGCGCCACGTGTTCGTGGATCCGACGCTGATCGACCGCGGCTCGGTAATCGATCTAGCCTGACGCCTGTCTCGTGGCAGAAAACGCTCGCTGAGAGTCACGTCAGCGAGCGTTTTCTGCCACGCGAGTCTTTTTTGTGGCGGGAATGACTCGCTGAGGGATATCCCAGTGAGTCATTTCCGCCACGATCGGATGTGCGGTGGGCGAATGTTCTGCGACACGCCGGCAGCCTGCGCACGACACGCATGATGCATTTCGCGGATCGGCTTGATTACAAGCATCCCGCAAATGCATTGTGCGTGTCGTGCGCAGGCTGCCGGCGTGTCGCCGCTGCGCGGGCGGCCGCGGCCGTCACAGCGTGTTGTACAACCGCTTCGGAAACGCGTCGCGGTACTGCCCCGGCGTCAACCCGGTGCGGCGCTTGAACACGCGCATGAAGTACTTGGGATCGTCGTAGCCGACTTCGTGGGCGATGTCGGCGATCGGCGACGCGGTGGAACTCAGCAGGTCGCGCGCGTGATCGATGCGGTATTCGGTGATCTGTTCGGCCACGCCGATGCCGAATACGCGCTTGTACATGGCGGTCAGATAACTCGGCGAATAGTGGAATCGGGCCGCGATGCCGGCGACGGTGATGTCGTCGTACGCGTTGGCCATGATCCACGCGCGCACGGCCAGCATGGGAGCGAGGCCGAACTGCTGTCGGCCGGCGGTGCCGTACCAGCCGGGAGTCACGACCGGCGGCCGCATGTCGACACGAGCGTCGGTGTCGTGATCATTGATGATCGGTGATGTCCGATCGACGGCGATCGCCGTATTGTTCGAGCCACGGTCGTCAATCACATCGTTGACGCCGGCGGGCGTACCGATGTCGATACCGGATCCGTGATCGACGTACGATGGACGACCGCCGAACGGCCAGTGCCGTGCGTCGCTGTAGGATCCGCCGTGCCAGCGACCAGAGCCGTCCGCATCTACGGACAGTATCGTTCGCCCGTCGGCGCGGAATCCCGCGATGCCACTCTCCGCCGCACCGTCGTTGTCATGCCCCGCGGTCATCGACGCCACGGTCGATAGCACCGCACGCTCCTGCGCACTGATTTCCAGCAGCAGTCCGGTCGCGGCGTAGTCGCAGTACGCATTCCGATGCGGACCGAATCGCGCGTACAGATCGATCAACTGTCCACACAAAACCGCCACACGATCCGGCTCGGGGATACGACTGCGATCAGGAATGATCACGACATGATCGTCCTGCGGCAGATCCGCACCGTTCGTCGTAGTCATCACACGCACGTCATCGGACCGGAAATGCAGCCAGTAGAACTCCAGATCATCGGTGATGATTGCGGTGCCGGAATGTTCCACGCCGCGCGGCAACATGATGATCTCCCCCGCGCCGACGTGCATGTCGCGCTCGCCCACGCGGATCGGCAGCACGCCGCGCCGCACGAATATCAGTTCGAACGAATCGATGACGCGGCGCGAATGCCGCCATCCCGGACCGGACACGAACTGTCCGATCGACACAAACTCCACCGGGCCGGTCAGCCGGCACGTCGTCACGTTCATACCCGCCAGCGTAACCGTCCGGCACGAACAAGCGCACGGACCGCAAACACGGCCGGCCTTTCTCCTCAACGGACATACAGCCGATTACGTGTTCGAATCGGCTGTATGTCCGTTAAGGAGAAGAGACACGATAAGCAGAGACAACGATAGGGGAAAGATGCGAGCGCGGGCTCACACCGCCAGCGGACATACAGCCGATACGGGCAGGAAAATCGGCTGCATGTCCGTTCGTACGCGGCGGAATTCCCCGCCGATCAGTCCTTGACGCCCAGCGTCCCGTCCCCTCGACGGACATGCAGCCGTTTTCCCTGCCCGTATCGGCTGTATGTCCGTTAGGGAGAAAAGGAGAACGCCAGAGCAATACGGCCATATCTACCGCACTACGCCCACAATATTCAACGGACATACAGCCGATTCGGATAGGGGAATCGGCTGTATGTCCGTTAAGGGGAAGGGGCAGCAACCCGAGAAGCCGTGACTGACGCTAGTACCGTGCGATACCGTCAGTCATAACAACCGACGTCAGTCGCAAAACCAACGTCAGTCACAGCAACCGACGTCAGTCGCAGCAACCAACAAGTCACGAGAAACCAACGTCAGTCGTGCAGGAAGACGGTCATCTCGTTCTCGCCGCGGTTGGCCCACGCGAAGTACGGGATCAGCGTCGCGGTGACCGGCTCGCGCTTCGCCGGCGCATACTCCGCGTACAGCGGGGCGAACGCCGGCGACTCCGCATTCGCGCCTTCCGGCACCGGCTCACGCCACGCCGGCACCTCAAGGCGAACCATGTCGCGGGTCACGTCGTCGACCTCGCCCTGACCCTTCTCGTCGATGCCCGCGGCGCCCGCGTGGAATGCGAACGGCACCACCTTCACCGACGACGGATCGGCCAGAATCGCCGCGACGTCCGCATGCAGCAGGTGCAGGTTCGCGCCGTTGTCGCGCTCCTCGGCGCAGAACGTGATCGGACCGCGCACGAACGCGACACGACCCGCGTCCTCGCGCACCATCGGATTCGCCTTCATCATGCGCACCGGCATCGGGAAGTCGAACGCCACCTCGTCGCCATCATGCCATTCGCCGGTGAAGTACACGTATCCGTCGCGTACCTCACGCGAGATACGCCCGTCGGCCTCGCCGGACGCCGAGATCGCAGCGGCCGCCGCATCCACGGAACCCGCCCAACCCGGTAGACGGAACGCCAGCGTAAACGTCGCCGGCGAGCCAAGCCGCACGGTCGCCGCGCCGTCGCCCTTCCACGGCAGGTTCGCGGCGACGTCCAGCGTCACCTCCGCGCCGCCGAGCGTCGCACGCGCCACGCCGCCCATGTACAGATGCGTGAACAAGGTGGACGCATCGTTGCTGACCGTGTACGCATACTCCTGCACGGACTCGACGATGCGGGCGATGTTCGGCGGGCAGCACGCGCAGCCGAACCACTTCTGGCGCACCGGCTTGACGTGGCGCACGCGGGAATCCTTGTGGCAGGCGTACGGGTTGACCTCGAGCGGGTTGACATAGAAGAAGCTCTTGCCGTCGAGCGCCATGCCGGCGAGCGTCGTGTTGTAGAGCGCCTGTTCCATCACGTCCGCGTATTCCGCGACGGGCGCGATCTCGAGCATGCGGCGCGCGAAGAACGCGAGCGAGATCGCCGCGCACGACTCGGAGTATGCGGAATCGTTCGGCAGATCGTAGTCGTACGAGAACGCCTCGCCGTCCACCGTGCCGCCGATGCCGCCGGTGATGTACAGCTTCTTGTCGACGATGTTGCGCCACAGCGTCTCGCAGGCCTTGACCAGCGACGGATCGTCGGTGAGCTTCGCCACCGCGGCCATGCCGGAGTACAGGTAGCCGGCGCGCACCGCGTGGCCGATGGCCTCCTTCTGGTCGCGGACCGGCTCACCGGCCTGCGTGTAGTCGTAGTCGAACTCCCAGTTGGTGTCGGTGTAGCCGTCCTCCTTGTCGCGTTCGCCTTCGTAGCGGAAGTAGTTCGGCTCGGTGCCACGCTCGTCGATGAAGAACTTGGCGAGGTCGAGGTACTTCTTCTCGCCGGTCAGGTCGGCGAGGCGGGCGAGCGCCATCTCGGCGATCTCGTGGCCCGGATAGCCCTTGCACTGACCCGGGTTCGGGCCGAAGTACTCGCCCACGTAGTCGGCGAAGCGTTCGGCGGCCTTGAGCAGCTTGTCTTTGCCGGTGCCCTCGTAGTACGCGATCGCGCCTTCGATGAGGTGGCCGAGGCAGTACAGTTCGTGGTGCCAGCGCAGGTTGTGGAACGCGCGGTCCATGCCGTTGAGGATGTAGTACGTGTCGAGGTAGCCGTTGTCGAGCTGCGCGGCGCACACGATGTCGATCGCCTTGTCGGCGGTGGCTTCGAGCTCGGCGTCCGGATGCTGGGTGAGGCTGTAGCCGACGGCCTCGATCCACTTCGAGAAGTCGGTGTCCTGGAAGACGAAGCCGTAGAACTTGTCCGGATCCGGGTTGGCCGGGTCCTCGGGCTTGGCTTCGAAGCCGCGGTAGGTGTAGGCCGGCGGGACAAACTTCTTGCCTTCGGTGCTCTTGCGCGCGTTCTGCGCGGCGGCGGCCTTGAAGTTGTGCATGCAGTAGCTGGGCGCGGCGCCGGGGACGTTGTCGTTGAGGGCGTTCCACTGGAACGGGATGACGGCGGTGCGCACGAGCTCCTGCTCGGTGTGCCAGAACGCGTCGGTGACGGTGACGTCGCGCAGGGCGAGCGGCTTGCTGTGCTGCTGCGTCGCCTGGATGGGTTGTGCGAACGTGGATTCGGTGGACATATCGGCTCCTTTGACTTATGCCAGATATCGTTGCGTACGATGCCTACCGTACGCCGGCCGACACGGTGGCATGGGTGGACGAATCGTTGACCGAGTGGACTTGGCGGATGATCGTTGCGGAGTCGCGTATGCCGGACGTGGGATCGCTGAAACCTGTCTTACGTTCCCCTTGTAACGGACATACAGCCGCTTGAGGCAGGAAAATCGGCTGTATGTCCGTTAAGAGAAACGAATCATTCTTGAAGGAACGGCTTCAAGCAAACACCATGCCCTCTGCGTTCCACTCCTCTGCACGGCCCCACCTCTCTAACGGACATACAGCCGATTCGGACGGTGAAATCGGCTGTAAGTCCGCAAAGATTGACGCTCTCTTCCTGATGACCGTTCCACAGTAATGTCCCACGCTCCCCCTGCGGGCATACAGCCGATTTTCCGCCCGAATCGGCTGTATGTCCGTTAAGGGGAGATGGATTACTCACGGAGCAACGGCCGTAAAGGGGAAGACCACCTCTGTCTCCCCTCCCTTCAACGTACTTACAGCCGATTTCACCATGCAAATCGGCTGTAAGTCCGTTGAGGAGAGACGGATCATCACCGAAGAACAGCCACAAAAGGTTACGCCCACTAACTTCAACGGACATGCAGCCGATTCCGCCTCCCAAATCGGCTGTATGTCCGTTGAGGAGAGACGAATTGTCCGCGGAGGAACAACTGAAAAAAGGTGCCCCTCCCGCCTGCTCCCTTCCATCTCTCCCACCTCTCCCTCCAACGGACATACAGCCGTTTTCGCCGTATGAATCGGCTGTATGTCCGTTGGAGGGGAGGCGTGACGTGGGGGGGTGTGAGACGGAGGAATAGCGTTAGCCGATGGTGCCGTCGGCGGCCTTGATGCGGTCGTATTCGGCGCGGGTGAGGGACATCACGCCGCCGTGCTTGGTGTGCGGCCGCATGTAAAAATCATCGGAACGCAGGTAGTCGAACCCGCGGTCCGGATCGGCCGACACCATCGGACGGTAGCCGATCGACGGAATCACATCCACGTACAGATACACACGATCATCGGAATGCGAGGCGAACAGCGCCGGCCCTTCCACGCCGCCGGCGTGATGGTCGGGCGTCCAGTCGACGCCGATGTTCTGCTGGATGACGTGCCACTCGGTTCCCGGCTCCCACCAACGCTTCGCATCGGTGGAATCGAGCCAGATGTTGGCGGTCTGCGGGCCATTGTCCTTGGTCGCACGGTACGTGCGGATCATGCCGTCCGGCAGCACGCGCTGGATCATCGTCGTGTCGATCGTGTCGCGGCCGAGGTCGATGAACAGGCCGCCGTATTCGTACGTGTCGTTGGTGAAGTCGCTCGTCGCACCCCACAGCACGCGATCATAGACAGCATCGTCCTTGTGCTCGACGTTGTCGTCGGCGAACAGCTTGCTCGACCAGTACAGCACGAACGCGCCGCGACTGCCGTTGTGCTCGGCCTCCGAACCTTCCGGATAGTAATCCGGGACCCACAGCGCTTCCGGCGCCCATGCCATGCCAAGCTGGGCGTGCGTATCGTCAGCGCGACGCGAGACGTCGAGCGTATGCGGCTCGCTCCAGTGGACCAGATCGTCGGAGTACCAGATGATGAGATTCGTGCTGCCGTGATGCGAAAACGCATACCAGTCGCTGCCACCGTCGGATCCGCCGCCGCCCGCGAACACCTGCAGATCGGTGGCGATGATGTACACGCGACCGGTTTCGGGATTGCGCACGAGGTACGGGTCTCGCACGCCTTTGGTGCCGAGGTTCGACGTGAGGATCGGATTGCCGCCGTTCAGCGGATGCCAGCGTTCGGGGTTGTCGCCTTCGGACAGGTCGAGATAGATGCGTTCGGCGTAATGCTCGGGGTCTTCGATGAAGTGGACGAGCAGGTAGCCGTATGGATCGGCGAGATCGATGGGAGTTTTCATGGGATGGTCTTTCTATGAGTGTGGTCGTGGCGGTTTTCGCTCGCTGACGGGACCGTCAGCGAGCGAAAACCGCCACGGGAAGGAAGTGGCTGGGTGTGCTCCCCTCAGTCAGCTTTCGTTGACGGCTCCCCTCACTGAGGGGAGCCGAGGTGCGTGGCGGAAATGTCTCGCTGGCAGGCCTGCCAGCGAGACATTTCCGCCACGCACGGGAGCCCGCCACGCACAGTGTATGGGGACGCGTGAGGGGTAGGCGCCGCTCGGGGTTAGGCGAGGTCGACGGGGCCGCCGAGGGTGATGGCGTTGAGGGTGCCGGCGGTGTCGCGCGTGGCTTCGGCATAGAGGCGCAGATCGCCGGCCGACTCCTCGGGCACAAGGAACAGGTCGCCGCGACCGCCGCCGAACGTGGTACCGGGAAGTCCGCCGAGCACGACGCGCCCCAGGCACATGTCGTCGGTGAACGCGGTCAGCTGCAGGCCGTCGCCGTCGAACCGCACGACCGTGTTCATCGAGCGCACGGCATCGGCGAGCGTGGCAGCCGGCACGCGCAGCCACACGCCGTCGCCCGGCGCGACGGTCAGCGGCATCTTCACGGTATGTACACCGGACTCGTCGGATGCCGACGAATCCCTCACCAATGATCGGTTGTGATCATCAATGGACGGTACCGATTCGCCCGCTTCACCGGTCCCGCACAACGTCACGTCGAACACGCCGTCGGCCGCGACGCGCAGCTCGGGCAAGCCTTGCGAGGCCATGCGCCAGCCGGTGATTTCGTGGCCGGTGAGCAGGGTCGCACGGCCGGTGTCCTCGCCCCACATCTGCCATGCGATGACGGTGAGTTCGTCGCCGTCGTGCACGTCGCCGAGCCATAGAGTCGGCTGCAGCGGAGTGATCGAGCCAACCGGCCGACCGTTGAGCCGCACGTCGAGCCGCGCCTGACCGCCGACGACATGCAGCGCCGCCGCGGTATCGCCGACATGCAGCGTCTGCACGTACGCCAGACGATGCGGCCAGACGGTGGTCGACCAGCCGAGGCCACCGCGCGGACTCGGCTCGGTGCCGATCGTCAGACCGTCAGCCCGCAGCGACCGCTCATAGTCGGGATCGGCCGGATCGTAGCCGGCGATCCATCCGGAGCCGAGGTCGTGCGCGTCCGTCACGGCGAGCGCGCCGGTGATGCCGCGTTTGGCGGTCAGACGCAACGACGGCAGTCGGCTGTCGTCGAAGTTGCAGTGGCCCCAGATGCGGGCGGTGACGGTCAGCACGTGCGATGCAGCCTCGGTCGGATCGTATGCGGATGCAGCCGGAGTGGTCGAATCGACGGTTTCGCCCGGATGTGCGCGGAAATGATCAGGAACGAACGGAACATACAGCGCTCCGCCGCCACTGGCCCGCCATGGTGTGAAGAGTTCGCGAACGCCATGATCATTGGTGTCGATATCGTGCGCATCATGATCGTCGGTAACGTTGCCGTGAAGGTCACGATCGCGGTACTGCACGCTGATCGTGTCGGCAGCGTCGCGCAGGACCACGCCGGTCACAGCACCATAGGTTGCGGTATCAAGCGTGGCCTCATACCGCATGGCACCCGCATACACGCCGACGTCTTCCATCGGCAATGCGCGGCCATCGTTGACGGACGGGTCGATCGGCGACCATGCGGGCTGCGTTGCGTTGGCGTCGACGTCGGTGACGGTCGTGACCGGCGCGCTGGTCGGCGCGTACTGCTTGACGGGCTGACCGATGACGACACGGTACGTGCGTTCGCTATGGCATGTGGTGAATACGATGACGCCTTCGGCGCCGGAGACAGTCAGCGCACCGTCGCCGATGGCGGTCGTCACGTCGCCGCTCTGGCTGGCGACGGTGATCGCCGTGTCGTCGCCGACGGCGAACACCGCCCACACGGCCCCCTCGCGCATGGTCGGCGCGGACAATTCGATCACCACAGGCTTATCATCGTCACCGTTTGCACACAATCCGGTCAATTCCGCACTGGTTGCGCACAACGTCAGCCGATCGTCCACAGGAAGATCACGAACGATCATCACGCCCGCACCGGCCGGCACCGTCACGCCGGGCACCGACACATGATGTTCACCGGCCACGGCCGACGCCTGCTGCACCGCCAGCGTGTCCCGCGACACGTTGGTCAACGTCACCAGCTGACCGCCGCCCGCCAGATCAAGCACGCCGACGCCCAGACCGTCGGCGACGGCGACACCAGCACCAGCAGCAACACCAGCAACGGCATCGACACCATCCACACACCAGTCCGCCGGCACCCGATACGCATCCACATGCTGCGACACGGCCGGCTCAGCCGCCGCCAGCCGCTCCCCCAGCGCGCCGATGATCGCGCTCAGCCGCCGCGCGTCGTCCGCATCCGCACGCTCCTGCCCGGCCGGGTCGATCACGCCGCCGAAATCGTAGTCGTGCGTCATGTACGACTCCAGCCGACCCCAGTTGTTCACGGACGGCGTGAAGTCGAAGTCCCATCCCGAGACCTGCAGGAACGGGCCGACGAACCGCGCGCCCGCGCCGACCATGCGCCGCAGCGTACGGTGCCAGCGGTTCGTTTCGGTCACGATCAGCGGCACGTCGTACCGGTCGGCCGCCTCGCGGTAGTAGCGGATGTGTTCGTCCATGTCGAGCCCGTCGTCGTCGCCGTACAGGTTCACCGCGGGTGTGACGCCCGCCGCCCCGCCGAACGCGCGTTCCATGTCGCCCTGACCGGCGCACGCGACGATCGGCACGTCGACGCCGGCCTCGCGCATCATGTCGGCGAGCGCGCCGATGTAGCCGTGCGGATCGCGGCAGGCGAAGAAGTCGAGTTCGTTGTCGGCCTGCACGGCGATGATCGGGCCGCCGTGGCCGTACTGCTGGCGCACGATGATCGGCAGGATGCGGTCATACCAGCCGCGCACGGCGTCGAGGAACGCGGGATCGTTCTGCCGCAGCGACTCGCCGCCGCCACGCTTCGGATCGGTGGCGACCCATGCGGGGATCGCGCCGCCGTCCCATTCGGAGCAGATGTACGGGCCGGGGCGCACCATCGCGTAGAGGCCGGCCTCGTGGGTCATGCGCAGGAACTCCTCGATGTTATGCCGGCCGGAGAAGTTCCAGACGCCGGGCGCGGTTTCGTGGAAGTTCCACGGGATGTACACGTCGATGGCGTGGTAGCCGAGCCGGCGAACGGCGTCGAGCCGCTGCCGCCACTGGCCGCGCGGCACGCGGAACGGGAACAGCGAGGCGCACAGCAGCACGCGCGGCTTGCCGTCGATGACGATGCGGTTGTGATCAAGACGGATGGATTCGTTCATGATTGATCTTTCTCGCTCAGGCATGAGCGGATGCAGGTGGATATGAGCAGATGCGAGCGGATATGTGCAGATATGGCGATGGCCTCGCACGGCAGGAAAGGAAAACCATGCGAGGCCATGTTGCAGCGGGATCGTCGCCTTACTTGATGCCGGCGGAGCCGACGCCCAGGCCGCTCTCGTAGATGTACTTCTGGGAGAAGTAGTAGACGATGAGCACCGGGATGATCAGGATCAGCGAGCCGACCATGATCATGTTCCACGGCGGGGTCTGCGCACCGGAGCTCTGCGCGGAGAGCACCTGCAGACCGAGGGCGAGCGGCATCTTCTCCTCGTCGTTGATGTAGAGGAGCGGGCCGAAGAAGTTGCCCCAGTTGGCGGAGAACGTGAACACGCACACCGCGGCGAGCACCGGCGTCATCATCGGCAGGATGATGCGCGTGAAGATGCCGAAGTAGCCCAGGCCGTCCAGCTCGGCGGCCTCGTCCAGCTCGGTCGGGATGCGGGTGATGAACTGACGCATGAGGAACACGTTGTACGCGTTGGCGAACAGGTTCGGGATGACCAGCGGCAGCAGCGTGTTGACCCAGCCGAGGGTGCGGAACAGGATGAACTGCGGGATCATGAGCACCTGGCCCGGGATCATCATCGTGGACAGGACGATGATGAACAGGATGTCCTTGCCGGGGGCGCGCAGACGGGCGAAGCCGTAGGAAACCAGCGCGCTGGACAGGGTCATGAACAGGCAGGCCGGCAGCACGATGCACAACGAGTTGATGATGAAACGGCCGATCGGCAGTCCGGAGTCGAACACGCGGATGAAGTTCTCCCAATGCCATTCGGTCGGGAAGAACGAGAAGCTCATCGCGTTCGTGGTCGCGTCGCTCGACAGGGCGATCGACACGACGAACACCAGCGGCGCGCACAGGATCGCCGAGACGACGGTCAGGATGGCGTAACGGCGGGCTTTCGCACCCGGGGTCTTGTAGTTGTTATTCACTTCTTCACCTCGGACTCGTAGAACACCCAAGCGCTCGACGAACGCAGCACCAGAGCGGAAATGATCATGATGATGACGAACAGGATCCACGCCAGTGCGGAGGCGTAGCCCATCTGGAAGTTCTTGAACGCGGTGGTGTAAATGTAGGGCACCATCATCTGGCTGGCGTTGTCCGGGCCGCCCTCGGTCAGGATGTAGACCTGATCGAAGACCTGGAACGCGCCGATGATGCCGGTCACGAGGTTGAAGAACAGGATCGGGGTGATCATCGGGAACGTGATGTTCCAGAACATGCGGTAATGACCGGCGCCGTCGATTTCAGCGGCCTCGTACAGTTCCTTGGGCACACCGTTGATCGCGGAGATCAGCAGGATCGTGCCGCCGCCCACCTGCCACAGCGACAGCAGGATGATCGCGGGGATGACCCAATGGGTGTCGAGCAGCCAAGCGGGTCCCTTGATGCCGAAGATCGACAGGAACGCGTTGATCGGGCCGTCCTCCGGCTTGAGCAGCCACTTGAAGATCAGGCCGGCCGACACGAGCGGCACCAGCGACGGCAGGTAGATGATCGTACGGAACGCGCGCTTGCCGCGGAAGTTGTTCGACAGCAGGTTGGACAAGTACAGGGCGATCAGCAGCGACAGCGGCACGGACACGCACGCGTAGTAGAACGTGTGGCCCAACACCTTCCAGAACAGCGGATCCTTGGTGAACGCCTTGACGTAGTTGGCGAATCCGACGAAGTTCGGGGACTGGAACGAATCCCAGTCGGTGAACGAAAGATACAGGGAGGCGACCATCGGGATCGCGGTGAACACCACGAAACCGAAGATCCACGGCGAGACGCATGCGTAGAAGGCGATGGCCTCACGCGTCTTGCGCGTCAAACCCCGGCGCTCCTTGCGCGGCTTGGCGGCTTTGGTGACTGCACTCATGAGAATGACCTTTGACTCGAAATACTCGACATGTTCGATGTGATGGCGCCGTTCCGGCGTCAACCGGAAGGGCGGGGCGGGCGGCGGCCCGTGCCGTCCGGCTCTTCTGGCCGGCACGGTCGGCCGCACGCCCTGTGAGACTCGAGGCGATTACTCGCTCAGGGCCGCTTCGACCGTCTTCTGGGCCTTGTCAAGGCCTTCCTTGACGGTCTGCTTGCCGTTCCAGGTCTGCGACATACCGTCGGAGATGGCCTGGGTCAGCTGGTTCCACTGCGGGATGAACGGCGGGGCGTAGGTCATGGACTGGGACTTGGAGAACACGCTCAGGTCGAGGCCGTTCTTGTTCCACTTGGCGTTGGTGAAGGACTTGTCGGCGGCCGCCTCGAGATTGGCGGGCACGTCGAGGGCGTTCTCGGCGATCGGCTCCTGGCCTTCCTTGGAGGTCAGGAACTGGACGATCTTGATGGCGTCATCCTTGTGCTTGGACTGCGAGGAGACGGCGAGCGCGTTGGAGAACATCGGGACGGCGGTGTCCTTGCCGTGCCACATCGGGGCGATGCCCCAGTTGAAGTCGACGTCCTGCAGGGCGGAGATGTTCCAGAAGCCGGTGACCTCCATGGCCAGCTTGCCCTGGTGGAACAGCGGGTCGGCGCCGGTGTCGGTGATCTGCTCCGGCTTCGGCATCACCTCGTACTTGTACATGAGGTCCTGGTAGAACTGCATGGCCTCGACGTTGGCCTCGGAGTTGACGGTGGCCTTGCCGTTGTCGTCGATGAGCTTGCCGCCGTTCTGGTACATCCAGGTCATGTACCACGCCCACCAGTCGCCTTCGCAGTAGGCCCACTGGGTGACCTTGTCGCCGTCCTTCTTCACGAGCTTCTGGGTGTTGGCCAGGAAGGTGTCCCAATCCCAGTTCTCGGACGGGTACTCGACGCCGGCGGCGTCGAAGATGTCCTTGTTGTAGTAGACGACGCCCGGGGCGGAGCGGTCCGGCGCGGCGTACATCTTGCCGTCGTAGGAGTAGGCGTTCACGTTGGCCTCGCCGAATTCGGTCTTGGCGTCCGGGAAGGACGAGGTGAGGTCGGCGAGCTGGCCGCGGGTGGAGTAGGCGTTCACGTTCTCGGCGATCTCGAGGATATCCGGGGCGGTGCCGCCGGAGAACATCGTCTGGATCTTGGTGTCGTAGTCCTTGGCGATGTACTGCAGCTTGACGTTGATGTTCGGGTACTTCTTCTTGGCGAGATCCAGACGCTGCTGCATCGTGGTCTTGTCGATGTCGCCACCCCAGATGGTCAGGACGAGGTCCTTGCTGGCGGCGGTGTCGGAACCGCACGCGGCGAGCGAGCCGACCATGGTCATCGACGCCAGCGCGGCGATGCCCGCGGTCACGATCTTCTTCATTCCAGACTTCATTGAAACCTCCTGTTGTTTCAAATCGCTCCTCCATGCGTTCGGCAGCCATGCCGGGCGCAATCTCCTACCGCTTCCGCATCAGTGCTTACTGATACGTATCAGTTGGTGACAATCAACAAGATAACGCCATTCATCATCGCTTGTCAAACGTCGGAAACAAGACACGCGGAAGATTGTTACTGATTCGGTTAAATTACACGGATCGTCCGGCGTGTCGAAATGTATTGATGCGTTTCAGCTGAACGGCGACTATACTGGATAGCCGATCGTGACGCCTCGGCTCTCGAGCGGCGAGACCGAAACCGGTCATCACGGCATGCGCATACACAAGGAGTGTGGATCCACCATGGTCACCATGCGAGACATCGCCAGGGAGGCAGGGGTCTCCCAGGCCACCGTGTCCTATGCGCTGCACAACGACCCCAGCATCTCCCAGCCGACCCGGGACAAAGTCATGCGCGCGGCGCAACGGCTCAACTATTCCATCAACGTCTCCGCACGCACGCTGCGATCCGGCAAGACCAACGCGATCGGCCTCGTCCTGCAGGACATCCACAACCCCTACTCGACGCAGCTC
This sequence comes from Bifidobacterium ramosum, assembly GCF_009299505.1. Classification (GTDB taxonomy): domain Bacteria; phylum Actinomycetota; class Actinomycetes; order Actinomycetales; family Bifidobacteriaceae; genus Bifidobacterium; species Bifidobacterium ramosum. The sequence goes on along the minus strand of NZ_WBSM01000010.1, from coordinate 22,917 downwards.
GCCGACGCGATCTCATCATATGCGAACAGCCGCGGCTACCAGACGATCATCCAGCAGACGCTCTACGAAAGCACCAACGAAATCGCGATCCTACAGAACATCGTCAGCTCGGTCTGCGACGGCGTGATCTTCAGCCCGTCCAAACTCACCGTCAAGGAGATCCAGACACGGCTCAACGGCAAACCGGCCGTCATGCTCAGCCCGATCGACGCGACGCACGACTATGACACCATGCTCGTCGCCTGCGAACAGGGCATCTTCACCGCCACCTCGTACCTGCTGTCGCGCGGATGCAAACGACTGCTGTTCTACTGCGCGGACTACGCCGACTTCGACGACATCAAAGGCGCCACCGACAGCAAATGGCAACGTGCGGCCGGATTCCAGCGAGCACTGCTGCGCAACGGCATCACGCCCGAGCCATGGCAGTTCGTCCCCGATCAACCGTGGACGCGGCGCACCGCACGCCAGGCGATCATCGACACCGTGCGCTCGGGGCTCGAATTCGACGGCGTGGTGTGCATCAACGACGAATCGGCGCTCGGCGTGATCCGCGGACTGGCCGACTGCGGGCTGCGCATCCCCGACGACGTGATGGTCACCGGCTTCGACGGGGTCGAGGAAGGCGAATTCTGCGTGCCGGAGCTCACCACCGTCGCCATGGACTTCGAGGACTACGCCCGGCAGGCCGTCGACGCGCTCATCGCGCGCATCAACGGGGACGACTCCCCCGCGCGCGATCTGACCGCCATCTCGCGACTCGTCGTGCGCGAATCCACACGGTAGGCTTTGTTCCTTCCGCCGCCCCATAGACCGGCCGTCACCGAATCCATGTCATGGCCTACGGACTCGGTTACAGTCAGCGATCGGACGACAACGGCCGTATCTGAGTCATCATCCTGGGACGGGGACCCAGATACGGCCGTTGTTGCAGTCGCGCAAATCACACGCGCAGATCACACGCGGTCGAGCAGATAGACACGCGAGGCGAAGTCCGGACCGAGGTCGGTGTCGTCGATGCCGATGCGCATCAGCTCGCCGCCGGAACGCACCGCGTCGAACCGTCCGTCCGTGGACACGACGCGATAGCGCGCGGTCTCGTCCAGACCGCGCAGCCGCAGCCGCGACTTCGGCTTGTTCGGCACACCGAGGATCACATAGTCGCCGACGATCGCATGCGCGCGGTCCGCGGCCACGCTCATCCACGCCATGCGGCGATGATCGTACGGGGCGACGAGCCGGTATAAGTCACCGTTGTGCAGCAGCGGCGCGTGTTCCTTGAAGAACGCGACCTGATCGGCGATCTCGGCCAAGTCCTCGGGTGAGGTCGAGGTCAGGTCCATCTCGTAGCCGAACGTGCCGAACATGGCGACGTTCGCACGAGTCGCGAGCGGCTCGTTGCGGCCGGTCTGATGATTCGGCGTGATCGAGACGTGCGCGCCCATCGTGGCGACCGGGAAGAAGAAGCTCGTGCCGTACTGGATCGACATGCGCTCGACCGCGTCGGTGTCGTCGCTCGTCCACGCCTGCGGCGAGTACGCGAGAATGCCGTAGTCGAAGCGGCTGCCGCCCGACGCACAGCCCTCGATGATGAGGTCGGGGAACGCGGCGAACAGGCGCTCGTACAACGCGTACACGCCGAGGATGTAGCGGTGCATGAGCTCGCCCTGTCGCTCGGCGCCGCGCGTCGCGTCGAACGCCTCGGTGATGAAGCGGTTCATGTCCCACTTGATGTAGGCGACGTTCGCGGTCGACAGGATCGCGTGCATCTGCGCGTAAATGTTGTCGACCACGGCCGGGTTGGCGAAGTCGAGCACGTACTGGTGGCGGTACACGGACTGGCTGCGGCCCGGCGTGGCGATGACCCACTCGGGGTGGGCACGGTACAGGTCAGAGTCCTTGTTGACCATTTCCGGTTCGAACCACAGGCCGAACTGCATGCCGATCTCATTGATCTTGCGCGCGATGCCGGCGATACCCTCGGGCAGGCGGTCGGGGTTGGCGGTCCAGTCGCCGAGGCCGGAGCGGTCGGAGGTGCGGGCGCCGAACCAGCCGTCGTCGAGCACGAACAGCTCGATGCCGGCATGCTTGGCGAGCCTCGCGAGGTCGAGCAGCTGGTCTTCGGTGAAGTCGAAGTACGTGGCCTCCCAGTTGTTGATGAGCACCGGCCGCTCGCGGCGGGCCCACGCCGGGCGCTGCAGGTGGTCGAGCACGATGCGGTGGAAGGTCTGGCTCAGCGCGTTCAGGCCGTGGGCGGTGTAGCCGAGCAGCGCCTCCGGGGTCTGGAACGATTCGCCGGGTTCGAGTCGCCACGCGAAGCCGAACGGGTTGATGCCCAGCTGCAGACGAGTGGCGCCGTAGGTGTCGACCTCGGCGTGCAGGTCGAAGTTGCCGGAATACACGAAGGTCAGGCCGAACGCCTCGCCGGCGTCCTCGGTGGTGGCGGGGCGGGCGAACACGGCGGCCGGGCTGAAGTACGGGCCGGACGCGCCGCGCAGGGATTCGATCTGCTGGATTCCGGCATGCAGCGGCTGGCGGTGCGGCTCACGCTCGCGCGCCCACGCGCCGGTGAATTCGATCATGTCGTAGTCCGCGTCCGGCAGGTCGAGGTTGAAGCTGGCCGCGCGGGTGAGGGTAAGCGGCTCGGTGCCGCGATTGGCGATGCTGGCGGAGCGGGCGATGACCGCCTCGTCGCGGAACAGCGTGTAGTGGAGCGTCACGGTCAGGCTGGTAAGCTCGTCGGCGAGGTCGATGGACAGCGTCTCGGCCGCCGGGGAATCGTGAACGATCTTGCCGTCGCGGGCCTCGGGGAACGTGGCCGGCAGGCCGGGCAGCGCGGGCTTGCCGGGCGTGACCCGGTAGCCGGCGAAGCGCAGGTCGGTGATGCGCGAGCCATTGGGCTGCACCGCCTCGATGGCCGGGTGGCGGTAGTCGCCGTGGCCGAATTCCGGGTATTCGAAGCGCTGGTGCTCGGGGAAGCGCTGGCCGTCCTCGTCACGCTCGGTGGCGGACTGCACGCGGAAGTGGTCGTCGATGAGGTAGCCGAAATCGGTGGAATCGCCGGTGGTGACCACGGCGGCAGCGCTGGCCGCATTGGCGCCGACCGCATCGCCCAGCCCCGCGTCAGGCACCGCCGCGCCGGTGTACAGGTTGACAAGCTTGCCGTCAACCGCACGCAGGATCATGCTGATCCGCCCATTGGTCAGATGAAACTGCTGAAGATTATCGTTAACGATGATGGTCATGAGGAATCCCTCGGTTGTGGTGGTGCGTTGTGTATGCCATTATGCCAGCTGCAGCTGCATGCACACGCCCGCACACATCCCATCAGCCGGCTTTTCGCAAACTGAGAGGCAGATTTCGCATCATGCAGGGGTCTTTCTGCAAACTGAGAGGCAGGTTTCTGGCGCAACCACCCTTGACACCCGCTCCACAACCTCGAAACCCCAAGGAATTGAGGAACGGCACAGACGCCTTGCGCCAGAAACCTGCCTCTCAGTTTGCAGAAAGACCGCTCCACATCCGAAAAACTGCCTCTCAGTTTCAAGAAAAGGCCATCCCCTCCCCATCAAAAAACAATGGGCGGAGCAGCCCCGCCAAGGCCACTCCGCCCATCAACGCCCATCGCCGGGCGCTACCGCTCCGCAGCACCAGCCGCCGAGTCGGCGCCCGTCGCCACGCGGATCATCGCGTACTGCGACTCGTACAGCCGGTAGTACGCGCCCTTCTTGGCGAGCAACTCCGCATGCGAGCCATGCTCCACGATCTGCCCGTGGTCGATGTAGAAGATCTCGTCCGCATTCTCGATCGTCGACAGGCGGTGCGCGATGATGAAGCTCGTGCGCCCCTTGAGCAGATGCTGCAGGCCCGCCTGCAGCGCCTCCTCGGTGCGCGTGTCGATGTTCGACGTCGCCTCGTCCAAAATCAGGATGCGCGGGTCGGCGAGCAGCACGCGCGCGAACGCGATCAACTGGCGCTGACCGGCCGACAGGGTCGAACCGCGCTCCTCCACCACCGTGTCGTACCCGTCGGGCAGCTCCATGATGAACTCGTGCGCGTGCACGGCCTTCGCCGCCGCCTCAATCTCTTCATCGGTCGCGTCGAGTCGCCCATACCGGATGTTCTCGCGCACGTTGCCCGAGAAGATGAACGTGTCCTGCAGCATCACGCCCATCTGCCGGCGCAGCGATTCGAGCGTCACGTCGCGCACGTCGTACCCGTCGATCGTCACCGATCCTTCCGACACGTCGTAGAAGCGCGACAGCAGGCTCACGATCGTGGTCTTGCCCGCGCCGGTCGGGCCGACCAGCGCGATCGTCTGCCCCGGCTCGACGTGGAAGTCCACGAGGTTCAGGATGTTGCGCCCGTCGTCCTCGTAGCGGAACACCACGTCGTTGAAGTCGACCTTGCCGCGAATCTGCGGCAGGTCAGCCGCGTTCGGCTTGTTCGCGATCTCGGGGCGCACGTCGAGCGTTTCGAAGATGCGCTCGAGGTACGCCGAGCAGGTGACGAGCTGATTATAGAAGTTGCCGATGTTGATGACCGGGTTCCAGAAGTTGTTCGCGTAGCCGACGAATGCGATCAGCATGCCGGTGGTCACGTTCACGCCGCCGAAGCCGGTGATGCCCACGAAGTAGATGAACGCGATGGTCATCACGGAGATGGTCTGCACGCCCGGCCACATGAGGAATTCGATGTGCTTGGCGTGCATCCACGCGGTGCGCACGTCGTCCTGCTGCTGCTGGAAGATCTCAAACTGTTTCCGCTCGCGCGCGAACGTCTGCGTCGTCTTCACGCCGGCGATCGACTCGTGGATGAACGCGTTGAGGTTGCTTTGCTTGTTGGACAGCTTCTGGTAGGCCTTGCGCTGGAAGTACTGCAGGGCGCGCACCCAGATGATGAGCACAGGAAACAGCAGCAGGCTCCACAACGCGAGCCGCCAGTCGATTGCGAACATCACGATGAGTGTCACGAAGAACGTGAACACGTCCGCGAACACGCTGATCAGGCCGGACGAGAGCGTATCGGACAGCGTGTTCACGTAGTTGACCACGCGGATCAGGATCTTGCCGTGCGGACGCGAGTCGAAGTAGCTGAACGGCAGGGTCTGGATGTGCGTGAACAGGTCGCGGCGCATGTCCTTGAGCATGAGCTGGCCGACGCGCGTGATCGACACCGTGCGGTAGCGCAGCGCGAGCTCGTAGATCACGATCAGGCAGAACAGGCCGGCCGCGAGCAGGCCGAGCTTGGCGAGGTCCTCGTTCGGGATCGCGTCGTCGATCATGATCTTGGTCAGGTACGGTACGGTGACGACGATGCAGCTCATCGAGATGACGACGACGAGGATGCGGACCACCTGTGGAAGATAGGGTTTGAGATATTTGCCGACGCGCAGGATGTCGTGGAGGTTGATGGTCTCCTCGAGTTCCTCATCCTCGCGGTAGGTGTTGCGTTGTGCCATGAAAAGTCCTTATTACCAGTCCTTGTTCGGATGTCGGGCGATCGGAAGCCTTGGCCGGAAGCCTTGGTCAGAAGCCTTGCGAGGCGCCGGACTGCATGCCGAGCTGCTTGTGGTAGATGTCCCAGTAGCGGCCGTGCTGCGCGACGAGTTCGGCGTGCGTGCCGCGTTCGACGATGCGGCCGTGTTCGAGCACGAGGATCAGGTCGGAGTCCTTGACCGACGAGATGCGGTGCGCGATCGTCACGATCGTCTTGTTGCCGTCCATCTCGCGCAGGTGCTTCTGGATTTCGGCCTCCGTCTCCATGTCGACGGCCGACGTGGTGTCGTCCATGATGAGGATGCTCGGGTTGTCCGCGAGCGCGCGGGCGAGCGACAGGCGCTGCTTCTGGCCGCCGGACAGGCCGACGCCGCGTTCGCCGACGACCGTGTCGTAGCCTTGCGGCATGGCCTTGATGAAGTTGTCCGCGCCTGCGATCTGCGCCATCTTGTGGATGTAGCAGTCGTCGGTGTCGGAGCCGGCGCCGAAGCCGATGTTGCCGCCGATCGTGTCGGAGAACAGGAACGTGTCCTGCGCGACGATACACACCTGCGAACGCAGGGTGGTGAGCGGCCAGTCGCGCGCGTCGATGCCGTCGATGAGCACATGGCCGACGGTCGGGTCGTAGAAGCGCGAGATGAGGCTGACGAGCGTGGATTTGCCGGAGCCGGTTTCGCCGAGGATGCCGAGTTTGCTGCCTGCCGGGATGGTGAAGTCGATGTCCTTGAGGATCGGCGTTTCCGGATCGTCGGGGAAGGCGAAGCTGACGTGGTCGAAGCGGATTTCGCCGCTGATGCGGTCGGGGGTCGCCGGGTGCGGCGCGCCCACCTGTTCGGCGATGGCGACGGCCTGCTTGACGGTCTCCTTCGCGTCGGGCTTTTCGGTGATACGCGGCTGTTCGGTGAGCAGACGGCGGATCTTGATGCAGCTGGCGTTGAAGCGCTGCCAATCGTTGATGAGCCATCCGGAGGCGCGCACCGGTCCGTCGATCATCCACAGGAACGAGTTGAAGCTCACGAGGTTGCCGAGCGTCATGTCGCCTTTGATGACGAGGAAGCCGCCGAGGCCGAGCGTGATGAGCTGCAGACTGAAGCCGAGGCCGTCGAGCCACGGCATGTACCGGCGGGAGTTGTAGGCGAGCGCCATGTTGCGCTGCATGTAGTCGTCGTTGTGCTCGTCGAACTTCTGCGTCTCGTACGGCTCGCGTACGAACGCCTTGACGACGCGGTTGCCTTCGATGTTCTCCTCGACCATCGAGTTGAGGGACGCGAGCGAGTTGCGGATCGCGAAGAACAACGGGTGCGCGTGCGTGGACAGGCTGCGCGTGAGCACGAAGATGAACGGCGTGACGCAGGCGAGCGCGAGCGCGAGTCGCCAGTCGATCGAGAACATGACGCACAACGCGCCGATGAACATGACCACGCAGTCGGCGATCTGGTAGCTGACCCAGCTGAGCATATGGCGCAGCGCGTCGGTGTCGGAGGTCATGCGGCTCATGATGTCGCCGGTGCGCGTGTGGTTGAAGTAGGTGAAGTCGAGCTCGTGCAGTTTCTCGTATTCGTCGCACACGAGACGGTAGATGGAGTTCTGGCCGAAGCGTTCCATCCACATCTGGTATCCGTATCGCGAGCCCACGCGGATGACCGTCATGACGATCATGAGCATGCAGAAGTGCAGCAGTCGTTCGGTGTGGCCCTGCGTGATGACCTGATCGACGATCATGCCGGTGATCAGCGGGATGGTCAGGGCCATCGTGTTGTTGGCGCAGAACAGCAGCATCGCGCCGGCCACGCGCGGCAGATCGGGTTTGCAGTAGGGCAGGATCCAGCGCAGGTTGCCCTTGTCTTGGTTTTTCGTCGGATCGACGTACATGTGAGGAAATCCCCGCATTCTTGATTGTTTGCTTGTGGTATGGTGCGGCGCGTGTTCCGTTTGCCGCACGCGACATTCGCTGCCGCCACGATTCACGACCGTCGTGTTTCGAGCGTCCCGCAACCGGCGCTCTCCTCGCCGGCCGAAACCCCTGTTCGGATTCGCAAACGTGAACTAGGTTAGTCGAACCATATTTCGTTTCAACCTTGCGCTTGTGTGCGTGTTGCCCTGTGATTCCAACGGTTTGCGACGATTCGGCGATTGTTTTCGGCTCGTTGCGAAATCTCGTTCGCGTATCACGCGCGTGGCGGAAATGTCTCACTGAGGATGCCCTCAGTGAGACATTTCCGCCACGCCGGTATGGTCGTGGCGGTTTTCGCTCGCTAAGCGTCTGCTTAGCGAGCGAAAACCGCCACTGGGGGGATGTGGCCTGAATCAGCCGACGTGACGCTCGAAACGCTTGAAGCCGAGGATGTCGTCGATCTGCTTGAGCGCGTCGGCCGGGATCTCCACGCCGGACGCGGCGATGTTCGACTCGAGCTGGCTCGGCTTGCTCGCGCCGACGATCACGGAGCTGATGATCGGCAGACGCAGGATCCACGCGAGCGCCAGCACCGGCATCTTCACGCCCAGTTCGTCGGCGATCTTGCTCAGCCGCTCGACCTTGTCGAGGTTCTCGTCGGTGAGCAGCGCGTTGATCTGATGGTCGGACTGCCACGTCGCGCGCGAACCGGCCGGCAGCGGCTGGCCCTTGCGGTACTTGCCGGTCAGCAGACCCTGCGCGAGCGGGGAGAACGGCGTGATGCCGATGCCGTAGCGTTCGCACGTCTCGACGATCTCGTGCTCGATGTAGCGGTCGACCATGTTGTACTGCGGCTGGACGACGGTCAGCGGGTGCAGGCCACGCTCGGAGATGATGCGCTCGGCGCGCTCGAGACGCGCGGCGCTCCACTCCTCGGACACGCCGTAGTACAGGATCTTGCCCTGGTCGACGAGGTCGCTGAGCGCCTGCAGCGTCTCCTCGAGCGGTGTGGTCGTGTCGAAGCGGTGGCAGTAGTACAGGTCGATGTAGTCGGTGCCGAGGTTCTTGAGGCTCTGATTGCAGTTGTTGAAGATGTGCTTGCGGCTGAGTCCGCGGCCGTTGACGCCCGGACGGGTGCCGAAGTAGACCTTGCTGGAGATGACGAGGTCCTCGCGGTGATGCTTGGCGATGAACCGGCCGAGGAAGCGCTCGGCGTCGCCGCCCGAGTACGCGTCGGCGCAGTCGTAGAAGTTGATACCGGCGTCGAATGCGGCGTCGGCGATGGCCATCGCGTTGTCGACGGCGGCGGTGTCCTCGAGTCGGGTCATCCAGCTGCCGAGTGCGATCTCGCTCACCTTGATGCCGGCCTTGCCCACGTTGCGGTACTTCATGGTTGCTCCTTGTTCCTTTTGATGATGAGGTATCCATCCGCATCGATGATCGCGCTTCATTGGCGCCCCATCGATGTTCACGCTAACAACCCTAAAGGTTCAACCCCACTTGAACGCAACCCGCGAAACGCCGATGACTCCAACCGTCAGGAACATCCCCGCGCGCCACCGCCTTCCCCCTCTACGGACATCCAGCGTTCCAGTCATCGAACACAGCTCACCCCCAACGGACATACAGCCGAAAAGGGCGGGCAAATTGGCTGTATGTCCGTAGAGGGAAAGAGCCAGACACACGTGGGAACGTTCCCAGACGCCCGACCCGCAACCATCACGGACATACAGCCGATTTGACCGTCCTTTTCGGCTGTATGTCCGTTAAGGCGGGAAAGAAACACCCCCGCAAAAGCAAAGATTCCCCGTTCCCCTAACGGACATACAGCCGATTTACCCCATCAAATCGGCTGTATGTCCGTTAGGGGGACTCGAGACCGGAACGATTGGAACGCCCGGGTGAAAACCCTACGCGCGATGCGCGGCGGCGATGGCGTCGAGCCGCGCACGGAACCGCGGCCAGTCGGTCTTCATCGCGGTGAGCAGCTTGCGGTTCGGCACCTCGTCGATCGGGACCCACTCGATCTCCATGCTCTCGTCGTCGTTCGCACGCGGCTCCACATGGTGCCCCGGCTTCTCGAACGCGAACACGGTGGTGTACGCCCAGTTGCCGTGGTCCTCGCGCCACGACCCGACCACCTCGATGTCCTCGGGCGTGATGTTCGCCTCCTCGTAGGACTCGCGCAGCGCACCCTCGATCGGCGACTCGCCGTCCGCGGTCGCGCCGCCCGGAATGCCCCACGTGCCGCCTTCCGCGCTCCACGCCGCGCGGTGCTGCATCACCACGTGCGTCACGGCCCCGGTCACCGCGTCACGCCGTGCCAGCAGCACGCCGGACGCGCCGTTCAGCCCCCAGTGCCGCCGCCCGCACATGCAGTCGACCCAGCCGTCGCCCGGCTGGTGCACGTTCTCCGCCGGCGGCACGATGCTCGACGGATCGGATTTGCCGGCCGGGAACAGCTCGCCACGCTCCACGTTCCACAGATCGGTCCACTCGACGCCCAGCTGCCCGGCAAGCTCGCGCAGCAGCGGCAGGCTGATGCCGATCACGCCGTGCGGGTCGCCCTCGATGCCGTCGATGAACGCGCCGCCGAACCCTTCGAGCGTGAACGATCCGGCGACCTCGAGCGGCTCGCCGGTGGCGAGATACCGTTCGAGATCATGGTCGGAGTAGTTGCAGAAGTGGATCTTCGCGTAGCTCACGCCGCTCACGGCGCGCCCGGTCGCGAAGTCGATCAGGCAGTGGCCGGTCCACAGTTCGCCGGTGTGCCCGCGCATCGCCCGCAGCCGTTCGCGCGCGACCTCGACGCTGTGCGGTTTGCCGTAGCATTCGCCGTCGAACAGGAACATCGAGTCGCAGCCGACGATGAGCGGGCCGACGGCCGCGTGGGTCAGCCCCGGCTGCATGGCGACGATGTTGGAGATCGGTTCGACGGTGGTCGGCACGTCGACGCCGGAGAAGTCGCGGGTCGTCGCGTTGATGTCGGCGTCGTGCGCGTTCGGCTGGTCGTTGGTGAGTTTCGCAAGCAGTACGTCGCGCGGCGATTCGCCGCCGGCGGAGCCGGCGGAATCAACGGAGTCGCCGGACGAACCGGCGGACGGATCATCAACAGGATCGGCGGCCTGCAGCGGGTACGCGATGACCCGCTCGCCGGTCGCGGCGGCGGCCGTGTCGGCGACGTGGCGATACGCCTGATGAACGGCCTGCGCCTTGGCTTCGGCGAGGATCGCGACGCGCCTGTCGACGGTCAGATCGTCCACGTCGCATCCGGCGGCAGCGGCGGCGCGTTCGAGCGCGGCCGGTTCGTCGACATGCGACACGCGGATGGTCGGGCAGATGCCGGCCGAATACAGCACGTCGCGGCGCGGCTTCGACTTCGACGCGAGAATCAGCGGAATGGACATGATGGTCTCCTCCTTCGGCCTTGGCTCCGCCTTCATCCTACTTGCGGATGATTTCGACGCCCTTGGTGTTGACGGCCGGGTGCAGCACGCGCCAGTGGCCGTCGGCCAGACGGTCGCCGGCCACCTCGTCGATCGCGTCGGCCGCGTCGCCGTAGTGCAGCACGAGCACGCACGGGCCCGCGCCGGACACCATCGCCGCGTAGCCGCGCGCACGCAGCTCCTGGATGAGCTGCCACGACGGCGCCATGAGGTCCTTGCGGTACGGCTGGTGCAGCCTGTCCTGCGTGGCCGCGAACAGCAGCGCGTTCGGGTCGGACGACTTGGCGAGCGCGGCCGGGTTCATCGCGGCGGCGAGCAGCGCCACGCGCGACACGTTGAACACGCCGTCGCGGCGGGCGATCTGGTCGGGCAGCGCCTCGCGCGCCTTTTCGGTGGACAGTTCGTAGTCCGGCACGAACACGGAGGTCTTGATGTTCGGGTCGACCTTGTACTTGATCGTGTGGAAGCCGCCGTGCAGCGGCTCGCCGCCGGGGATCGGCACGGAGCCAACGCCTTCGGCCGTGTCGAAGTTCCACGACGCGGTCATGCCGCCGTAGACGGCCGGCGCGACGTTGTCGGGGTGGCCTTCGATCGCGGCGGCGAGTTCGAACACGGAGTCGCGGTTGAGGTCGTCGTCGTGCGCGAACGCGGCGGCCGCGGCGATGCCGGCGACGATCGCCTCGGCGGACGAGCCCATGCCGCGCGCCTGCGGGATGTTGTTGTGCGCCTCGAGGATGAACCCGATGCGGCCCAGCCCGAAGGTCTGGCAGGCGCGGCGGAAGGTCGAGACGACCAGATGCGTTTCGTCGCGCGGCAGCGTGTTCTCGCCTTCGCCGTAGATGAGCACCTGCGCGGCGCGGTTCGACGGGTCGGCGCTCAGCGTGAACGTGAGCTCGTCGTGATAGTCCAGGGCCAGGCCGACCGCATCGAATCCGGAGCCCAGATTGGCGCTGGTCGCCGGGACGCTGACCTTGACCTGTTTACAGATCGGTTCCATATCTCCCCTTACGAAAACTGAATCGCGACCGTACCGCACCGGGTGCGATACGGTCAGTGCGCGACGCTTGCGATGCCGTCGCCGTCCGCCGTTCCCGACGGCTCAGCCGGACCGTCAGTCAAGCACGCGCAGGATGGACGGCTCGCCGGCGACGCAGTCGAGCTTGCACACGGCCTCCACGGTGCGCCGCAGCGTCACCTCGTCGGTCAGGTGCGTGACGATGCGCAGCTGCTGCAGTTCGCCGTCGTAGCCCGGCTCCTTCATGGTGGGCTTGAGGTCCTGGTTCACGCCGTTGATCGACACGCCGTTGTCGGCGAATTCCTTGGCGATCGCGGCGAGCACGCCCGGCTTGTCGTGGATGAGGAAGCGCACGGCGAACGCGGCACGGCTCGCCTCGATCGGCGCCTTGGGCAGGTCGTTGTACATCGGGATGGTCGGGCCGGTGCAGCCCTGCGCGATGTGGCGCGCTTCGGTGACCACGTCGCCGACCACGGCAGAGGCGGTCGGTGCGCCGCCGGCGCCGCGGCCGTAGAACATGAGGTCGTCGGCGGCCTCGGCCTTGACGAAGATCGCGTTGAACGAGCCATGCACGGACGCGAGCGGGTGCGTTTCGGGGATGAGCGCCGGGTAGACGCGCGCGGAAACGCCGGCCTCGCCGTTCTCGACGACGGCGAGCAGCTTGATGACCTTGTGCTCGGCGGTCGCGGCGGCGATGTCGTCGGCGGTGATCTTCGTGATGCCCTCGACCGAGACGTCGTCGATGGTCACGTTGGTGTGGAAGCCGAGCGTGGCCATGATCGCGGCCTTGTTCGCCGCGTCGTGGCCCTCGATGTCGCCGGTCGGATCGGCTTCGGCGTAGCCCTTGGCCTGCGCGTCCTTGAGGACGTCGTCGAACTGGAGGCCCTTGGTGGTCATCTCGTCGAGGATGTAGTTGGTGGTGCCGTTGACGATGCCGAGCATGCTCGTCACCTTGTCGCCGGCCAGCGATTCGCGCAGCGGCAGCAGGAACGGGATCGCGCCGCCCACGGCCGCCTCGAAGTAGATGTCGACGCCCTTGGCGGCGGCCGCGTTGTAGATCTCCGGGCCGTACTTGGCGAGCAGGGCCTTGTTGGCGGTGACGACGGACGCGCCGGATTCGATCGCGGCCATCACGAACGTGCGGGCCACGCCGGTGCCGCCGATGAGTTCGATGACGATGTCAGCGTTCGTCGCGACCTTCATGGTGTCGGCCGTCAGCAGCGACTTGTCGATCCACGGATAGTTCACTTCGTCCGGATCCAGGCAGGCGACGCCGACCAGTTCGATCGGACGGCCGATGCGCGCGGCGAGCTCGTCCTTCTGTTCCACGAGCAGTCGCGCGGTCTGCGATCCGACGGTTCCCGCGCCCAGCAATCCCACGCGGATGGGGGTTTCGTTCGGCTGTGCCACAAGCATCCTTTCCTTGACGCGCCGCACGGCGCCCTACCGTCGCGCGGCATCACAATTCCTCCACTATCCTACGGTCCGAATCCGACACGCCGTAAGCCAAGTGTCTTAACAAAAATACGAAACGTCGCGTTGAACGTAACCGTCAATCGCCAGTAGTCTTCACGTCGCATGCGAACATTGCAGCAACCACTTGCAGTAAAGAAACTTAACTAAATGGTCATCCACCGTGCCGTCAATGACGTAAACTGGCCAGTAAGAGCGATAGAGCCGCCCGCAATCCGCGGGACCTTCGCCAAGGAAGGCGAAGGCGCGGTCGATGACGAACGTCGGCGATCACAGCAAGCAGTACCAGTCGCTCGCACGACCCTGCATCGTTGCAGAGGGAGGATGGAAGAACAATGAAAGCGTACATTCAGCGTCTGGGACGCGCGCTCATGCTGCCGGTGGCCTGCCTGCCGGCAGCGGCGCTGTTCCTGGGTCTCGGCTACTGGATCGACCCGAGCGGCTGGGGTGGCAACAACGTCATCTCCGCCTACCTGTGCAAGACCGGATCGGCGATCCTCGACAACCTCGGCCTGCTGTTCGCCGTCGGCGTCGCCATCGGCATGGCGCGCAACCGCGACGGCGCCTCGGCGCTCTCGGGCCTCGTCGGCTTCATGACCGTCACCACGATCATGGGCTCCGCCTCGATGTTCCTCGGTTTTGACCCCGATCCCGTGGTCATCGCCAAGGAGCACCCGGCGTTCGCGGCCGGCGCCATCGGCAACAAGAACGTGTTCTTCGGCATCATGGTCGGCTGCATCGCCGGCGCGCTGTACAACCGGTTCCACCAGACGAAACTGCCCGACTTCCTCGCGTTCTTCTCCGGCCGCCGCTGCGTGCCGATCCTGACCGCCGCCCTCATGTCGGTGATCTCGCTGGCCCTGCTGTTCATCTGGCCGCTCATCTACAACGGCCTCGTCGCCTTCGGCGAGGGCATCATGGGCATGGGCGCGGTCGGCGCCGCCATCTACGCGTTCTTCAACCGCCTGCTCATCCCCACCGGCCTGCACCACGCGCTCAACAACGTGTTCTGGTTCAACCTCGCCGGCATCGACGACATCACCAAGTTCTGGAGCGGCGTCGGCGGCCTGAACGGCGACGTGGCGGCCGTGACCGCCACCGGCGGCTTCCACCCGTACGGCGTGTACGTCACCGGCATGTACCAGGCCGGCTTCTTCCCGATCATGATGTTCGGCCTGCCGGCCGGCGCGCTCGCCATCTGGAAGAACGCCAAGCCCGAGAACAAGAAGGCCGTCGGCTCGCTCATGCTCGCCGGCGCGCTGGCCGCGTTCTTCACCGGCGTGACCGAGCCGCTTGAGTTCTCCTTCATGTTCGCCGCCTTCCCGCTGTACGTGGTGCATGCACTGCTCACCGCCCTGTCGGTGTTCATCGCCGCGTCCTTCCAGTGGATCGCCGGTTTCAACTTCTCCGCCGGCTTCATCGACTGGTTCCTCTCGCTCAACGTGCCGCGCGCGCACATGCCGTTCATGCTCATCGTGCAGGGCCTCGTGTTCGCGGTCATCTACTACTTCGTGTTCGACTTCGTGATCCGCAAGTTCAACATGAAGACCCCGGGCCGCGGCGATGAAGAGGTCGCGGACGCGACCGCCGACGGCGCCTCCGACGCCGCCCCGACGACCGGCGACAAGTACGACGTCCTTGCCTCCAAGCTGTATCAGGCCCTCGGCGGCAAGGCCAACGTGGTCGAGATCGAGAACTGCACGACCCGCCTGCGCATGGGCGTGAACGACACCGCGAAGGTCGACGTCGGCGCGATCCGCAAGCTCGTTCCCGGCGTGAAGGTCCTCGATACGAAGAACGTGCAGGTCATCGTCGGCACGCAGGTGCAGGCCGTCGCGGATGCGATGGAGAAGCTGCACGGCGCGCCGGTGATCACCGGAGGCCCGGCCCCAAAAGCATGACGGCAGCGCCCGCTGCCGCTCCGCAACCCGCTCCGGCCGTTCCTGACGGATCCGAGCCCGTCCTGGCCCCCGTGGACGGTTCGATCAAGGCGATCGAGGACGTTCCCGACGATACGTTCGCCGCGAAGATCCTCGGCGACGGATTCGCCGTGGTGCCGTCATCGGCCACGATCGTGGCCCCGGTCTCCGGCAAGGTGACCACCGTGGCCAACGCGCGCCACGCCGTGGGCATCACCACCGATTCCGGTGTCGAGGTGCTCGTGCACATCGGCGTCGACACGGTGCAGCTCGGCGGCGAACCGTTCGCCGTGCGCGTCGCCGTCGGCCAGACGGTCACCGCCGGCACGCCGATCCTCGACGCGGATTGGGATGCCATCAAGGCCGCCGGCAAGCCGACCGACGTCATCGTCGTGTTCACCAATCCGGCGCTGATCAAGGAGCTCGCGATCACCGCGCACGGTGCGGTCGCCGCCGGAGCGCCGGTCGGCACCCTGCGCTGACCGGACCCAAACCCCTAGTGGCGGAAAAGGCTCACTGAGACATGTCTCAGTGAGCCTTTTCCGCCACTACGCGTCGTATCGCTCATCCGCGTGGCGGTTTTCGCTTGCTGAGGCGCGCCTCAGCAAGCGAAAACCGCCACGTTCATATCAGCCCAGTCAGCCCAGATCGAGGCCGAGCAGATCGTCGATCGTCTGGCGACGCAGCATCACGTGCGCACCCTCCTCGCTCACGGCGACGACCGCCGGGATCAGCGCCTGATTGTAGTTGCTCGCCATCGTGCGGCCGTACGCGCCGGTCACCGGCACCGCGAGCACATCGCCGCGCTTGAGGTCGACCGGCAGTCGATCCTCATGCACGACGATGTCGCCGGACTCGCAGTGCATGCCGACCACGCGCACCAGCATCGAATCGTCCGAACCGCGTCGGTTCACAAGCCGCACCGTGTAGTCCGCGCCGTACAGGGCCGGGCGGATGTTGTCGCTCATGCCGCCGTCCACCGACACATACACACGCTCGTCGATCGGATTGCCGGCCTTATCGGTCGGCTGTCGGCCTTCCGCGTCCGCACTCAGCAGCACGTGCTTGATCGTGCCGACACGGTACAGCGTGACGCCCGCGGGCGCGACGATCCAACGGCCCGGCTCGAACGAGATCGCGGGCGCGGGCATGCCGAGCGCGCGGTTGATCGCCGTGACCGCGTCGGCCAGACGGCCCAGCTCCACGTCGATGTCCATCGAATCCTCGCCGTCCGTGTACGCCACGGAATAGCCGCCGCCGAGATCCACCTCGGGCAGCGTGTAGGCGTCGGTGGCGTAGAAGGTCTTGCGCAGGAGCATCATGCGCTTGGCGGCCTGGATGAACGCGTCCGCGTCATGGATGTTCGAGCCGATATGCGAATGGATGCCGACCAGTTCAAGCACGTCCTGATGGCGTTGGATCTCCTTGAGCACGGCGAGCGCGGGGCCGTCCGCCACGGCCGTCATCGCCTCGGCGAGCTTGCGGTCGGGTTCGGACAGCTCCTCGCCGCTCAGGTCGTACGGGTACTTGACGTCGTAGCGCAGCTTGCGTTCCGGCTTGGCGGTCGAATCGGCGGCGGACTCCGCGCCGTCGTGCCGCTCCCCCACGCGCGCGTTCGTCACGGCCGGGGTCACGTCGGTCAGGTCGTCGAGGATCGACAGCACGGACGTGTCCGCGCCGGCCGGCAGCAGCGGCACGCCGAACTTCTGGTCCTCGTGCGCGGTCGAGATGAACTCGTGGCCGCCGGCGTGGATGCCGGAGGTGACGCGCAGCATCACGCGGGCGCGCTTGCCGAGGCGATGCGCGATTTCGGCGATGCGGGCCGGCTCGTTTGGCTCGTCGACGACGATCTTCGCGAAGCCCTCGTTGATGGCCAACTCGATCTCCGCGTCGGACTTGTTGTTGCCGTGCAACACGAGCCGACGGCCGGGCGCGCCCGCGGCGAGCGCGATCCTCATCTCGCCCATCGTGCACGTGTCGACGTACATGCCGGCCGCGAGCACGAGCCGTACGATCTCCTTGGAAAGGAACGCCTTGCCGGCGAAGCTCACATGCGTGGTCGAGTTGTTGAACGCGGCCGCGGCGGCCTCCACGAAATGCTTGGCGCGGTCGGCGACCTCGTCGGTGTCGATCAGGTAGAGCGGCGAGCCGAACTCGTCGAGCAGCGACTCGGCGGTGCGGCCGTGGAACGTGATCGCGCCGGTGGCGGGGTCGACGGTCGTGGCGGCCGGCCAGATCGGGGTGATTGCCATAAATGGTTCCTCTCTCCCCTCAGTCAGCTTCGCTGACAGCTCCCCTCGGCGAGGGGAGCCACACCATACGGCCTCCGCTCCCCTCCCTGAGGGGAGCTGTCACGTGCCGCGTGACTGAGGGGAGCAAGGCCGTTACATCTTCTCCGGACGGACAGTCGACCGGCTGTCCGTAGCAGCGAACAGCGATAGCGTCGTGAGCGTCGCAGAATACAGCAACGGCCGAAGGCCGTTACATTTTGTCGGGGGAGGTGACACCGAGCAGGTCGAGGCCTTCGGCGATCACGGTGCGCACGGCGTCGTTGAGCTTGAGTCGCGCGGCGGCGCGGGCCGGTTCCGGGGCCTTGGCAATGCGCAGCGCCTCACGCTCCGCCTCGTCGCCGCGGGTCTCCGGGTCGGTCAGTTCCATCGGCACGACGCGTTCCACGTTGTACCACTTGTGGTACGCGGCGGCCAGATCCTCGAGGTAGTGCGCCACACGGTGCGGCGCACGCGCGTCGCCCGCGAGCGTGAGCAGCGCCGGCCACTGGGCGAGCGCGGCGAGCACCTCACCGTCCGCCTCGGTGTCAAGCAGCGCGAGGTCCGCGCCTTCAACCGTGATGCCGGCGGCCTCCGCATTGCGGTCCACGTTGCAGGAACGCGCGTGCGCATACTGCACGTAGTACACCGGGTTGTCGTTGGAGTGCGACGCAAGCAGGTTCAGGTCGATGTCGACCGGCGAATTATAGTCGGTGCGCGCAAGCGAATAGCGCGACGCATCCACACCGATCGCCTCGGTCAGGTCATCGATCGTGACGACGTTGCCGGCGCGCTTGGACATGCGCACGGCCTTGCCGTCTTTGAGCACGTTGACGAGCTGGCCGATGAGGATCTGCATGTTCTCGCCCGGCTTGTCGCCGAACGCGGCGCACATGGCCATCATGCGGCCGATGTAGCCGTGGTGGTCGGCGCCGAGCATGTAGATCGCGATGTCGGCCGGGTCGGTCGCACGGTGGCGCTTGTTCCAGTAGTACGCGATGTCGGCGGCGAAATACGCGAACTCGCCGTTCGACTTGATGATCACGCGGTCCTTGTCGTCGCCGTGCTTGGTCGACTCGAACCAGGTCGCGCCGTCCTTCTCGTAGATGTCGCCGCGCTCGCGCAGCACTTCGATCGCGCGCTTGACCTCGCCGTCGGTATACAGGCTGTTCTCGTGGAACCAGACGTCGAAGTGCACGCGGAAGTCCTTCATCGACTTGCGGATCTCGTCGAACATCATCGGCACGGCGCGCTTGCGGAACTCCTCGCGCTGCTCGGAATCGCCCTCGCCGAGCGGGTTGCCGTCCTTGTCGAGACCGCCGTCGACGCGCGGCAGGGCGAGCACGTCCACGCCGTCGGCCTCGGCCTCGGCGATCACGCGGTCGGCAATCTCGTTGATGTACGCGCCCTTGTAGCCATCGATCGGCGTCTCCTCGCCGTGCGCGGCGGCGACGAGCGACTTGGCGAAGCGGTTGATCTGCTCGCCGTGATCATTGAAGTAGTATTCGCGTACGACCTTCGCGCCGTTCGCCTCGAGCACGCGGGCCATCGAGTCGCCGACGGCCGCCCAGCGGGTGCCGCCGATGTGGATCGGGCCGGTCGGGTTCGCGGAGACGAACTCGAGGTTCAGGGTCTTGCCGGCGAGGTGCGCGTTCTTGCCGAACGTGGACACGCCGTTGGCGTCGGCGGGGGCGGCGAGCACCTGATCGACCACGGCCGCGGCGGACGCGGAGTCGAGGGTGATGTTGATGAAGCCGGGGCCGGCCACTTCGACGGACTTGATGCCGTCGGCGGCGGTCAGGCCGGCGGCGAACAGCTCGGCCAGGTCGTGGGGCTTCATGCCGGCCTTCTTGGCCAGCTGCATGGCCGCGTTCGAGGCCCAGTCGCCGTGCGCGCGATCCTTCGGGCGCATGACGGCGAGCTTCTCGACGGGCGGGATCAGATCATCGGTGAGGTTGCCGGCCTTGCCGGACGCCACCAGTTCATGGGCAATACGCGAAATCAGTTCGCTCAGGGCTTCAGGACTCATTCTTCCAAGGATACCGGCGAGTCTGACTTCTCACGGACGGGCCGATTCGCGATGCAATTCGCAAACTGAGAGGCAGTTTCCTGCCCTTGCGCAGGTCTTTCTTGAAACTGAGAGGCAGCCACGCGCTCCCACAGACCCTGATAACGACATAATTCTCGAACAATCGGGAATATATGTACGGGCGGCTGCCTCTCAGTTTCAAGAAAGACCTCTGCACACGCGGAAAACTGCCTCTCAGTTTGCAGAAAGCCGCCCGGAACCCGCTATTCCGCCTTCCGCGCGCGTTCGATCGCCCAGTAGCCGCCATAGCACAGCGCCACGAACGGCACCATGCAGTACAGCGTCGAACGCTGCGTGTCGTCCAATGCCACGAGCACCAGCGCGCCGAGGCACATCACGATCGCCAGCCACGGCAGCACCGGATATCCGGGCGCGCGGTATCCGAGCTCGGCCACGCTGTGCCCGCCGCGCACCCACTCGCGCCGAAACCGGATATGGCACACCGCCACCGAGAACCACACCACCAGCGTCGCCAGTCCCGACACCGCCACCAGCACGAGGTACACGGTCGAGGCCGCCACCACGCTGGAGAGCAGTGCCAGAAGCGAGCCGCACATCGAGAACAGCACCGCCCACACCGGCACGCCGCGGAAGTTCGTCTTGGCGAATCGTGCCGGGATCAGCCGCTCCTTCGCCAGCGACCACACCATGCGCGAGCACACGTACAGCCCGGAATTGGCGGCCGACAGCACAGCCGTCAACACCACGAAGTTCATGATGTCGCCGGCGAACGGCATGCCGATCGATTGGAACACGAGCACGAACGGGCTGGTGTCCACGCCGGCCCGATGCCACGGGATGAGCGCGGCCATCACCGCGATCGAACCGATGAAGAACATGGCGAGACGGAACACGGTGGTGTGCACGGCCTTCGGGATGGCCTTGCCCGGATCGCGCGTCTCGCCCGCGGCCACGCCCACGACCTCGGTGCCGGAGAACGCGAACACAACGGTGAGCAACGTGGAGAAGACCGGCGCGATGCCGCGCGGGAACCATCCGTCGGCGACGAAATTGCCGAACAGCGGGGCGCCGGCCGCGGCCGCACGGCCCGCAATCGGAATCGCGCCGAAAATCGCAAGCAGACCGATCACGATGAACGCGACGATCGCGAACACCTTGATCGACGCGAACCAGAACTCGGCCTCGCCGTACAGCCGCACCGACATGATGTTGAGCGCAAACACCACCGCGATGAACACCGCCGACCACACCCATGCCGGCGAATCCGGAAACCAGCGTTGCATGAGCAGTCCGGCCGCGGTGAATTCGCTGGCGAGCGCCACCGCCCAGTTGAGCCAGTACAGCACGGCGATCACGAACGCGGTGGCCGGGCCGATGAAGCGTTTGGCGTACAGGTGGAAGCTGCCCGCATACGGCATGGCGACCGACAGTTCGCCGAGCGAGACCATGACGCAGTAGACGAGCACGGAGCCGATCGCGTAGGCGAGGATCGCGCCGAGCGGGCCGGCCTGGTTGATGGTGTATCCGGAGCTGACGAACAGACCGGTGCCGATCACGCCGCCGAGGGAGATCATGGTCAGGTGACGCGATTCCATGCGCCGTTCGAGTGCAGTGTCCTCAGTGCTCGCGGCGGCCGAGATGCCGGTGATTTCGGTGGCGTCCGTTTCGCGGGTGCCGCGCTTGGCCATGGTGGCTCCTTCGGATCGTGGTTCGGTTCGGCTGGCTGTCGCGCGCGTCATTGCGCGGGCGACTTATACAGACTTACGTATGATAGCCGCGGCGTGAGAACAGTCGCCGTTAACGACAGCGGTGCGTCGTCCGTCCGTCATCGGACAGGCGACGCACCGCGTCGATATCCATTCGTGATATACGGGACACGTACCGCACGTACGTGTCGCCAGTCATACGTATGCGTACGTATGCGGCACTTACGTCACTGCACGGCGATGGCGTCGATCTCGACGAGCGCGCCCTTCGGGATGTCGTTGCCGCCGAACGCCACACGGGCCGGCTTCACGGAGCCGATGAACACCTCGGCGTAGCGGGCGTCGACCTCCTTGAAGTCCTCGACGTGCTTCAGGTAGATGGTGGCGCGCACGACGTGCTCGATGCCGGTGCCGGCCGCGTCGAGAATGCACTTGATGTTCTTGAGGGCCTGCGCGGCCTGCTCGCCGGCGGTCTCGCCAGCCAGTTCGCCGGTGGCCGGGTCGATGCCCAGCTGTCCGGAGACGAACACGAAGCCGTTGGCCTTCACGGCCTGGCTGTAGGCGCCCAGTGCGGCCGGGGCCTGTGAGGTCGCCACTTCTTCCATCTTTTCGCTCATAGTCGATACTCCTTTGGTGTCGGTCGAGGTTGGTCGAAAGTCTGCGTTACGTCCGCGCGATCGCACGCGCTTGGCATCCCAATATAGTCGCGTCGCGCGCCGCGACGGCCGTCCCGTCCACAACCCGGCGATGTTCCGCTTCGCCGGCACCGTACGTCACGTCTCTCGTGTCACTCATCCGCGCTTCTCCAACGCGTCCGTCCCTCGCTCACACATCCTCTCTTCTCCTAACGTTCTTCCTTCTTTGCACTTCCCTTCAACACATCCGTCCCTTCCAACGCATCCCTTCTCTTTAACGGACATACAGCCGATTTTCCTACCCAAATCGGCTGTATGTCCGTTAAGGGGGAAGACATCAGAAACGGGAAAACGAGAAAACCCGCGTGCATTATGCACCAGCAATGTACCCGATATGTACCTGATTCGGTGAAGATAACAAATCCAAGACCGCAAATCCCTGCGATACCGCCATTCTTGTGGGCCCGATGGGGTTCGAACCCACGACCTTCTGTTCCGGAGACAGACGCTCTATCCACTGAGCTACGGACCCAAGCAACGCACTACTTTACACGTCGCCCCGACCGAACGGCAAACGGCACGCCACGCCGTCACATCGCAGCGACTCCGCGGCCGTGTCTAGACTGGGCGTATGGGCGATAATCTGAACGATTTTGAATTCGAACGCAGGTTCTTCTGCCGCCACATGCCGGCCGAACTTGACGACGGCGACGCGCCGACTCTCATCGTTCAGAGCTATTACGTGCACGACGGCAATTACGCACTGCGCGTACGGCTGATGACCCGCGCGGCGCGGCTCGACATGACGCCTGATCTCGATCCGATCGCCGTGCTGCGCGAGTACCGCGACGTGTTCCGTGAGGCGTACGTGACGGTGAAGGGGCCGGCGGTGGGCGGCACGCGGTACGAGGCGGAACGCGAGATCGATTCGCGGATCGCGGCGGAGCTGATGATGCGCGGCGGCGCGCCGATCATCAAGAACCGGTATTCGGTGTGGCTGGACGAGGATGGCTG
>NZ_WBSM01000001.1 GCF_009299505.1 Bifidobacterium ramosum | reverse complement strand
GGTGAAGCGGTGAATTCAAGCCCCGGTAAACGGCGGTGGTAACTATAACCATCCTAAGGTAGCGAAATTCCTTGTCGGGTAAGTTCCGACCTGCACGAATGGCGTAACGACTTCCCCACTGTCTCGACCAGGAGCTCGGCGAAATTGCAGTACGAGTAAAGATGCTCGTTAAGCGCAGAAGGACGAAAAGACCCCGGGACCTTTACTATACCTTGGTATTGGCGTTAGGCGCGGATTGTGTAGCATAGGCGGGAGACTTCGAAGCCCAGGCGCCAGCTTGGGTGGAGTCGCAAGGTGAAATACCGCTCTGTTCTCGTTTGACGTCTAACCACGAGCAGTCATCCTGCTCTGGGACAGTGCCTGGCGGGTAGTTTAACTGGGGCGGTTGCCTCCCAAAGAGTAACGGAGGCGCTCAAAGGTCCGCTCAGCCCGGTTGGCAATCGGGTGTCGAGTGCAATCGCACAAGCGGGCTTGACTGTGAGAACGACGGTTCGAGCAGGGACGAAAGTCGGAGATAGTGATCCGGTGCCGGCGCACGGGCGCGGCATCGCTCAACGGATAAAAGGTACCCCGGGGATAACAGGCTGATCATTCCCAAGAGTCCATATCGACGGGATGGTTTGGCACCTCGATGTCGGCTCGTCGCATCCTGGGGCTGGAGCAGGTCCCAAGGGTTCGGCTGTTCGCCGATTAAAGCGGCACGCGAGCTGGGTTCAGAACGTCGTGAGACAGTTTGGTCTCTATCCTCTGCGCTCGTTGGAATCTTGAGGAGGCCTGCCCATAGTACGAGAGGACCTGGGTGGACGAACCTCTGGTATGCCGGTCGTCACGCCAGTGGCGTGGCCGGTTGGCTACGTTCGGAAGGGATAACCGCTGAAAGCATCTAAGCGGGAAGCCCGCTCCAAGATAAGGATTCCGTGGAGGCTTGACCTCCTGTACCCCCCATGCAGAACACGTGGTTGATAGGCCGGACGTGGAAGCCGCGCAAGCGGTGGAGCCGACCGGTACTAACGGGGGAGAGGCAATCATCTTCCTCCGGCCTTTTTTGGGTTGGTGGTGGCAACATCTTTCTTCTGCAGGTTCACGCATTGGCATCATGGAATGCTGTGCGGTCACATTACGGTTTTCGCGTCCATGATCCGGTTCCCGGACCGTCACGGTCCCTTGCCGCCCTGGGTTGTTCCGGGGTGATAATTATAGATTTGCGGCGGTCATGGCCCAGGTGAGACGCCCGGTCCCATTCCGAACCCGGAAGCTAAGGCCTGGCACGGCGATGGTACTGCACTCGATAGGGTGTGGGAGAGTAGCACGCCGCCGCATTCAACTTGTTGGACCCCGGTCGAGCGGTAACGCTCCCGGGGTCCTCTTTGCATATCCAGACACCAATCGAACAACAGATCTTCAGGGTCCGCACGCACACGAGACACAACACCTTGGTATCCACTGGCTCATGACATTCCAGCTCTTTGGGTGTCGTGGAGTATCGTGCTTTTTCTCCTTAACGGGCTTACAGCCGATTCCGGTATATGAATCGGCTGTAAACCCGTTGAAGTAGTGGCCTGTTATCAGTTACATGTGTCCCGTTATCGGTTACATGTAACCGACGGGGTTAGCTCAGTGCTTTCATCAGTGAATCGACATGGCCTTTGGCACGGACGTTGTACCGGGCCAGCGTAATCCGGCCATCGGTGTCGATTGCGAAGGCGGAGCGGATCACGCCGACATGCACCTTGCCGTACAGCTTCTTCTCTCCGTAGGCGCCATATAACTTGTGCACGGTCAGGTCAGGATCGGACAGCAGCGGAAAACTGATATGATCACGTTCCATGAAGCGGTGCAGCTTCGGCAGCGGATCCTTGGACACGCCGAGCACGGTGTATCCAAGCGCACCCAATCGGGCGAGATTGTCGCGGAAATCGCAGGCTTCGGTCGTGCATCCCGGTGTCATCGCGGCCGGATAGAAGTACAGCACCACCTTGTCGTGCGCGGTCAATGTCGACAGCGTGAGCTGCGTCTCCGTGCCATCCGGCAGCACGGCAGGCAACGTGAAATCGGGTGCCGACTGGCCGACCTCAAGTCGTGCGGGCAGATCGGACGCCGCGGAATCGATGTCATCGGCCATATCATGCGTCCTTTTTGCTGATCAGCAGCAGAATGCCCGCGATCTGGTTGGCGAAGATCAACGTGCACACCGCGAACGTCGTCGTGTTGGGCGACGTACCCTGATAGATCCGCCAACTGCGAACGGTCATTGGAATCATCCACGCCAGCGCGACGATCGTCCAGCACCATGCCACGCAGCCGATCACGTTCAATACGAACGCCGCCAACCGTAGATTGCGATCGGTTTCGGTCATCAGATACGTGCCGTCCGCGGCGTACGTCGGCTGGGCGTAGCCGTAGTTCGCATACTGGGGCTGCTGATATGGAGCCTGATACTGCTGACTCGCGTACGGATTTGGATTCGCGTTCGGATCCTGCTGTGATGTCGGCATGACGCTTTCCGTCCACTGGGTGCCGTCCCACCAACGCAGCCTCGTCGGATCCCCTGACGGATCCGGGTACCATCCGGGCTGATATTCTGCCATACGTCCTCATTTCTATCGGAAGTGTCGCTGCCATTCTAACAGCGGTCGTCGCGGCAGCATATGGCCCGTTCAACGGTCCACGAACATGCGGATGTCGCTGATCTCCTGCTCGCAGATCGCATGGCCCATGCCCGCGTATTCGTGATACTCGAGATGTCCGGCCGTGTTGAGCACGCGACGCGCGGTGAGCTGGTCGGCGGGTGGAATCGTGCGATCCTCCGTGCCGTATGCGAGGAAGCACCGCGTGTCGGAGGCGAGTATGGTATCCGTTTCGCCTGTGAATGATGGGCTGAGCAGGATCGCCGCATCGAACAACGTCGGATGCTCGACGACCATGCGATACGACAGATAGCCGCCCTGCGAAAAGCCGACCAGTATCGTGCGACGGTTGCTGAACATGCCGGCGTCCAGCAGCGAGACGACGGCGTCGCCGATCGTGGAACATGCACGGCGGCGTTCATCGACGCCGCAGCCGTCCGGATACCAGTAACTGCCACCCATGTACGGACGATCGACTGTGCCACGGAACGACAGATAGTTCGGCCGACGCGTCGGTTGCGATGCCACGTCCGCGCGGTCGTCCTGCCGATATACCGCGTCGAGAATGCGTATCATCTCCGACTCATCGTTGCCGTAGCCATGGAACATGACATACAGCGGATCGTGCGCGGTGGACGGATCCGTATCGATCTGACTGACGAACCGTAGCATCGTATTCCTCCCGTTTCCATGCCGACGTGACGTCCTGCCAACCATCCTAGGATAAATGGCTCGTCCTCCCTTTACGCGTGGCGGTTTTCGCTCGC
The DNA here is from genome assembly GCF_009299505.1 of Bifidobacterium ramosum. Classification (GTDB taxonomy): domain Bacteria; phylum Actinomycetota; class Actinomycetes; order Actinomycetales; family Bifidobacteriaceae; genus Bifidobacterium; species Bifidobacterium ramosum. The sequence continues at coordinate 645,142 of NZ_WBSM01000001.1, read as the reverse complement.
TGAGCGGCGCGTCAGCGAGCGAAAACCGCCACGCACCACGATCATCGATACCGGAGCCGTGGCGGAAAACGCTCGCTGACGCTATGCTCAGCGAGCGTTTTCCGCCACGCGCGAGGGGAGGACGATGCCTGTCCGGCGGCGGGGACGGCGGAGGACGGACGGTTCGGCGGAGGGTGAACGCGGGGTGAACACGCGGAGTCGCGCGGCTGGGCGTGTCGCGTGTATAGTCGGATAGGTCACTTCTGTGGCCACCTTATCCGCTTCACGCAAGAAAGGTGAGCCGTGTCAGTAACAGATGAGTCGGTCGAGACGCCGATGATTGGTAAGAGCGTTATCTCGCTCGATGATCTTTCCCTCCGCCAGATCAAGGAACTGCTGCACAAGGCGCAGTACATCGATTCCCATCGCCGGGAAGTCGCGCACACCTGCGACGGCAGGGTGCTGGCCACGCTGTTCTACGAGCCGAGCACGCGCACGCGCCTGAGCTTCGAAACCGCCATGCTGCGCCTCGGCGGCAAGGTGATCGGCTTCGCCGGCTCCCAGCTGTCGAGCGCGTCCAAGGGCGAGTCGATCGCCGATACGCTCAAGACCGTGTCCAACTACGTCGACGTGGTCGCGATCCGCCACCCGAAGGAAGGCGCCGCGCTCGTCGCCTCCCGTGCCGCGTCCGTGCCGGTCATCAACGCCGGCGATGGCGGTCACATGCACCCCACGCAGACGCTCGCCGACCTCGCCACGCTGCAGTCGCGTTTCGGCCGCGTCACCGACCTGACCGTCGGCCTGTGCGGCGACCTCATGTTCGGCCGCACCGTGCACAGCCTTATCGAAACGCTGTGCCGCTTCGGCAACGTGCATTTCGTGCTCATCAGCCCCGACGAGCTCAAGACCCCGCAGTATGTGCTCGACCGCATCGACGCGACCCCGTCCTGCTCCTACACCGAGGTCAAGGACCTCGTCTCCGTGATCGGCGACCTCGACGTGCTGTACATGACCCGCGTGCAGCAGGAGCGCTTCTTCAACGAGGACGACTACCTGCGTCTGCGCGACACGTACATTCTCGACGAGGACAAGCTCCAGCTCGCCAAGCCGAGCATGGCCGTGCTGCACCCGCTGCCGCGCATCAACGAGATCGCCGTCGACGTCGACAACGATCCGCGCGCCGCCTACTTCGAGCAGGTGAAGAATGGCATGCTCATGCGCATGGCGCTCGAAAGCTCCGTGGTGGGCGACGAACTGCCCGGATACGAACCGCTTGAAGCCAAGGAGGTCAAGGCCTGATGGAAGTCACCAGCATCGTCAACGGCATCATCATCGATCATGTGCCGGCCGGCACCGCGCTCAAGGTGCTCGAATACCTGAAGATCAACCCGGCGAAGACCAAGCTCGCGCTGATCATGAACACCGACAGCCACCTGTACGGCACGAAGGACATCATCAAGATCGAGGACGAGGACGGCAAGAAGACGCCCGCCATCGACCTTGACGTGCTCGGCCTCGTCGCGCGAACCGCGACCGTCGGCATCGTGCGCGGCGGCAAGATCGTCGAGAAGAAGACGCCGACGCTGCCCGAGCATGTGGTCAACATCCTCACTTGCAGGAACCCGCGCTGCGTGACCACCACCGAACGCGGCATCGACCAGATGTTCCACCTGACGCACTCCGAGCGTCAGGAATACCGTTGCGACTACTGCGACGAGGAAGCGAAGCTGTAATGCTGACCCTGCGCAACATCACGGTATGGGACACCGGCGAGACCATCGACCTGGTGATTCCCGACGCCGACGCGAGCCGACTGTTCAGCGAACCAGACGCGGTGACGAACGGCGAGTTCGACGCGACCGGCCTGACCGTCGCGCCCGGATTCGCCGATCCGCACGTGCACTTCCGCGATCCCGGCCAGACGTACAAGGAGTCGATGATCTCCGGCTGCCGCGCGTCCGCGTCGGGCGGCTACACGAATGTGCTCATCATGCCGAATACCGTGCCCGCGATGGACGGCGAGCCGGTCACGACCGACGAGTCCGGTGCGTCCGAAGTGCTCGATGCCGGCTATGGCACGGTGATCGACTACCTGCAGCACTACGAGGCCGCGCACGGCACGGCGCTGCCGGTACGCTACGACCTGTGCGTGTGCGCGTCAAAGGGACGCGTCGGCGGCGAGGCCACCGATCCGGCCCGTTGGCGCGATTACCTACCGTCGTCCGCGACCGTGCGCGGGAAAGCCAAGGACGCATACCAGATCGCCCATCCGGTGACCGCGGTCAGCGACGACGGTTCCGCCGTGACTCCCGCGATTCTCGACGACGTGCTGCGCAACGTCAAGGACACCGGTCTGTATCTGATCGAACACTGCGAACACCACGACACCGGCGCGGTCAACGACGGTCCGGTCGCGCGCGAACTCGGCGTGCCCGGCATCCCGGAGGACACCGAGCTGAAGATCGTGGCGCGGGATATCGACAAGGCCCGCGAAACCGGTGTCCACGTGCACTTCCAGCACGTGAGCACGGCGATCTCGTTCGACGCGATCCGCAACGCGAAGGCCGAAGGCCTGCCGGTCACCTGCGAGACCGCACCGCACTACATTGCATTGTGCGACGAGGATCTCTTGAAGTACGGCACGCTGGCCAAAATGAACCCGCCGCTGCGCTCCGCGGCCGACCGTCAGGCGACGATCGCCGCGATCGCCGACGGCACGGTCGACATGCTCGCCACTGACCACGCGCCGCATACGCTCGAAGAGAAGGAACGTGGGTTCCTCGACGCGCCGAACGGCATCATCGGGCTGGAATGCGCGTATGGCGTGGCACACAAGGTGCTCGTGGAGGGTGGATACATCGACGATCAGCGGCTCATCGAGCTGATGTCAGTCGCGCCGCAGCATCTCATGGGCCATGTGCCGACCGACGTGGCCGGGCTGCTCAACACGTCGTCCAAGTGCGCGGTCAAGCGCACGCTGGACCTGAGCAAGGTCGAGCATCCCGAGAACGTCGATCTGGTGATCCTGAACACGAAGGAATCCTGGACGGTGGATCCTGAACAGTTCCACTCGGCCGCACGCAACACGCCGTTCGGCGGATGGCAGGTGACCGGACGGCCGCTCGCCACGGTGATCGGCTCGAAACTGGTGTTCAGCCGGATTCGGTAATCGATGGCATAACGCGTCGTGGCTCTCCTCAGTCAGCTTCGCTGACGGCTCCCCTCATAGAGGGGAGCCGCATCAACGGTGGCCACCATCACTCTTCCCAACGAAAGGACAACGTTTATGGATCGACTGATCGAAGCGATCGAGAACGCGCAGAACCCGAGCGTGGTCGGACTTGACCCGACGCCGGCGCTCGTGCCGCCGCAGGTCGTCGCATCGTTCGCCGACGAAGTGCGCGACTCCGTCGAGGATCCGGCCGAAATCCCGGCCGCGCAACTCGCCGTCGCCTATTTCGAATTCAACCGTGCGATCATCGACGCGGTCGCCGACATCGTGCCCGCCGTCAAACCGCAGATCGCCATGTACGAGGCGATCGGCCCGGCCGGCGTCGACGCGTACACGATGACCTGCGAATACGCGCAGCAGCAGGGGCTCTATGTGCTCGGCGACATCAAGCGCGGCGACATCGGCTCGACCGCCGCCGCCTACGCCGGACACCTGAGCGGCGTCGCGGGCTTCGAGGACGGCATGCAGCCGTTCGACCCGTGGCATGAGGATGCGGTCACCGTCAACCCGTACCTCGGCACCGACGGCATCACGCCGTTCGTGGACGCGGCGGCGGCCGCTGACAAGGACATCTTCGTGCTCGTGCGCACGTCGAACCCGTCCAGCAAGGAACTGCAGGAACTCGACCTCGCCGACGGCGGCAAGCTCTATGAGCACGTCGCCGACCTGGTCGAAGGCTGGGGGAGCGCGACCATCGGCAGCCACGGCTACTCGCGCGTCGGCGCGGTCGTCGGCGCCACCCACCCCGAGGAAGGCGCGGCGCTGCGCGAACGCATGCCGCACACGTTCTTCCTCGTGCCCGGCTACGGCGCACAGGGCGGCACGGCCGCGGGTGTCGCCGGCATGTTCGACAAGAACGGTTCCGGTGCGATCGTCAACTCGTCGCGCGGCATCATCGGTGCATGGAAGAAGACCGGCGACTACCACGAGGACATGAGCGCGGATGAGGCGCTCGATTTGGTCGCCTCCGCGGCACGTCAGGCCGCCGGCGACATGCGCGACGATCTGCGCGTGAACGTGTACCGGTAAGCCGGTGGCTGCGGCAGACCTTAGCGTAAGCTGGAATATTGGCGCTGAATAGATTGATGCAGACGAGGAGAATCACGGAAGCAATGCCTACAGCAACCTTCACCCCCACCGCCGACGTGGTCGCCGAAGCGACCGAAGCCGGCTATTTCCCCGGCCGCCATACGGTCGAGATCACCGAGGTCACGAAACTCACCGACGGCGTGTACCGTCTCACGTTCCGTGATCAGTACATCGCGAAGCACGCCCGTCCGGCGCAGTTCGTGAACCTGTTCAGCCACGATCCGATGAAACTGCTGCCGCGCCCGTTCGGCGTAAGCGAAGTGGACGGCGATCTGGTGAGCGTCATCTTCGCCGTCGTCGGCAAGGGTACCGCCGAATTCTCCGGACTTACGGCCGGCGACCATATCGACGTGCTCGGCCCGCTCGGTCGTCCGTTCAACACGAAGACCGCGTCGCATTACATCCTCGTCGGCGGTGGTCTCGGCGTGCCGCCGCTCATCTACACCGCACAGCATCTCCAGTCGAACGACGGCGTGCGCACCACCGCCGTGTTCGGTTACCGCAACGATCACTTCGCCGACCAGTACGTATCCCGTTACGCGGACGCGACGGTGAGCATCGACGAATCCGAAGGCAACGTCATCACGCTGCTCGACCGGATGGAAGCCGCCGGCGAACTCAGTCGCGACGGTCTTGCGCCGGTGATCCTGTCCTGCGGTCCGCTGCCGATGATGAAGGCGGTGGCGCAGTGGGCGTCCAAGCGCGACATCCCGAGCCAGCTGAGCATGGAGCAACGCATGGGCTGCGGCTACGGCACCTGCGTGGTGTGCGTGGTCGATACCGTGGAAGGCCGCAAGAAGGTGTGCTCGGACGGCCCGGTGTTCACCGCGGAACAGCTCGGATGGGAGGCGTGAGACGATGACCGAGAACGGCAACACCCCGATCAACGTGTACGAGAAGTACGAGTGGAAGCATAAGACCGTCGTCGCCGGCGTCGAATGGAAGAACCCGGTCGGCACCGCGTCCGGCACGTTCCAGCTGGCCGCCTGCCGCTGGTTCTACGACGTGAGCCAGATGGGCGCGATCTCCACCAAAGGCGTCTCCCCGGTGCCGTGGGAAGGCAATCCCGGCCCGCGCACGGCCGAATCCCCGGCCGGCATGGTCAATGCGGTCGGCCTGCAGAACCCCGGCGTCGACCATTATCTCGTCGACGAACTGCCCAAGCTCAAGGAACTCGGCGCGACCGTCGTCACCAACGTCGCCGGCCACAGCGACGACGACTACGCGCAGGTCGTCGCCAAACTCGCCGACTCGCCGGCCGACATGCTCGAAATCAACGTGAGCTGCCCGAACGTGAGCCACGGCGGCATGTCCGTCGGCACCGACCCGGTCGCATTGAGCCGACTCATCGGCCACCTGCGCAAGCTCACGTCCAAGCCGATGATCGTCAAGCTGTCGCCGAACGTGACCGACATCGCGACCATCGCACGCGCCGCCGCCGAAGCGGGCGCGGACGCGCTGAGCCTGATTAACACGCTCGTCGGCATGCGCATCGACATCCGCACCGGCGAGCCGATCATCTCCAACCGCACCGGCGGCGTGAGCGGCCCGGCGATCTTCCCGATCGCGCTCGGCTTCGTATGGCGCGTGCGCCAGGCCTTGCCGGACATCCCGATCATCGGCATCGGCGGCATCGACTCCGGCGAGAAGGCGCTCGAATTCCTGTACGCCGGCGCGAACGCCGTCGAAGTGGGCGCGGCCGCATTGTACGATCCGACCGCGCCGATCCGCGTGGCGCGCGAACTCGACGACCTGCTCGACTCACGTCCGGAGCTTGCGGCGAAGCTCGCCGCGGGCGAGACCTGGCGCTGACGGCACCGTATGACGTATGTTTCGGCTCCCCGTTCCACCGGGGAGCCGCGGTTTCGATAAGGAGAACATCATGACCACCGCATCGCTCGACCATCGCTTCACCGAGTTCCTGCTCGACTCGCAGGCGCTCAAGTTCGGCGACTTCACCCTGAAGTCCGGCCGCAAGTCCCCGTACTTCATCAACGCGGGCGCGTTCAACGACGGTCGCAAGATCGCCACGCTCGGCGCGTTCTACGCCGAGAAGATCGCCGAGGAAATCAAGGCCGGCAATCTGCCCGCCGACATCGACACCGTGTTCGGCCCGGCGTACAAGGGCATCCCACTGGGCGTGTCCACCGCGATCGCGCTGACCTCCGCGCACGGCATGGAGATCGGCTACACGTTCGACCGCAAGGAGAAGAAGGACCACGGCGACGGCGGCATGATGGTCGGCACGCAGCTCAAGGACGGTATGAAGGTGCTGCTCGTCGACGACGTGATGACCGCCGGCACCGCCGTGCGCGAGGTCATCCCCAAGCTCAAGGCCGAAGCGGACGTCGAGGTCGTGGGCCTCGTGCTCTCGGTCGACCGCATGGAGAAGACCAAGGACTCCGACCTGTCCGCCGTCAAGGCCGTCGAGGCCGAGTTCGGCTTCCCGGTGTTCGCCATCGCCAACGTGCGCGAGATCTTCGAGGCCGGCCAGCACATCACCACCGCGTCCGGCGAACCGTACGTGACACCCGAGATCAAGGCCGCCGCCGACGCCTACCTCGCCCAGTACGGCGCCTGATTCCCCACGCGCGACATCGTACGGCCGTAACTCAGCATCATCATCGTCAACATGTTGAGATACGGCCGTTTTTCATGTCCGAAACGACCGTAACTCAACAAGAACGTCATCATACTGTTGAGTTACGGTCGTTGCGGGGCTCGGAGAAGGCCGTAACTCAACATGAATGTCGTGTACATGTTGAGTTACGGCCTTCATGCGATGTCTGATGCGTCGCCGGCTAGTTCAGTTGCGAACATGCAGGTGCGCGTACCCGTGGGGACTTGGATGCAATGACCAGCGGATCGTGGTGGTCTGCCTGAGAAAACACTCGTCATGGGAGACGAGGATGAGCGCGCCAGGGTACCGCGCCAGCGCGCGGCCCAACGCTTGGATCGAATGCAGATCAAGATGATTCGTCGGCTCGTCCATGACGATCAGATGCGGATGCCGACGTAGCCCCAGGCACAGCAGCAGTTTGCGCAGTTCGCCCGGCGACGGGTTGCCGCCGGCAAGCAGCCGATCCGGGTCGGCATTGAGTTGCGCGACGGACGACAGCACGACGCCGCGTTCCTTTGCCGGTAATGCGCCCAACGTTTCCATCGCCCATCGGGCATCCTCAGACGTGGTGTTCTGTGCGATCGTCAGCCGCGGTACAGGAAGCCCGGTACGCTGCTCGTCCTGCGTGACCGCACGCAATAGTGCCTTGACCAGCGTGGTTTTGCCGGTGCCGTTCGGGCCATTGATGCCGATATGATCGTGCGCGCCGACCGTCAGCATCGGAATGGTGACACCGCTGCCGGAAACGTTCTCGCCGCGGTTTCCATCACCGTCGGTCCCATAGGCGATGAATCCTTCCGGCAGCCGCGCCAGTTCGCGTCGGCTGCTCGACTCGGCATCCATCCAGAGATCGCCGTCATAGCGTTTTGCCGCGGTGACGATGTCCGCCGCACGTTCCTGCGCGGCCTCGACCTGTGCGTCGATGCGGGCGCTCGCCGGTCCGAGACTGCTCGGATTGTGGTTGTACTTGATCGCACTGCGCGCGTCATGGTCCTTGGGATCGACGAACCGATGATTCCTGGCCGACGACACCTCCAACGTCGCATCATGCTTGCGCTGTGTCTTGACCGACGACAGTCGCGCGGATTCGCGGCGAGCGTCGCGCAACATCGCATCCGCGGACTGCCGGTCGATCGCCGCGCTGGCTGATGCGACGGCATAGTTGCCCGGACGCGTTCGCACGACGGTCACATTTCTTCCGCGCACATGGTCGCGCTCGAAGAACGCGCAACGGTCGGCCACCGCGTCCATCAACGCCACGTCATGCGATACGAGAACGCCGATGCCGTCGAACGCGCGCAACGCGGCGATGATGCGCTCGCGGGTCATCGCGTCCACATGGTTCGTCGGCTCGTCCAGCACGAGCACGTCCGGGTGCAATGCCAGCGTGCATGCGATCTGCAGTCGTTTCGCCTCGCCGCCGGACAAGGTATCCACGCGCCATGGCCAGTCGTCGCCGATGCCGAGATCGCGACGGATGGCCAATGCCTCCGGTGACCAGTCGTTGGCGAAATCGTCCAGATTCGCCGGCGTCTCGTCCGTGTTCTGCGGACAGTATCCGGCGACGATGCCGCCCGGGGCGGGGGAGATGGCGCCGGAATCGGGACGGAGACGGCCGAGCGCAATGCGGATCAGCGTGGTTTTGCCGATGCCGTTGTCGCCCAATACGGCCGTCCAGCCGCGGGGGAACGTGACCGATATGTCGGTGAACAGCGGTTCCGGAGCTTCGGGATAGGTAAAGGTGATATGGGACAGTGCGAGTACGGAATTCGGTGACATTATGGTGCTCCAATGCGGTACGTTTGCCGTGGACCGGCGTCACGCTGATGATTGCGGGACGACGGTCCGCGGCGTGATGGATGTGATTGCGTATGGCACCAATAAGCGAACGGCATATGCAAGGACGGCGACGCCGCCATGGATTCGATTCGAAGCGAATCCATGCGCGGAGCCGTGCGACAAGCGTGTCCATACGGATATGCCTCACCCGTGAAGCCGTCCGCCGGTGCCGCTTATCGAATAATCAACGTAAGTAAGTCCTTGCCGTTCCGGCGATTCTGGCATATCGAGCCGCCGATGTTTTGTCTGAACGCTTCACATCATACACGGGAATCGGACTTATAAACGCGCCTCACGTAGCGGGCGGATGGTATAAACGTAGGTTATGACACTGCTGCAGCTGAAATATATCGTCAAGATCGTGGAGTGCGGGTCGATGAACGAGGCCTCGCATGAACTGTACGTCTCGCAGCCCGCGTTGAGCTCGTCCGTGAAGGAACTCGAGAACGAGCTGGGCATCGAGATTTTCACCCGCTCGTCGCAGGGCATCGCCCTGACCGTCGACGGCGCGGAGTTCCTCACCTATGCGCGTCAGGTACTCGATCAGGCCGCCCTGCTCGAGGAGCGCTACAAGAACGCGAAGCCGCGCAAACAGCTGTGCTCCGTGTCCACCCAGCACTACATGTTCGCCGTCGAGGCGTTCGTCGAGATGATCAACTCGATCAAGTCCGACGAATACGAGTTCACGATCCGCGAGACGCGTACCAAGGACATCATCAACCAGGTCGCCAACATGCTCTCCGAGATCGGCATCCTGTACCTGTCCGACTTCAACAAGGACGTGATCGGCAAGCTGCTGCGCGAGAAGCACCTCGAATTCCATCCGCTGTTCCGCGCCCCGCTGCACGTGTTCCTTGCCCGCACCAACCCGCTGGCCGGCAAGAAGAAGCTCACGATGGAGGACTTGAAGCCCTATCCGTTCATCCAGTACGAGCAGGGCGAGGACGGCAGCTTCTACTTCGCGGAAGAGGCCGTGTGGCCCGAATACAATCCGAAGCAGATCAACGTGACCGACCGTGCGACGATCCTTAACTTCATCGTCGGTCTCAACGGCTACACGGTGTGCACCGGCATCGACAATGGCGATCTCAACAACGAGAAGATCGTCACCGTGCCGCTCGACTCGGATGAGACGATGCTCGTCGGCTGGATCACCAACGAGCGCGCGAAGCTGTCGAAGGCGGCGGAGGACTATCTGTCGAAACTCAAGTCGGTGGTCGCCTCGCACGGGTACAAGCTGATCGACTGATCGATGGCTCGGCCGAGACGGAAGGCTGTTGCGAATCGGCTTGATTGCAAGCGATTCGCAACTGTATATATAACACTTGCGGTACTGTTCTGTTGTAGTATAGAACAGTACCGCAAGTGTCGTTATGACGGTTTTCGGCGGGGATGACCGGCATATGGGATACGGCGAAACGCGCCGGCCTGCGGTGTTGCTAGTCTTGTTTGCGTTCACAACCGTTGCGTCCGGCACAGCCGCCCGGCAACGCAGCGACCATCATCAAAGGAACGGCAAGTGAAGACGGTACGAATACTGTTGCGACATGTCGGCGAATTCAAACGGGATTCGATCCTGACGCCGATATGGATGATAGGCGAAGTGGCATGCGAGATGATCATCCCGCTGCTCATGGCCACGCTCATCGATCAAGGCGTCGAGAAGGGCGACATGGGCGTGATCTCCCGCACGGCCGGGCTCATGGTGCTCATGGCTCTGTGCGGCCTGACCGTCGGGTGTCTCGGCTCGGTGTTTGGTTCGCGTGCTGCGACCGGCTTCGCGAAGAACCTGCGCCAGGACCAGTACGACAACATTCAGACGTTCTCGTTCTCGAACATCGACCGGTTCTCCACGCCGAGCCTCGTGACCCGCCTCACCACCGACGTGATGAACATCCAGAACGCGTTCATGATGATCCTGCGTATGGTGCCGCGCGCGTTCTCCAGCCTCATCATCGCCATGTGCATGGCGTTCGTCGTCTCCGGTACGATGGCCCTGATCTACCTCGGCGCGGTCGTCGTGCTCGGCACCATCCTCGGCATCCTCATGAACATCGCCGCGAAATACTTCCGCCAGGCGTTCCCCGAATACGACGCGATGAACGAGTCCGTCGAGGAGAACGTTACCGCCATGCGCGCGGTTAAGGCGTTCGCCCGCGAAGGCATGCAGACGCGCGTGTTCAAGGCCACGTCGAAGCGCATCTACGACATCTTCCTCAAAGCCGAGCTCGTGCTCGCCGCCGTCGACCCGATCATCCAGACCACCGTGTGGGGGTGTCTGCTGCTCATCAGCTGGGTCGGCTCGCACCTCATCGTGCAGGACCAGCTCACCACCGGCGACCTGACCAGTCTGCTCATGTACTGCATGAACATCCTCATGAGCCTGGTCATGCTGTCGATGACGATCGTGATGATCACCATGTCGTCCGCCAGCGCCCGCCGCATCGCCGAAGTGCTCGAGGAGAAGGACGACATGCCCGTCGCCGCGCATCCGGTCGAACAGGTACGCGACGGCTCGATCGAGTTCCGTCACGTCGACTTCGCCTATCCGGCCGTCAAGCTCTCGGAAAATGACCCGGCCGCGAAGCGTCGCATCGAAGCCACCCGCCAGCTCATCGCCAAAGGCCCCGAGAACGTGCTCACCGACATCAACCTGACGATCCCGTCCGGCTCGGTCGTCGGCGTGATCGGCGGCACCGGCTCGTCCAAGACCACGCTCGTGAACCTCATCCCGCGCCTGTATGACGTCACCGGCGGCAGTCTCACGGTCGGCGGCGTGGATGTGCGCGACTACGACCGCACCGTGCTGCGCGACAAGGTCGCCGTCGTATTGCAGAACAACGTGCTGTTCTCCGGCACGATCCTGTCCAACATGCGCTGGGGCAACCCGAACGCGACCGTCGACGACTGCAGGCGCGCGTGCGCGATCGCCTGCGCCGACGAATTCATCGACAGGCTGCCCGACGGCTACGAGTCGAAGGTCGAGCAGGGCGGCCAGAACTTCTCCGGCGGCCAGAAGCAGCGCCTGTGCATCGCGCGTGCGCTGCTCAAGGACCCGAAGGTATTGATCCTGGACGATTCGACATCCGCGGTCGACACCGGCACCGACGCGAAGATCCGGCATGCATTCGCCAGCCAGATGTCCGACGTGACGAAGATCATCATCGCGCAGCGCATCTCCAGCGTGCAGGATGCGGACATGATCGTCGTGCTCGACGACGGGCGGATCAGCGGCGTCGGCACGCACGACGAGCTCATGCGATCGAACGAGATCTACCGTAGCATCGTCGAACTGCAGACGCAGGGCGGCGGCGACTTCGACGAGGAGCAGTTCGCGCAGCTGTCGTCGGAGGTGACGGGTGCGGCGAGTGACGCGAACGATACGAACGCCGTAACCGGCGACACACAGGATGACGTCCGAAACGATGTCGACGACAAGGAGGTGCGCTGATGCCCGGTCCACGTGGCAATGCCGGCCGTATGGCCGCCGGCGCGAAACAGGGACGCGAACTCGACCATCCATTCCGCATCTTCATGCGGCTCATGCGGTTCGTGTTCGGCATGTACGGCGTGCAGTACGGCATCGTGATCGCGCTCATCGTCGTCACGATCTACGCGCAGGTGCGCGGCAACCTGTTCTTCCAGACGCTCATCGACAACTACATCACGCCGATGCTCACCTCGCACGACCACGACTTCGGCCCGCTGCTCGGCGCGATCGGCGTGATGGCGTCGATCTACGCGGCCGGCATCGTCGCCAACGCGGTGAGCGCCGTGCTCAAGGCGTTCATCACGCAAGGGTTCATGATGAAGCTGCGCAACCGCATGTTCACGCACATGCAGCGTCTGCCGCTCGGCTACTTCGACACGAACACGCGCGGCGACGTGATGAGCCTGTACACCAACGATATCGACACGCTGCGCCAGATGGTCTCGCAGTCCATCCCGCAGATCATCAACTCGGTGTTCAGCATCGTCATGATCCTGTTCAGCATGATCTACCTGAGCGTGCCGCTGACCGTGGTCGTGCTCGTCGTGTCCGGTCTCATGATCTGGATGACGAAGGTCATGACCGGTAAGTCCGGCACGTATTTCTCCCGCCAGCAGAAGTCGGTCGGCGAGCTCAACGGCTACGTCGAGGAGATGATGAGCGGTCAGAAGGTCGTCAAGGTGTTCACGCACGAGTCCGCGGCCAAAGCCGATTTCCGCGAACGCAACGACCGGCTGTTCGACGCGTCCAACAAGGCGAACATGTTCTCCGGCTTCCTCGGGCCGATCAACAACCAGCTCGGCTATGTGGCGTATGTCCTGTGCGCGCTCGTCGGCGGCTGGCTTGCCGTCAACGGCGTGACCGGACTCACGCTGGGCGGACTGGTGAGCTTCCTGACGTTCGTCAAGAGCTTCACGATGCCGATCAGCCAGGTCAGCCAGCAGCTCAACGCGATCGTCATGGGCTTGGCCGGCGCGGACCGTATCTTCAAGCTGCTCGACCAGAAAGTCGAATCGGACGACGGCAAGACCACGCTGGTGAGTGTGCGTCGCGACGCTGCGACCGGTGCGTTGCACGAGACGGACGACCGTACCGATCAGTGGGGTTGGCGTTCGTCGGATGGGCGGATCGTGCCGATGCGCGGCGACATCCGACTCGATCATGTGACGTTCAGCTACGTGCCCGGCAAGACGATCCTGCACGACATGACGATGTTCGCCAAACCAGGCCAGAAGATCGCGCTCGTCGGCTCGACCGGCGCCGGCAAGACGACGATCACGAACCTGATCACCCGATTCTACGACATCGACTCCGGCACGATCACGTACGACGGCATCGACATCGCCGACATCCACAAGTCCGACCTGCGCCGGTCGCTCGGCATGGTGCTGCAGGACACGCATCTGTTCTCCGGATCGATCATGGAGAACATTCGCTTCGGCCGGCTCGACGCGACCGATGAGGAGGTGATCGCCGCGGCCAAGCTCGCCAACGCGCACACGTTCATCGAGAAGCTGCCGAACGGCTATGACACGCAGCTGACCGGCGACGGCGCGTCGCTGAGTCAAGGCCAGCGGCAGATGCTCGCGATCGCGCGCGCCGCCGTGGCCGACCCGCCCGCGTTGATTTTGGACGAGGCGACCTCGTCGATCGACACGCGCACCGAGTCGCTCGTGCAGGCCGGCATGGACGAGCTCATGAAGGGACGCACCACGTTCGTGATCGCGCACCGGCTGTCCACGATCCGCAACGCCGACTGCATCATGGTGATCGAGGCGGGCCGCATCATCGAACGCGGCACGCACGACGAGCTCATCGCCCAGCAGGGCCGCTACTACACGCTGTACACCGGCTTGAAGGGAACGAAGCGGTAAAAGGAGTGGTAAGAAGGAAGCCTGTATGCACGGCATGCGTGCATACAGGCTTCCTTCTTATCGATATGAGATTGTTACTACAGGCGCACGCCCAGCGCGGCGAGGGATTCGCGGGCCTGCAGTGCGTTTTCGAAGAGGATGCCGTGGATGCCGACCTCGTTCGCGCCGACCACGTTCTTCGCGGTGTCGTCGAAGAACACGCATTGTCCGGCGTCAAGGCCGAAACGGGTCAGCGCGAGTTCGTAGATGTCGGCGTTCGGTTTGTGCATCTTCTCCACGCCGGAGACGACCGTGCCGTTCAGCAGTTCGGCCAGATGCGGGAACTTCTCGAACGCAAGATGGAACGTTTCATGCGACCAATTCGTCAGGCCCCACACGCCGTAGCCGTGGCGTTTGAGGTCCTCGAGTAGTTCGACCATGCTGGGCAGTGTGCGCGGCAGCGCGTCATCGTAATGGTCGATGTAGTACTGGAAGATCCGCGCGATGTCCTCGCCCTGCTCGCGCACGACATCCGGGTAGATGCTGGCGAAATCCTCGCCGGCGTCCATGCGATCCTCGTAGTGGAAGAAGCCGTGCGGATCGTCGTCGGCGCAGATCGCGGCCACCACGTCGTCGGGGAAATGGCCTTCCAGACAGGCACGGGTCTGCCAGTCGAGCAGAACGCCGCAGAAATCGAAAATGACGTCGGTGATGTGGGACTGGTCGGACATGAACGCTCCTTGGACTGCTCTGGAGATGGATGCTTACCAACATAGCGGCTGCTTGTGACGGTGGTTTCCTGTGGTTGCACACGCCGGAGGGCCGGCCGGTGTGTGCAACCACAGGAAACCACCCGGGGCAACCTCGGGCTGCACACGTGAACGGAACGGTTTGCGTGTGCAGCCCGAGGTTGCCCTCCCATATGATTGCGAGGAGGGGATGGGCGGGGCGTTTTCGGACGGGGTGTCGATCGACTGCCCGATCGGCCAACCGGTCAGGACAGCAGCTTATGGAATGCGGCCGGGATCGCGGCCACCACATCGGAGGCGACGATCGGATGGCCGAGCGAACCGACCGAACGGCTCGGCGCCGTGCCGTACACCGTCGGCGGATTGAACCCGCGCTGATCGGACGCGGACGCGATCGCCGCCGCATAACCGTGCAGGTACGCGGCGTCCGCCACCGTCTCGACGATCGACGCATCCTCATCTTGCTGGGCGAGCAGCGCGCCGGTCATGCCGGCCAGCACGTCGCCCGCGCCGGCGGTGCCCAGCCACGCCGGCGCGCGGCCGGCGACCAGAATCCGCACGCGTCCGCCGGCCGTCGCCGCGGCGTCACCGGCGCCCTCGAACTCGATGTCGTCCGCCTCGTCGCCATCCAGCGAGCCGGCCGTCCTGCGTCGCGCCGCCTGCGCGTCCACGCCGCCGCCCGTCACCGTCGGTCGAACGGTGGCGTCGTCGTCATTCGCATCCTCGACCTCGCCGACCACAATGCTGACCGCGCCCTTGAGCAGCACCGTCGCACCGGTCAGCTCATGCGCGCGCACCGCCCAACGCAACGGCTCCAACTGCACGTCATGCGCGTCCACATCCTCACCGCGATCAACCAGCAACGCCGCCAGCTCGCCCGCATGCGGCGTGACGACCACCTGCGGCGGCACCTCGTCCGGCAGCAGATCCAACGCGCCCGCATCCACGACGACCGGCGGCATCTCGAACGCGAGATCGGGATCGGCCGCATCCTCGCCCACCGCATAGTGGGACAGCAGCTTCGCGATCGTCTGTCGCTGCACGTCCATGTCGTCCTCGTCCGCGGCACCATCCGGCACGCCGGAACCCACGACCCACGACTGCACGCGACCCTTGCCGATCACAGCCTCCGGCACCGCGGCCAGCACCATCGAGCGCGTGCGCTCGGGACCCATGTAGCGGATCATGCCCACGTTCGTCGCGGCCGCGGCCCGGCTCGACAATACCGCCGCGCCCGGGTAGCGCACCGAACCGGTGATCAGCCCCGTCACGCCACGCGCATACTTCGTGTCGGCCAGCCGCGGCAGGCGGATCGCCTCGCTCGCGTTATCGCCCGACACCACTTCGACCAGCGGGGCGTGGCCGTCGATGTCGAACCCGAAATCGACCAGCGTCACCTTGCCGCACGCGTAGGAAGCAGGCGGCAGGATCGCGCACGGCTTGAGCGCACCGAACGTCACCGTCACATCGGCCGGAATATACGGTCCAGTGATCGCGCCGTCATCCATGCCCACGCCGGACGGCGCGTCCACGGCCACGACGAACGGGAATTCGCCGGCCGTGTCGCCATCCGGCAACGCCGTACGATCAGGCACCGTACCGTCCACGCCGAGTGAGGCGGCCATCGTGCCGGCGATGCCGCGCAATGTGCCGGACAGGCCGATGCCGGTCATCGCATCGATGATCACATGCGAATGCCGCGCCAGCTCGACCGCCGCCTGCAGGCGCTCGCCGGCCTCGCCCGCGCTGAACCCGGCCGAGCAACCGGGAATCTCGGACGCCGGATCGAGGATGAGCACCTTGCCGCCGGCGCGTACGAACGCGGCGAACGCCTCCTCGTGGATCGTGCGGCCCACCGCCACGGCCGTCACCGCCGCGCCGTTGCCCGCCAGCGCGGCCGCCGCGTACAGGCCGTCGCCGCCGTTGTCGCCCGCACCGGCGAGCAGCGTGACGCGCGCGTCCTCCAAGGCCATGCCCTCGGCGTCCAACAGGTCGGCGACCGTATGGGCGACGGCCGTGGCCGCCATGCGCATCAACGGCACGCCGTTCTCCAGCAGAGGGCGTTCCATCGCGCGCACGTCGGCGGCGACGTATGCGGCGTGCCGCAACGTGTGCAACCTGTTCTCGTCATTGTGCCCAGCCATGATCTCGGCCATGATGCCAACCCCCTTGTGTGAATCGTGTGAGTGCGCGGCGAACCGCTTCTGTCTGCACTACTTTACCCGTGTTCCCGCCGGTCGGCTGTGCTTACGCTGCGAGCGGCGTGCCGGTTTTACAATGGGACGCATATGCGCATGGTGTTGGGAACGTGAGGAGTTTCGATGGCGGACCGGCTCGGTGGGGGAGTGGAGCGTGAAGCGGAGGGGCGGCGCTCGGGCGGAGGTTCTCGGACGTTGCTTGACCAGCGCGGCATCTCGTTGAAGGCGACGGCGACCCGGATGCGATGGCAGCGGCGCAAACGCGACGAGACGCGGCGGACGATACGCGAGACCGCGATGCGGCTGTTCGCGCAGCACGGGTATGCGGCGGTGACCGTGCGCCGGATCGCGGATGAGGCCGGGGTGTCGACGATCACGCTGTTCCGGTATTTTCCCGCGAAGGAGGATCTGATCTTCGGATTCGACCTCGACGGCGAACCGTTCGCCGCGTTGCGTCGTGTCGTATCGTCGGCGAACGCTGCGACATCCGCGGCCGAGCTGGCGCGTCATGTCGCTTCCGGGACCTTCGGCGCGATCAGTCAGGCGCAGGCGGACGGGTTGATGGCATGGCTGCGTGTCGTGCGGTCGGATGCCACATTGACGGCCGGACTGTATGCGCGCATCCCGCAGTGGACGGATGCGGTCGTGCGGATGGTGGCCGGCGATGATCGGCGCGGCGATGGCCGCGTGGGGCGGGATGCGCAAGGCGACGATGTGAATTTCGCCTTGCGGATGACCGTGACGTTGGTGGTCGCCGGCGCGGTCGAGGTGCTGTTGGAGTGGGAGCGACGGTGTGCGACGCCGGGCGATGCCGATCTTGGAACGCTGCTGTCGGTCGCGTCCGACGCGTGCGCGCTGCTGTGACGACGGTCGGTGGTGACGCCGATCAGTTGATGGCAATCAGTAAGCGATGACGACCGGTCGAGGGGTCTCCGTCTGCGGATGCGGCGGAGACCTTTGTTGTATGCACGCGTCACATTCGTAGGGCGCGGTACTGTCTGTATATTTTCATATGACACTCAGTTACATATGAAATATGGATAATACTGTTTCATATGTAAGTCGATGTCATATGAAATATCGCATCGTGTGTTTCCCAAGGTTTCCGCAGTGGCGACTGGCGTGTCGTCGATTTACTTCAAGTACTTGAAGTATTTAGAGTACGAATCATGAGCACCACAACCACCACCTGGCACACGATCCGCGAAGCATCGATGATCTCGGGCCTGCCCGAATCGACGCTGCGCTACTACGAACAGATCGGCATCATCGACCCCATCGCCCGCGACCCGAGCTCCGGCCACCGCGCCTACTCCGACGACGACCTTGAAGCCATCTCCATCGTCTCCTGCCTGTCCGCCACCGGCATGCCGATCGACGCGATGCGCGAGTATCTGAAGAACCGCTTCGACGGTCCGGAGGGCGCACGCCGGCAAATGGAACTGCTCGACGCCCAGTCGCTGCGGCTGGCTGCACGTGCCGAAAGCATCCGCATGCAGCAGGCGTACGTCTCGTTCAAGACGCTGTACTGGCGCGCCATCGCCGAAGGCCGCGAACGGGATGCGGAACAGCTGCTCGAGGAGAACCGCGACATCGTGGAGAAAGTCAAGCGACTGCAGGTCGGCGGCAAGGCCGGACAGTGACCGCCGTGCGAATCCACGTATACGAACCAATCCCTGATCTGTAAGGAGCGATCATGTTCGACGGACTGCGCAACGCAATGAACAAGTTCTGGAACAGCGGCAAGACGCTGGCCCAGACCGATCCCGAATTCGTGGAGTTCTTCTCGAACTTCGCGTACGACGAGGTGATCAACGAGCCGGGGGCGAACCATCCCGATCTGGACGACGAGACACGGGCGATGGCGATCCTCGCCACGCTGATCGGGTGCCAGGGACTCGACGACTACGAGCTGATGCTGCCGGTGACGTTGGACGCCGGCGTCACGCCGGTCGAGGTCAAGGAGATCGTCTATCAGGCGGTCGCCTATCTCGGGTTCGGGCGTGTACTGCCGTTCCTGAAGAAGACCAACGAGGTGTTCGAGTCGAGGAACATAGCATTGCCGCTCGCGCCGCAGTCCACCACCACGCCGGAGACGCGCGCCGACGCGGGGGAGAAGGCGCAGATCGACATCTTCGGCGAGCACATGCGCGGCTTCGCGCATTCCGGTCCGGCGGAGACGCGGCATATCAACAAGTGGCTGGCCGGCAACTGCTTCGGAGACTACTACACGCGCGGCGGACTGGACCATCGCCAGCGCGAGATGATCACGCTGTGCTTCCTGGCGGCGCAGGGCGGTTGCGAACCGCAGCTGGTCGCGCATGCGGGCGCGAATCTCAGGGTCGGCAACGAGAAGGCGTTCCTGATCGCGGTCGTCTCGCAGTGCATGCCGTACATCGGCTATCCGCGCACGCTCAACGCGCTCCGCTGCATCAATGAGGCGGCGGCGAAGGCCGGTGAGTAGGCGGGGAGGCTGGACCGATCCCCTCGGTCAGCTCCGCTCCGCAAGAGGATCGACAACGTCTCTCGTGGCGGTTTTCGCTCGCTGAGGCGCCCGTCAGCGAGCGAAAACCGCCACGCGGATATACGGGTGGTCGTGCGTGGCGGAAAACGCTCGCTGAGACACGTCTCAGCGAGCGTTTTCCGCCACGAGGAGCGTGCTCAGCCCCAGACCTCCTTGGCGATGGACTGGACGAGCGCGATCTTGGCCCACTGCTGTTCCTCGGTGAGCTTGTTGCCCTCCTCGGTGGAGGCGAAGCCGCACTGGGTGGACAGGCACAGGCGATCGAGCGGCACGTACTGCGCGGCCTCGGCGATGCGCGCCTTGATGACCTCGGGATCCTCCAGTTCTGGCTTCTTCGACGTGATCAGGCCGAGCACGACCTTCTTGTCTCCCGTGACCTTGGCGAGCGGGGCGAAATCGCCGGAACGGTCGTCGTCGAACTCGAGATAGTACGCGGCCACGTTTTCCTTGCCGAACAGCACGTCGGCTACGACCGAGTAGCCGCCGGCGGACGCCCACGTCGAATGGTAGTTGCCGCGGCAGTCGTGCGTGGTGATGACGAGGTCGGCCGGCAGGTCGGCGATCGCCGCGTTGTTCATCGCCGCGTACTGCTCCTGCATGGCGGCGAACTCCTCGGGGGTGTAGTGGCTGTTGAAGTTCGGATCGCAGAACATACCCCACGTGCAGTCGTCGAGCTGCACGTTGCGGCAGCCGGCCTCGTACAGGGCCATGATCAGGCCGTGGAACGCGGCGGCCGTGTCGTCGGCCAGATGGTCGTAGGCGGCCTGGTCATCGCCGTAGAACTCGTGCACGGATGCGATGTTCTCCGGGCGGAACAGCTCGGCGTACAGCTGCGAGGGGGAGGGGATGGTCTGGCGGGCCACGACCGTGTCATCCTCGAAAGTCTTGAGGAACTTGAAATGGTCGACGAACGGGTGCGTGCCGTCGAACGCGATCTTGCCGGACAGGCGGGCGGATTCGGCGCGGGTCACCTCGTCGTGGAACACGTAGCCTTGGTCGATGGCGACCTTCTCCACGCCGGCGAAGCCCCACATGCAGTCGAGATGCCACCAGCCGCGGCGGAACTCGCCGTCGGTGATGACGTGCAGCCCGGCGGCCTTCTGCTTGGCGACGAGCTCGGTGATGCACCGGTTCTCGACGGCCTTGAGCGCGGCGGCGTCGATCCTGCCGGCCTCATAGTCGGCACGGGCGGCCTTGAGTTCGGCAGGACGCAGGTAGCTGCCGACGACGTCGGCGCGGAACGGCGCGTTGTGCGAATATGCCATGGTTCCTCACGATCTTGCGCATCGGTTGCGCATTGCGATTCGGTTGATA
Organism: Bifidobacterium ramosum; assembly: GCF_009299505.1. Lineage (GTDB taxonomy): Bacteria > Actinomycetota > Actinomycetes > Actinomycetales > Bifidobacteriaceae > Bifidobacterium > Bifidobacterium ramosum. The sequence continues at coordinate 624,255 of NZ_WBSM01000001.1, read as the reverse complement.
CGTTGCGTAACCTTACCGCAACCCGAACGACGGCACCCGCGGGAGTCCATTTCCCTGCGGATGGAATCATGTCGTTGCGTCGACCATGCTTAGGCGCGCGCCGACGCGCCGCGGTGTGCCTCCGGGCGGAAGACGTCAGGTTCTACGTAGATTTCGAACCGGTACCACGGCAGCGCGCCGCGCACCGAGCGTTCGATCTTGTCGACCGTCTCCACGTCGTAGTCGCGGTCGAGCTTCGACGTCTCGACCTTGAGACACAGCAGGATGTCGTCCTCGGACATGTGAATCGTCTGCATGTTGAGCAGCCGGTTCACGCCGGGCGTCGACGTGACCGCGGCGACGATCTCGTCACGGGTCACCTGGTCGACGGTCTCGCCGAGCAGCAGCGAGCCGGACTTGAACGCGAGCAGCAGCGAACCGGCGATCAGCACGAGGCCGACCATCAGACCGCCGATCGCATCCCACAGCTCGTCGTCGAGCACGATCGCCAATCCGATGCCGGCGCCGGCGAACGAGAGGCCGATCAGTGCGAGCGTGTCCTCCATGATGACGGAGGCGAGTTCGGCCGACTTGGTGCGCCGCCAGAACCGGAAGACGCCCATGTGCGGCGTGCGCGTGCGCGTCATGCGCTCGTTCGCCTCCTTGACGCTCGAATGCAGGCCGTAGCCTTCGAGGCAGGCGCTGACCGCGACCACGACGAGCGCGGCCGTCAGTTCCATCCGGTTGGCGTCGCGCAACGTGGGATCGGCGATGACGGCGACGATCTTCTTGACCGCCTCGGAAGTGGAGAAGAAACCGCCGACGAAGAACAGCAGCGTGGCGACGACGAACGACGCGAGGTATTTCGCGCGGTACAGGCCGAACGGATGGTCGCCGTCGGTGCGATGCTTCGAGAAGCGGCCGCCGATCATGAGAACGATCTCGTTCGAGCAGTCGGCGATCGAATGCACGGATTCGGACAGCATGGCCGATGATCCGGTGAATACGGCCGCGCACAGTTTGGCGACGGCGACGCCGATGTTCGCGGCGAGCGCCGCCTTGACGGCGGCTCCCGCATGTTTGGCCTGCTGTTGGATGGTTTCGCCCTCGCCGGACGCGATCCGGCCCTGTGTTTCGCTCATGATTCCCCTCTTGCCCATGATGTGTTGAAACACCACACATTGTAGGAGCATCGGGGACCGGGAATCACTCCTCGGCGACAAGCTCCAGATAGCTGTCGTTCCACAAATCCTCGTCGCCGTCGGGCATGAGCAGCACACGCTCCGGATTGAGCGCCTGCACCGCGCCCTCGTCGTGGGTGACGAGCACGATCGCGCCCTCGTACTTGGCAATGGCCTTGAGGATCTCGTCGCGCGACGCCGGGTCGAGGTTGTTGGTCGGCTCGTCGAGCAGCAGCACGTTCGCGCGCGAAGTAACCAGCGTGGCGAGCGCGAGTCGCGTCTTCTCGCCGCCGGAGAGCACGCGGGCGGGCTTGAGCGCGTCGTCGCCGGAGAACAGGAACGAGCCGAGGATGGATCGCGCCTGCGTGTCATTCAATTCCGGGGCGACGTGGGTGAGGTTCTCAAGCACGGTGGCGTTGAGGTCGAGCGTGTCGTGCTCCTGCGCGAAGTAGCCGATCTTGCAGCCGTGGCCGTATTCGACCGTGCCCGTGTCGGGCTGTTCGATGTGCGCGAGCAAGCGCAGCGTGGTGGTCTTGCCGGCGCCGTTGTAGCCGAGGATGACCACGCGCGAACCCTTGTCGACGGCGAGGTTCACGCCGGCGAACACGATGTTGGAACCGTACGCCTTGGAGATGTCCTTTGCCATGATCGGCGTGCGGCCGCAGGGCGCGGGTTCGGGGAAGCGGATGTCGGCGACCTTCTCCTTCTTCTGCGCCTCGGACGTGTTTTCGAGGAGCCGTTCTGCGCGGCGCATCATGTTCTGCGCGGCGACGGCCTTGGTGGCCTTCGCGTGCAGGCGGATGCCCTGCTTCATAAGCCGTTCGGCCTTCTTCTCGGCGACTTCGCGTTCGCGACGGCGACGCTCCTCGTCCACGGCGCGCTGGTGCAGGTACGCCTTCCAACCGAGCGAGTACATGTCGATCTGGCCGAGCTGCGCGTCGAGATGCCACACCTTGTTCACGACCTCGTCCAGCAATTCGGTCGAGTGGGAGATCACGAGGAATCCGCCTTCGAACTTCTTCAAAAACCCGCGCAGCCATTCGATCGAATCGGCGTCCAAATGGTTGGTCGGCTCGTCGAGGATCAACGTGTCCGCGTCGGAGAAGAGGATACGGGCCAGTTCGATGCGGCGTCGCTGGCCGCCGGACAGGGTGCCCAGCTCGCGGTTCATCACGTCCTGCGGCAGGCCGAGGCTGTCGGCCATCGCGATCGCCTCGGACTGCGCCGCGTAGCCGCCGGCCTTGTCGAAATCCTGCATGATCTTGTCGTACCGGTTCATCGCGCGCGTCATCACGTCCGGATCCGGGTCGGTCATCTCCTTCTCGCATTTGCGCATGCGTGCGATGATCGTCGCGATGTCGCGCGCGCTCATCATGCGGTCAAGCGCGGTTTGCGTCTGGTCGGCGGCATGCGTATCCTGCGGCAGATAGCCAAGCTTGCCGGAGACGCGCACCTTGCCGGCGGACGGCAGCATGTCGCCGGTGATAACGCGCGTCAGCGTGGTCTTGCCGGCGCCGTTGCGGCCGACCAGACCGATCTTGTCGCCCTTGGCCACATGGAAGTCGGTCGGGTGCAGGAGCGTGCGCGCCCCGATCTGAATCTCAAGTCCCTGCGCTTCGATGGCCATGCCTGTCAGTCCGTCCTTCTCGTTCGTCGCGTCGTCGTATCCGTCGCGTTGCATCCGCGTCTCGTCATGCGCCCGCCCGCATGTCGCGCGGCAGGCAAAGTCCAACCGTCCACTATAGCGAAGGGGTGCCGAACAGCGGACGGTGATCACGCGGATTCGCGGCCATCCGCCGTGGCGTGACGACATGGCGAAGGTTCACGCATTACACTGGATGGGCAGCGTGCAACGGTGCCACGAGCATTACCGGCGCACGGACAGTCAACCATTTCAGGAGGTACACCGGCATGGATTATCTGGTGCTTCTGGGAATCGCGATCGTGATCGTCGGCTTCGCACTGAAGCTCGACGCGATTCTCATCATCATCGTGGCCGCCGTGGTGACGGCCCTCGTCGGCGGCATCGGCGTCGACGGATTCCTCACCACGCTTGGCACGTCGTTCGTATCCAACCGCAGCATGGCGATCTTCATCATCGTGCTGCTCGTCACCGGCACGCTGGAACGCAACGGTCTGAAGACCGCCGCCGCGCAGCTCATCGGCAAGGTGAGGAACGCGACGCCCGGCATGGTCATCGCGATCTACGGCGTGATGCGTCTCGTGTTCGCCGCGTTCAACGTGAGCTTCGGCGGCGTGGCCGGCTTCGTGCGGCCCGTCATCATGCCGATGGCCGTCGGCGCGATCGAAGCGGCCGGCCACGAGCCCAAGGACGAATACGTGGAGGAGCTCAAGGGCATGGCGTCCGGCATGGAGAACATCGCATGGTTCTTCGGCCAGGTGCTGTTCGTCGGCACGGCCGGCGCGCTGCTCGTGCAGTCCACGATGAAGCCGCTCGGCTACGACGTCGACCTGCTGCGCATGGCCGTCATCGAGATCCCGGTCGCGGTGATCGCAGTCGGCGTGGCCGCCGTCTACTACATCGTCAAGGACGCGCGACTGCGCAGGAAGTACTACGGCGACGCGACGGACGGCGGCAAGACGGTCGCCGCCGCGACCGCAGGCAAGGAGGCGTGACATGCAGTTCTTCATGGACCCGACCGTGACCGTCGGCACGAAGATCCTCGAGGTCTTCTACATCTTCATGGGATTCATGTCCGTGTACGCGGGCGTGCGCAACCTGCGCGACACGACCAACAAGGCGCGCTACGGCACGTTCGTCTTCTGGACCGCGCTCGGCATCGTCATCGCGTTCGGCCGGTGGATCCCGGCCATCGCGGACGGCGTGCTCATCATCGTCATGATCATCCCCGCGATCTTCAAGCAGGTGCGCAAGGGCACCGCGTCCGACCAGAGCGCACCCACCGAATCCGAGGTCGCCGCGAACTTCAAGCGCATCGGCATGAAGATCTTCGTGCCCGCGCTCTGCCTCGGCGTGTTCGCGATCATCGGCGCGCTCATCCCGTCCATCAGCGCGTTGACCGGCTGCTGCATCGGCGTGATGATCGCCGCGGTCATCCTGTACGCGTACTCGCGCGACAACAAGCCGCAGGTGTTCCTCAACGACTCCGAACGGCTGCTGTCGGCGATGGGCGCGCTGTGCATGCTGCCGATGCTGCTTGCCAGCCTCGGCGCGATCTTCACCGCGGCCGGCGTGGGCGACGTGATCGCCAAACTGGTCGGCGGCGTGATTCCGAAGGGCAACGTGACGGTCGGCATCATCGTGTTCGCGATCGGCATGATGCTGTTCACCATGATCATGGGCAACGCGTTCGCCGCGATCACCGTGATGACCGTCGGCATCGGCGCGCCGTTCGTGCTCGCCTACGGCGCCGACCCGGCCGTGATCGGCATCCTCGCGCTCACCTGCGGCTACTGCGGCACGCTGATGACGCCGATGGCCGCGAACTTCAACATCGTGCCCGTCGCCATGCTCGACATGAAGGACCGCATGGGCGTGATCAAGAACCAGGTGCTGCCGGCGCTCGTCATGATCGTCGTGCAGATCGTCTACATGCTCATCGCGCGGTAGTCATCACAACCAACCAACGACAAACGACAAAGGAGTTCACCATGTCCAAGAAGATCCTCGTCACTGGATTCGACCCGTTCGGCGGCGAACCCGTCAACCCCGCGTTCGAGGCCGTCAAACTGCTGCCGGACGAGATCGCCGGCGCGACGGTCGTCACACTCGAGATCCCGACCGTGTTCACGCGCAGCGCGCAGGTCGTCGAAGCGGCCATCGAACGCGAACGGCCGGACTTCGTGCTGTGCGTCGGTCAGGCCGGCGGCCGCTCCGCGATCACCGTCGAAAAGGTCGCGATCAACCTCGCCGAGGCGCGCATCCCCGACAACGACGGCGAACAGCCGTTTGACACGCCCCTGCGCGCCGACGGCGACACCGCGTACTTCGCGACCCTACCGGTCAAGGTGATGGTCAAGAACATCAACGACCACGGCATCCCCGCGTTCATGTCGTACACGGCCGGCACCTACGTGTGCAATGCGATCATGTACAACGTGCTCTACCTGCTCGACCGCAAGTTCCCCGGCATCAAGGGCGGGTTCATCCACGTGCCGTACGCGGTCGAACAGGGCGTCGGCAAGGCGAACGGCACGCCGGTCATGGAGATCGCCACGATGGCCAAGGCCCTCGAATACGCGATCGAAGCGGCCGTGACCGCCGAAACCGACGCGACCGAGATCATGGGCGAAACCCACTGACCGGCGCACGGCCGAAACGGTCGGCCCGGGGTGACCCTTAGGGGTGCGGCTCCGGGAGATCATCCCCAAGGATCAGGGCCGGTTCATCCCGCCGGCCGATAGCGCGCAACCGTTGCGATTCCTACGATTGAGAGGTATCGCAACGGTTTTTATATGGTATGCGACCGCGGTGCGGGAGACCGGCCAAGCGGATCGCCGACCTGCGCCGACACGGGAGGGATGAACCATGACACGGACCGCAACGGAACCCATCGCGCAAGGACGCGCGACCAAGGAACGTCACCACGGACGGACAACCGACGGCAGGGGAACGGTACGCAGCTTCGCGCAGTACCGTCACGAGCGCATGGCCAAGGCCGTGGCACGGATGATCATCGCGACGGTCGCGGCCATGACGGTCATCGTCGGCACGCTGGTCGGACTGGGACGCGTCGCCCACTGGGGACCGTTCGCGCCGGGCATCCCCGAAGCCGAATATGCCGCGCAGTCATGGAACCTGATCGTCGTCAACCGGTGGCACCGCATCCCCGACGACTATCCCGCGCCCGAACTTACGCAGCTCGCCAACGGCCAGCAGGTCGACGCACGCATCTACCCCGACCTGCAGCGCATGTTCGACACGATGCGCGCCGATGGACTCGATCCCGAGGTGACGGCCGGCTACCGCACGCACGCGCAGCAACAGCAGATCATGCACGACAAGGTCTTCCTGTACGAGAACGAAGGCATGAGCGATCAGGACGCGCGGGCGAACGCCGAGAAACTGGTCGCGATCCCCGGCACCAGCGAACACGAGATCGGCCTGGCGGTGGATTTGAACGCGGCCGGCGCAGCGGACGCCGACGCCAACCAGCGTGTGTACGACTGGCTTGCCGCGCATGCATGGGAGTACGGGTTCGTGCTGCGGTATCCGGACGGGAAGACCGACGTGACCGGCAACGCGTTCGAGGCGTGGCACTACCGGTACGTTGGCGCGGATGCGGCCAAGACCATGCACGAGCGCGGCATCACGCTTGAGGAGTACGTGCGGTGAGTACACCTAGGTTTCCCCTTCTCAGGGGAGTCCAAGGATTAACTAACGAGGAAAACGGATTATCGCGCGGAACGTGGCGGGATCGGGCTGCGAGAGCGTCAGGGTCGCGCCCATCGCATCGCATGCGGCATCCACGATCGACAGGCCCAACCCCACACCGGGCGCGGCGCTGATACGCGAATGCTCGCCGCGGTGGAACGGCTGGACGAGCTCATCGAGATCATCGGGAAGCCGCTCATCGGTGGTGTTCGTTACCGTCAGCATCACCCTGCCGGCGCCGTCGCCGCTGCCGTCATCGTCCGTCGTGATCGTTACGTCGACCGAGCCACCGTCCACGTTATGCACGACGGCATTGCGGATGAGATTGCCCACGGCCAGTTCCAGCAGCGCATGGTCGGCGGCCACGCGTACGGACGGCAGACCGTCGGCGTGCACGGTGATGCCGTGCGTCGCCGCGTCGTCCGCGACGTTGTCGATCATGTCGTTCACACATCCGGTCAGATCGGCCGAGCAAACGGTACCGGCCATGCCGGCGGCGACGTCCGTTGCGGTCGGCGGTACTGTCTTGCCAATCATGACGGCGTCCGTGCCATTGTTCGACGTGCCCGTCGCCGTCTGCTGCTCTCCGATCGCGCCGTTCTGGATGCGCGACAACGTGAGCAGCGCCTGTACGAGCTGCGCGCCACGCCGGTTCGCGGCGAGCGCACGGCGTACGGATGGTTCCACGTCGGCGGGGAAGCGGCCTTGGGCGAGCGGCGCGTCGAGGTTCGTCTCCACGGCGGCGATCGGCGTGCGCAGCTCGTGCGACGCGTTCGACACGAACCGCTGCTCCGCTTCGGACGCCGCCTGGACGCGGTCGAGCAGACCATTAATCGACGTGACCAGTCGGCCGATCTCATCATGATCATGCGTGTCGTCGATCCGGGCATGCAGGTCGTCCGGGTTGAGTGACTCGACCTGCCGGCCGACGTCGGCGACTCGGTTCGACAGTGTCGTGCCGACGATCCATGCGACGCCGAGCGCGAGCAGTCCGAACACGATCATCATGACGATGGATGACACCCGCATGGTGGTGACGAATGAGCTGGTGACCGAGTCCACCGTTCTGGCGATGCCGAACGAGTATTGGTTCGTATCGGATTGGCCGAACACGTCGATGCTCGCCCCGTCGCCGAGCGAGACCGCCTCTTTATCGCACATCCCTGCCGATGTCGCATCCGGGGAGCCGGAATCGATACCGCCCGACGAGTCAGACGAGTCGGACGGGTCGAACGAGGAGACGCACATGACGGCCATGTTCTGTTCGGCGGCGACACGGGCGACGATGATGTTCTGCGCGATGATGACGGCCGCCATCATCAGTACGGATATGACCGTGATGGACAGCACCATGACGGCCCTGAACGTGCGTGGCCGTAGCCGCGCGATGATCGTGCGCATGCAGTTCATTGCAACCGGTATCCTTCCCCGCGGGTCGAGACGATCGCGTTGCGGTCGGCGATCTTGCGGCGCAGCGAGTACACGGTGGTCTTGATCACGTCGGCCGGCTCCGCGGCGGTCGGATCGTCCCATACGGCCGCGTAGAGTTCCGGCACGTTCACGTAGCCGCCGTCGGCGCGCATGAGTTCGAGCAGTACGCCGTACTCCTTCGGCGTGAGCTTGACGAGCGTGCGCCCGTGGTCTTGGAACACGAGCCGACGCGTCGTGTCGATCGTGATGTCGCCGCGCGAAAGCACCGCCGCGGTCGTATTGGATGTGCCGGCGCGACGTTGCAGCGCGCGGATGCGGGCGAGCAGTTCGGGATAGGCGAACGGTTTGGTCAGATAGTCGTCGGCGCCGAGGTCGAGTCCGCTGACCCGGTCGCTCACGTCGGCCGCGGCGGTGAGCATGATGACGGCGACGGGGATGCGGTTCGCGGCGATCGTCGCCATCACCGCGTCGCCCGAGAGCACCGGCAGATCACGGTCGAGCAGCACGATGTCGATGTTCTGTTCGGCGAGCGCCTGCAATGCCTCGGTGCCGGTCGCGGCGAGGCTCGTCGCATAGCCTTCGTAGCGCAGCGCGTCGTCCAACGCGGCGGCCAGTTCGCGGTCGTCCTCGACGATCAGGATTCGCATGTCGTGCCTCTTTCGTGCGATGCGTACGGTTCGGGTGCTCCACCCATTATCATCCCCATCCTCCCGCCCTGTCGGTAATGCGAAGGTAAGACGGAACCTCACCGACACGCCACGGACGACACGGTTGGATGGATGACGACCACAACGCTCACTAGGAGGAACCATGAACCGCAACCCGCGCACCCTGACCATCGCCATCGCATCCACGCTCACCCTGTCGGCACTTGCCGGCTGCTCCACGCCGTTCACCACGAACGGCGGCAACCAGTCGAACGCCGTCGCTTCTGGCGGCGACACCGCCACGTCGACCGATACGAACGTCAGGAAGTTCATCGCATGTCTCACCGACAAGGGCATCGAAGCACAGGCCGCGGCCGCACCCGACATGTCCGGCTCCACGGACACATCCAAGGCGCCGACGGTGAAGAACGCGGTCGAACTGCGCATGATCGACGCGGCCGGCAACCCCGTTAAGGTCGGCGGCGACTCGAACGGCATGACCGTCGACTCGGACGCGCAGCAACTGTATGCGGGCGCGACGTTCACCACCGTGGAGGACGACAAGGTGTGGGTCATGTTCAAGGACGCCACCGCGCTCGCCGGCAGCCCGTACGCCTCCAAACAACAGGACTACGCGGCATGCCAGGCGCAGGTACCGGACTTCACCCAGCCCGTGCAGGACGAGAACGTGCAGCCGGCCGTCTCCGACGCGCAGAAGCAGGCGGCGCTCGACTTCGCCAAGAAGGCGCGCGAGAAGGGCTACAGCTGGGTCGCGGACCCGGACGGCGACAATCCGACGACGATCATGATCCCGAAAACCGTGAGCGAGGAGGAGTTCCGCCGCTTCCTCAAGGACTGCCCGGTCGGCGATTCGGGCGTCTCGTTCGGCTTTGACGGTACGCCTCAGGAGTTCGGCTACGACTACACGCAGGTGATGCGCGACGCGCAGTGAGCGCGTTGGGCGTGCGGATGCGGCTCCCCTCAGTCAGCTGCGCTGACAGCTCCCCTCGGGGAGAGGAGCCAGGCGGCGATGCGATTCGCGAACGGGGCAGCAACGGACGGATCCTCTCAGGGGAGGGAGCCGGGGTGTGCGGGGCGCCGGCAATATGACAAGGAGCAACGAATATGACACGAACGGAACAGCGACGGTTCAATACGCGGCGCAAGATCATCGCGGCGATCATGACGATCATCGTCATCGCCGGGCTGATCGCGACATGCGTGGCGACGCAACCGTGGAACCTGATCGGCCATCTGACCGCGGGTGGACAATCATCGGCGTCACGGAACATCGACGTGACCACGCTGCGCACGCAGCCGGTCACCAAGGGCGTGCTCGACGCCGAAACCCGGCTCGGCGCGACCCTGCAATACGACAAGGCAAGCGATTTCGCGTCCGCGACCGGCACGATCACGCAACTGCCGGTCGCCGGCAAACAGATCAACACCGGCGAACAGGTGTACGAGATGGACGGCGTGCCCGTGCCGCTGTTCCATGGCGAGCGCCCGTTCTGGCGCACGTTGCAGACGGACGTGTCGGATGGCCCGGACGTGACCCAGCTCGAGCGGAACCTCGCCGAACTCGGCTTCTTCGGCGGTGAGCCGGACGCGCATTTCGACTGGCTGACCCGCGAGGCGGTCCGGCAATGGCAGCGGTCGCTGGGATTGACCGGCAGCGCGGTGGACGGCGTGTTCCAGCCGTCGTCCGTGGCCGTCGCGCCGTCCGCGCCGATCCGCATCACGCAGGTCAAGGCGAAACTGGGGGAGTCGAACGTAAGCCCCGCCAGCTATACGAACGTCACGCTGCATGTCGAGGCCGCGCTCACCGCCACGCAGGCCGCCACGTTCAAGGCCGGCGACAAGGCGCAGGTCGTATTGCCCGACAACACGACCATCGACACGACGCTCGCCGCCGTCGACCAGGGCGGCCAGTCCACCGGCACGGATGGACAGGTGACCTCGCCGTCGGCGCGCATCGACTTCCCCGACCAGTCGAAGGTCGCGAAGTTCGGACCGGTCTCGGTGAATCTCGTCATCCCGAACACGTCCAAGTCGGCGAGCGCGGAAACGCTGATCGTGCCGGTGACCGCGATCGTCGCGTCCGCCGGCACCACGTACGCGGTCGACGTGGTGCGCGGCGACACGCTCGTGCGCGTGCCGGTCGAGATCGGACTGGTCGCCAACGCGCAGGTGCAGCTCACCAAGGCCGACGGGTTGCAGGCCGGTGACAAGGTGGTGGTGTCGTGATGGCGGTTGCGGGTATGGACCCTCTCAGTCAGCCTACGGCTGACAGCGCCTCCTGGCAGGGGGAGCCAGGGCATGGGAGACTGCTGACGCTCGAGAACGTTACCAAGGCGTTTTCCGGCAAGGACGGAACAATGACGCAGATCCTGCATCCGACGAACCTGACGATCGCGCACGGCGAACGCATCGCGATCGTGGGGCCTTCCGGCTCCGGCAAGTCGACGTTGCTCTCTCTGCTCGGCACACTCGACATGCCCACGTCCGGCACGCTGCGATACAACGGCGACGACGTGACGGCGATGGGCGAACGGCAACGCAGCGATCTGCGCGCCGCACGCATCGGCTTCGTATTCCAGCAGTTCCATCTCATCGCCAGCGTGTCCGCGTTGGAGAACGTGATGGTCGGCCTGCAGTACACGACTCTGCCCCGCGCGGAACGTCGTGACCGTGCGACCGCAGCGCTCGAACAGGTCGGATTGGGACATCGGTTGCGACATCGGCCGTCGCAACTGTCCGGCGGCGAACAGCAGCGCGTCGCCATCGCACGGGCGTTGGTCAAACGGCCGGACATCATCTTCGCCGACGAGCCGACCGGCGCGCTCGACACCGACACTGGACACACGATCCTCGACCTGCTGTTCGCCGCGGCCGACAGCGGCGCGAGCCTCGTCGTCGTCACGCACGATCCGAACGTGGCCGCACGGTTCCCGCGGCGACTGCACATCCGCGACGGCGTGGTGCGCGAAATAGCGGGGGAGACGACACGGGAAGGAGACGGCCATGCGTAAGCCATTACGCAAACCACTGCATAAACCATTGCGCACACGCGTCGCAGATCTCATGCACTCCGCGTGGATCGGCGCGACCGGACGCGTCTCGCGCACCATACTCGCCTCGCTCGGCATCGCGTTGGGCGTCGCCGCCTACGTGGCCCTGTCCGGCATCGCGGCCTCCAACCAAGCGACGCTGCTCGCCCGGCTCGACGCGCTCGGTGCAAACCTGCAGGTCGTCACCCCCGGTCAGGACGCCGCACGCCAGACCATTCCACTGCCCGACTACGCGCCCGAAACGATCGCACGCCAGCCGAACGTCGAACAGGTCGGAGTCTTCACCACGCCGCCCGAGAAGATCCAGATCTTCAAGAACCAGCTTGTACCGACATCCAACGGCAACGCGCTCGCCCTGAACATCATGGCCCCCGGCGCGCTGGACGCGATCGGCGCGACCTATGCGCACGGCCACGGCATCGACCGGAACAATGAGCATCTGCCCGTCGCGGTCCTCGGCTCGGAGGCCGCATGGCGGCTCGGCGTCACCGACGTCGGCGACCGCGTGCTCATCGACAACGAATGGTACGGGGTCATCGGCATCCTCGATCCGCTGCCGCAGGCTGAAACACTCAACACCTCCGCCATCATCGGCAAGGCGTGGGCGCTCGCGCACTATCCCGACCAAGCGGCGGACATCGCCAAGATCAACGCGATCTACGTACGCACCGTAGCCGGCGATGCCGAGACCCTGCGCCGCATGATCGCCCACGCGGCCAACCTCGCCGGCGGCAATGTGAGCGTGACCGCATCCGCCGATCTGTCCAAGGCGCGCAACGCCACCAGCGACTCGCTGACCACGCTTGGCCTCATGATCGGCGTGATCGCGCTCGCCGTGGGCGGCATGAGCATCGCCAACATGATGATCGTCACCGTCATGGAACGCCGCGGCGAGATCGGGTTGCGACGCGCCTTGGGCGCCACGCCCGGCAACATCCGCATGCAGTTCGTCGCCGAGGCGGCCATGCTCTCCGCGTTGGGCGGACTGGCCGGCATCCTCATCGGCGCGGGCACGGCCGGCGGCGTGGCGCTCACGGCGGGGCAGCCATTGGCCTTGGACTGGGGTGGTCTGCCGCTCGCATGGGGCGCGGCCGTGACGGTCGGCATCATGGCCGGGCTGTACCCGGCTGGCCGGGCCGCCCGGCTCACCCCGACCGAAGCATTGAGGAGCGAGTAGCTGGTTCCCGGGATTTTCCGGTGAGAATCCCGGGAACCGGCCGTTGTGTGCTTTTTGGCCGGGAACGGCGTCATCGCGCGCTTGCCGTTGATCGGTTATGTGCGCCGATGTGAGGTTTTCGGTTCCTGGGATGCGCGGGCCGAATCCCGGGAACCGGCATGATAGCCTTATAAGTTGCGGCAAGGAAAGCGAGGCGGGTATGGGTGACGTCAGACAGGAGATGGAACGGCTGCGACCGGTCTACGAGACCGGCGTGCTTCGTCTGCTGCTGCGCGCCAACGCCAAGCTCTACGTGGCGCTCCTGCGCGCCGCGTTCGACCCGCTGACCGGCGAACTGCCGCGCGAAACCCTGGAGGAACGCTTCGCGCAAGGCCTGTCCGCGCTCGCCGACACCGGCGACTACACGCCCAAGCCCGACCAGACGTATGCGGAGGCGGCGCACCAGATCCTCGTCGACCTGAGCCGCGAAGGCGACGGCGACTACGCATGGCTCGCCAACGCGCACGACGCCGCATCCCACCGATTCCTCTACCGGCTCACCGCCCGCGCCCACCGCGCCATCGACGCGCTCGGCCGGCTCGAGGACGACACCCGCACCTTGTCCGGCGCGCAGGCCAACAGCATCATCATGGAGATCGAACACGCGCGCATGCAGCTGACCGCCGATCCGAGCGAACGCGTGCGCCTGCTCAACCAGGAGATCAAGGAACGCAGGCGCGAGATCAAACGCATCCAGCAGGGTCAGCAGCACGCCGCGCTCAGCGCGGACCAGGTCAGGGACGTAATCGCCGTCATCCACAACACGCTGCGCGGCGTGCCCATCGACCTGCGTGAACTCGTACTCGCCGAACGCGACAACGGCGACGCGCTGCGCCGGCGCATGCAGGGCGGCGACATGAGCGTCGACGAGATTCTCACCGCCTACCATGATGAATACCGGCGTTCGTTCCAGGAATCCGACAGTGGCCGGCGATTCGAGGACGCGTTTCAGGTGATCATCACCGACGAAGGCCGCCAGCAGATCGACGACGCGTTGCGCGACATCGCCAGAACCCCGTATCTGGCCGGCGCATCAAGTGCGCTGCTCGACCAGATCCGCGACGAACTCGCCCGCATCTACGACGGTATCGAGGCGGTGCGCGGCCAGATGCGCGTCTCCGACGAGGCCGTCAGCCGACTCGTCCGCCAACAGACCGACACGCGCTACCGCACCATGCTCGGTACGCTCAACCGCCTGTTCGTGCGTCTCAACGCCGACGCGAGAGCGCATCCGAACGACGCGTCGCGACCGTATCCGACCGGCAGCGCGGGCGCCCAGTTCGCGGCGCTGCCGACACGACCGGCACGATCGATGGTGCGTGCGACGACGCCCGGTCTGACCGATGCGCAATCGTCACGCGACGACGATACGACGCCGGTCGATCTCAAGGCCATGATCGTCGGCGGCGGCCCACGATTGCACCGCATGATCACGCTGATCCGGCACGATCCGGTCACGCGGGCGGACGGCCGCATCGACGTTGCCGCCAGTTTCAACCGGCTGCCGGATGCGGAACGCCGCGAAAGCGAACTGGTCGGCTTCCTCAGCGCCATCCGGTACGCCGACGGGACGCACGACACCGACACGGCGACATGGCATTGCGTATCGCTCGACGGCACGCCGCGCGACTGGGTGACACGACCGATACTGACGACGGCGGACGCACTGGACGAGATCGCGAGGGAAGGATAGGGAAGGATGACGAGCATCAGCACGAACGACACGGATACGACGATGCATGACGCGCCGGTCGACGGTGCCTACGACGCCGCCGTAACGGTCGGAACCCGCACGGACGAGCACACGGCTGATCGCGCGGACGACCACACGGAAGGGGCGGTCAACCCGTACGCCCTGTTCGAGGGCGACAGCGGCAACATGACCGCCGACGCGCGCATGGCCGCGATCGCGCTCAAACGCGAACGCTACATCACCGGCGACCTGTACGACACGGTGCTCGACAACCGCGACGCCGTCGTCCGCTCGCTCAACAACGACCTGCTCGAACTGGTCGTCAACGAACGCTACCGCATCATGATCGCCATGCCCGTTGCCGGTCCCGACGTCACGCTGCGCGCATTGAAGACCCGCACCAGCCTCAAACGCGAGGAGGCCGCGTTGCTCGCGTTCCTGCGCATCCGCGTGCTCGAATACGAGAACGCGCGCGAGGAGGACTCCCACTGGCTGGTGAGCTTCGAGGAGATCCGTGCGGCGCTCGCCACGGGCACCGGATATCTCGCGGCCCGCAACGACGAGGAGACCGTGCTCAAACAGGTCGGCTCGATCGTGTCCGCGATGTGCACGTACGGGTATCTCGAACGCACGGCGGACGACGACACCATGTACCGGATCACGCCGCTTGTGCCGGTGGTGCTCGACCGTGAGCTGGCCGACTCGTGGCTGGACGTCGCGTCCGGCACGGACGGCCGCGACGGCGACGATGCCGGGGACGACGATACCGTGGCCACGACGAATACGAACGCGGCGGATGAGACGCCGGACGAGGCCTCGGCCGACACGATCGACGAGACGCGGTTCGCCGCGCCGCTGTTTACGGACGACGCGCACGACGGTCGCGGCGACGTGAACGGCGACACCGACGACGATAGGGCCGACGCGACCGACGGCAAGGAAAGGGAGTGACGATGGCGAAAGACCTGCAGATGATCGCCGACCGGTGGATGATGGAAAGCCGCCAGCTCGTCAACTGGGGCTCGTACGAGGGCTATCACGAATTCCGCCCGTCGATGGACAAGGATCTGCCCGTGACGCTGCTCGCCGGCGCCAGCGAATCCGGCAAATCGACGCTCGTGGACGCGCAGATCTCCCTGCTGTACCCGACCGGTACGCCGTTCAACAAGGCATCGAACTCAGGCCGTTCCGAACGCAGCGACTACACGTATCTGCTCGGCATGGTCGGCGTGGGCGACACCGGCGACGGCGACCGTCCGATCACCCTGCGCGGACGCGACGCGAACGGCGTACCGCAGGCCGTGTGGGGCGCGATCGTCGACACCTACCGCAACCTGACCGACGGTCAGACGCTTTCGTGCGGCAAGTTTCTGTATCTCATGCCCGGCGACGAGCGCAGCGCCGTACGCCGCCAGTACGTGGTCTGGGACCGTATGATCGACCCGCGGGCGATGGACGCCTACCGCGACACGCCGTTCACGCCCACGCAGTTGAAGGCCGCGTACCCGCAATGCCTCACGTTCCCCAGCGCGGAGGCGTTCCACGAGCACATCTGGTCGGTGATGGGCCTGAGTGCCGAAGCGTGCCGTCTGCTCGCCAAGATCCAGTCGGCCGACGCGCCATCCCGGCTTGACGACATCTTCAAACAGGGCGTGCTCGGCGTGCCGGAAGCGCTCGACCTGGCGCGCACTACGGTCGACGACTACGACCGCTACGCCGAGAACTTCCGCGCCATGGAGGACAAGGCCAACCGCATGGCCAAACTGCGCGCTATCCGCGACGACTACGCGCGCTACGGCGAGATGCAACGGCAGGCACGCCGATTCGCGCCGGTCGACCCATCCACACCGTCCGGCAAGGAGACGATACGCCGGTGGGCGCTCGCACGCATGACCGGCGAGGTCGCCGCGCAACTGCCGATCGACGACGACGAACACGCCGCACGGCAGGCCGACGCGGTCGCGGCCGGCCGACGCGCCGACGACCTGCGCTCGCGCATCGACGCGATCCGCGGCCAGATGCAGGGATTGGACGGCGGCAACCTCGCCCGTCTCGAATACGAGCGCGAAACCGCGAAGCGCACGCTGGAGGATGTACGGGAGACCCACGACCGCATCGCCGCCAATCATGGCGCGGCCGGCAAACCTATGCCCGACAGCGAGAAGGCATGGGAGCAGGCGCGCATCGACGCGGTCACGTTCAAAGTCGCCTACGACCGGCGCAACGACGAACTCGAGGACGCGCGCAACGAGGCGTTCGGCCGCCGGTCCGCGGCCAACGAAACCCTACGGACTCTGGAACGCGACTATCAGCGGCAGAGTGCGCATCGCACGCGTATCACGCAGCAGATGGACGAGACGCGCGCCATGCTGTGCCGGGCGACGGGGCTCACGCCCGACGAACTGCCGTACGTGGCCGAACTCATGGACGTGCGTGACGAGGACGAGCGGTGGCGGCTGGCCATGAACGTCGTGTACGCGCCGATCGCACAGACCATCCTCGTGGACAAACGGCACGAACGCGGGTTCGCCGCGAAGGTGAGCACCATCGATCCGCATGCGATGGCCCGGCGCACCTGGCAGTTCGTCGACACGACGCGCGACTACGGCGACGGTGAGGCTGCCGCTGGTGCTGGTGTCAACGTCGCCGGCGCCGATACCGGTATCGGCGAGTGGATGTCCGGCAAGCTGCGGTACCGCGAGGATTCCCCGTTCTCCGGATGGCTGCGTGAGCAGACCCGCTCCGACCGGTTCGACGCGCGCTGCGTCACGGCCATCGACGACACGGACCGCGACACCCGTCAGGTGCAGCTCGACGGGCAGATCAAATCCGGCAAACGCGGCCAGTATGGCGTCAAGGACCGGCAGCAGATCATCGGCTTCGTCAACAAACAGTATCTTGATCTGCTACGCCGGCAGATCGATGACGCCCGCACGCAGGTCGAACAGGCGGAACAGGCGTATGCGGACGCGAAGACGGCGACCGACCGGCTCCACCGCGAACGCGAACTCGCCGACCAGCTCGCCTATACGGCATGGGAGAAGATCGATGTGGCCGGCGCCGAACGGCATATCGACGAGATCGAAGCCACGATCGCGTCGATCACCAACGATCCCAAACTCGCCAAGCTCGCCGACATGCGCGACACATTGAATGAGGAACTCGACCGGGTGCAGCGCCAGCGGATCGAGGCCGAACAGGCCGCACGGTCCGCCGCCGCGGCCGCGCAGGCCGGGCGCGCATGGCTGGACGCGCACGGCGACGCGGATGACGACACGGACGTTGCGCATGCCGGTGACGTGCGTACCGGTGCCGCATCGTCCACGGCCATACTCGGCGACGACATCATCGACGAACTCACGCAGGCCTACGAACAGCGGTTCGCCGGATTCGGCGATACGGCACTGCGCGCGCACATGATCATCGGCGCGGGGCTGACGGCACCAGCGTCGGCATCCTCCGGAACCGCAGCGTCGGCGCAGCCGGACGGCACGTTCGCCGACCGCGTCGTCGCCGGCATGTGCACCGCCATGGCCGCGCACATCACCACGCTCAACGAACGCGCCGACACCGCGCGCACCGGCGTCGAACTCAAGATGAGCGCATACATCGACCAATACGCGGCCGACGGCGATGCGCTCACCGCCAGCGTGAACGACTACCGGTACTATCTCGAGGAACTCGACAGCCTCACGCATCTGGCCGCCGTGGCTGCCACGGACGCCGAATACCGGCGGTGCCTCGACCACCTGCTCATGAGCCTGCTGACCGTCAAACGCGCCATCGACACGGATGCGGGCGACATCCGCGATCAGCTCGACCGCATCAACGCGATGCTCGACGGGCAGCGGTTCGGCCCGCGCCATGGCAGCCTGTCATTGCACGCCGACGTGCGCAACCCCGACCGTGCGTTCTCGGCGCAGCTGCAGCGAACCATCCGCACGCTCAACGACTGGAAGTCCGCGCAGAACGGCACGGGCACGTCCGTCGCGGCGTCCGATGCGTCCGGCAAGTCCGAAGCACAGTCCGACGGCGCCGGCATGAACGGATCGAAGCGCGCGTTCGCCGCGTGCGCGACGATGATCGAACTGCTGCGGCACGAACTCGCACAGGTCAAAGACGTCAACGGCATCCGCAGCTACGGCGCGCGCGATCTCGACCCGCGCTGCCGTTCGTCGTTCTACGCGATCGTGCACCACGACGACGGGCAGGACGAACGCATCACGTCGACCGGCGGCAGGTCGGGCGGCGCGTTGCAGGAGCTCACGTCGTTCGTGTACGGCGCGGCGCTCATCTACCTGCTCGGCGGCGGCATGGAGAACCGGCTCAAGCCGAGCTACACCACGCTGTTCCTCGACGAGGCGCTCATCAAGGCCGACGGCCGCTACACGCAGCGCGCGCTCGGCGTGCTGCCGCGCCTCGGATTCCAGGTGATCGTCTCCGCGCCCGAAAGCAAGACCGGCGAGATCCTCGAGGTGTCCACCAAGGCGTACGTCACCCGCAAGGATCCCGACACCGGCCTCACGTCCCTGCACGAGGCCACGTGGAGCGGCTACGCCGACGCCCTCGACGAGCCGGGCGCCGGCGACGGCACGGTCAAGACGCCGGACGCCAATCGGTAGACGGCCATATATATCAGGCGAGGGGCGGTCCCCGTCGTGGTGGGAACCGCCCCTCGCTGCGCCGTCACGCATCACGGGCAGGCTTATTCGCCGATGACGTCGCCGACGAGACCGGAGACGATCGCCATGATGATCGAGCCAAGCACCGACCACCAGAAACCATGGATGACCACGCCCACGTCGAACAGGGTGAGCGCCAGCCACGAGGCGAGCTCCATGAACAGCCAGTTGAGAATCAGCGCGAACAAGCCGAAACTCAGGATCGAGATCGGCAGGGCGAGCAGATGCACGACCGGTTTGATCGACGCGTTGATGAGCGCCAGAAACAGCGAGAACGCGGCGATGCCGAGGATCGGCGGCTCGCCCACCGCCTCCATGCCGGGCAGCAGGGCGACCATGACGCCCGCCGCGATCGTCAATACCAGCCAACGGGAAATGAAATGACTCATACCACTCGATTATTCCAGCCCAAATGTCACCGGAGTGTGATCATCGGCCAAGTGACGACGTTCCATACCACGGCGGCGACGGCGACCATGGCATACGGAGGGCATACACTGTGACCATGGACGACAGATACGAACGGATCGTGCGGTTTGCGGCCGAACATGCGAATCGCGCGCGGATCATCGAACATAAGACCGCGATCGTGGATCTCGCGTCTGCGGCGACCGTGTTCGATGTGACCCGCGCCGCGGCGACATACGTCGTGGAGACGAAGGAGGGCGTGTTCGCGGTGATCGCGTTGGCGTCCGGGCATCTGCGCTGGCGCGCGCTCGGCCGTGCGTTGGGATTGCGGCAGTTGCATCTCGCGTCGCCCGATGTGGTGAAGGATCGCACCGGCTACGACGTCGGCACGGTCGGACCGCTGTTCCTCGGCATCCCCGCGTACATGGATCGTCGACTGCTCCCGTACGACATGATTTACTGCGGCACCGAGGACGCGCATCACACGCTCGCCATCGACCCGCAGCTCATCGTCGAGCAGAACGACGTTGTCGGTTGGTTCGACGGCGGCGAATTCACGCAGCGAGCGCAGGCGATGTGACCGTGTCGGATGCCGGGGCACAGTCCCGTATCGTTGGCAATATGTGGCGAACTCGGCTGACGAACTGGGCACAACGTTGATGTGGAAGTTGCAGACGCTTGGTTCCCGAAAACCTTGCGATGACAGTGACTCAGCGCGTGAAATTCGGGAAATCAGCCGCATCATCCCGAAATACTTGCACTGAGACGACGGCAGCGCAGGAAATTCGGGAACACGCCGCCGATTTCCCGAATTTCCCGCACTGGGGAACCGTCAGTGCAAGAAATTCGGGACGATGCCGTTCTTTTCCCGATTTTCGTACGCTCGGCAAACCCGCGGGGCCAGTCGACGGCACCGGAAGACCGGTCAGCGCCGACGTTCTACACGGTAATGACTGAATATCGGCGAAAGTCCAGTACTAGGGGGCGCAGGGGCTGATGCTGAACTGATTAGACCGATACGGTGCCGACGCAGGATCGGCTCAGATCAGGATGCCGTTGCAATGGTCGATCTCATGCTGGATGATCTGCGCGGTGAACCCCTCAAACACGGCGGTGACCTCACGGAACCGGCGCGTGCAATACGTGACGGTGATCCGCTCGTACCGGATTGTCTTACGCACGCCGGTCAACGACAGACAGCCCTCCTCGGTCTCGTATTCGCCCGACCGCTCGACGATCCGCGGATTGACCATGATCATGTTCCGTCCGGTCGCTTCGTCCGCGAACACGATGATCCGCTTGGACACGCCGATCATGTTCGCCGCCATACCCACGCACGAGTCGGCATGCGCGGCCAACGTATCCGCCAAATCGACGGCCACGCCCAGATCGGCTTCGGTCGCCGGTTCGGATGGCCGGCTCAGGAATCGTTCGTCGGTCATGATCGGCTGCTGCATGGTCGTTCCTTTCCTACGGATGCAAGTGTCACAGATGCGTTGTGTGGCATGTACACTGCATCGTACCAGCCTGTTGCCTCCTACCCGCGGACGGTGAACCATGAACGATGACGCTCTCACGCTACGCCCACTGCGACGCGACGATTACCCCGCGATCGCCGGCATGCTGCGCCGCATGTGGTACAACGATCCCCACATGAGCCTGGCATGCGCTCGCAGACTCGCCATGATCGACCTGCATCACAGTCTGGACTGCTCGAATGATGCCGTCGTCGCACAACAGGGCGGCGCGGTGGTCGGCATCATCGCGACGCGCATCGACCGGCGTGGCATCGACGGGCGTGGAAGTAGACCTGAATCTCCAGCGGGGGAGTCGTACGCACTGCGTGACGTGCGCAAGCCGTGTCCGCATATACGTCATGTACGTCACGTGCACAGGTCCCGGTGGCATCGTCGGCATGTCATCGAACTGGCGATGCCACTGCTGTTGACCGCGGAGGGACGACATGGACTGCGTGAGATGCTGTCGTTGGTGCGCGTCGACGCACGACTGCTGCAGGGGTTGCGCCCGCGTTTCGATGCGGAGGTGACGTTGCTGCTGGTCGATGAGACCGTGCGCGGATGCGGTGTGGGCCGTGCGCTGTTCGACCATGCGATGCGCCGGTTCCACGACGCCGGTGTGGATTGGTACTTCCTGTTCACCGACACGAGCTGCAACGTCGGCTTCTACGAGCATCGCGGACTGGCCCGGCTGCGCGAACGACGTTTGACCTTGCGCGGCGACGCCACGGAAACGTTCTATCTTTACGAAGGTCGCGCGTAGGTTCCAGTGATGCTCAGTAGTTGATCATTTCGAGTTCCGGCCCCATGTCCTCGGTCTGGGTGCGGCCGGTCTCGTGGAAGCCGATATGCCGGTAGAAGTCTTGCGCGTTGTCGTTGAATCCGGCGACCCACAACGCGAGCCGGTCGTTGCCGATGGCCTGTTTGCCGGCCTCGACGAGCATGCGTCCGGCTCCTTGCCGGTGTCGGTCGGCCAACACGTATAGCGAGGCCAGTTCCGCCGCCTCGGGACGGTTGACCGGCGGGCGCGGCGTACGCAGCAGTTCCGCGAATCCGATCACATGATCGTCGTCAATCGCCACCAGCACGACCTGATTAGGGTCCTTGGCGTGGGCCTCAGTGATCTTCAATGCGAACTGCGGGGTGATGGCGTCCACGATCTCCTGCGGGATATGCCCCTGATTGAGCTCCCGCCACGTGCGCGACTGCACTCGAGCCTTCTCCTCGAACCATCGGGGTTCGATCGGGGCGATGCGAATCGTCATGTCATGCTTCCTTCCCGGCGTTCTTCCGGAGCCGTTCCGTGACTTTGAACCGTTCGAGCACGACGAGCGTATCGTCGTTGATCGGGAACGTCGGGTCGGCGAAGCAGGAACGGTATTCGGCCGAATTCCAGTATGCCTCATGCGTGTGCCGCCATTGTACCGCGCTCGTGTCGCCTTCGCCTTCGGCCAACGCGTGGCTGTCGGTGATGTCAGCCAGTCGGACGACGGAGACGTCGGTAGTAATCAACACCGCCACACCGTGCTCGTCGGAATCAACCAGTATGGAACGATTCCCAATGTGAGGCAGCGGTTCGTCACATTCCGTATAGTCGATCAGCAGTGCGGCGGTTGCGGTCTTCGTGCCCTCGAGGATCATTTCTATCAGCCGGTCGCGTTCCGGTCCGGGTTCCATGAATTCGACCTTCGGCAGATCCACGTATCCCGACGGCAAAGGCAAACTCGGCTTTGTTACGTCGTCACTCATCACGCATCGATCCTATGCCTGTGTCGATGCGCGTGTAGTATTCCCGTTCGTCCTCATGGTCGATGCGCGCGCCGCAGTGTCGCTGCACCGCGAGGCTCGCGGGATTGTCCTTGTGCACGCACAGGTATGCCTCCCTGATGCCGAGTTCGCGCGCCTTGGCAAGCGTGAGTTTTAGCCCGGCGGTCGCATAGCCATGGCCGCGGTATTCGCGGGCGATGCCGTAGCCGATGTGTCCCGGGCCTTCACGTAGAAAGTCGGTGAGCCGGTGGCGCAGGTTGAAGATGCCCACGTATTTGCCCTCGTCGTTGACGAGGATGTATTTGGTGGCCGGCACCCAACCGTCCGGCAAGCCGATACCCAACGCCTCGTCGCGCAGACCCTGCACATAGGCGGCGAACCGCTCGCGGCTCATGCCGACCGCAAGGTTCTCGAATCCCGTCTCCTCCGCCGGAAACTTCGCGAACAGGTCGAACGTGCGCTCCGGGTCCGCCAGCCAGGTCTCGATCAACTGCATATAGTCGCCTCCTTACTCCCTTATTGCGATGTGGATCACCTTACACTCGGCCGGCCGGATTACCGCGTTCTCGTTGTCCGCTGTCGTCTTTGGTTGACGGATTCCGCGTTGATTGGCGTGAATCGTCGGCGTGTGGTCATCATGGATGCTGTCTGTCCGGCATGGTGCCGGTCGCGGAATCCTGTGGTGGTTTGTCATGAGTCCGTATCCGAATGGCCACGATGGCCGGTCGCGTCAAGGTCGAACGTCGGTCGTCGTGCTGGTGTTGGTGTTGTTGTGCGGGATGCTGGGCATCGCGATGGTGCCTCCGGGGTCGACGCCGGACGTGTGGGCGCACGTGTACCGGGTGGATGCGATGCTCAACGGCGACGTGATCGCCCGGCCGGTACGGGCGACGTCCGACTATCATCCCGACGCGGCGCACAACACGGGCGGCTGGGTCGATGACGACGTGGTCGCGTTCTCGCTGGCCAACGACCGTCATTACGTGTCCGGCTTGGTGGACGCCGCATCCATCACCGTTCATGACGGGCGGCGCAGCGAGGTGCCGTTCGACAATACCGCCGTGTATCCGCCGATCGCGTACCTGCCGCAATTGGCCGCCTTCGCGGTCGGCCGGCTGCTGCGATTGGACGTGGCATGGCGGTTCTATCTCGCCGAAGCGTTCCAGTTGGCCGTCTATCTCACGGCGGTGTGGATCGGCCTGCGTGTGCTGGCCGGGGAGTCCTTCGTCGCGCTGGTTTCGACTGTTGGCCGAGCTGCTGTCCGTGTGTCTGGCGTTGCCTGACTCGTTCATGTTTTCTCCTGACTCGACGGTGGTCGCGTTGTCCCTGCTATTGGCCTGCATGCTGGTCCGATGCCTGCAAACCGATCGGCTCGGCACCGGTGATTGCGTGCTGCTGATCGGTGTGACCGGAGTGTTGGCGTTGTCGAAGTTCGCGTATGCGCTGTGCCTGCTCATGGCGTTGCTGCCGATGATCGCCCATCATCGCATGCCCATGCGTTCACGGCTCATCCTCGTCACCGGATGCGTGTTGTCGGTTATGTTGTTGCTAGCATGGTTGAAGTTCGGAACCGGGTTCGCCACGAACCCGTCACGCGTCCCGTACGACGAGGTGCTGCGACGACAACGGGAACTGCTGGCCGCTCCGCACGGGTTCCTGCCGCGGATGTTCTCCAGTATCGTCCGTTTGCAGGGATGGTCATGGTGGGAGCCGCCACTATTGTTCCTGTTCTGGACGCTTACCGTTGCGGCTTTGATGATGACCGTCATCGTCTGGAGACACGATCGGCAGCGACTGCTGTTCTGGCTGATGTCGTGGACGGCGATCATGGGATGCGTGACGCTGGTGTACGCGGCGATATGGACGCAGTTCACGCTGACCGGACAAGCCGGCGTCGTCGGCATCAACAGCCGATACTTCCTGCCACTGGTGCCGCCGTTGGTCATGCAATGCGCCGACGCGTTACGCGCAATCAGGAGAAACCTCACACGGTAGTATGAATCGATTCCAAATGTCGCGACTCAAACGTTACCGTGTGCGCAATCAGTTTGGCTCTGTTAAACCAGTTTTGACATAGGGAAAAATGGCCGATGTCACCATTCCGGGTCCGATCGTCACGATGTCTGGGATGTGCGCGGCGGACGCGGCCGGCGACGGGGCGGTTCCGCCGTCCATGGCCGGGTGATGGGACCGTGCACGTTGCCGCGTCATGATGGCATCGGATGTGGTGTGGAGGGACAATGACCATATGGATGTCGTTCTGGACCTGTTGCCGTGGTTCGTCGGCTGTGCGCTCGTCTCCGTGGCGTTGACCGTGCTGCTCCGCTGGCTGCTGCGCTGCGGATGGATCGGAGCCGGCGCGCTGGGTTCGGCTCCGGTGTTGGGATGGTCGGCCATGCTGCTGCTGATGCTCAGTGATGTGACCGCCGATTACCCGTCGATCTCCGCCGAATATCCGAATGGCTGCGACGGATGGATGCACCCGTGCGGTGTGGGGCCGGGGCCGTTATCGGAGGTGCTGTTCGCCGTCGCGGGATTGTTCGCGATGGCCGCGGCCGTCATGCTGATGGCCTCGACCGTCATGCTGATGGTCGGCGTGGTCTCCCGTGTCGCGGACCGGCATGTTGCTCATCGTCGCGTATCCCGTCATTGATGGTGACGTGGAGTCGGTGTTCTCTTGGGGTTGTGAACTGTTGTGGTTTTGGCTTGTTTTTCCCTATGTCAAAGCTGGTTTAACAAAGCCATCAGTTTTTCGGTGTGACGGCAGGATCGCCGACCTGGTTCTCGTCCAGGCCGATGGCGGTGAGGAAACTGCCTTTCAGATCGTTGCCGTCCATTTGCCAGCGACGATCGTTGATGGTGACGGTGGGCGTGGAGAAGCCGTTCTTGCCCGGCGCGTAGAGTTCCGGCCGGAGGATCGTGTAGTCGTCCGCCGCCTTCAGCCATGTCCGGTACCGGTATTGACCGTCGAACGCCGCATCCGCCGTCGCGCTGTCCACGCCGGCGTTAAGCGCCTGCTGTTTGAGCTGGTCGTCGGTCACGCTGCGGTATTCGCCGAGTTCGCCGGGCTGGAAGTCCTCGCGGTAAATGTTCATCAGATACCCGAGCAGATGGTCCGGATTCGGGTCCCGTTGTACGATCGTGACGGCCGCGTTGAACGCGCGGGTCGAATACTCGTCGCTGCTTTTGTAGTCTTGGAACGTCATGAAATGCAGGTCGAGATTGATCTGCCCCGCATCCAGCATGCTCATGATCGTCGGATCAAGCGTGCGGCTCACCAGCGCACACCCCGGACACAACGGTTCCAGATACATGCCGACGGTCGGCACGCCATCGACCTTGTTGCCGTACCCGTTCTTGGAGAGCAGAATGCCGCCCTGATCATCCGCGAACGACGGCTTGACTTTGATCTTACGCAGGGCGTCACGCGCGGCCTGTTCCGATTGCGGGGCGTCCATCGTCGCGGAGCGATTGGCCGCCATGCTGCGATACAAGGCAACGCCGCCCACGACCAGCAGGACGGCGATGATCGCGACGGTCAGTATTCCGATGATGGTTTGCTGACGGCGTTCCACCGCCGAAACCGCCGTATCGTTTCGAGAATCTTGCTGTTGCGTATTGCTGCGTTTCATTCCTCCATAATGATCGACCGCGAAAAATCGCGCCAATCGAAGGAGCATTTGTCATCCAAAGACGACATGAGACGTCTGCGATCACCCTCCGGCGTAAGTGAAGGCGCGCACATTGGGTTAAGTAAAGAAACGTGGGTCTTAAATCCGGGGTGAGGTGTTCTCCTGTCTTGCGTGTCGGGGTGTGATTAACGGTCCGGGCGTTAATCCGGCAGGGTGCTTGACTTTTCGTGTTGGCTTGTTCCATGAGCAGGAACAAGTCTTCAAAGGCGAGGAAGTGCCCGTTGTGCGGTATGCCGATGCGCAAGAAGGGGCTCACGAAGGCCGGTACCCAACGATGGAAGTGCGATGCATGCCGCCTGAGCTCGACCATGAGGCGGGAGGATCGGACGCGCATGGCGGAGTTCCGCGCGTTCATCGCGTGGGTCACGGGCAAGCGGTCCATGAGCGAGGCCGCGGCGATGTTTGGGATCACGCGGCAGACGTTCGCGGCCAGGACCGCGTGGTGCTGGAACGTGGAGCCGGGGATGCCGGGCGTCTCCCGTTCCCACCGGTACGTGATGGCCGACGGCACGTACGTGCCGTACGGCTGGTGCCTGCTGGTCCTGACCGGTGATGACGGGCGGCCCGTGAAGTGGCAGTGGTGCTCCGCGGAGACGAAGCCGGCATACCCGCAGCTGTTCAAACGGGTGAAGCGTCCGGGACTGCTGGTGTGCGACGGCGGACAGGGGTGTCTGGCGGCCGCCGAGACCCGGTGGAAGGGCGTCGCCGTGCAGCGCTGCCTCGTGCACGTGCTGCGCAACACGCGAGCCGACCTGACGAACAAACCCAAGAGCGAAGCGGGAAAGACGCTGCTCAAGCTCGCCCGCAAGCTCGTCAAGGTGAAGACCTCGGACGGGGCGGCCATCTGGCTCGCCGAACTCAATGAATGGCATACGGAGCACGGCGACCACCTCAAGGAGAAGACCGACGCCAGGCAGGACCCCGAGCACGCGAGGGGCCGCAAGTGGTGGTGGACGCACGAACGCCTGCGCCGCGCCTACTTCCGGCTGGTCAAACTCAACCGGGATGGGATGCTGTTCGCGTTCCGCGACCCCGACATCGTCAGGGACGGCGATTCGCTGCCGTCGACCACGAACCAGTTGGAGGGCGGCGTCAACGCCGTCGTCAAACGCACGCTCGGCCATCATCGCGGTCTATCCGAAAAACACTGAAACGCTGCTGCGAATGGACGATATACATGCTCGCGGAGCGTCCCGACCCGGAATCGTTCGTCACCCCCGCGCACTGGAAGACGGTCGGAAAGGAACCGGTCGAGGACGACGGACCGACGCCCGGCACCCTGGCCGCGGTGCAACTGCCGGCCGCCGGCATCGACGCCTACGAGAACGGATTCGGCATCAGAAAAGGATGGGCAGGACGCTCAAAATAATCCACGCCACGCGATGACACGCGCGGATAAGACCCACGTTCCTTTACTTAACCCCGCACATTGGATTCGGATCACCACTAGATGCCTTGGTGCAAGTGGTGACCGAATACATGCACCGTGTTGTGACAGATTTATCAATGAACAGGAACCGTATAGATCGCGAAGACTGGGTCCCGTGAATCACGGGAGCACCGGTCTCAACTTCCATATCCCCGCAGGGCTGGCTCTAACAGTCATCTTATATTAGCCCTCTGACGTGAATACGTCATGCCAACTACCGACGACATGCACGTCTGGATGTCGCCGCATAACCCATGATCAGGAAGACAAGCAGCCGTAGGATCAACACTAGTGTCCCGGTAAGTGGATGGTTCACCGCAGTTGCCTCGCGTATTGCTGCGTTTCATTCCTCCATGATGATCGACCGCGAAAAATCGCGCCAGTCGGAGGAGCCTTTGTCATCCAAAGACGACATACGACGTCGGCGATCATCTTCCGGCGCGAGCGAGGGCACGCGCATCGGATACGGATCATGGCCAGATGCTTTTGGCGCAGGTGACGGCCGAATGCATGCACCGTGTTGTGACAGATTGGTCAATGAGCAGCTTGAACCGTATGGGTACGTGAAGACCGGGTCCCGTGAATCGCGGGACCCGGTCTCACTTCCACATCCCCGCAGGACTGGCTTTGAAAGCTACCCTGCGTCAACCCGTTGACGTGAGTGCCGTCATGCGTATCTGAATGCCGCTACCGCGTAATCCTCGATAAGGAAAAACGAACGGCCATATGATTAACGCCAACGTCACGTCAAATGAATAATCCGCAGTTGTCTCGCGCATCACCTTCGGACGCAAGAAATTCGGGGAAAGATGCCGATCGTCCCGAAATCCTTGCGGTGAGCATCGGTCAGTGCAAGGAATTCGGGACGACTGGGCTGATTTCCCGAATTTCTTGCACTGCGGATCGCTCAGTGCAAGAAATTCGGGAGCATAGGGATGTTTTCCCGAAATCCTTGCGCCCGGGCAGGGGAGGGAACCGGATTGACGCTCTCATTGGAGGCCTTCATATGACGGATGACCGTTATTTTCTGACCGTTTCACTTATCCGATGATGTCGGCAGGGATGCGTGCAATATCCAGGTGCCGTCTTCGGCGGACGTGTTAATCGAACCACCGAGGGCTGTGAACCGCGTTCGATGCAGGGGCAGTCCTTTGCCGGAGTGGGGTTTGTCGGGCAGGAGCGAGTGCTCGGCGATGTCGTTGACCTGATCGACGGACAGGCCGTCGCGGCTGCGGCGCACGACCACACGGTATTCACCGGATGGGTCGCCGTGCACGGCGATGTTGGTGTACAGCTCGCGCAGCAGGTCGATCACTGCGGACTCACGTTCGCGAGTGACGTCGTCTGCATCCGTCAGCTTGCGTTTGGACAGGTTGTCAATCATCGTGGAGTCTCCGGTGAAGCCGAGCTGCGCGAGATACCGGTCGCCGTGTCCCAATACGTCACGGACGCGATCGGGGAACATGGCGTAAGACGAAGGCATCGCGGCCGAGCTTCCGATTTCGGTATCGTCGTCGGTGCGTTCAGTGTCACCGTCGTCAATGGTGCTTCGTGGAGAGGCGCCGTTGCCACCTTTCCCGATGGAATCATGTTGCTTTCCGGTATCAGTGCCGTCATCGTTTCGGTCGAGCATGTTGATGACCGTGCGCACTTCGACGAGCGTGTCAATCGTGCGTTGGTACAGGTCGTCGAACAACGCAGCATGTTGTTCGTCGTTTGTTTCGCGTGAGCGTTCGTAGTCCAGGCGCATGGCCATGTACGCGAGATCGCTCGTCACCGCGTCGTGAATCCGGCTCGCCGCCCGCGCGTCGCGGCGCATGGCCTCCAGACGGTCACGTTCCCGCTCGTAGCGCAA
Source organism: Bifidobacterium ramosum (assembly GCF_009299505.1). GTDB lineage: Bacteria > Actinomycetota > Actinomycetes > Actinomycetales > Bifidobacteriaceae > Bifidobacterium > Bifidobacterium ramosum. The sequence goes on along the minus strand of NZ_WBSM01000001.1, from coordinate 594,331 downwards.
CCGGTCCCGTTCCGCCTGTATGGCCGTGGCTCTCCACGACATCGCACGGCCGAACATGTACACGACGAAGAACGACAGCAGCAGCGTCGCGTAATCGCCGAACGGGACGCCGGCGCGCGCTGCGACCATCCATCGCACCGCGGCGATCAACGGCGGCAACAGCCACCACCATCGCGACCGTCCGTACCGGCCGACCGCCGCCAACGCGACCCACATCCCATAGAACAGGCTCGCCCCGCTCATATCCGGCAGGAACGCGCACGCCACATACGTGACGGCGACCGCCACGCTCAACGGCAACGGATAGAACGGCAACACCAGCAGACACAGGACGTGCACGACCGTCAGCACCGTGGTCGCGACGAGCTGCGCTGGATACTCGAACATCTCCAGCACCGTCAGCCCGGCGGACAACAACACGACACACCACATAACCGGCCCCACACCGGCCGCACGGACACGCTCACCCACCCGTTTGATCAGTCCTGCAACATCAGCCATTCGGCCACCGCCTGCGTCCGATTCCTCGCGCCCAGTTTCCTCGCCGCACGCATCACATACGTCTTCACCGACGACTCGCCGACGCCAAGCAACTCGCCGATCTCACGCGAACTGCGCCCCTGCGCGCACAATCGCATGACCTCGCGCTCACGATCTGTCAACGACGCGACAGCCGCGGCGGCCGCCAGGCGCGCTGCGGCATCGTCATCGGCGTCGGTCTCGTCGTGCTTCGCGAGCAACGCATGCGATTGGACGGCGGTCAGCTCCGACACGTACTGGGTGCGCAGCGCGCGCCCGTTGACCAGCGCGACCGCTGCATCGCAGATATCCGCCACCCGCGCCTTGTCCATCACGCACTGTGCGCCGGCGGCCAGCGCATCGGCTGCGTAATGCTCCAACGAGAACGACGTGACACCGATCAACACGACATCGGCCGTCGCCGCGCGAATTCGTCGGCACACCTCGACGCCGCTCATGCCTTCCAACGACATGTCCACCAGCAGCACATCCGGACGGGAATCGGCCGACAGGCAACGGGCGACCGCATCCCGGCCACGCCGGCACGCCCACGTCACGTCGACCTCGGGGAGATTGCGGCGTATCAGCAACGTCAGCATCGTCACCGTCAACGGGTCGTTGTCCACCACCGCAAGGCGGAACCGTTTCCTGTCATACATATGCCACCACCTCGAAACAATCCGGTCACCGGACATCATATCGTCAGCGGCGTCCGCAAGCGCCGGCCGCGGGGCAAATCAGACCGCGCGCCGGATCGTTGCCGAAGTTCATGCCAAGAAACGCCGGTGAGCAACGCATCGCGACCGTAACGGCTGTTCTATCGCATCATCCGCGCGGAACGTCACTTCCGGTCTGCCCCTATAATCGCAGTGCGTATGGCATCCGACAGCTCATAGCGCACAGGCCGTTGCCCCGTGGCGATGAGGGTCCCGTCTTCGGTGAGGGCATCCAGTGCATGATTGGTTCTGTCTCGTCCCAATCCCGTCGATTCGCGCAGCCACGGTCTGGTGATGCTGTGGGAAGCGACCCCGAACAATTCCTCTTGGATGAGCATGGCCACGATGTTCGCCGCATCGTCGTCCCAGTCCCTTGCCGAACGCAGTCGGTCAAGTTCTGCGAGAGACCGCATAAGCATGGATCGTCTGGTCGACAGCTCGTCGATGAGACGATTCTGCGCTTTTGCGATGAATTGCATCATCCGATAGGTAAACAGGCTGGCGTCTCGACGGTTCAACGGATGCTGCGCATCTTCAAACGCCTTATAGTATCGGTCTTTGTCTTCGGAAATGACAGGACTGAGACTCATGACGGTGGGTGCGCTCAAATGCTGGCGAAGCTGGAGGGCGAACAGGAAACGGCCGGTGCGACCGTTGCCGTCGTAGAACGGGTGGATGTACTCGAATGCGAAGTGGCACATGGAGGCGCGGATCAGCGGCGGCACGTCCCGGTTGCGGGTGAGTGCCAGCCACTGCGTGAGCGCTACTTTGATCTCGGATTCCGGGGTGATGCCGGTGTGGATACGTCGCCCGGTCGCGGGTTCGTCGATGTACACGGGACCGTTGCGGAACAGGTCGCCGTCCGGCTCGTCTCCGGCGTCGAGTTCCCCGGCGACGACCTTGTCGTAGATGCCGCGGATGTCCTCGAGCGTTTCCGGCAACGAGTGGCGTGCGGGATCGTCGTCGCTGAGCGCGAGAAACAGGCGGGCGAACTCACTGAACCGGGCGTGACTGCCATGCTTGGTCGCGGCTTCCAATGCCAAGCCAATCTCCTTGCGCGTGGATCGCACACCCTCGATGTCATTGGTGCTTTTCATCTCTTCGCCGATAAGGTCATACAGATATGCGCGGCGTGCGAGCGTCGGCAATGAATTCCACAAGGCGGTGACGTTGTTGTCCTGTTCGCGAATCGCATCGGCGCATGTGGTGAGTTCGCGGAAGTTGACGACGAAAACCTCGTACCCCCGCAGAACGATGCCGGAACGGAATGTGCTCCATCCATCAAGGCGATGTGAGTATTCTTCATCGGCGATTTCCTCTAGCTTCTTCGTGGACCGGCTCATATGCGCGGTCTGCCTGACGCTCCTGTAGTCCATTTCGTATATGCCGCTTTCCGGTTGGGTGACCGTTACGCAGTCCGCAACCATGTCTCTATAGGTTGTTTTTGACAATATCGACCTATAGATAGGTTATATTGTGGCATCTATCAGTGGATAGGGGTCGTGTCGACACTTATCCACGGGATGACCGGGGCCTTGGTGGGGGCCTGCCATGAGCGTAACGGACCTAACGGATGGGTTCGCGCCTCGCCGACCAATCGTCGGCGGTGATGATGCGAAGGGTCTCATCGTGGTATTCGTTGATCAGCGGGAAATGGTTGTGCTTCGATTCGCCGGCGACCTGCATGCCGCATTTCTCCATCACGCGGCCGGACTGCATGTTGTCCGTGTAGTGGGCGCCCCACACGGCGTCCACATGCAGCGTGCCGAACGCGTAGTCGAGCACGACATGCAGCGCTTCGGGCATGTATCCTTTGCCCCAGAACGGGCGGCCGATCCAATAGCCGAGTTCCAGTGCGTTGCCGCCGACATATCGGAGGTAGCGTTCGTCGAGTGTGGAGTCTGAATCGTCGCTGTCGCCGATGTTGCCGATGTGACGGAGAGGCTTCAACTCGATGCATCCGACGGGTTCGTCAACACCGACGCCCGCCGCCGCGGTATCCCGAACGGTGACGGCCCAGTTATGTTGGACCGAGAACACGTCGCGAATGACACGCGTGCTCTCCTCAACGTTCCTGTGCGGCGGCCAGCCACACAACAGTCCGACCTGCGGGTCCGAAGCGTACTGGAACAGGGAATCAGCCTCGGCGTGATCGTCGGTCTTCCACGGGCGCAGCAGCAGGCGTTCGGTCTTAATGATCTCGCTCATTGGGCCTCCCGGTTGATCAGTGTGTGCGGATGCTTATCGCCAACGCTATCGCAGGGTGGTCGTCGAACGTGGAATGACTCCGTTTTCCGCATGTGGGGAGTCGTGAGAGTCGGATGCATCGTTCTTGCGGATGATACGCGCGTTCATTCCTTTGCCCGATGGAGAGCCCTGGCGGGCCGGGGGAGTATGGAGTCATAGCGTTCGCCGCGAGGTTGCGGCGGGAAGGGGAACGGCATGAACAGGCTGTTGGAGGTTGCCGTCTGTGTGTTGACGGTGGTGTTGGTTTCGTTGTCCGGTTTGATGGCGGTGTTCGTGCTGGGTGACGGGTATTTCACGGCGATGCGCGAGTATCCGAAGCAGGGCCGCCTGTTGTCGTTGTCCGATGTGCCGCAGGACCGGTCCGATCGGACCTTGGACGCTTTGCTGGACACGGTCGGCGCTGATGGTGGCGTGGTCGTGCGTTCTGATTTGCTGACGTCGCCGGTGGATGGTTCCGCGGGCGGGTACCGGTTGGGCGTGTATGGTGACGTGACGGCGCATGCTTCGGCGATGCGGTTGCGGTATCTCGGCGCGTCGGTGTTGGACGAGCATAATCTTTCCCGGTTGATGGAGGCGGCGAACGAGAACGCGACCTTGGGTTTGGATCAGGTGCGTCCGGATATGATCGCCGACCTGCCCGGCACGCATTCTGGCGTACGGCTGGTGGTGGAGCGGTTGGACACGCTGGTGCGCCGGTCCGGCACCGTCAACGGCGATTACCGCATCGTCGGGTTGGATGACGGCCGGTTCCGGGATCTCGTGTCCCGGGTGAGCGAGGCGAGCGGCATTCCCGGCGACCAGTTGACATCGGCCTCGTCCGGTTCGTCGGTCACGGACAGTTTCATGACGTTGGTCACGCTGGCGTTGATCGCCGTGGCGTCGCTGGCGCTGACACTGATCGTGGTGTTGGGCACGTTCCAGGAGTTCTCGCGACTGGGCGTGTACATGCTGCTCGGATGGTCGCGGACGGGGTACGCGGCCGCATTGTACCGTCCGTTCCTGCTGTTCCTGCCGGCGGTGATCCCGATTCCCGTCCTTGTCATGGGCTGGGGGTTGACCGGATTCCCGGTCACCCCGCAACTGGTATTGGCCGTGCTGGCGCCGAGCCTGGCCACGGCCGTGATCGTGCTGCTGGCGTTGGGCTGCGGCCTGCTGGCGTTGCTGTCCGTGCGGCCGGTGGCGGCGATACGCAACCGCGTGTCGAAACGGGCGATGCTGGCAGTGATCGCGATCGTATACGTGCTCGCGTCGGCCGGACTGGTCGCCGGAGCGCACGCGTTGGACGCGCCGATGGACGGCATTCGTAACCTGACGCAGGTGAGCGCGCAATGGAGCCGGTACCGGTCGATGCGCATCCTGTACAAGGACTCGCGCGGCACGAACCACACGTCGACGTCGGGCCTGTCCGGCGACCATGCGAAGGAGATCTACGACTGGTACGCGTCGATCGAACACGACGACGGCGTGTACCTCGCCAACACCCGATACTTCAGCCGCGATCTCGTCGCGTCCTGGCGGCACCTCTACCAGCAGGTTCCCGAACAGGCGTTCTGGTACTTCGCCATGTCCCCGAGCTACCTCGCCGCGCAGGGGTTCGCCGTCGACCCGGACGCGACGGCGCGGGCCGAGGCGGGCGAACGCGTCTACCTGATCCCCGACACCATGCCACGGGACGAACAGGAGCGCATGCGCGGCTACCTGACCGAAACCAGCATGACATACAAGACTTGGGAAAGCAGCGTCCACACCACGTTCATGGACACGGGCACGGTCGGCTTCGCCGCCTACCATCCGTCCACGCCACTGTTCACCTGGAGCGACGACCCCGACCTGCCCTCCAACGTCACCGATCCGGTGATCCTGCTGGCCACCAGCGCGAACATGACGCCGTTCGAGACGGAAAGCCTCGGCGCGGTCGGCCTGACGAACAGCTACATCAAACTCGACGAGTCCGCCGCCCAACGGTACACGACACCGGACTACCTCGCCAAATACCAGCTCGAAGACAACAACCCGGTCTTCCGCACGACCGCCGACTTCATCGCCGGCATGCGTAAAAACCTCACCGAATTCCTGCAACTGTTCGGCGGCCTCGCCATCACCGCTATGATCTTCCAACTCATCGGCGTCGCCACACTATGCCGCATCTACGCCATGACCTACCGGGAGACCATCGCCGTCAAACGACTCCTCGGCTACCCGCTGCGGCGCATCTTCGCGCCGGCCTTCACGCTCATCGTCACCGTATCGGCTGTCGCGCTGCTCGCCGCGCTGCTGCTGGGCTCGAAGGCGGGCATCATCGCGGCCGGGGCGACCATGCTGTTCCAGCTGATCCTCATGACGGTCCAGTCGCGGACGCTCGCCACGAGCCAACTGCAGACCATGATCAAAACGGAATGAGCCACCGCCTCGCATACCGACATCCCGGCACCGTTCCGGCCAATCGTTACTCAGTCATTGTTTTCCAACCAGCGTTCATACAAGGAGCATCCCATGTCCACGAGCATCATCGTCAACGATCTGTGCAAGACCTACGGCAGCCGCACCATCCTGCAGCATTTGTCCTTCACCGTGCCGACCGGCGGCAGCCTGGCCATCATCGGACCGTCCGGGTCGGGCAAATCGACCCTGCTCAACATCATCGGACTATTGGACTCGCCCACCGGCGGCACGATCACGCTCGACGGGCAACGCCTGCCGGACATCAACAGCGGCAAGGCGACCATGTTGCGCCGCACCACGATCAACTACCTGTTCCAGTCGTATGCGCTCATCAACGATCTGAGCGCGCTCGGCAACGTCATGCTCGGCATGAAGTTCATGCCCGGCAACAAACAGGTCAAGCAGCGCAAGGCCAAGGCCATGCTCACGCGGCTCGGCCTCGGCAACGTCATCGACGACAAGGTCGCGACCCTGTCCGGTGGCGAACAGCAGCGCGTCGCCCTCGCCCGGTGCATCCTCAAACCCGGCGACGTGCTCCTCGCCGACGAGCCGACCGGCGCGCTCGACCACACGCTCGCCCAGCACGTCTTCGACGAGATGCTCGCCCTGCAGCACGAATACGGCAAGACGCTGATCGTCGTGACCCATGACACCGGCATCGCGCGGCAATGCGATCGGGTGCTGGAACTGGGCCGCGCGGCATGACAGGGAGGGTGTGATGCGAGGCAGGACCATTCGGCTTGCGGTGTTGGTGGCGGTGCTGGTCGCCGTTGTCGGTTCGTTCGTGATGCTCAGCGGGTTGGATGCCGTGGCGCCGTTGGGCGTGCGGGGCACGGTGCAGGTGTCGGGGGCGACGCCGTCCGTGCCCAGTTCGTCGACCATCGTGGGGATCGAACGGACGGCCGGTGACACGGGCGCCGGCATCGTCAAGCTGGTGGAGGATATCAAGGATCCGGGCGGCGCGAGGTCCGTGTATGTGGCTGTCGGGGACAGGTCGGGGGAGCCGGCCCGTTGGCTGGCCGACGGGTATCCGGGGTTCACCCGTTCGATGACGACGACGGTATCGTCGTTCTCCCGGCTTTCGGGGCAGGACCCGCGCGGTAGCTACTACGTGTACGGTGACACGGCCGCGACCCGGGCGTTCGCCGAGCGGTTTCATGCCGACGGGTATGAGGTGGATGTCAAGACTGACTACACGGCTTCGTACGCGCAGTGGCTGGGCAATCAGCCGCTGGGGGTGGGCTTTGCGGTGACGGTCCTGCTGTGCGCGATGCTGGCGGGCATGTTCGCGTTGATGAACGTCAAGGGGTATGCCGTGCAGCGTCTGCAGGGCAACTCCGGCTGGAGCGTCATCGCGCGTGACGTCCGCGCCAACATCCGCCAGGCCCTGGCCGCGATCCTGGTCGTGCTGCTGGGGTTCACGGGATTCCTGGCCCTGTACAACCATGCGTCGCATATGGGCGCGGCATTGGCGCTGGCGGCCGGCGTGTTCGCCGTGTTCCTCATGGTGATCGTCGTGGCGTATCTCATCGGGTTTATGGTGGCGTCCCGTTCGCCGCTGCTGGCATCGCTCAAGGGACGCTTGTCGGCGCGTCTGGCGTCAGGGCTGATCTACTGCGTGCGCGTGCCCGCCGTGATCCTGGCCGTCTGGGCGGTCATCTACGCGGGGATGGCCGTGGGCCAGGCCCTGGACCAGGCCGAAGCCCAACGGGCATGGGCCACGGCGGGCCAAGCCAGCGCCATCAGGCTCAACCCCCGGCTCTCCTCCGATGAGCAGGACCGGTATGCGGCCGCGACGGGCCGATGGCTGATCTCGCAGGAACGACAAGGCAGGATGATCCTTGCCGAGGAGGGATATACGCTGGAGCAGTTTTCCGCCGTTGCGAACCAGACGGGCTCGCCCGCGGACGGCGCGGCTTCCCTGTCCGGGAACGTGCTGGTGGTGAACTCGAACTATCTGCACGCGCAGACGGTGCAAGACGCCTCGGGCCGGCGGATCACACGAGTGCCCAACCAGGGGGTGCTGGTGGTGATACCCGCCTCGAAACAGGACCAACGCGAGCGGATCGAGAACGTCGTACGGGCGTTCATCGGCTCGCAGGGCCGGATGCATGGCGTCGCGACGCCCCGGATCACCGTGCTAACAGGGAAGTCCGGCCAGTCCCTGTTCGGCTACGGGCAGCAGAACATGCCGAACCAGAAGACCCTGTTCCATGACGCGGTGCTCGTCGGCGTGGATTCCGACACCGGAATATTCTCTCCCGACGACTACACGGCCTACGCCTCCGCGGGCAACGCCATGCTCACTGACCCGGACCAGGCGCTCGTCTCGCTGCGCGAGGCCGGACTGCAGCCGTTCGTCTACGCCGTGAGCAGCGTCAGCGCGAAGGCGGCCGCGGACTTCGCGAAGCTTCAGGCGAACCTGCGCATCCACCTGATGAACGTGCTCGTCGCCATCGCCATCCTCATCGCCTCGGCCATCGCCGCCGCCCAGACGCATGTACGCGGCGGCGCCCAACGCATCTTCGCCCGCTACGTGCACGGCTGGAGCTTCCCTGCCACCCACCGGCTCGCGATCACCGCGGAAACCATACTGGCCCTCGCCCCGATCCTTTTCTCGACCTACCAGATCATCCAAAGCGGACTGCGCGCCGGAACCCCTACGGGCTCCCGGAACGTCGCCGACATCTACCTGCTGGGCGGATGGCAGCCCGCGTTCATCGCCGCCGTCACCATCGTGAACATGCTCGTCTACCTGCTGGCGACCGCACGCTACGAGCGTATCCTCGCCGCCAACCACTCCAGAGAGGAATGAACCATGCACGACCACCACTGCCTGCCCGGCGCGCCCGTCATCGCGACCGGACTCGGGAAGACCTTCGGGAAACGAACCCTGTGGCACGACCTCACGTTCCGCATCGAACCGGGACAGATGATCGCATTGACCGGACCGTCCGGCTCGGGCAAATCGACGTTGCTGAACATCATCGGTCTGCTCGACCACGCCACCGCCGGAACCCTGGAATGCGGGCCGGACGACCTGACGGCCATGAACCCGCGCCATGCCAGACTGTTCCGCAAACGCACCCTGGGCTACCTGTTCCAGGACTACGCGCTGATCGACAACGCCGACATCGAACAGAACCTCGACGTGGCAATGCACGGCACAGCCAACAGGCAGGACAGGCGAGACCGAATCAGCCGGGCATTGGACCGCGTCGGGCTCAAGGGCCGTGAACACGACCCCGTCTATCAGCTCTCCGGCGGCGAACAGCAACGCGTCGCGTTGGCGCGACTCATCGTCAAACGGCCCGGCGTCATCCTCGCCGACGAACCCACCGGCGCCCTCGACCACGACAACGCCGACATGGTCATCCGCACCCTGCGCGACATGGCCGAAAACGGCGGCGTCGTCATCATCGCCACCCACTCCGACCAGGTCTCCAACGCCTGCGACGACACCATCCAACTATGACGTGCCGCCGGCGGTTTCGATGATGATGCGGTAACGTTCGAGACCTGTCATGCGATTGCTTGACATGATGTTGTCCCGTCGGCCGTTCCCGGATTGAATGGATATAGCGATGAAACCGAGTCCCGAGGAAGGGAAGTGATCGCAATGGAAAAGACCACTCATAACACGTCGGTACAAAACGGTGGCACCAGACGGCTGGTCGTGATTCTGGTGTGCGTATCCGTAGCATTGCAGGCTCTCGCGTTCGCGATCCCGGGAAACGTCCTGAGTCTGCTTTGTCGAGCCGTCGGAGTGTTGCTGCTGCTCGCGGCCCTGCTTGCGGCTTTGAAAGGCGATGCGAAATCAAGCTCCTTCCTTGCTGTAGGAGTTGGCGTAGCGGCGGGTTTGACGGCCATCGCCCTGGTGATTGTGCTTCTGTAACCCGAGCTGCAGAATCTGCCGATGGTTGTCATGGCCTGCTTGGGATGCAGACGTCCAGTTGCCAGTGTCGCTGTTCCGTGCGGATGGCGAAGCTGCCGCCGGCAGTTTCGATGATGGTGCGGTAACGGTCGAGGCCGCTGCCCAATCCAAGCTTCCCGTCATGCTCGGCGATGGTGTCGCTGACGGAGATGTGAACATCGTCGTTCATATCGACGCTGATGGAGACGGCGTACCATTCGGCCGGATCGGCGTGCTTGGCGATGTTCGCGTACAGTTCGGCCAGCAGGCCCGTGATCAGTCGCATCCTGTCGGGCGGGAGCGGACGGCGGAGTTCGCCGAGCAGGCTGTCTCCGGCGAAACCAAGCGATTCGAGTCTCGCCTCCTTGTCGTCGATCAGGGATTGCAGTTCCCCTTGCTGCACGGTAACGGAGTGGTTGTCCGGAATCGGTGTGGGTGTTCTGTCTTGTGCTTCCGACGGTTCCGGCTGCGGCTGCCGTGCCGGCCGTGTCTCCAGTGAGTCGATGACCGCGTGCGTGTGGGTCATGGCGCGATCGGCCGCGTCGCGTAGCTCCCGGAGCTGCTGCCGGTATTCATGCTCGCTGTTGGGCATGCCGTTGGTCTCGGCGTGGTCGATGCGCAGGATGAGGTAGGCGAGGTCGTTGCTGATGGTGTCGTGCAGGTTGCGGGCCATGTCCTCACGTTCCTGCTGGCGGCGCAGCAGATACGAGTCATGGTCGCGTTGTCGCATCATGTGCAGCAATAGTCCCGTCAGCAACGGGAAGCAATAGAGCGTGATGCGCTGCAGCGTAGCCACCATCAGACGGCCGCTGCTAGATGGCGCGGCGGGAGCGAACAATAACATGAGCAGCAGTCCGGTGGCGATTGCGCCAGACCATGTATTGAGATAGGCGAGGAATCCTGTACAGACAATACTGATGACTAGTGGAGTAATCATGAGTGTCTCCACCAGCAATATTTCGCCGGCCACGAGCGCCGCCCAGAGGAACCATCGCGGGCGGAACATGCCGCCGATCAGACCGACGAGTATCGCCAAGACCAAGACAAGATGCTGCTGCACGCTCACCGTTGAGGAGGCATCCGCCGTGGCCCGGGCCATGTATTCCGCGATGAGGGCCGCAGCCAGCAGCACGCAGGTTACGGCGATGACCGGATGATCGTTGCCCGGACCGGCTCGGCCGATAAATCGGTTTACAGCAGATCGTATCTGGCGCATGCCTCCAGCACCTCCCTGCGGCTGGTCACGCCAAGCTTGCCGGCCGCCCGGTGCACGTACGTGAACACACTGCCCTTGGTAATGCCCAACCGGACCGCGATCTCATCGGTGGTCAAGCGTTGCGCGTACAGGCGCAGGATGTCCTTCTCTCGCGAGGACAACGAGTCCTTCATATCCTCAGACATCCTCGCCGGCAACGTACCGGACAGCAACGCATGCGCCGAAGCCGCGTCACGGAATCCCGCCTCGGTCTGCGCAACGGTCGGCATGCCGGCAGCCGCCCGCCGCACCGCGTCGGCGATGTCGGCTTTGAGCTGCTCCTTGGCGAGCAGTCCCTGCGCGCCTGCTTTGATCGCCTCATCCCGGTAGACGTCCGTCGAATACGAGGTGACGCAGATGACGCCCACCTCGCTCGTCCTGCGGCGGATGCGCCGGCACACGTCCGCGCCCGTGATGCCGCCCAATGCCATGTCCAGCACGAGCACGTCCGGCCGCGTATGCGCGTTGTGGCAGTGCTCGATCGCCACCGCCGGCGACCCCGTGCTCCACACGACACGGAAACCCCGGGACATGGCCGTGATCATCGCGCACATCGCATCCAACGCGAACGGATCGTTATCCAACACACCGATACGGATCACGCCCGCCGCGTCCGGCTCGTTCCCAAGTCCCATAAAGCCCACTGTACCGCCGACAGCCATTGGTTTCCCGGCATGAAACGGCATTGCTGTCATGCGATCGCTTGACATGACGTTGCGCTTGCGGAGCGTGCGTGGATTCAATGAGATCTGTTGGTGCGCGACGAAGGCTAGGAGGCCGCAGATGGGAAACCGCGTATGGAAAGATGATGGCCGTGTCGGAACGACCATCGCTATTGCGGTCATCACGGCACTGGTGGTGGCGGGATTATGGTTCGGATGGGCGCGATACCAAAGCTATAGGCCGGTTTCGAATCTGTCTCAGAGGTTCTCGATATCATTCCCCAAGGATGCGAGGGCAATCGTCAGTAAGGAAGAGGAGAGTTTCCACGGAGACGGGTACAGGTACGTGAAGATCACTGCCGACCCGGGAAAAGCTAATGGCACCATTCTGGACGGCAGGGAGTACTCCAGTGGTCGATTGTCCCGGGAGAGCACACGTATGGTCAAGGAAACGAATACGACTCTGCAGTTGGATTTGGGAACACAACTTGATGGTCTGTACGATCAGCCTCATAGGGAGATAAGCAACGAGAACGGTACACTGATCATCATCCGTGATGCTGATTCCTCGGAATGGCATTTCTTCGAATGCCTGATCTGAAAGGATCTTCCATGAAGGATCTGCTCATCATCGACATGCTCCCCACGTACGGACTGGTGTGCTACCTGCTGGTCAGCGTTTGCGTCACGCTGGCGTTCCGAGGGCTTGCACATGCGTGCGGGAATCGACGGCGACTGCGTTTCGCCGTCATCGCACTGCTGATCGGCTCGCTATCCGTCGCTCTGCTCGCCGGCTGCGTGTACACCATCGCGATGCCATACGCACAACCGGACATGGTTGATTTCTACCGCACATATCGTCCCGCCGCGTTCGTGTTCCTCACAGGACTGTTCTGCGTGCAGTCCGTGTTCGGCGCCGCGATCGTGCAAACATCCCGTAATCGGCATAATACCGGCAATGGATCCGATCATGCTCACCAATGTGAACCGTTTTGCCGGCATGACGATGCACATCGCTCCGGTCGAACCACGGCAGCTCACGGAGAAGGCGCGAAAGCCAACGTCGGAGTATCCCTGCGTCGTCCCCCCCTCTACCCTGAACGATGATTAAGGGCTGAATCAGGGGCGATACAGGCATGTTCCGCGATTCGGTGAACGCACACTGGAATCATATCGGACGCGGGTCGCATGGCAGGCGCAAGGCGGTGCCAGCCGCGGGGGAAGAAGGCAGTATCATGGTCAATCAGCAGCATCCGCAGCAGTGTCGTACCGTGCATGCTTCTGCGGAACGCGAATCCCGCAATATAGTGGATTCCGCGGGCGGCGCGCGTCCTGACAGGCAAGTCACGTTGTCCCTCGTCGTGCCCTGCCATAACGAGGAGGCTTGCCTGCCGATGTTTCTGTCATCCGCCGCGCAAGCCGTCCGTGAGATCATGGCGGCGTATCCCGGCACGACGGCCGAAGTGGTACTCGTCGACGATGGTTCCACAGATGGAACGGCAGCGTTGCTGCGGCAGGCCGCGGATGGGCAACTGTCCTGCCGCGACCCGGCGGCGTCAGCCCGTACCAGCGATATCCACGCGCCCAGCCAAGAAACTCTGCCCTTCGCAATCCGCTGGCTTTCGCTATCCCGCAACTTCGGCAAGGAAGGCGCGCTGCTCGCCGGACTCGATGCCGCGCAAGGCGATGTCGTGGCGGTGATGGACGCGGATCTGCAGGATCCGCCGTCGCTGCTGCCGCGCATGTTCGCGATGCTGACGGATGATTCGGCATTGGACTGCGTGGCGACGCGGCGCATCACGCGCGCGGGCGAACCGCCGATCCGTTCCATGTGCGCGCACATGTTCTATCGGCTGATGAACGCCATGTCACCGGTCGTCGTGCCCGACGGTGCGCGTGATTTCCGTATGATGCGACGCCGGGTCGTCGACGCGCTGACGTCGCTGACCGAACGCAACCGGTTCTCCAAGGGACTGTACGCATGGGTGGGATTCCATACGGCATGGATCGACTATCCGAACACGCGCCGAGCCGCGGGCAGGTCCAGCTGGAATTTCTTCGCGTTGGTCCGCTACGCAATCGAGGGGCTGATCTCATGCTCCACGGTGCCGTTGGCCGTCGCCTCGTATATCGGGTTGTTGCTGTGCGTGGTCGCGTTCGGCGCGACCTGTTTCATCGCGGTGCGCGCGGCCATGTTCGGCGACCCGGTGGCCGGTTGGCCATCGCTCGCGTGCATCATCACGTTCATCGGCGGACTGCAGCTGATGTGCCTGGGCATCATCGGACGGTACCTGGCGAACACGTATCTGGAGTCCAAGCGCCGGCCGAACTACATCGTGCGCGACGGCAACATCAACGTTCGTGATGCCGGCAATACCCGTTTCGACCATCCGGCACATGACAGGGAGATGCTGTCATGATCACGACGAACCGCAAGACCGCCGGTCCATACGTCGAACACGCCGGCGGACGCGATGGTGATGCTGGTGTCGGTCCCGCCGTTGCTATCCGTCACTTGGTTCCCGTTCCCGTGTTGGCCGTCTGCTGCGCTCTGGCGACGACCGTGTTGAGCTGGCTGATGGGCTGCGGCCAGTCGTTGTGGTTCGACGAACAGTATTCGTTGATCCTGGCGAGCCGACCCGTACGGGAGCTGATCGCGCTCACCGCTGTCGACGCGCATCCGCCGCTGTACTATCTGCTGCTCAAGGCATGGATGCCCATCGCCGGCGGCGACGTTGCGCTGATGCGGATACCGAACTGCGTGTGTCTCGGCCTTGCCGTGTTCGTGCTGGTCATGCTGATGCGCGATTTGTTTGGCGACCGCGCCGCAGCGGCGTGCATGCCGATGCTCATGTGCGGTGGTTTCATGTTGCGCTACGGCTACGAGTTGCGTATGTATTCGCCGGCGATGCTATTGGCCGTGGGCGGTACGGCGATGCTGCTGCGCGCGGCCGGTGTGATCGAACCGCGTGGCTGCCTCAAGCGAGACATGACCGATGGGCGCGATAATCAGCAGGACGGCCTTCACCCCAAAGACGGATATTGCCGCACCGCATGGTGGGCCGCGTACGCCGTGACCGTCACGCTCGGCATGCTGACGTTGTATCTGACCGCGTTCGTATGGTTGACGCATGCGATCTGGCTCGCCGCCCGATCGTGGCGTATGCGGAGTCTGTCCGCGTGGCGATGGTTATTCGCCTATATCGCGTCGGTCACTCTGTTCCTGCCGTGGATGCCGGCGTTGCTGGGCCAGCTCGGCGGGAGCTCCGTTCTGCCTCCGGTTCGTCGGCGCACGAACATGTCCGGCGTGGCGAACGCATTTGACATCATGCTGCTCGGCATGACGGAAAAGGAACTGCCGTCGATCGTCTCGCTGCTGGTCGCGGCCACGATGACGCTGATCGTCGGCATATTCGTCGCAGTATGGCTGCCTGCACAGCAACAGTCAGTCGGCACACTGGCCTCGCGACAATCCGCCGAAGCTGCATGGCTGATCGTCATGCTGTTCGCCGTGCCGACGACGCTCCTGATGATCTGGTCCGCCGTCAAGGAGCTGTCCAGCGGCGGATACGGCATGTTCTCCGTACGCTATCTGAGTGTGATCGCACCGTTTTTCTACGCCACGCTCACGCTGGCGTGCGTCATCGCGTATCGATTGCGCGGCCGTCGCACGGCGCTCGTCTACGTTGTGGTCCTTGCGATGCTGGCCGCCGGGACGATTGTGTACGGTGTGCGCGGCAACCATAGTTTCGACCGCAACGATACGCCCGGATCGGCCGCGTTGAGTCAACATGTTGTCTGCTCGGCCGAGCGGCCGGTCGTCGCGCAGGACGAGTACACGTACATTGACGCATACTGGTACTACCGCGACTGCCCGTACTACTACTTCCTCGACGCCGACGACGTTCCCGTACGAGGTGGATACGCGCCGCTGCACGATTCGACCGCGCAACTGAGAACCATCGACGATCTCGATACGGCTCGATTCACCTTGTTGTCATGGACGACGACCCGCAATTACGACAGGTTTCTTGACACCGCATCCGACCAGTGGGCGCAAACCGGCGTCATCAAACGTGACGCGAACGCGGCCATCGCTTACCGCCGATAATCGACTCTTCCGGAATGAGGAATCCTATGGGGTGCCTTTCCCGGGTGCTACGGGAACGTGGGTGGCGAAGAGGCCGTAAGCTTGCCAACCGAGATTTGATGTCATGCGGTTGCTTGACATGACGTTGCCGGTGATGGGGTAAAGCGTCTCTAATGGCGGTATCGGTTCGTTGCTTAATCCGGGGAGGCGTTATGGGTTATCTGCTGATTATCGACATGCTGCCCACGTATGGGCTGTTGTTCTACGTATTGGTTTCGGTGTGCGTCTTGGTGCTACTTCATGGTCTGCGCAAAACGTCTTTGGACCGGCGCCGGCTGCGATTCGTCACGGCTGCGACGTTGGTCGACTCCTGGATCTGCGCTTTGTTTGCCGCGTTGGTATACGTCATGGCAGCGCCGGCGTCGCAGCCTGATATGACGGACTTCTACGTCATGTACCGGCCGGCTTCGCTGGGTGTTCTCCTGGTGCTGTTTCTTGCGCAGGTTGGGTATGGCATCAGGGCCATACGGCGGTGATTGTTTGCTGTGCCGGGCGTTGATTTTGCGCGGACGGTGTGGTGGAACCGTGAACCATTGGCGTGTTCCCTGCTACGTATTCAGTGAGTTTGCGGGATGTGCCGTGGAAGGAGCCGCATACGCAGGATGACATGACTTCGCCCGGTGGGGAGGTGACGCGCGACGAGGATTTGCTCGCGCGGGTCGCTTCCGGGGATGAGCGCGCCTTCGAGTCCCTGTATGGACGGTATGCGGTGGCGGTGCTGGCGTTCGTGCGTGCGCGCGTGTCGGATGCGGGCACGGCCGAGGAGGTGTGCGCCGACGTGTGGTTGGGTTGCTGGCGGTCGGCGAGGGCGTTCCGCGGTGACGCGAAGGTGCTGTCATGGCTGCTGGGCATCGCGAAACGGCAGATCACCATGCGTGTGCGGCGCGGGCGCCCGGACGTGACCGCGTTGGATGACGCGCCCGAACCGCGTGACGATGGCCCGAGCCCGGAGACCGTCGTGCTGTCCGAAGCGGGCGTGGATGATCTGACGGCGTTGCTGCGCCGTCTGCCCGTCGAACTGGTGGAGACGGCGACGACTATGCGACGCTCACGATCGCCAACACCGGCAAGGACCTCACCCGGATCGATCCGACGGAACTGCTCGCCACGTTCAACCGCGGCCCGGACAGCAGAATCAGCAACCGCCGCGGCACACCCAACCACGGACTCGGCCTGTCCATCTGCGACGAGATCATCCGACTCCACCACGGCACCATGAACCTGCACGCCAACCCGCACGGAGGACTGACCGTCACCGTACGGCTGCCGATAGAGCAACGCGTCGGCGTATCTTCGTCGGATATCTAGTATGCTCTCTGGCCAACGCAGATGAATGAGATTGGAGGATGCCAACTATGAGTGTGGAAAATACTGGCGACGGGCTGACTGGCAGCACGCATCGGCCGAAACGACGCGACGACAAGCATACGGTTGCCGGCGAACATCGTCGGATGCGGCGGGCGGATCGGGAGATCATAGACCGTGAACAGATCGGCGAAATCATCGGCCGGTGCGACATTGTCGATATGGCGTATACGGACGCCGAGGGACTGACGATCGTGCCGTTGAATTTCGGGTACGAATACGATTGCGAAACCGGCGCCCTCACGCTGTGGATGCACTCGGCTCCGCGCGGGCGCAAGCTTGACGCGATCCGCGCGGGCGGCAACCGTCTGCCGGTATCGTTCGCCATGCGCACCGACTGCGAGGTGATCGAAGGGCGCACGGCCTGCAACTGGGGCGAGGCGTTCACGTCGGTCGTCGGCAACGGCGTCGCCTCGATCGTGGACAATCTCGACGAACGCCGACACGGACTGCAGCTGCTTATGGCGCATCAGGCGCATATGCCGCACGCCGAGTTCACCGATGCACAGGTGAACAGCGTCGCGGTCTGGAGGATCGAATCGACGCGGCTTACGGCGAAGGCACATGCCAAGCCGGGACGTGTGCATGGCAGACAGGCGGGCGATAGCGCCAAGACTGAGGAGTAACGGGTACGTACCCCTCAGTCAGCTGCGCTGACGGCTCAGGGAAGCCAGAAAGTATCCAAAGTCACTTGGCGAACGGCTCGGACGCCTTGTCGAGCATGGCGATCTCATCGGCGGCCAGGTCGAGCGAGACCGAGTCGAGCAGCGCCGGCAGCTGTTCGGGCGTGCGGGCGGACGCGATCGGACCGGCGACCTGCGGACGGTGACGCAGCCATGCCAGCGCGACCGTGGCGATCGCCGTGCCGTGCGCCTTGGCCACCGCATCAAGCGCGTCGATGAGCGCGAACCCGTCGGCGTTGAGGTAATCGGCGACCATGCCCTGACGCGCCTTGCCTTCCGCGTCGGCGGCGGAACGGTACTTGCCGGTCAGGAATCCGGCGGCCAGCGAGAAGTACGGGAACACGGCGAGGTTCTCCCGTGCGGCGACCGGCGCGAGCGTGCGCTCGTAGTTGCCGCGGGCCACGAGATTGTAGTGCGGTTCCAGCGCGACCGGCAGCGCGTAGCCGTGCTCGCGGGCGATGCGGAACCATTCCTCGATGCGGTCGGCCGTATAGTTCGACAGTCCGATCGCGCGGATCTTGCCGGCCTTGACCAGCTCGTCGAACGCGGCGGCGGTCTCCTCGAGCGGCGTGCTCTTGTCGTCGAAGTGCGCGTAGTACAGATCGATCGCGTCGACGCCGAGGCGCAGCAGCGACTCGTTCGCCGCGGCGATCACGTTGTCGTGCGTGAGGCCCTTGTACTGCGGGTGCTCGCTCACCTTCGTGGCGACGACCACCTGGTCGCGGTTGCCGCGCACGGCCAGCCAGCGGCCGAGGATGATCTCGGACTCGCCGCCCGCGTTGCCCGGCGCCCACGCCGAATACACGTCGGCGGTGTCGATGAAGTTGCCGCCGGCCTCGACGTATTCGTCGAGCACCTTGCGGCTGGTCGCCTCGTCGCTCGTCCATCCGAACGTGTTGCCGCCCAGAACCAGCGGGAACACTTCCAGATCGCTGTTGCCAACCTTCACACGCTGATCGGTCATGATGCCGTCCTTTCCTGCGTATCTGACATACCCGTACATATCCGTCGTGCGGAATCGTTGCGACGCGTCGCGGACGATCGTCCGGCATCCGCCGTCCTCGTCGCATCCGCGTTCCACGTCCCCATCATTGTCACGCGTCGGACGGTCCAAGCGTGAGCGCATTCCGCTGCCGGCTGAGCGCGCGGCGAATGTCGCGGGCGGCTATCGTGGGTCCTAGAGAATTTCGTTTTCGATAGGTTTGCGACAAGGGGGAGTGCGGCATGTCTTTGACGAGCGAACAGCGTGCGGCGACCATTCGCGAGTTCCGCGAGAACATGGCGTTGCTGGGATTGACCGCGGAGCGGATCGGCGCCGATTTCGGTGTGCCCGGCTCGACCATCGAACGCATCATCGGACTGCGATCCGGCGTGCTCGAATACCCGTGGATCGTGCGACGCTACCTGCTTGACAAGGCCGCGGTGGCGGGCGTGGAGCCGGTGCCGTTCAGCGCGTTGCGCGGCGACCCGCATGACTACTGGTTTCTCGACGACCGTATCATCGACGCGAACCGGCTCGACTGATCCGTGCCGGTCGGCGATGTGCGGCCGTTCCGGTCGACGAGAACGGCTGAGCCGACTGCACGGAACCGGTCTGTGGATCGCCGGGTGATACGCTGACGCCATGTGCAGATGCTTTGCGGCCGACTTGGACTGGGATGCGATCGCGGCTCGGTTCGACGTGGACAAGGATGCGACGGACCCCGCCGCGCTCCCGGCGCCTTCCTATAATCTCCGCCCCAAGCGGACCATCGGCATCGTGGCGCAGGGGAGGGACGGCCGGCGTCATCTGGCCGGCGCCTACTGGTCGCTGATCCCGGCGTGGAGCGCCGATAAAGAACTGCCGTATCCCACATACAACGCGCGCGTCGAATCGGCATGCGTCAAACCCACATTCGCCGAGTCGGCCAAGTCCATGCGCGCGATCATCCCCGCCACCGGCTACTACGAATATCACGGCCATCGACCGTACTATTTTCACGCGCCGAACGATGTGCCACTGTTGCTGGCCGGACTGTTTTCGTGGTGGCGTGCTCCGCAGTCGCAAGGCCCGGCGCCGTGGCTGTTGACCGCGACGATCCTCACCTGTCAGGCCGTGGACGGCCCGGCAGCGATCCATGATCGCATGCCGCTGCTCGTGCCGCACGATATGACCGACATATGGCTCGACCGCGCGGTCGATGGCACGGCATTGATGACGAACATGCAGCAGGGTGGCATCGCACTGTCCCGCAAGCTCGCCTTCCATGAAGTCGCCTCGTTCGGCCCGACGGGCGACGGCCGCACGCTGATCCGACCGCTGCCGCAACCTCACACGCCCAGCCTGTTTTGACTGTGGGATATGGCGCGATCCTGTGATCACCGCTTGCCGAGAGTGACGTATACGCCGAGACTGTCGCCGCCGAGGATGTTGCGGATGGCGTCGCGTTCGTCGTCGGTGGCGTAGGTGATGCGCAGATAGCCGAGTTGTTCGGCAGAATCCGGGCAGTCGGCGGTGACGGGGGTTATGTTCACGTCGGTGCCGACGTGTCTGATGCGTGCGATGATGTCGGCCTTGTCGCGGACTGCAGCCTGCACCGACTCGTAGGAGGTGAGACTGTTGCAGGGGACGCTGTCGGCGCGACGGAACGTGACAGTGCCGGTGACGACCAACGTCGCGGCGATGAGTATGCCCGTAAGGAACGCGGTCGCCACGGCGATGACGATGGTGCGGGGACGGGATGCAATGGTCATGATGGATGCTCCTGTGTGTGGTGGATGGTGGTGATGATGGGGGTGTCGGTCGGAGATGTGACTTGATTTGGATTTGCTCCCCTCAGTCAGCTGCGCTGACAGCTCCCCTCGGAGAGGGGAGCCGGAGAATGAGTGTTTATGAAGATGGGGCGACTTGGTAGATGCGGTCGCAGGCATCGACGAGCACGGGGTCGTGGGTGGCGAGGATGATGGTCGCGCCTTGTACGGCGCGTTCACGCAGGAGTCGGATGATGTTGGCGCGGTTGCCGGCGTCGAGCGAAGCGGTGGGTTCGTCGGCGAGGATCACGGACGCGTTCTTGTAGATGGCACGCGCGATGCCGAGACGCTGTTTCTCGCCGCCGCTGAGGTGCGATGCGGTTTCGTCGGCGCGCGAGGCGAGTCCAGTCAGGCGCAGGGCGTTGCGGAGGCGTCGCCGGTCGCCGCCGACCGCCAGTCCGAGGCCGTTGAGTCGCATGCTGACGTTGAAGCCGACGGTTTCCTCGTCCATGATGCCGTAGTCCTGCAGGATGAACGCGGCCTTGTCCCGCCAGAACCGTCGGCGCTGTCGCTGGCTCCAACCGGTCGCGTCGATGCCGTCGATGGCCAGCGTGCCGGCCGACGGGATCTGCAACAGGCCGATGGTGTGCAGGAGCGTCGTCTTGCCGCAGCCGCTCGGCCCGGTCAGCGAGGTCATCGTGCCGGGTTCGATGTCGAGGTTGATGCCGCCGGTGATGACGTGCCCGTTGATGCCGGTCGCGAGATTTCGGCAGACTATGGTGGTCATGGTCATGCTCCTTGTGGGATGTGGATATGTATGGTTGCCGATCAGGCCGACGGCCGTATCGGCGGCCCGTCTGCTGACACGGCCCCTGATGGGGAGAATTGGGGGAAGGCTTACAGTGTGCGGTCGTTGATCGCGTGGAATCGGCTGGCTGTGGCCGTGCGATGGCAGACGGCGGAGAACAGTGCGGCGAGCGCGGCGACGAGCAGGGTGATCGATACTCCGTCCGATTGTTGCGTGACGAGAATGATGGAGACGACGCCGGCCGTGGCCAGCGCGAACAGGGTTTCCGCGAGGATCGTCGGCGTGGCGAGACGGCCGGGCGCATATCCGGCCAGCAGCAGGGGATAGTCGTGACCGGCGCGCAGGGTGGCGCGCACGTCGGCGCCGACGAGGGCGACCATCGCGAGCGCGGCCAGCAGCAGGATGATCGCGGCGGCTTGCATCCATGCGAAGTACGCGGAGAACTGCGCGCGCAGGATCTGTGTCTCGGCGATGTACCGCACCGATATCGCCGCGCCCAGTCCGGCTTGCGCGGCCTGCCGTCGGGTGTCGTCGAGTCCGGTCAGGACGATGTTACGTGAGGAGAGCGCCGGCGTGAGGAATCCGGAATCGGAGAACCCGTTCAAATCCGGCACGACGATGATCGCCGCATGACGGGAGAACAGCATCTCGTCGGAGCCGCCCTTGAGCAGCGGCACGGTCACACCATCCGCCACGTAATACTTTGACTCGTTACGCAATCGTCTGGCCTGAGCGTCATCCTTGGCCCATGTGACGAACTGGTCGATGATCTGCCGCGCCGGATCGTCCAACCGATCGACGTTCACCGGCGTGATGCCGTCCGTGGCGTCGAGGTCGAGGTCGATGCCGATCAGATCAAGCCAGGACCGGGTCACGAGACCGGCCACCGGCGTATCCGTCGTGGTCTGGTTCTCCTGCCCATCCGTGAACGTGTACGACAATGCGGCCTTGCCCTGCCGTTCCATCGCATGAATCAGAACGGCGGCCTTTGCATCCATGTCGGTGCGATCGGGACCGAACGTGACGGATACGGACACCTGATCGCGCAGCCGTTGCCATACGGACTGTTCGCGCGTCGCGTCGGACGCCTCGCGAAACGAAAGCATCGACGGGGCAAGCACGGCCAGTACGGCGACGAACACCACGGCCTTGACCAGCACGCTTGCCCGGAGCAATCCCCGCGGCATGGGCTGTCGGTCGGCTATCATGCGCACGGACGGCCAGCAGACGGCCGACAGCACCAGCGTAAACGCCAACAGACAGGCGAATGCCGTCGCCTCCAACAGCAGCATCACACGCAGCAGATATGGCACGAACACCCCGCCACGTGACACGAGTACGCCCAGTGCGGTCGCCGCGTCCACGATCACGGCGACCATCAGCATCGGCAGCATCAGACCGACCGCATCATCATATTGGATCTTCCATGCCGGCACCCCGGCCAGCACGCGCAGGGCACGCGACCGTGCCTTGAATGATAGCCAGAACAACACCAGCACGGCTATCAGAGCGACCGTCGCGCCAAGAGCGGCACGGAAACTCGACTGTCCCAACAGCATGCGCAGATCGCCCGCCAGATCATCGTCGCCATATTCCAACCGCACGCCTGCACCGGCCGCCCATGTGCCCAAACCCGTGCGGGCAGGGTCGCCCCATCGCCCGCATACCAGATACTGGCCGCCGGCCGACGCGCTGTTCAAGCGATCCGATCCGGCGACCTTGCCGTCGGGCAGACTGCCGAACCGGCGAATCAACATCCCCGGTTTCACGCTCTGCAGCGTGGTGCCGGGCAGCGGTACAAACACCTGCGCGTCGGTGCCGTGCTCCATATCCGGCACGATTCTCACCAATCCCAAACCAAGTTTCTTGTTCTGCTCGGCCAACTGACGCAATGCGTCGGCGTCGTCCATGCCGTCGGGCAACGTCACGGTGACCACGGCGAACGGATGCAGTTCCTGCGGCAGGGAACGATCATGCAGATCGCACAGCACCCACGCCACGAACACGGCCAGCGCGCACATCAGCGCGGACGACACCACCAACAGCCTGCGATGCATGACGACCTCCCCTTCATCAGGACGATTCCCGCGACTTCCCACCGACTGATGCGCCGTTGGGAATCGGCTTCACCGTACGTGCGACGAACATCGGGTTCCAGCAATGTCCCCCGGTGAGGGACATAACGTGCGGAGGCAATACGGAGGCCGATAATGGAGGCATGCAGACAAGGGAAACCGATACACCGGTCACGGTGGGTATGATCGACAATGACACGCTCACCCTCGGCGCATTGCGCGCGCTGCTGGCCCGCATGAACGGCGTCGACGTGACATGGGCAAGCGATGACGGCAACCACGCCATCGACCTATGCCGCGACCCGCACACCCGGCCGGACGTGCTGCTGGTCGACATGTCGATGGAGCCGCTGCCCGGCACCGAAGTCTGCCGACGCATCCGCGCCGCCGGACTGGCTATCGGATTGGTATGCATCACGTCGTTCACGTTGCACACCTACGCGGCACAAGCCGCCCGTGCCGGCGCGCAGGCCATCGTATCGAAAACCGATCTGCCCGGCATACGCAACGCCATCCTGCACGCCGCGCACGGCAAGGCCAGCCCCTCGCCGATCGCCGGCGTCGCCTTCCATGACGTCGATACGACCGACAGCGGAGCGGCCATCGACGCGACGAGCAACGGCACAACGACAGGTCGGATCGGCGCAACGTCACCGGCCGCGACCGTTACCGATTCTGTGACGACCATGCCGTCAACACGCGAACTGCAGATCATCCGCATGCTCGCCGACGGCATGGAAACCGACGCCATCTCGCAATCGCTCTCCCTGAGCCGATACACCATCGCCACGTATCTCAAACGTGCATGCGACAAGCTCGGTGCATGCAACCGCACCAACCTCATCGCCATCTGCGAGCGCAGGGGACTGCTATGAACGACCGCACCACGCAGCACAATATCGGCACCGATGCCGACGATCTGCGTTGCGACCGCACCACGCATCCGCATTCCGCTAACGACCACAACGATTCGCAGTGCGCCCGCACGACCTGCACAACAAACGACGATATGCGCAACACAGTCACGGATTATCTCACGGCGGTGATCGTTGCAGCCAGTATCGGCCTGACGCTGACGTTCGCGGTAACGGCACTCGCGGCCGGGGCCGTTGCGATACCGGCTGTGCTGGCGATCGTTGTCGCCTGTGCACTGACCGTCGTCGCGTATTGGCATCCGTTGTTCTCAGGCCATGCCGTCACACTGTCGTGGGCGTGTGCGTGCCTGATGCCGCCGTTGACCGGGGGAGTGACGTTGATGATATTGCCGGTCGCATGCTGCGTCATGTTGGCCGCTCGTCACAACACGCGGCATGGTTTCATGATGACCGGCGCGCAACTGCTGACGCTTGCAGCGGGAACGATGCTGGGCGTCGTGCGGCCGGCCGACGATTCCGCCATGATGGCCGTGCTTGTGACGATTCCCGCCGCGCCGGTTGCGGGACTGCTCATGGCGTGGAAGCAGCGGCTCGATGACGCCAAGGAAGCTGAACGGGAGCTGGAGCGGCGCCGTCACGCCATGCGCGAACAGGAGCGACGCGCGGCGGTGGCCACACGAATTCACGATCAGGTCACCAACCGGCTCGCCTATCTCATCCTGCGTCTCGGCAACGATCGGGCCGAATGGACTGCCGATGCGCCGGACACGGCACGACTACGTGCGGAACTGACCGACCTGTCCAGTATCGCGCAAGACGTGCTTGACGAAACCCGCACCGTCATCGGCATCCTCGACGGCAGCAGACCTCCGACCACCGACGCAGATGCCGATGACGATCCGGCCGGGGAAGCCGCCATGCTACGCGATCATCTTCACGAGACCGCCGACCGTCTCGAAGCGCTCGGATTCGCCGTGGACGCCGATTGTTTCGGCACGCTGCCGCAACGCTATGATATCGATGCGGTCAACGTACTGCACGATCTCATCGACGAAACCGGCAACAACATCGCCAAGCACGCGCAGCCGCGTACCGACTGCGCCATCCGCATCACGCTCGACGGCTGCCAGGCGACACTAGTCTCCAGCAACCATATCCGCACCGACGACGCTGGCTCCGGCAACTCCGGCACCGCCATACGTCCCGGAACCGGCCTACGTACCAAAGCCGAGCAGCTCCACCGTCTCGGCGGCGCACTCGACCACACCGTGCAAGACGCCACATGGACACTGTCTGCCCATCTGCCGTTGCACCGGCAATCGGTTGCGCCATCATTGCAATGACGCAACCGCCGAAGTGAACCGCCCGCTCATCAGATTGATGGAATACGCATCGATATGTCGCATGGCGGCACGCGGAATTGCCTGCGTTAACACCGAGCGCAGCGTCATGGACCATTGTTCGGCATGTTTGCGGCTTACTCCGAACAGACTGAGGCAATCGTCGGATCGTAGCTTGTCCACAGTGACCTCTGTGTCACCGAACAATGCGATTTGATGGATGTCGGGCGCCTTCGCGTCATATGGTTCGGGATTCATGTCGAAAGCCGGAGCCAGTTCCCACGCATTGCTGCGGCGCAAATAACCGTGATTGCGCAGATGGTCGTCCAGATTGCCGATCGCCGCGCCGAACATGGCTCGGTGCCATAGTTCCACGGTATCGCCTCCCGATCGCCGCGTGAATTCCGCCAGATCGAGCCAGTCGCCGCCGTCCCCGTCCGTTGCCTCCAATGCGGTCATGGCGGACATATACGGTATTCTCGTCATACTGTCCACCGACGGTGCAGGTTCGCGGTCGAATCGTTTAGTGAGCAGCACCGTTCTGGATCTTCCTCCGATATCGTTCACCGCGAGAGTACGGTGTTCCGGCACCTGTATGCCGGCCATGTGCGCGAGCTCCAAGGTGACCGCCTCCCAGCCGATGACGTCCCATTCGTCGCCGTTGGGTTTGGGAAATTTGGCCAGCCATAACGCCTGTCGATCGGCCACCGATGCCTTGGGCCTGGCGCCGCCCAACGAACCGGTCGCGCGATACAGTCTTCGTAGCGAGATGTCGCTTACCTCGCGGTTTTGTTCCACCGCGTCGGCGGTGTTCAACAGGTCTGGCAGATTGACCAGTACGGGGACGCCTTCGTCTCCTGCCACAGGCTTGCCATCGACAAGGAAACGGACCGCTCCCTGACGGGTAAGGTCATTGACGCCGAATAGGTATTCCGATTCGCTGACCCGAGTGCGTTTCAGACTGCGGGCGAAGATCTTGCGCCCCCAGCGGTCGGGAGCGCAATCCGAGAACGGTCCCAGACCGGCGAAAAAGAACGGTGCCAGCGAGCGAGGCAACGACGGGAATATGTCGAAGGAGTGTGGGGCAACGGCATAATCCGCGTCATATCGGAACGATAGATCGTCGCCGGTGGCATACAATGCGCCAGCCGTGACTTCCGTTCCGTTTTCAAGCGTGATCACAACCGTGGCTTCAACGGTCTTCACCGGCATGACGCATCATCTCCTTACCCGTTTGGGCAGTTGTTCGTTTGCTCTGAGACGGCCAAGATCCGTTGAATATGGGTCGCATGAGGCGACCAGCGCGTCCGCCATCTGCAATACGCGGGCAATACTGAGCAGCGAGTCGGTACGTACGGCTTTGCCTTGTTCGAGATTCGATACCGTGGTCGGGCTGACTCCGGCGCGCTGCGCCACATCGGCAACAGTCAGCGATAGCAGCCGGCGTTGCTGGGAAAATCGTTCTCCCAGAGTACGTAGATCGCGTCTTACCGCAGTGGGGGTATATTTCATCAGGAGCTTTCTTATATACAGTATATTGTTCTTTATAATTGATAATTACTAATATATTGCATTTTATTCGATGGAGACCGTATCAAGTCAAGAGACCAGGTGACTTTCGTTCCAGGTTGTGGAGCAGATCCCGCAATCGATCAGGAGTGGCGGAGGGTGATGCCGGCGGCGGCCATGTCCTTGCGGGCGGCGACACCGAGCTCTTCGCTGACGGGCACGGTGAGGTCCTCGAACACGGTGACCGAATAGCCGAGCTTGCGTGCATCGAGCGCGGTTTCCTTGACGCAATGCGATTCGGCGATGCCGACCACGTCCACCTGCGTGACGCCGGCCGTCTTGAGCGCATTGGCCAAAGTCCGCCCGGCCGACTGCGCGGCCGTGACTTCCTCGCGTGACTGGATGCGGTCGGTGTTGTCCTCGATGCCCTCGAACCCGGAGTATGCGGCCGAATACTGGCCCTTCTTGAAGTGATGCGCGACGTCCAGCGCGCGGATCGCCGGATGCAGTTCGGCGTTCGGCGTGCCGGCCTTGCCGTGCACCGGCCACGTATCCACGTAGTCGGGATGCTCTGACCAGTGCGCGCCCGGTTCGATGTGCCAGTCCTGCGTGGTTGCGATAACCGCGTATTCGCCGCGGTGAGCGGTCACGTATGCGGCGATCCGTTCGGCGACCGCGTTGCCGCCGTCCACGCCGAGCTCCCCGCCTTCGCAGAACGTCGGCTGCACGTCCACGATGATCAACGCCTTCCCTGCCATGATTGCCTCCCTCAAGTGGATGCCGATATGCCGGCATCCACTCTACTGGTTCGGCGGCGGAATCGCCCGGCGTCGTCTACAGCTCGGCCTCGTCCCATTGCGCCGGTTTCGGGATGCTTCGGGTCGGGGTGAGGCAGGCGAGCAGCAGGCCGAACGCGGCGCAACATACGACGAGCAGCATGACGGCGCGGAAGCCGAGGCCGTGCGTCTGCAGCAGCCAGCCGACCAGGGCCGGGGTGAGCGCGCCGGGGATGCCGATCGTCGTTTCGAACACCGTGGACACGCGCCCTTGCATCGCGTCGGGCGTGCGGCCGAAGATGAACCCGAGTTCGCCCGCGTTGAGCGCGGGGAACAGCAGCGACGTGGCGCTCATGCACGCGACGACCACGGGATACGAATCGGTGACGGTCAGCGGGATCATCGCGGCCGTGAGCACCGCGAACGTGAGCATGATGATCCGACCGGTGGGGATATGATCGACCAGCCAGCCGGCGGCCAGCGATCCGACGAGCGCGCTGACGCCGGTGGCGGTGTTGACCAGTCCGATCAACGCCGGGTCAGTGCCGCGTGCGGCGAGCATGATCTGCACGCCGACGATACTGCCATAACAGGCGACGTTCACGACCGCTCCCTGTGCGATGGCCGCAAGGATCGTGCGCTTAGCCAACGTCCACTGCCAGCCTTCGACGAACTGTGCAAGGAACGACGGGGCCGGCCGGGCCGGCTTGTCGTCGTGGTCGGTCGCGGCCGTGACACTGGTATCGGTATCCGCAACGGCATTGCGTCGCGGCAGCGAGAACGCCGTGACCGTGGCGATCAGATACAGCATCGCCGAGGCGAGGAACGGCATCCATCCGGTGATCCGGTACAGGAAGCCGCCGATCGCGCCGCCCGACAGTTCGACGCACGATTCGCGCGCCTCGCGGATGGCCTGCGCGTTGGCGAACCGGTCCATCGGCACGATCGATTTGAGCATCGCGTCGTTGGACGGGCCGAGCAGACCGTTCATCACGGCGAACAGCGCGACCAGCCCGGCGAACACGGGCACGCCCATCAGTCCCGCGGCCAGCAGTACGGTCGCGACGGCCGACAATCCCATGCCAGTCAGGCCGAGCAGGATCATGAGCCGACGACGGTCGTGCCGGTCGGCGAGCGCCCCGCCCACCGACATCAACACTAGGCCGATGGCCGATTCGACGGTGACGAGCAGACCGGCCACAAACGGCGAACCGGAGACGGCAAGCCCGACCAACGGTATCGCGAACGTGCGCAGGCTGACCGCAAGCACGTCGGCCGTGTCGGCCATGAACCAGTTGCGGTAGGCGGGTAGTCTCCACAGCGAACGGCGATGTCGCCGCGTCGATGGTGCTGATGATGGCTTGGATGATGGAGCGGGTGATGAGGATTCGATGGTCGCAGGAGCCGACGTCGGCTCCGGATCAATGGCATGCATGATGA
This sequence comes from Bifidobacterium ramosum, assembly GCF_009299505.1. Classification (GTDB taxonomy): domain Bacteria; phylum Actinomycetota; class Actinomycetes; order Actinomycetales; family Bifidobacteriaceae; genus Bifidobacterium; species Bifidobacterium ramosum. The sequence continues at coordinate 564,826 of NZ_WBSM01000001.1, read as the reverse complement.
GACTCGTTTCTCATGAGTCCCTTGACGGCCGACATCGGATACGCCGATACGATTCGGCAATCGCGAAAGCCGGTCGCAGGGAAACGGTTCGGTGAATGACGCACAACGACACGTCACGGCCGTCGAACGGCCGCGACGAAACAGCAGGACAGGCGAGACGACGCGAGTCCGCACTAGTCGTAGGCGAAAGACACCAGAACCTGATACATGAGGCTTCCTTATCCCGTGGTGTTGCCGATGATCGATCCGTCGAACCGACGCTCATCCACGAACGTCGATCCACGTCTCATTCACCCACAACGATACCACCGCAACGCAACGAAAACACGGCACCCGGATTCACCGTGCAGACGCGACTTTTGTCCGACGCGCGCAACGGCGGCCCGCCCGCGCTACAGTGACAGTATGCTTGATCATCTGACGCTCAAGGTGCGCAACATCGACCGCAGCATTGCGTTCTACACGAAGGCGCTCGCGCCGCTCGGCTACATCGCCAAAGCCCACCACGAACCGACGATCGGATTCGGGGTCGACGACGGCACGCCGCACTCCGACTTCTACGTATCGCCGATGGACGAACCGGCCGCAGCCACCGGCCACGACGCAACGGCCGCGACGCCGGTCTGCCCGGTCACCCACATCGCGTTCCTCGCCGACGGTCCGGCCGCCGTCCGCGCGTTCCACACGGCCGCACTCGCCGCCGGCGGGCGCGACAACGGCGCCCCCGGGCCGCGCGCCTACCATCCCGGATATTACGCGGCATTCGTCCTTGACCCGGACGGCAACAACATCGAAGCCGTCACCGACTGGAGCGGCTGGCCCGACGCAACGCACCACAGACACGAACAGGAATAGGAAACGGAAAGCACGACAACCATGACGGAACTTCTCATCGGATCGCACCTGTCGACCAGCGGCGGCTGGACCAAGCTCATCGAACGTTCGCATGACGAAGGCGGCACCACGTTCGCGTTCTTCCCGCGTTCCCCGTACGGCAAACGATCGAAATCACTTGATCCGGCCGGCGCCGCCGACTTCGCACGCCGACTGGTCGCCGAACACTACGGACCGCTCGTCGCCCACGCGCCGTACGTCTACAACCTCGCCGCCAAGGACTCGGCCAAACGCGAGTTCGCCATCCATGCGCTTGTCGAGGATCTCGAGCTACTCGCGTCGATTCGTGCGGCCGGCCAGGAGATCTATCTCAACATCCATCCCGGCTCGCATGTCGGCCAGGGCGCGCAGGAAGGCTGCCGGCTCATCGCGGACGGATTGAACCGGACGTTCGACCTGCTGGTCGGGGAAGACGTCGCCGATGACGCCGTTGTGCCGATCCTGTTGGAGACGATGGCCGGCAAGGGCACCGAATGCGGGCGCAGCTTCGAGGAACTGGCAACGATCATCGACGGCGTCGACCGCGCGGCAGATCTGGGCGTCACGCTCGACACCTGTCATGTGTTCGACGCGGGATATGACCTGCTGCATGATTTCGACGGCGTGCTGCGCCAACTCGACGACACGATTGGATGGGACCGAGTCAAGGCCATCCACGCGAACGACTCGCAGTTCGGGCTCAGCTCGCACAAGGACCGCCACGCCAACATCGGCGACGGCGAGCTCGGCATCGCGTTCTTCACGCAACTGGTCAACGACCCGCGCACCGACAGGTTGCCGATGATCCTCGAAACCAAGGAGCAGACCGAGACCACGCACCGCGACGAGATCGCACTGCTGCGCGGACTGCGACGCAACTGAATGCGACTGAACCGTGGCGACGGCTGTGCATCGTGCACGTTACTCGGACGGTACGATGACGCGCGCCTCCGCCCAGAATGTAGGACGGACGGGGTGCTTGTCGGGCGCCGTGGCTTACAGTGACGCATGATCGACCGCACAACAAGGGAGGATCATGTCGGTACTGGACGAATTGGTGGCGGGCGCGCTGGAGGATCAGCGGTCCCGCGAGCGCGTCGTGTCGCTGGATGAGGTGAGGAAGGCCGCGTTGGCGGCCCCGGCCCCGATCGACGCGAAGCGATGGCTCAAGCGCGCCGACGGCATCCCCGTGATCGCCGAGATCAAGCGCGCCTCCCCGTCCAAGGGCCATCTGAGCGACATCCCCGATCCGGCCGCATTGGCCCGCGAATACGAGGCGGGCGGCGCGAGCGCGATCTCCGTGCTCACCGAAGGCCGCCGGTTCCTCGGCTCGCTCGACGATCTCGACAAGGTGCGCGCCGCCGTGCATATCCCGGTGCTGCGCAAGGACTTCATCGTCACCGACTACCAGATCTTCGAGGCGCGCGCCCACGGCGCCGATCTCGTGCTGCTCATCGTCGCCGCGCTCGATGACGCGACGCTCAAGCATCTGCTGGATCTCGCGCACGAGCTCAACATGACCGTGCTCGTCGAGACGCACACGCGCGAGGAGATCGAACGCGCGATCGCGGCCGGCGCGCGGGTGATCGGCATCAACGCACGCAACCTCAAGGATCTCAAGGTCGACGTGAACAAATACAACGAACTGGCGGCGAACCTGCCCGACGACGTGATCCGCGTCGCCGAATCCGGCGTGTTCGGCGCGGTGGAGGTCGAGGACTACGGCCGGGCCGGCGCGGACGCCGTGCTGGTGGGCGAGGGCGTGGCCACGGCCGCCGATCATGAACTTGCAGTGGAACGACTAGTAAAGGCAGGAGCAAGAGTGAAAGCATCCGAAACCACTCCGTTGAGCGAGCATCAGGGACCGTACTGGGGTCAGTTCGGCGGCCGGTACGTGCCCGAGGCGCTCATCACCGCGCTGGACGAGCTGGAACGCGTCTACGATGAGGCCAAGGCCGATCCGGAATTCCACAAGGAATTCATGACGCTGCAGCAGCGCTACGTCGGCCGCCCGTCGCCGCTCACTGAAGCGCCACGCTTCGCCGAACTCGTCAAGGCCAGGACCGGCCTCGACGCGCGCATCTTCCTGAAGCGCGAGGACCTCAACCACACCGGCGCGCACAAGATCAACAACGCGCTCGGCCAGGCGCTGCTCGTCAAGCGCATGGGCAAGACCCGCGTGATCGCCGAGACCGGCGCCGGCCAGCACGGCGTGGCCACCGCGACCGTGTGCGCGATGCTCGGCCTTAAGTGCCGCATCTACATGGGTCAGATCGACGCCCGCCGCCAGGCGCTCAACGTCGCCCGCATGCGCATGCTCGGCGCCGAGGTCGTGGAGGTCACGCTCGGCGACCGCATTTTGAAGGACGCGATCAACGAGGCGCTGCGCGACTGGGTCACCAACGTCAAGGACACGCACTACCTGCTCGGCACGGTCGCCGGACCTCACCCGTTCCCGGCGATGGTGCGCGACTTCCAGAAGATCATCGGCGAGGAGGCCAAGGAGCAGCTGCGCGATTGGTATGGCATCGACCATCCTGACGCGATCTGTGCGTGCGTCGGTGGCGGTTCGAACGCCATCGGCATCATGAACGCGTTCCTCGACGATGAGCGCGTGAACCTGTACGGCTACGAGGCGGGCGGCAACGGCCCCGAGTCCGGCCGCCACGCGATCCGTTTCGCGCCGGGCACCGGCCAGCTCGGCATGTTCCAGGGCGCGAAGAGCTACCTGCTGGAGACAGACGAGGGCCAGACGCTCGACACGTATTCGATCTCGGCCGGCCTCGACTATGCGTCCGTCGGTCCGGAGCACGCGTGGCTCAAGGACATCGGTCGTGTGAACTACAGCTGGGCGACCGACGACGAGGCGATGAACGCGTTCCGCGACCTGAGCCAGACCGAGGGCATCATCCCGGCCATCGAAAGCTCGCATGCGGTCGCCGGCGCGTACAAGGCCGCCGCCGATCTCAAGGCGAAGGGCTATGACAAGGCCGTGATGATCATCAACATCTCCGGCCGCGGCGACAAGGACATGGCGACGGCCGGCAAGTGGTTCGGCTATCTGACCGACGAGCAGGCGGCCGCGCTCGACGTGACCGGTGCGCACGGCAACACCGTGGCGTGAGGAACGAGGGGAGAAACATTACTATGACGAACACTGCAACCACGCCGTCAGGCCAGCCTCTCGGCATCAGCCACAAGCCCAGCCGCACCGAGGCGATGTTCGATGCGTTCAAGGCCGAGAACAAGCCCGCGTTCATCGGCTATCTGCCGTACGGCTTCCCGAACCCGGACGTCTCGCTCGACGCGCTGCGCACGATGGTCGAGCACGGCGTCGACGCGGTCGAGATCGGCCTGCCGTATTCCGACCCGGTGATGGACGGCCCGGTCATCCAGGCCGCCAGCCAGATCGCCCTGAACAACGGCGAAAGCATCCACAGCGTGTTCAAGGCCGTCGAAACCGTGGCCAACGCGGGCGGCGTGCCGCTCATCATGAGCTACTGGAACCTCATCTACCACTACGGCGTCGAACGCTTCGCCCGCGACTTCGAGAACGCGGGCGGCGCGGGATTGATCACCCCGGATCTCATCCCGGACGAGGCGGGGGAGTGGATCGAGGCGTCCGACCGTCACGGCCTCGACCGCATCTTCCTCGTGTCGCCCGACTCCGCCGACGAACGTCTCGAAATCGTCGCGAGGAACGCCCGCGGCTTCGTGTACGCGGCCGCCCGCATGGGCGTGACCGGCGAACGCGCGTCCATCGACGCGTCCCCCGAAACGTTGGTCGCACGCACCCGCAAGGCCGGCGCGACGAACGTGTGCGTCGGCATCGGCGTGTCCACGCCGGAACAGGGCGCGAAGGTCGGCGCGTACGCCGACGGCGTGATCGTCGGCTCCGCGCTCGTGCACACGCTGCTGAACGACGACGATCGCACCGCGAAGGATCCGGCCGCTGGTCTCAAGGACCTCGCAGCCAAGGCCGAGTCGCTCGCCGACGGCATCCACAACGCGCGCTAGCATGTCGCGGCACCGCAGTCCGGCGGGAACCGACCGAATCTGCGTCGGTTCCCGCCGGACTGCGGTAGGATGACAGCGGCAACCCACAAGTAGAGAGGCGAGCATCACACGATGAACCTGGCTTATATCCCGTCACCGACGTTCTCATACTTCCAGATCGGCCCGGTGACCATCCGCATGTACGCGATCTGCATTCTGATCGGCATCTGCGCGGCCGTCGCGATCCTGACGACACGCTGGAAGCGCGTCGGCGGCACCTTCGACCAGGTACTCGATACCACGCTCGTCGCCGTGCCGAGCGGACTCGTCGGCGCGCGCCTCTACCACTGCATCACCACGCCGGACCAGTACTTCCCGCCCACCGGCAACCTCGTCAACATCCTCAAGGTGTGGGAGGGCGGCATGGCGATCTTCGGCGGCATCTCCATCGGCGCGCTGGCCGCGTTCCTGTGGTGCCGCCACAAGCGGTACCCGTTCGCGCTGCTCGCCGACGCGCTCGCCCCGGGCCTTATGGTCGCGCAGGTCATCGGCCGCCTCGGCAACTGGTTCAACCAGGAGTTGTACGGCAAGCCGACGACCCTGCCGTGGGGCCTCAAGCTCAACGACGCGGACGCGATCGGCAAGACCGAGATCTGCTATAACGGCCAGGCATGCCCGACCGGCACGCTGTTCCATCCCACCTTCCTGTACGAGATGATCTGGAACCTCATCGGCGCCGCGATCATCGTATGGCTTGGCCACAAGCTGTGGGGCGTGCTCAAGGCCGGCCAGCAGTTCGCCATGTACCTCATGTGGTATGGTCTCGGACGCACGTGGATCGAAATGATCCGCATCAACTACTCGACGATCATCCTCGGCCTGCGCATCAACGTGTGGACCGCGATCCTGTGCTTCATCCTCGGCTGCGTCCTGTTCGTCGTGCTCTGGCAGTTCGGCGGCGACAGCGACAGACTGTCCGCGCAGCTCACCGCCGTCACCGCAGACGAACTCGAACGCCAGTCGATCGCCGACGAACGGGCCGGCGCCAAGCGCGGCTGAACCGCACCCCGCCCGACCCCGGTCCAACGGCATCAGGCAAACAATCAGTGAACAACCGCGGCGGACGGCGCCCCAGCGTGCCGCTCGTCGCTCAGACTCCATAGAATGACAACCATGACTATTCAAATCGCACCCAGCATCCTGTCCGCCGATTTCTGCAACCTTGAGCGCGACCTCAAGGCCATTGCCAACGCCGATCTCGTTCACGTCGATGTGATGGATCACCATTTCGTGCCGAACCTCACCCTCGGCGAGCCGATCGTCGGCCGCATCTGCCAGGTCACCGACCTGCCGGTCGACGTGCACCTCATGATCGAGGATCCGGACCGCTGGGCCCCCGAATACGCCAAGCTCGGCGCCGCCTCCGTCTCCTTCCACATGGGCGCCACCCACGCGCCGGTGCGTCTGGCACGCCAGCTGCGCGACATGGGCTGCAAGGCCTGCTTTGCCGTGCGCCCGGCCGAACCGGTCGAACCGATTTTCGACATCCTCGACGAGTTCGACATGATCCTCGTCATGACCGTCGAGCCCGGCTTCGGCGGCCAGAAGTTCCTCGACAACCAGATGGCCAAGGTCCGCCGCCTGCGCGACGAGATCACCCGCCGCGGCCTTGCGACCAAGATCCAGGTGGATGGCGGCGTGAGCCCGAAGACCGCCCACATCGTGGCAGAGGCGGGCGCCGACGTGCTCGTCGCCGGCTCCGCCGTGTACGGCGCCGAAGACCCGGCGCAGGCCATCGACGACATTCGCGCCAAGGCCGAGGCCGCGTTCCGCGCCTGACAGCCGGAACGTATCGCAATCCGCAACCCACGCAAGGACACCACAGACATGAAGACTTTCGAATCGCTGTTCGCCGAACTGAGCGAGAAGGCCGCCGCCAAGCAGGCCGGCTCCCTGACCGTGGACGAGCTGGCCAAGGGCACCCACTTCATCGGCAAGAAGATCGTCGAAGAGGCGGGGGAGACCTGGATCGCCGCCGAATACGAAGGCGCCGAGCGCACCGCCGAGGAGATGAGCCAGCTCATCTATCACCTGCAGGTCATGATGATCGACCGCGGCATCACGCTCGAGGACATCTACAAGAACCTGTAACGCGTCAATGATTCCGGTCCGTGTGCGGATTCCCCGCGGCACGGACCGGTCGCAAGGAGGAAACATGCTACGCATCGCCGTGCCCAACAAGGGCATGCTGTCCGAACCCGCATGGAACATGCTGGCCGAGGCGGGGTACCGTCTGCGGTCGAACCCGCGCCAGCTCGTCGTCGAGGATCCGGACAACGGGATCGAACTGTTCTATCTGCGTCCGCTCGACATCGCCGTGTATGTCGGCCGCGGCACCATCGACGTGGGCATCACCGGCCATGACCTACTGCTCAACTCCGGTACGGAGGCCAAGGAGCATATGGAGCTCGGCTTCGGCGCGTCCACGTTCCGCTTCGCCGCGCCGAACGATTCGCCGATCAGCACGCTCGAAGACATCCAGGGCAAGCGCGTGGCCACCTCCTTCGACAAACTCGTGCACGACTATCTCGTCGAGCATGGCATCGACGCGGAGACCATCCATCTGGACGGTGCGGTCGAATCGTCCGTGCAGCTCGGCGTCGCCGACCTGATCGCCGACGTCGTGTCCACCGGCACGACGCTGCGCAATGCGGGCCTGCGTATCTTCGCCGACCCGATCCTGCATTCGCAGGCCGTGCTCATCCGCTCGCCGCGTCTCGACGAACACGACGAGCGCCTCGTCAGGTTCTCGCGCCGTCTGCAGGGTGTGCTCACCGCGCAGCGCTACGTGCTCATGGACTACGACATCCCGGTCGCCAAGGTCGCCGCCGCGGTCGACGTGACCCCCGGCTTCGAAAGCCCGACGATCTCGCCGCTGCACGACAAGCAGTGGGTCGCCGTGCGCGTCATGGTGCCCAAGGCGAAGGTCAACCAGCTCATGGACCAGCTGTACGAGGTCGGTGCGCGCGGCATCATCGTGACCGCGCTGCAGGCGTCGAGGATGTAGCCCACCGGACGCATGATCGATCTCAAACGGAAGTTCAGCAGGAAGTACAGTCCGGAACCGCGCGACATCTACGTGACGGTGCCCAACCTCATCAGCCTGTTACGCATCATCTCGATTCCGATCATCGCGGCGCTGGTCTCGCATCACCACATGATCGAGGCGCTTGCGGTGCTCGCATTGTCGGCAGTGTCCGACGGCGTGGACGGCATTCTTGCCCGTCTGCTTGACCAGGTGAGCAAGGTCGGCCAGATCCTCGACCCGATCGCCGACCGGCTGCTCATCCTGTGCAGCGTGCTCGCGCTCGGCATCGCCGGCATCATCCCGTGGTGGATGATCATCATTGTCGGCCTGCGCGACCTGCTCATGGGCATCGAAGTGCTGTGGCTCGCCCAGCACGACTATGGTCCGCTGCCGGTCAACTTCGTCGGCAAGGCCGGTACCGCCATGCTCATGATCTCGATCACTGCGCTGATCTTCTGCGACATCTGGACCAATCCCATGGTCGACCTGCTGCATCTGGCGGCCCTCGCCGCCGGCATCTGGGGCATCGGCCTGTACTGGCTGGCCGGCTACATCTACCTGCGGCAGGGGTTGCGTTTGATCTGCGACGACCGTGACGTCCGTCGCAACGAGCGGTAGGCGACGACGCCCATGCCGGAAGAGTTCGACCAGCGTCCAGCGACATTCCCCGTACCCGACGAAAACGCGTCGGTACGGCGGCGCGCGGCATTCTCCCAGTCCTTCGGCGGACTCACGTCGCATCACGTCGTGCCGGCCAGCGCCGCGCAAAGCTCCCGCCGTCGACGTCGCAAGGCGCACGACGACTCGCTGCAGCTCATCGACGATCTGACCAACCGCCCGATGGATCCGTTGTTCTCCGATTCGCGGCTGACGCAACGGCCGACTTCCGCGATCGAACTGTGGTTCACGCGCGTGGTCGTGTTCGTCATCTGCGTGGCGGTCGGCTTTTTCGGCTGCCTGTTCATCCAGCGCCTGCACACCGACCCGCGCAAGGCCGTACGCCAGAACTGGGCCAGCGAACTCGAGGAGCTCAACACGCAGGTCGACAAGCTCAACACCGAGGTCAGCGCGCTGCAGGGCCAGGTCACCGCACAGTCGAAGAAGATCGGCAGCACGGCGCAGAACGACACGCTCATGCAGGACGAAATGGTCAACGGCGTCACGCGGGTGACGGGGGAGGGCATCACCCTGACGCTTGCCAACCCGATCGCCGCGGACGACTCGGCCAACGGCACCTACCACCGCGACAACACCAGCGACCAGATCCGACTCGTCAGCGACGCCGACCTGCAGATGTTCGTCTCGCTGCTGTGGCAGTCCGGCGCGGAGGCCATCTCGATCAACGGCTATCGTCTCGGCGTGCAGACGTCCATCAGAACGGCCGGACAGACCATCATGGTCGGCGTGAACCCGGTGCAGAGCCCGTACCGGATCGAGGCGATCGGCAACCGCAACGAGCTCGCCGACGCCGTAGGATCCAAGCGGCAGCCCGCGTTGTACGCGTCGTTCGCCGAATCCGGCATCTACCCGCAGGTTTCCAAATCCAAGTCGATTACACTGGAAGCGGCGGCTTCCGGCAATCTGTCGTACGCGACGACAGGGGAGGATGAATAATGGCAGCGGTACTGGGTCTTATCATCGGCGTGGTCGTGGGCTTGTTCGTCAAACCGGACATTCCCGTGGTCCTGCAGCCGTATCTGCCGATCATGGTCGTCGCCGCGCTCGACGCGCTGCTCGGCGCGGCCCGCGCCTACTTCGAGCGTAGCTTCTCCGACAAGGTGTTCGTGATCTCCTTCATCTCGAACGTCGTCACCGCCACGCTGCTCGTCTTCCTCGGCAACCAGCTGGGCGTCGGCTCCCAGCTGCAGACCGCCGTGATCGTCGTGCTCGGCATCCGCATCTTCTCGAACGTGTCGGCCATACGCCGCTTCATCTTCAAGGGCTGATCGTCCATGCCCAAACGCCATCAGACCCCCGACGTCCTCACCAAACTGCACGTCCAGCATGCGCAGGATCGGGCGAACGACCACACCGAGACCGGATCGTTCCCCGTCGTGCGCAAACGCCGCGCGAAACGCGGTTCGCTCAACGCGAACGCAACGCGCATGCGGCTGGTCACCAGCGTGCTCATCGCCGTCATGTGCGCGCTGCTCGCGTTCACGTACATGATCCAGATCAACAACACCAAGTCGACGTACGAGACGATGAGCGAGGATGAACTCGTCCGCCTCATCGTCGAGACCAACACGCAGGTGCAGAACCTTGAGCAGCGCAAAAGCGAGCTCACCAGCCAGCTCAACTCGCTCAAGGCCACGGCCGACAAGCAGGCCGCCGCGCAGAAGATCGCCAAGCAGAACGAGGAGGCCAACGGCATCCTGTCCGGCCGTCTCGCCGCCAAAGGCGAAGGCGTGGTCATCCGCATCGGGCAGGGCAACAAGGCCGACATCGACGCGTCGACCATGTTCACGCTGCTCGAGGAGCTGCGCAACGCGGGCGCCGAGGTCATCGCGATCAACTCGGTGCGCGTGATCACGTCCACCTACATCAGCGACACCGACGACGGTCTGGTGTGCGACGGCACGACGCTGGACACGCCGTACATCGTCAAGGCGATCGGCGATCCGCAGGCTCTGGCGAACGCCGTCAACATCGCCGGCGGCGTCGGCTCAAGGCTCAAGGTGAAGTTCGGCGCGACCGTGACGGTGACCACCAAGGACGAGGTGCGCATCGACGAAGTACGCGACGCGCAGCAATATAATTACGCAAAGTAACCCATAACCGCGATACACCAGTAGAATGGGGAGTTATGACTGATCCGATTCCAAGCGCCGGCGAAACGACCATCATCGGCCTGCCCGCCATTACCATTCCGATTACCACCACCGCCGATCGTCCACTCACGCAGGAGGACCTCGACACCATCGCCCGTCTGTCCGACGGCACGGCGTTGCTGATTTCCACGCGCGGCGCGGTGTCCGGCTCGCGCTACCTGCTCGACGAGGACGAGATCAGCGTGGGCCGCGACCCGCACGCCGACATCCTGCTCGACGATTCGACCGTGTCGCGCGCCCACGCGGTGTTCCGCCGCGTCAACGGCACGTTCGAGGTGGTGGACGCCGGCAGCCTGAACGGCACCTACGTGAACCGCCAACGCGTTGACCGTGCGACGTTGCGCAACGGCGACGAGATCATGATCGGCAAGTTCCGGCTGGTGTTCTTCACCAAGTCGGCGGTCATCGCGTAACGCGTCAGGATTCGCGGAGAGGCTTCGCCGCCGGGCCGTTATGACGGGCGGCGGCCGCGTTGCGTCGACGATGGGACTTGACCTTGATTGTGATGGGGGAGGGCGTCATGCAGTTGCAACCCATACGGGATGCCGTGCAGGGCGAACTGTTCACGGTCGAGGACACCGATCGCCCGCAACGCGGATACCGGGGGACCGTCGCGTCGAAGGTCGCCGGCATCACCTACCGGCAGCTCGACTATTGGGCCCGCAAGCAGATCGTCGAACCATCCATCACGCCGTCGCACGGTTCCGGTTCGCGCCGGCTGTACTCGTTCAAGGACGTGGTGATCCTCGCCGTCTCGAAGCGGCTGCTCGATGCCGGCGTCAACCTGCAGAACGTGACCGCGGCCATCAGTTTCCTCACGCAACGCACGACTGGCCAGTTGGAACATGTGACCATCATGTGCGACGGCCAGCATGTGCATGAATGCACGACCAGCGAGCAGATGCTCGACCTGCTGCGCAGCGGCAAGGCCGTGTTCGCCGTGTCGGTCGGCTCACTGTGGCATCAGATCAGGGAGACGCTCGAGCACGAGGAGTACGTTGATCTGACCGCCATGCCGTCGTCGTCGGTCGGCGATGCCGGTACGGTGCGTCCGGTCCGGCCGATCGACGAACTCACGGCGATGCGCATGCGCAGGAAACTTGCCGAACGACACGCCGAACGGGAGGTTGCCGCATCATGATGACGATGACGGATCTGTTGCCGGCGGTGCTATGGCTGTTTGCCGTGGTCTGGTCGATCACGGTGTGTGTTATCGCCGTGATACGTGGCCGGCTGTTGTCGTTCGGCGTGCATCGGCCTGCGGTGGAACCGGTGACCTGGAACGTGATCTATGCGCAGGTGGCGTCCGTGGTGTTGGGGTCGGTGCCGTTCTGCGTGTTTCTGTTCTTCGAGGACGAGTTCGGTGATCGCGCTGCGGAACTGTACCGTACGATGACATTGCCGGGCGCGGCGATCATCCTGACGTTGATCGTGGCAGAATGGATATTGCTGTTCGTGCAGGCGAAACGGGCGGAGCGTACACAGATGGATCGTGTGCTGGCGCGGGGCAGTGATCGGCACCGAGCTTTCTGACATAACGTACATTATCGGCTAATCATATGCATATAGATATCCGCACTTATTCGTGATCAATACTTATTCGCAGTCAATTTCTACGGCATTTCTCTGAACGGACATACAGCCGATAAACGGTGCACAATCGGCTGTATGTCCGTTAAAGAGTTAGAGCGAAACAAAAAAAACAAGATTGCAAGGTTACGCAACGGATCACACCCGGATAACGCAACACAAAACGACGGACATACGGCCGATCCCATATCCTGAATCGGTCGTATGTCCGTTGAAGAAAACACGTATTGGAGAAAACGTACGGGACGCGGCGGCCTTACGCGAAGTATTCCTTGACGGCGTCGGACAGTTCAGCCACGGTGTCGATGATCCGGTAGCATCCGTGCTGCGCGAGCTCGCCGGGCTCGGAATAACCCCAGCCGCAGCCCAGACAATCCAGTCCGCATGCCGTGGCGCCGTCGGCGTCGGTCCAGCGGTCGCCGACCATGAGCGCGCGATCGCCGGCCGCCGCGTCGAAACCGATATGCTCGAACGCGTACCGGATCACCTGGTCCTTATCGAGTCGCGAGTTGTCGCGGCTGGCGCCGTACACGCCGTCGACCATGCCGGTCAGGCCGAAATGGTCGCAGATCGGCACGGCCTGATATTCGGGCTTGCAGGTGGCGACGGCGAGGTAATAGCCGGCTTTGCGCAGTGCGGCGAGCTGTTCGGGGATGCCGTCGTACACGCGGTTGTACAGGCGGCCCGGCACCAGCTGGCCGGGATGGTTCGGATCGTCGAACACGGCCTTGTCCGCATAGTATTCGCGGTAGACACGCACGGCTTCGTCCAGCTTGTCGTCCGGGATGTGGTTGCGTTTGAACGATTCGATAATGGCTGGACCGATGAACCGATGCAGTTCGTCGTCGTCGGGCACCGGCAGTCCGAGCGCCTCGAACGCCTTGACGACGCAGGCGATGATGCCGAAATGCGATTGGGTGAGCGTGCCGTCAAGATCGAGCAGGACAACGTTCATCGGATGGTCTTGGGTCATATTCGCTTCTCCCCTGTCGATTCGCGCGTTCCGCGCGGCATGGCCATGGTGACGGACGTCGGATGGCGACGCCGGCCCATGCAGACAATAATTATGCCCGGCCATCATGACCGGGCATCAGTTCACGTGTTGTTCAGATTGATCACGTACGGACGACATCGCATCGCAGCAGCGGCCGAACGGCATCACTCGTAGTCGGGAATCCAGCCCTCGCGATGCATCTGCAGACGCTTTTCCAGCAGCGCCTTGAGCTCGTCCTCGCTGCGGCGTTCGAGCAGCATGTCCCAGTGGGTGCGCGTCGGCTTGGCGATCTCGTCGCCTTCACGGTCCTCGTCGCCTTCACGGTGCGCGGTGGCGCCGCAACGGCATTCCCACTCGTCCGGGATTTCGGCGCCGTCGGCGAACGGCAGGATCGTGCGATGGCCCTTCGGGCACACGTACGCCACGTCGGTTCGCGCGGCGAAATCCACGTTCTCGTCGGATTCCAGCGATTTCGCGCCGATGCTCATGCCTCTGAGGCTACGTTCCGCCATACTTCCTCCTTGGGATTACCTAACCTTACTACAGTAACGAACAACTCGGACGAGCGCACTATTCCCGATCCGCCCGTCAGTCGACGCCGGAGTACGAGACGACGCCGCGGTTGACCAGATCAGCCGCCTCATGCGCGGTGCGGGCCAGTGCCTCGCCCTTGGCACCGAGCATCGGCGCGGCCGTGGCGATCTGTTGCAGTACGTCGGCCAACCGCTTCGCGTTGCGCACGAAATCGCCGCCGGTCAGTTCGGTGCCGCGCAGCACGTCGGCCAGATCACGGCCATCGGCCCATTCATACATGATGTCGGCGATGCCGAAATCCAACTGCGGCGGCGCCTCAAGCCCGTCGTCCTCACACTGGATGCGGATGGCGCCGTGGATGCCACGCAACTCCTGCGCGGCCCAGGCCACCGGCCCCTGCGATCCGCCCGGATAGTAGCGGGGTTCTCCCCCGCCGCCGCGACGCGCCTCGTACACCAGCGACGACAGCACGGACGCAAGGCACTGTGCCGGCAGCATGTCGAGCGTGCCTGCGCAGATCGCCTGTGCGAGCACCAGATCCTGTTCGCTGTACAGCCTCCGCAGCAGCTGGCCGTGTTCGGTCAGCCGGTAGTCGCGCCGGCCATCCGCATCATCGTGCCGTTCGAGATAGCCGAGTCGTTCGAGAATGTCGCAGATGCGGTCGAACTGGCGCGACACCGAACCGGTGCGGGAGTCGTAGCGTTCGCGCACCCGTTCGAGCTCGCGCATCTCGCGCATCCACCGGTGTCCCCATTTGAGGTGCTGCTGCAGGTCGGGGCAGTCACGGCAGGGATGGTCGCGATCGGCCTTCTTGAGATCGGCGATACGCGCGTCCAGTTCCTTGAACGCACGGCTGCGGTCCTTGTCGGAGCGGAAGACGGTCTGCTTGAGCTTGCGTCGTCCGGCCTTTTCCAGATCGGACAGCTGCATACGGATGCGCATGAGCCCGCGGAAGTCACCGTGGTCGCAGGCGAACGCCTCCTCGTAGCCGGCGATGGCCTTCTCCAGCGTGTCGATCTGTGATTCGAGCTGCCATGCCGACTCGTTGGCCTCCCACTGGGCGAACGAATGGTCGAGCGTGATGCGCGAGGTCTCGTAGTCGCTGGAGTTGAGCAGGTTGACGGCCATGTTGAACGTGGGCCGGAAGCTCGAATGCAACGGGTAGACGCGCTTGCTGGACAGGGCGGCCGCGGTGGCCGGCAGGAATCCGCGATGGTCGACGACGATCGCGTGGCCGATGGTGTCGATGCCGCGACGGCCGGCGCGGCCGGTGAGCTGGGTGAACTCCCCCGGCGTGAGCTGCACATGGCCGGTGCCGTCGAATTTCTCGAGCTTTTCGACCACCACGCAACGGGCCGGCATGTTGATGCCGAGCGCCAGCGTTTCGGTGGCGAATACCATCTTCACCAGACCCTCTTCGAACAGCCGTTCGACGATCTGGCGGAACAGGGCGATCATGCCCGCATGGTGCGACGCGAAGCCTTCCTCGAGCGCGAAGCGGAACTTGGCGAAGCCGAGCGCCTTGAGATCGTCCTGGCTCATCTGTCCGTCGACCATCTCGTCGATGATGCGCCGAATGCGCCGCATCTCGTCCTCGGTGGTCAGTTCGAGCCCGGCGTTGAGGCACTGTTCGACGGCCTGGTCGCAGCCGTTGCGCGAGAAGATGAAGTAGATGCCGGGCAGCATGTCGAGGTAGTTGAGTTCGTCGACGACGGCCCAGCGTTTGGGCGTATACCGCTCCGGCGTGCGTTCGCGTCCGGTTCCCGCCGCTCCCCTGCCGTGCCCGTGCTTGCCGCCGCGTTTGGACGGCCGCTCCTCGCCGCGTCGGCGTGCGGCGCGACGGTCGAGCTGATCGAGACGGTCGATGAGTGCCGCGTTGAGTTTCGTGGTCTGCTCGCCGTGTTCGTCGTGCCGGTACAGGTCGATGAGTTCGGGTTCGGTGTGCTCGTCGGCCTGCACGAGCACATGCTGTTCGAGCGGTACGGGACGCCGTTCGGAGACGACCAGCGTGGTTTCGCCACGCACGGAGGTGATCCACTGCGAGAAATCCTCGACGTTCGACACGGTGGCGGACAGTCCGATGATGCGCACGGATTCCGGCAGGTGGATGATGACTTCCTCCCACACGGGGCCACGGAACCGGTCGGCGAGATAGTGCACCTCGTCGAGAATGACGTAGCCGAGTGCAGTGAGCGTGGTCGAGTGCTCGTACAGCATGTTGCGCAGCACTTCGGTGGTCATGACGACGATGTCGGCCTCGGAGTTGATGGAGGTGTCGCCCGTGAGCAGACCGACCTTGTCCGGGCCGTAGACGGCGACGAGATCATGGTATTTCTGGTTGCTCAACGCCTTGATCGGCGTAGTGTAGAAGGCCTTGACGTTGCGTTCCTGCGCGAGGTACATGGCGAAGTCGGCGACGACGGTCTTGCCGGCGCCAGTGGGCGCGGCGACGAGCACGTTGCGGCCGGCCTCGAGGGCGTCGTTAGCCTCGCGTTGGAAGTCGTCGATGTCGAACGGCAGGGTGGCGGCGAATCGTGCCGCCGCTGATTTGGCGTGGGCCTTCGCCTTCTGGAACGACGCGTAGCGCTGTGCGGGCGACGGTTCGACGGATGCGTTGCGTGCGTCGGCTTTGCGGCCTGATGATTGATGATGGCGGGGCATGATCCTAGTCTTGGTTGTTCCATCGCGCCCACTGGCGGATGTGCCGTGCGCGCGTGGCGTGTTCGCGTTCGATGATGGCGACGTGGGCCTGCGCGTACCGGTCGGCGACGTCGCGCAGCGGTTCGGTGAACGACGGGGCCGGTTCGTCATGCGGTTCGGTCGGCTGCTGCATCGAATCCATGATCTCGCCGATGCGCGCGCCAACCTGTCCGGCGGTCTTCAGACCACGCAGACCGTGCACGATCGCGTAGGCGATTCCCGCGCCGATCATGGCCAGCATGAACAGCGCCAGCACCAACCAGATCCACCATGGCATGACGGTCCTCCTGTTCGTTCGTGTGTGCGATTGCCGTACGGCATCCGCACACACGGTGCCGTACGGGACCGACGTCAGGCTTCGTCCTCGTCGTTCTCGTGCTGGCCGACGCTCAGTTCGCGCTGTGCGCGTGCGACGATCATCGTACGCAGCGTCTCGGGCGCGACCGCGGTGATGTGACGGGCGTGCGCGATGCAGAACGCCACGAACCACGAGTCGGACGAGACGGTCAGATGCACCTTCTGCCCGTCACCGTACGGTTCGACGGTGGCGCCGGACAGGGTTTTCGGGAACGACAGATCCGGCTCGTCGGTGATGAACACCGCGTCGGTGCCGTTGTCGAAGCTCCATTTGCGCAGTTCGTTGACCGGCACGTCGGGGATGTCCAGAGTGGCGACCGGCTTGACGATCTCGGCGTGTTCGATGCGCGCCAGACGCAGTACCTGCCAGATGCGCGGCTTGCCGTTGGCCTTGTTGATGCGCGTGTCCTTCTGCACGAGATGCTGCTTGTCCTTCGGCGCGGCGGGGGCGACGTCGGTCCACACGGCTGCATAGTACACGCCCTCGTCCACGAAGATCTTCGCGGGGGCGACGAGCTTGCGGCGGGTGCGGCCAGCGCCGTCCGTGTACTCCATGTCGAGCAGGGAGTCGGTGGAGATGGCGCGCTTGACCACGGAGAAGCTGCGCGGCTCGAGCTCGTAGCCGGTCAGGCTCAGCCACGGGGTCTCCCCCGGCACGACATGCGCGTGCAGCCGCTCGTACAGCGACCGCGCCTGATCACGCTGTTCCTCGGGTAGCAGCGGCGAATGCGCCAGATAGCTCACCGAGGCGGTGAGCAGGCTCAGATACTGCGGCGAGATGCCGGCGAGCCGTTCGAGGCCGAGTGAGTTCGTGGCGGAGACGATGCCTTCGGCGTCGAGCAGCGACCAGTCGATGTCGAAGAACTGGCTGCCGGCCATCTCGCCGTCGTCGGACACCGTGGTGAGCGTGTTGATGTCCTTGTGGATGACGTTGACGAACTTCTTGAGCTCGTCGTCGCTTTTCGCCTTGCCAATGAAACGTTCGGCCAGCTCGGCCAGCGAATACTCCTCGCCGAGGTGCGCGGACAGGAACAGCATGAGGCGCAGTCGACGGTCGACCTCGCTGCCGGTCTGGAAGGACGCGCTCTTCTTCTGGTGCGCCTTGGACAGTTCGGGATCGTCGTCCTCGTCATGGTCGCGGTCGTGATGGCTGCTGATGGCGGACGTGACGACCGTGGCGCTGTTGTCGCCGGACGATTCGTCGGCGAGCTGGAACTGCGTGGCCGCGTGCAGACGGCGGTTGTATGCGTCGGCGGCCTCCTTCGGACTGACCACATAGGCGCCCGGATGCTCGAGCACGAACATGGCGAGATCGTCCGAATCGGTGTAGGCGACGTTGATGTGCTCGCCGTCGACGTCCACGGTCGCGGCGAAACGACGCGAATCGATGACCTTGACCAGCGTCTCGGGGATGGTCTGCGTGCCGAGGCCGGGTGCGATCGAATCAAGGCCAAGACCCGGGATCGGCGTCTGCGGCACGCGGGGCGTGGTGCGCGAGGCATGCTGCTGGGCCGCCTGCTCCTGCTTCGCCGACGTGGACGATACGGAGATGGACCGCGCCAGGTAGTTGGCGGCGGCCAGCACCGGCAGATCCTCCTGTTCGAAATGCAGGCGGACGCGCGGCTCGTCGCCGAGCTGAAGCCGATAGGACGCGAAGTCCTGACCCTCCGACTTGGACGAATACTCCGGCTGACGCGATTCGATGGCGATGCCCATGGCCGCCAGCTTGGCGCGGTCGCGCTGGAACTGCTTGGCGAACGCCGCCTTCGCCGCCTGATCGGCCAACTCCCCATACGAATCGGCATACGCCTTGACGCGCTGCGCGATCTGACGAGAGGTAAGCCATTGGGGGAAGGCGGATGACAACACGGCCAATACATCAAGCTCGTGTTTGCCCCACTTGTCGGAAAAACGACGCCTTCCGTTGCTTCCCTCTGCCATTAGTCCTCACGTATCGTTAACGTTTCGTTATAAGTGTGCGCCGAATGACCGGCACCTCACTCTATATTAGAGGCAATTTGCGGCATCGACGTCATTTTCTCGAAAAAAGCCCGCTCTTTTTCCGTGAGGCGGAACAATCCGCCCGTCGGATCAGACCCAATCGTCCGGCTCGATGCCTTGCGGTCCAACGTATTCGCCGTTCGGCACGTAGCTCGGTTCGCCCTGATCGACCAGCTTCGCATCCGAGAACATGATCACATCGCGGCCGAACGTCCAGTCTCCGTCGATCGTCACCGAGTTCGCGGCGGCCAGCGACGGCACGCCGTACGGGAACCGCTCGTCGAAGTCGGCGATCGTCTTGTAATAGCGCGGATCGAGCGTCACGTTCGGGAAGATGTAGTTGCCGTCCTCCATCTCGTACGAGTCGGTGAGATGGAAACGATCGGAACGCATGATGAACAGGTCGTCGGTGGTCTTGACCGGCAGGAAGCGCATGCGGTCGACCTGCACGCAGATCGCGCCCTCGAACAGCGACACGGCCGCGCCCATCGCCGTCTCCAGCTGGATCACCGGCGTCGACTCGGGATCGGTCGGATCCACGGTCTTCTGGTTGCGGATGACCGGCAGTGGCAACACGCCGTCGTATTCGGCGAGCTTGGCCTTGAGCGCGTCGATGCGCACCCAGATGCTGTTCGTATTGAAGTACGGGTGCTTGGCGATGTCCTGCGCGCACGCCTTGTCGTCGGGGTGTACCTGACTCATCTCGCGCAGCATGAGACGGCCGGTGGCCTTGTCGCGCACGATGTGGCCGCCCTTGCGGTCGGCGTACGTACGCGTGGCGACCTCGATCATGAACGGGGCGCCCGTGTTCTCGAAGTGCTGGGCGAGCGTGCGCGACGGACGTGCGCCGAGATTGTCGGAGTTGGAGATGAACAGGTACTTGAACCCGTGCTCCTCAAGCGTGTCGAGCAGGCCGGACTCCCAGATCGTGGAGAACAGGTCGCCGTGGCCCGGCGGGCACCATTCGAGTTCGGGGTTGGCCGGGAACGAGACCGGTTCGCCGGTGGCGGCGACGATCTTCGGTTCCTGATGCTGGATGATCTCCATCGGGATGTCGGTCTGATGGAACTTGCGGTTGCGGTGCAGCACCTTCATCGTGTCGGCGGAGGTGCGGAACGAGTTCATGAGCGTCAACGGCAGCGGCACGCCGAGCCGGGCGCGGGTGGTGAGCACCTGGCCGAGGATGATGTCGATGAAGCGCACCTGCTTCGCCTTGTGGCGGCGCACCGGCAGCAGCGACTTGGCACAGGCGAGGCCCATCGAGGTGCCCAGGCCGCCGTTGAGCTTGAGGAACGCCGTCTTCGCGAAGGCGTGCACCGCCTCGTCGTGGTCGATCGTCTCATAGACGTCGTGGAAGCTCGGCACGCCGGTCAGCGGTTCGACATCGGCCTCGCGAATCCAGCTGCTGGCCTCCTCGTTGCGCCACACGTCGTACAGACGCTTGAACTGGGCGATGGCGACGTCGCTCATGCCGTTGTCGTGCATCTTGCGTGCGGAGAGATCGAACACATCAGTCACGGTGCGGTCCTTTCCTATCTTCCATATCTTTTTCGTGTCGTTGTCAAACGTATGTCAGTCTAGCCGATATTTATCCGATTCTACCCCCGTCCGGCGGGTTGAAAGGGTGAATTCTCGGTAACGACGTGCCGGAACTGTCACGTCGCGACACGTCGGTTTTGCGTTTTCGCAACCCTGTGGTAATTTATCTACTCGGTGCTTTTGCGCCGTTCGGCTCATAGCGCAGTTTGGTAGCGCACTTGACTGGGGGTCAAGGGGTCGCGGGTTCAAATCCCGCTGAGCCGACGGATAAGGCGGAATTTCGTTGGAATTCCGCCTTTTTTCGTAGGATTCATCAGTATCGGAACTGAACCTGTATACCCATTCTCCTTAACGGACATACAGCCGATAAGTCCCACCCAATCGGCTGTATGTCCGTTGGAAAAAAGTAGACGAACAGACAGAGTCATACACCGCATATCGCAAATGCGCACGACTACACTCGCTGCGAAACAAGCGGAGATGCAACAACAGCCAGCGGACATACAGCCGATTACGCGATCGTATCGGCTGCATGCCCGCTGGCTGGTCGACGGATGCAACGGGAGACGCTCCTACTTGCGCTTCTTCTTCTCGCGGATGTTCACCGAGATCTGGATCGGCGAGCCCTCGAAGCCGAATTCCTCGCGCAGCGACCGCTCGATGAAGCGGCGGTAGCCGTGCTCGAGGAAGCCTGTGGCGAAGATCACGAACCGCGGCGGGCGTGTCGACGCCTGCGTGGCGAACAGGATGCGCGGCTGCTTGCCGCCACGCAGCGGATGCGGATGCGCGGCCTGAATCTGGCCGAGGAACGCGTTGAGCTTGCCGGTGGGGATGCGCTTGTCCCACGATTCGAGCGCCTCGCGCATCGCGCGGGCCAGACGATTCGTGTGCCATCCGGTCTTGGCGGACAGATTCACGCGCGAGGCCCACGTCACACGCTCGAATTCGGTCTTCCACAGGCGCTCCATGCGCTGGCGGTCGAATTCGTCCATGAGATCCCACTTGTTGAACACGAGCACGATCGCGCGGCCCGCGTCCACGGCGGAGCTCATCACCTTGAGATCCTGGTCGGAGATCGGCTGGGACGCGTCGAACAGCACGAGCGCCAGCTCGGAACGTTCGATCGCGGCCTGCGTGCGCAGCGACGAATAGTATTCCGCGCCGGACAGCTTGTGCAGGCGGCGTTTGATGCCGGCCGTGTCGATGAACAGCCAGTCCTCGCCGTCGACCCGCACGATTTCATCGACCGGGTCGCGCGTGGTGCCGGCCAGATCGTTGACGACCGCGCGATCCTCGTGCGCCAGCTGGTTGAGCAGCGACGACTTGCCGACGTTCGGCCGGCCGACGAGCGCGACACGGCGCAGATGGCCCGGGGTGAGGAATCCGGACGTCTTGTCGGCCTGCTGCAACGCGTCGAGCGCCGCATCCAGCAGATCGCCGACGCCGCGACCGTGCATGGCGGAGATCGCATGCGGTTCACCGAGACCGAGCTTCCAGAATTCGGCGGCCAGGTATTCGCTCGGCGCGTCGTCGATCTTGTTGACGGCGAGCGTGACCGGCTTGCCGGCGGCGCGCAGCAGCTTAACGATGCGCTCGTCGGTGTCGGTCAGGCCGACCTGTCCGTCGACGACGAAGACGACCGCGTCGGACAGCTGCACGGCGACCTGCGCTTGCGAGGCGATCGCCGAGTCGATGCCTTCGACGTCGGCCTCCCAGCCGCCGGTGTCGACGAGCTTGAAGTCGATGCCGGACCATTCCGCGTCGTAGCTGACGCGGTCGCGGGTCACGCCGGGCGTGTCCTCGACGACGGCGGCGCGACGGCCGAGGATGCGGTTGACAAGCGTGGATTTGCCGACGTTCGGCCGGCCGATGACGGCGAGCACGCCGACCTGCTTGGGGCCGGCCTCGCGGGTGGCCGCGTCCGCGCCGATACCGGCGACCAGCGCCTCATCGGCCTCGTCGAGGTCGTAGCCTTCGAGGTTGGCAGCGTACTGCTGATATTCCTGCTCCTCGATGGCGGCGTCCACGAGTTCGACCAGCGCGTCGAGCGTCTGTTCGAAGTCCATGTCGGAATTGTCGATCGTGGTCACGCCGTCCGCCGCGGTCATGAAGCTCGTGACCTTGGCGTCGGCCTTGTCACGGGCCGCCACGTCCTCGGTGCCGACCGCAATGCCGCTGCCGGCACCGTCGTGCGAGGCCGCGGCGACGGCCTGACCGGTGCGGCGCGCCTGACGCACTTCCTCGCGGGCGGTGAGCAGCACGCGCACCTCCGCGTCGGGGGCCACGACGGTGGTGATGTCGCGGCCCTCCGCGACGATGCCGCGGCCCTCGGAGAACGAGTCGGCGGCGGCCTCGCGCGCGATGGTGGCACGCTGGGCCGCGATGAGCACGTGGCGCACCGGGATCACGCCCGACACCTTAGAGACGTGTGCGGAGACCTCGGACGAGCGGATGGCCTCGCTGATGTCCTCGCCGTCGCAGGTGACGCGCGAATCATCCGGGTCGACGGTGATATCGAAGTGGCCGCCGGTGAAGAATTCGCCGACCGTCTCGGTAATCAGCTGCTCGTCGACCGTCTCGGCGTCGAGGTCGATGCCCTGTTTGAGACACCACCATGCGCAGGCGCGGTACATCGCGCCCGTGTCGAGGTAGGCGAATCCGTAATACTTGGCCAGCGCCTTGGACGTGGAGGACTTGCCCACGCCGGCGGGGCCGTCGATGGCTACGCGGATCACAGGCCCACCGCCTTCGACAGGGAACGGACCTCGGTCTGCGACAGCACGCGGTAGGAGCCGGGCTTGATCTCGCCGAGCTTGATCGGACCGATCTGCGTGCGCACGAGCCTCCTGACCGGGAAGCCGATCGAACCGAAGATGCGACGCACGATGCGGTTCTTGCCCGAATGCAGCACGACCTTGACGATCGTGGTGTCGCGGTTCGAGTCGATGATCGCGCAGTGGTCGAGCTTGATCCAGCCGTCGTCGAGCTGCACGCCGGTGGTGACGAGACGACGGCACACGGTGCCGCTGATCTTGCCTTCGAGCGTGGCGATGTAGGTCTTCTCGACCTCGTACTTGGGGTGCATGACGTGCTGGCTGAGTTCGCCGTCGTTCGTCATGAGGATGAGGCCTTCCGAATCGTAGTCCAGACGGCCCATGTGGAAGATACGCTCGTATTTGTCGCCGACGATGTCACGCAGCGTGTAACGGCCCTTCGGGTCCTCCATCGCGCTCAGGACGCGCTTGGGCTTGTTGAGCGCCAGCGTGACGTGGTTCGGGTTGATGCGCACGCGCGATCCGTCGACGCGGATCTGCTGGCGCTGCGGGTCGACGCGCGTGCCGAGTTCGGTGACGAGCTCGCCGTCGACTTCGACGCGTCCTTCGGTGATCATGTCCTCGCACTTGCGGCGGGAGCCGAATCCGGCCTGGGCAAGCAGCTTCTGCAGGCGGATGGCGTTCTGATCGTCATGGAAATGCGCTTTCTGGGCGCGGGAATATGCGTTTGGCATCGTTCTCCCAACGTGGCCTTGGCGTACGCGCGCGATGCGGGTACGCGAATCGTGCAATGGTTCCGATTGCGGCCCTCGTTCCGTCGTTCGTATCGATCGTCCGAGGCTTCGCAAACGGGATTATTATACCGGCACCTCTGGTCTGCTGGTACTATGGCAGTCGTTCGGCGGCTGTGGCCGCGACGACGACAGAACGAGGTAAATAATGAATGATGTGGTACAGGACGCGCGCCGCGTGTCCGGTGACGTGCAGGATGAGGGGACCATGGCTGCGCCGTCGCTCGTAGCCCGCGTGCTGGCCGAACTGGCCGGCAGCTTCCTGATCTGCGTGTCGATCTATGCAATGTGCGCGTTCGGCTCTTCGATCTACGGGGCGAACATGGCGTTCGTCGCGGTGGGCACGGCACTGGTGTATGCGGTGGTGACGGCGATGTTGGGCGGCATCTCCGGCGGCCAGTTCAACCCGGCGGTGACGGTCGCGTCGATGCTGGCGTCGAAGACCCGTGTGATTGACGGCGTGGCGTACATCGTCGCGCAGGTGATCGGCGCCCTGGCGGCGGCCGGCGTGGTGCGCGCGCTGATGCCGACGTCCGATTCCATCGCCGTGAAGGTGTGGCTCACGCCAGCCGTGAACGGCTACGACAACGGTTCCGTCGCCTACGCGACGATCAATTCCGTGGGCATCAGCTTCGGCATCGTCATGGCGATCGTCGTGGAGGTGGTCGCCGGCATCATCATCGTCGGCACGGCGATGCATGCCACGGACGAACAGGGGCGCCCGGCCGCCGATTACGCACTGCTGATGGGCGCCGCTTACGGCGTCGGCGCGGCGATCACATATCCGGTGACCGGCGCGGCGTTGAACCCGGCCCGCGCCACGGGCATCGCGGTGTTCGCGCAGGGCCAGGGGCTCAACACCGAGCCGCTCGGCCAGCTGTGGGTGTTCTGGGTGTGCCCGGTGCTGGCGGCCGCGGTGGTGTCGCTGGTGCTGATCGTGGCGCAGATGGCGAAGGATGCCGTGGCGAAGAAGCGCGCCGCGAATAACGCCCTGCCGGCGGATGCCGAACAGGGCGTCGATGATGTCGTCGAGCAGGTTCCGGTCGAGCCGGAGACCTCCGATGCAACCGGCTCAGTGGAGGCCGAAGATGCTGAAGTAGACGACCAGCAGTCCGATGCCCAGCGCGATGCCGATGAAGGAGTCGAACGCCACTGAGCGTACCTTCCAGGGGCTGCGTTCGCGCAGTATCAGGCGCAGTAGCCCGGTGATGATGGCCGCAACCGCGATGATCACGGTTGCGGCCATCGTGTATCCGAGGACGGCGACGACCACCGCGACGACCACGACGACGGCGACGAGCCATTCGCACCACGGCTTGCCTTCGTGCGCTTCGGAAACGAACGGATGATCGTGCATGTCTACCTCCTCGGTCGTCGTTGTGGTCCGTTGTGGATCATTGTTGGTCCGTTGTGGGTGGTCGCCGTCGCCTGTCAGTGGAAGAAGTGACGGGTGCCGGTCAGGTACATGGTCACGCCGGCCTTCTTGGCGGCCTCGATGACCTCTTCGTCGCGGATGGAGCCACCGGGCTGAACGATGGCCTTGACACCGGCGTTGATGAGGATCTCGGCGCCGTCGGCGAACGGGAAGAACGCGTCGGAGGCGGCCACGGAACCTGTGGCGCGGTCGGCACCGTCGGCCAGCGTGTTCGCACGTTCGACGGCCAGATGGCACGAGTCGACGCGGTTGACCTGGCCCATGCCGATGCCGACGGTCGCCTCGTCGTGCGCGAGCAGGATCGCGTTCGACTTGACGCAGCGGATCGCGCGCCATGCGAACAGCAGATCGTTGAGCGTGGCGGCATCGGCCGGCTCGCCCGCGACGAGCTTCCACGCGTTCGGATCATCGCCGGTCGCGTCGATCAGATCGGTGTCCTGCACGAGCAGGCCGCCGTCGATCTGGCGGAACTGGGTGTGGCTCTTCGGCGGTTCGGCCACCTTGAGGATGCGCAGGTTCTTCTTCTTGGTCTGCAGCAGTTCGAGGGCCTCCGGCTCGTAGGCGGGGGCGACGATGACCTCGGTGAAGATCGGGCGCACGCTTTCCGCCATCTCGAGGGTGACGGTGCTGTTGCAGGCGATGACGCCGCCGTAGGCGCTCATCGGATCGCACGCGTGGGCCTTCTTGTGGGCTTCCGCGGCGGTTTCGCCGATGGCCAGACCGCATGGGTTGTTGTGCTTGACGACGGCGACGGCGATGCGCGGTGCGAAGTCCCACACCGCGCGCCATGCGGCGTCGGCGTCCACGTAGTTGTTGTAGCTCATCGGCTTGCCGCCGAGCTGCTCGGCGTGCGCGAAGCCGTCGCGGTGCAGCGGATCGATGTACAGGGCGGCCTGCTGGTGCGGGTTCTCGCCGTAGCGCAGCACATGCGCACGATCCCACGTGCGGGTGAACGCGGCCGGGAACTTGGCGTCGTTGACGACATTGCCGTTTTCGTCGGTGTCGGGGGTCTCGACGCTGTCCGGCTTGGGCCAGTGCTTGGCGGTCCACTCGTTGATCGTCGCGTCGTACGCGGCGGTGTGGGCGAACGCCTTGGCCGCCAGCCAGCGGCGCTCGGCGAGGTCGAAGCCTTCGCCGTTGGCGACGCGCTCGGCGACGAGCCTGTAGTCGGCCGGATCGGTGACGATCGCCACGGTGGCGCTGTTCTTCGCCGCACCGCGGACCATCGACGGGCCGCCGATGTCGATCTTCTCGATCGTCGCGGCTTCGTCGGCGCCCGAACGCACGGTGTCGGCGAACGGGTACAGGTTGACGACGACGAGGTCGAACGGCTTGATGCCGAGCTGTTCGAGCTGGGCGACGTGATCGGGATTGGTCATGTCGGCGAGGATACCGGCGTGGATATGCGGGTCGAGCGTCTTGACGCGACCGTCGAGGCTTTCGGGGAAGCCGGTGACCTGCGACACTTCGGTCACGTTCACGCCGAGTTCGGCGAGCTTCTTGGCGGTGGATCCGGTGGAGACCACTTCGACGCCGGCCTTGATGAAGGCGTCGGCGAGGACTTCGATCCCCTCCTTATGGAATACGGATACCAGTGCCCGTCGTATCGGACGGTTCGTGTTCGTCATCCTGTTCCTCCTTGGGTGTAGTGATGTGCGATTCCCGCACGGATGTCGCGGCGTCATGCGCCGCAGGATCGGTGTCCGCGTCGTCCGGCGTCGCCGTGTTCGGCCCGCCGCCGCGCGTACGGATGCGTCGTGAAGCCCAGCGTATCCCGAAAACGGCCGCCACGCCAACCAAGGCGAGCAGCCATGACGACAGCAGTCCGAACGCGGTCGGTCTGCCGATGCTCTGGGTGGCCTTCATGACGTCGACGCCGAGCCGTGCAAGGCGTTCCTTGCCCAGTCCCCCGTTCGACAGCATGAAGATCAGGGACCAGATCACGGATACGGCGATGCAGGACAGGCAGAATCCGCCGGCCGGATAGGCGAAGTCCAGAATGACGGTCTTCGCGTTCGCCATCGTTGTGTCAGGTGCGCCGGCGCGCACGGCGAATCCCCGTCGAGCCCACATGGCAATCAGGCCGACGAGCAGGCCGCAGATCAGAGGGATACTCATGCAGGCCATGCGGGCGACGGTGTCGGTGAGCGCTTCGGGCAACAGGCCGAAGACCGGGATGGCCGGCAACGATGAGGATTGGCCGGACCACAGGGTGAACGTGGCGAGGTCGCCGATCGAAAAGCCGGCGCCGAACAGCCACGAGACCGTCCAGATGCACAGATTGGGAAGCCATGCCATACAGGCGATCGTGGTGAGTATGCGCGATCCGGTTTCCATGCCGAGCTTGTCGAACAGCGTGATCATGGCTGGATAATCACGCACGATCCAAACGATGACGGTGATCAGACCGGCAAGCAGGTATGCCGCGGTAAGCAGACCGCCGATGGCGAGTCCGACGACGAGCGTATGCCGAAGCCGTTCGGAGATCGAGGCGCGAATGCGGTCGACCAGTCGCGCGGCGGTCAGTGACACGGGTACGGCGGCGAACAGATAGCCGATCGAAAAGACGACAGCACCCTTGGCGAGCACCTGCCACAGGTCGTCGTCGAGTCCGGCGTTGGTGCCGTCACGCAGCAGCGCGTCGAGGACCAGCCAGATGACCAGTCCCGAGCAATAGCCCTTGGCGCCGCAGGACAAGCGCTGCGCGAAGGCACGAACCACGGCAATGAGCAGCAGAGTCAGCAGCAATGGCATCAACGTGAGATTGACCGGCCCCACGGTGAATCCCACGCCCTGACTGAGCAGCACCACGGCCGCGGTGAGCGACATCGTGTATGCCGACAGGTTGTCGCCGCCCTCCTCCATGGAGATGACCAGCAGCATCAGCGCCAGAAAACAGCCTATGGCTATGGCGAAGACGGCCATCGAGGCGAGGGCGACGCCCACGCCTTTCAGCCATGGTGTGATACGTGAGGTCATAGGATCCCGTGTTCGGCCAGCACGTCGCGCATAATGTCGGCGGCCTGCTTCGGCGTCTTGCCCACACGGATGCCGACGGCCTCCAGGGTTTCCTTCTTGTCCTGCGCGGTGCCTTTGCCGCCGGAGACGATGGCGCCGGCATGGCCCATCTGCTTGCCTTCGGGAGCGGTGAATCCGGCGATGTAGGCCACGACAGGCTTGGTCATGTGTTCCGCTGCCCATCGTGCGGCGTCCTGTTCGGCACTGCCGCCGATCTCGCCGATCATCATGACGGCCTTGGTATGTTCGTCGGCCTCGAATGCGGCCAGCGCCTCCTGCAGCGTGGTGCCGACGATCGGGTCGCCGCCCGCGCCGAGGCATGCGGTGAAGCCGATGTCGGACAGTTCGCCCATGAGCTGGTAGGTGAGCGTGCCGGATTTGGAGACCAATCCGAGCGGGCCCCGACCGACGATGCCGTCGGGAATGATGCCGAGATTCACGCCATGCGACTGCGGGGTCGCGCCGAGCGTCATCAGGCCCGGGCAGTTCGGGCCGACGACGCGCACGCCCTTGCGCAGGGCGAGTTCGACGAAATAGGCGCTGTCGGCCACCGGGATGCCTTCGGTGATGACCACGATGAGTTCGATGCCCGCCTCGATGGCCTCGACGACCGCATCCTTGGCAAAGCGCGGCGGCACGAAGACGACGCTGGCCTTCGCGCCGGTCCGTTCGCGGGCTTCGGCGCAGGTCGCGAACACCGGGATGCGCGCGTCCGAGCCATCGGGATTGGCTCCCGGAAAATCGATGACCGTGCCGGCCTTGCGCGGGTTGGTGCCGCCGACGATGTTGGTGCCGGCCTTGAGCATGCGCGCGGTGTGGGTCATGCCCTGATGGCCGGTCATGCCCTGGACGATGACCGGCGCGCCGTCTTCGATGAACAATGCCATCAGTGGTTCTCCTTTGCGTCAGCGGCAAGGCGGGCGGCCTGCTGTGCGGCTTCTTCCATGGTCTTGGCGACGTGCAGGTTCGGGTTGTCGGCCTGGGCGAGGATGCTCAGACCCTCGGCCGCCGCATTGCCGTCGAAGCGCACAACGATGGGCTTGCCGGAACCGAGTTTGTCCAGCGCCTCGAGGATGCCGCGGGCCACCTGCTCACAGGAGGTGATGCCGCCGTACACGTTGACGAACACGGACCGCACCTGCGGGTCGGAGAGCACGATGCCCAGGCTGTCCGACATCACGGCCGCGGAGGCACCACCGCCGATGTCGAGGAAGTTGGCGGGCTTGATGCCGGTCCTCTGTTCCTTGCCGGCGCCGGAGACGGCGTCGAGCGAGCTCATGACCAGTCCGGCGCCGTTGCCGATCACGCCGACCTCGCCGTGCAGGTGCACGTAGTGGAGGCCATGCTCCTGTGCCTTGAGCTCATAGGGATCGGCCTCGATGCTGTCCGCGAACCGCTGCCATCCGTCGTGACGGAACGCGGCGTTGCCGTCAAGCGAGATCTTGGCGTCCAGCGCGCACAGCGATTTGGATGATTCGTCGTCCGGGTCGCCGATCTTGGCGAGCGGGTTGATCTCGACGAGGGTGGCGTCGCTGTCCTTGAAGCACTGCCACATCTTGAGCAGAATCTGCGCGGCCTGTGCGCCGTCCGCGTGGTAGAAGCCGATGCTGTCGGCCATCTTCGTGGCGGCTTCGAGGTCGAAGTCGCCCAGCGCGTCGATGTGGAGGCGCTTGACTGATTCCGGGTGCTCCTTGGCGATCTCCTCGACCTCGGTGCCGCCGTTGGCAGTCGCCAACACGTCGAAGTCGCGGGAGGAACGATCCACGGAGATGGATACGTAGTATTCGTGGATGATGTTCTTCGCCTCGGCGACGAGCACGCCGTTCACCTTGTGGCCGTGGATGGTCATCGGCAGGATGCTTTCGGCGAGCAGGATGGCCTCGTCGCGGTTGTGGGCGAGCTTGACGCCGCCGGCCTGACCGCGATGGCCGATCTTGACCTGGGCCTTGATGACGCACGGATAGCCGAGCTGATCGGCCGCTTCGGCGACCTCATGCGAGTTCTGGGCGAAAATGGCCTTCGGCGTGGGGATGTCGTGCTCCTCGAGCAGTTCCCGGGCCTGGTATTCATAAAGATCCATGATGGTTCCCCTGTAGGTGGCGGCGGTCGAATCTCGGTTCGGCCCGATGCGCGATGTCTGGAAACGATGTCCCGCGGATGCGGTGCATCAGGCCGGCATGGTGACCAGCGTGCTGCTCGGCACGTCGCCCAGCACGGCGAGGCCGTCGAGCCCGATGAGCTCCATGACGAAGCTGAATCCGGCGACTTCGCCGCCGGCGCGGCGGATGAGGTCGGCGGCCGCCTTGGCGGTGCCGCCAGTGGCGATCAGGTCGTCGACGATGAGCACGCGTTCGCCCGGCGCGACCATGCCGGATTCGATTTCGATGGTCGCGGTGCCGTATTCGAGCGCGTAGGACTCCCCGATGGTCTCGGGCGGGAGCTTGCCGGCCTTGCGCACGGCGATGAAGCCTTTGCCGAGGCGGGCGGCCAGCGCAGGGCCGAAGAGGAATCCGCGCGCCTCAAGACCGGCGATGGCGTCGAACTCGTCCGCCGGAACGGGCAGGGCCTGCTCCAACGCGTCGAGCATCAGCCCGAATGCCTTGGCGTCGGCGAGCACCGGCATGAAATCACGGAAGTTGATCCCTTCCTTCGGGAATCCCGGGATCGACCGGATACGGGAGATCAGATAATCCGCATTATCCTGACCGATCGCAGCCAAACGGTCGATGGTGATGTCGGTTTGCGTCATAACCCTGCCTGCCTTATCTTGCTGTTGCTGTATTGGTCACGTTGTACGACGAATATCGGCGCGAGAGCGAACACGCATGCGCGCTGTCACCGTCGGCGCCTCGCGGTCAGTCCGCGTTCTCGCCGGCCTCGGCCGTTGCGGTACCGGCCGCCGCAGCGACGACGGCAGTTTCCACCGGCACCTGTGCGTTGTCGACATCGTCCTTGGGCAGCGGGTTGCCGTTCTCGTCGACCTCGTCGTCGCTGACGTATGCCGGACGCACATATTCGCGGCTGATGGCGCTGAAGCCGAAGCGTAGCTTCGAGCCCTCGGAATCGATGACGATCTCCTCGTACTGGGTGTCGACGGACACGACCTTGCCGATCACGCCGCCGATGGTGATGACTTCGGTGCCGGGCTGGAGGTTGGCGCGGAAGTCCTGCTTCTCCTGCTGCTGCTTCTTGGCCTTCTTGGACTGCCACCACATCAGGCCGATCATGAAGACAAGGAAGACGATCATAATAAGATTCATGGAATCTGCGGGCACAGTGGTACTCCTCACGGTTAACGGATGGCGTTGCATTCACGCGCATACGGCACAGGCCATATAACGCCCAAATCCAAAAGTCTAGGATATCTTGCTGACATCATTCCCGGGCACAAGCCCCAAGTGGGCCCACGCTTTTTCCGTGGCGACGCGACCCTTCGGAGTGCGTACGAGGAAGCCTTCGCGCACCAGATACGGCTCGCACACCGTCTCGACCGTTTCGGATTCCTCGCCTACCATGGCGGAGAGGGTGTTCAGTCCGACGGGTCCGCCGTTGAACTGCCCCACGATCGCGTTGAGCACGGCGATGTCGAGGCGATCCAGTCCCTCGGCATCGATCTGGTACAGTTCGAGCGCCGCCTTGACGTCGTCCGGAGTCACAATGTCCAGATCGTGGACGATGGCCCAGTCGCGCACGCGACGCAGCAGCCGGTTGGCGATACGGGGCGTGCCACGCGACCGCACCGCCATCTCATGCGCGGCCTGATCCTCCAACGTCACACCCAGCACGCTCGCCGAACGCTCGATAAGCTTCTCGAGCTCCTCATGGGGGTAGAAGTCCAGATGGGCGGTGAAACCGAACCGCGCGCGCAACGGCGACGGCAACATGCCCTCGCGCGTGGTCGCGCCGATGACGGTGAATCGGGGCAGCGTCAACGGAATCGACGTGGCGCCCGGGCCTTTGCCGACCATCACGTCGACGCGGAAATCCTCCATGGCGATATACAGGAGCTCTTCGGCGGCACGCGGTAGACGGTGGATCTCGTCGATGAACAGCACTTCGCCGGAATCCAGCGAACTGAGGATCGAGGCGAGATCGCCGGCATGCTGGATGGCCGGCCCCGAGGTCACACGGATGGGCACGCCGAGCTCGTTCGCCACGATCATCGCCAAGGTGGTCTTGCCCAGTCCCGGAGGACCGGCAAGCAGGATATGGTCCGGCGGCACATCGCGTTTGCGCGCCGCGTCGAGGAAGAGCTGCAACTGGGCCTTAAGCAGCGGCTGGCCGATGAATCCCTCAAGGGCGTGCGGGCGCAGCTCTTCGTCGCTGACCGGCTCGTTGCCGACCGGCGCGGCGGACACCATGCGCAACGATTCCTCGTTGGCGCCGGTATTGGCTTGTGCATCGTATTCCATGATCGGTTCACCTTCCACGGTCGAGGGAGGTCAGGGCGAGTTTCAGGGCGCGGGGGATGTCGTCGGCGGCCAACGGCAGGCCGATGCCGTACTCCCGGCATGCGGCGTCCACCGCGGATTGCGCGTCCGCCTGCCGCCAGCCGAGCGACATCAGCCCCTCGACCACCTGCAGCAGGTTCTCGTCCGTCCGCGGCCGACTCACGCCCTGACCCGAGCCGGTTTCGATGGCGGCGAGATCGATGGACCCCTTGAGTTCGAGGATGATCTTCTGGGCGCCCTTCTTGCCCAGTCCCGGCGCCTTGGCCAGGGCCGTGGCGTCGCCGTCGGCCACGGCCCTGGCAAGACGGTCCGGCGGCAGGGTGGACAGCAGCGACAGCGCAACCTTCGGCCCGATGCCGCTGACCTTCTGCAGTTGCAGGAACATGCGTTTCGACGCCGCCGTCGAGAAGCCGAACAGCGTGATCGCGTCCTGCGACACGTTCATCGACGTATGGATGCGGGCGTCCTGCCCGGCATGCAGCGACGCAAGATCGGCCGATGGCATGCGGACTTCGAATCCCACTCCCCCGACCTCGATCAGCGCGCCGTCCGCGCTGACCTCGACGACACGGCCATTGAGCATACCGATCATGACGACTCCCTGCTACTCCACAGTGCCTTCCGCAGCGCGTCCCGAGGTGTATCCCACGGCGCATTCGACGACCCGACAGCACTTCGAACATCTGTTCGATAGCATATCCGAAGCGCTGGACCCACGACACACGAACACCGTTCCATATCCGCATCGCAGGCAACGCAACGCCGGTCACATGCCGCGATCGGCGTTGCGATGGCTGCGCTTGGCGGAACGCTGCGCCGCCATCGCCCACTGCCGCTGCGCCGGCGTCAGATGCTGCTCGCGCTCGCCGCCCTGCAGCGCACCAGCCGGGCGCAGGGCATGACAGATCGCGATGGCCAGCGCGTCGGCGGCATCGGCCGGGGTCGGCGGCTCGTTGAGGCCAAGAATATGGGCGACCATACGCTCCATCTGCGGCTTGAGCGCATGCCCGTTGCCGGTGATGGCAAGCTTCGATTCGGTCGGCGTATGCAACGCCACCGGAATGCCCCGCTGCGCCGCGGCGAGCATGGCCATACCAGCCGCCTGCGCGGTGCCGAGCACCGTATTACGGTTCTCCTGCGCGAACACACGTTCGATGGACACGGTATCGGGCGCGAACCGATCGAGTTTGGCCGCCAGCCCGTTATAGATGGCCAGCAGACGCAGGTCCTGGGACAGGTCGGGCGACGAACGCACCACGTCGACGTGAACAAAAGAAAGCCGGCGGTGTGCGCCGGCTTCGATCACGCCGACCCCGCAGCGCGTAAGCCCGGGGTCAACGCCAAGAATGATCACTGTTGCGGATTACTCCTCATCCAGCTGGGCCATGACCTCGTCGGAGGCGGTCCAGTTGGAGTAGATGTTCTGCACGTCGTCCAGATCATCGAGGTTGTCGATGAGCTTGGAGACCTTGCGGGCATCCTCGAGACCTAGCTCGACCTCGTTCTTCGGACGCATCACCATATCGGCGGAGTCGTAGTCGAAACCGGCGTCCTGCAGGCTCTTGCGCACGGTGTGCAGGTCGGACGGATCGGTGATCACGGTGAACACGTCGCCGTCGTCGATCACGTCTTCGGCGCCCGCGTCGCCGGCCTTCTCGAACAGGTCGTCGAAGTCCACGCCCTCGGACGGGACCTCGATCTGGCCCTTGCGCTCGAAGTTGAAGGACACGGAGCCGGAGGTGGCCAGCGAACCGTTGCCCTTGGTCAGGGTCGAACGCACTTCGGCGGCCGCGCGGTTGCGGTTGTCGGTCAGGCATTCGATGATGAGGCCGACACCGGCGGGGGCGTAGCCCTCGTAGACGATGTCCTCGTAGTTGGCGCCGCCGGCTTCCTCACCGGAGCCGCGCTTGACGGCGCGCTTGATGTTGTCGGCCGGCATCGAGGCCTTCTTGGCCTTGTAGATGGCGTCGTACAGGGACGGGTTGCCGTCCGGATCGCCGCCGCCCATACGGGCCGCGATCTCGATGTTCTTGATGAGCTTGGCGAACAGCTTGCCGCGCTTGGCGTCGATGGCGGCCTTCTTGTGCTTGGTGGTCGCCCACTTGGAATGACCTGACATAATGCTCCTAGCAGATCTTACGGATAAAACTGGCAAACGGGATAAGTTTAGAGCGCTTTGCAGACAACTGCCAGCGATACCGGCAAAGCGCCGAACACAGGTGTGCCGTGGAACGGACGGGTATCCGTCCCACGGCACACCCCGGCGATGTCCGGGATCAGTCCTCGGCCGGCGCGGCCACGGCGGCCTTGAAGTCGTCCGCGGAGTTGACCTGAACACGCTTGGCGATCACGTCGAGGATCTGCTCGCGCGCCTGATCGACCGGCACGCCGTTGAGCTGGCTGCCGTCGCGGAAGCGGAAGCTGACCGCGTTGTTCTTCATGTCCTCCTCGCCGACGATGAGGATGAACGGCGTCTTGGACTTGGAGGCGTTGCGGATCTTCTTGCCGAAGCGATCGTCGGAATAGTCGATCTCGCAGCGGACCATCTCATCCTCAAGGCTCTTGACGAAGCCGGCCAGATGCGGGGCGAACTCGTCGGCGACCGGGATGCCAAGCACCTGCACCGGGGCGAGCCACACCGGGAACGCGCCCGCATAGTGCTCGAGCAGCACGGCGAAGAAGCGCTCGATGGAGCCGAACAGCGCGCGGTGGATCATGACCGGGCGCTGGTGCGTGCCGTCGGCGGCGATGTACTCGAGCTGGAAACGCTCGGGCAGGTTGAAGTCGAGCTGGATGGTCGACACCTGCCAGGTGCGGCCGATCGCGTCGCGCGCCTGCACGGAGATCTTCGGGCCGTAGAACGCGGCGCCACCCGGATCGGCCACGAGGGTCAGACCGGAATCCTTGGCGACCTCGGCGAGCGTGTTGGTCGCCTCCTCCCAGATCTCGTCGGAGCCGACGTACTTGTCCGGGTCCTTGGTGGACAGCTCGAGGTAGAAGTCGTCCAGACCGAAGTCGCGCAGCACCTTGAGCACGAAGGTGAGCAGGTTGGTCAGTTCGCCCTTCATCTGCTCGCGCGTGCAGTAGATGTGGGAATCGTCCTGGGTGAGGCCGCGCACGCGGGTCAGGCCGTGGACCTCGCCGGACTTCTCATAGCGGTACACGGTACCGAACTCGAACAGGCGCAGCGGCAGTTCGCGGTAGGAGCGCTGGCGCGACTTGAAGATGAGGTTGTGCATCGGGCAGTTCATCGGCTTGAGGTAGTAGTCGAAGCCCTGCTTGGTGATGTTGCCGTCCGCGTCGCGCTCCTCGTCCAGACGCATGGCCGGGTACATGGAGTCCTTGTACCAGTGCAGGTGGCCGGACGTCTCGTACAGGCCGCCCTTGGTGATGTGCGGGGTCTGCACGAAGCTGTAGTGGTACTTGCGGTGCATCTCGCGGGAGTAGTCCTCCATCGCGTTGATGACTGCGGCGCCCTTCGGGTGGAACACCGCCAGGCCCGGTCCGATCTCCTCCGGGAAGGAGAACAGGTCCATTTCGGCGCCGAGCTTGCGGTGGTCGCGCTTGGCGGCCTCCTCGAGACGGGTCTGATAGGCCTTGAGGTCCTCCTTGGTGGCCCATGCGGTGCCGTAGATGCGCTGCATGGTCGGGTTCTTCTCACTGCCGCGCCAGTAGGCGGCGGCGGAACGCTCGATCTTGAACGCCTTGATGAAGTGCGTGTTCGGCAGGTGCGGGCCGCGGCACAGGTCCTTCCACACGACGTTGCCGTCGCGGTCGACGTTGTCGTAGAAGCTGAGCTCCTTGCCGGAGATCTCGGTCGCGGTGGACGGGTCGAGATGCGCTTCCTTGTCTTCGATCAGCTCGATCTTGAACGGCTGGTCGGCTTCCTCCTTGAGCGCCTCCTCCTCGGTGACGACGCGGCGGCGGAAGGACTGAGCGGACTTGATGATCCGCTGCATGTGCTTCTCGATGTTCTTCAGGTCGTCCGGCGTGAACGGCTGGTCGACCTGGAAGTCGTAGTAGAAACCGTCCTTGATGATCGGGCCGACACCGAGCTTGGCGTTCGGGAACAGTTCCTGCACGGCCTGCGCCATGACGTGGGTGGCGGAGTGACGCATGATGCCGAGGCCGTCCTCGCTGTCGAGCGCGACGGATTCGACCGTGTCGCCGTCGTGCAGCGGCGTGTACAGATCACGCAGTTCGCCGTTGAGGCGCACGGCGATGATGTTCTTGTCGTCCGCGAACAGTTCGGTGCCGGTGGTGGTGGCTTCCACCTCCTTCGCTTCGCCGTTGACCGTTATGGAGATGGAGCTTTGCGCCATGATATGTCCTTTGCTATCGGGGCCCGCGTTACCAATGGGCAGGCCTGGACTGGTAATCA
This sequence comes from Bifidobacterium ramosum, assembly GCF_009299505.1. GTDB lineage: Bacteria > Actinomycetota > Actinomycetes > Actinomycetales > Bifidobacteriaceae > Bifidobacterium > Bifidobacterium ramosum. Next base: position 527,473 of record NZ_WBSM01000001.1, on the reverse strand, counting down.
ACATGGGACACGATAGAGTCGAGTGCCGACATTGGATGTGAACGCTCCCATGGCGTGGCGGGAAACGCTCGCTGAGCTGCGGCTCAGCGAGCGTTTCCCGCCACGCACGAGTACGGACCGACGATCGCAAGCACGCCGTAGACGAAATGACAAAGGCTCCCGAAGGAGCCTTTGATTGGAGCGGACAACGGGACTCGAACCCGCGGTCTCAACCTTGGCAAGGTTGCGCTTTACCAACTAAGCTATGTCCGCAAAGGACTCCGCCGTGAGAAGCGGAATCCAGTGGAGCTAAGGGGATTCGAACCCCTGACCCTCTCCATGCCATGGAGATGCGCTACCAGCTGCGCCATAGCCCCGAAACACGTTGCCGTGTCCGTGGGTGATGTAGGAATCGAACCTACGACCCCTTCCGTGTGAAGGAAGTGCGCTAGCCGCTGCGCCAATCACCCATATTCAGTTGTATGCCAAGCATTCGTGGGCGATACAAGATTCGAACTTGTGACCCCTTCCGTGTCAGGGAAGTGCGCTACCTCTGCGCCAACCGCCCGGTCCGCAACCAGCCGGATTACTCCGGCCGACTGAGAGGTGGGTACGAGAGTCGAACTCGTCTATACGGCTTTGCAGGCCGCTGCCTAACCGCTTGGCTAACCCACCGCAAAGGTCGTCAACTCTTCGGACCTTAGAGCGGACAACGGGACTCGAACCCGCGGTCTCAACCTTGGCAAGGTTGCGCTTTACCAACTAAGCTATGTCCGCGATCAGCCGTAGGCAGTTCATCACTGCCTGAGCACGAGTGACTACTATACTGGCGTACATGCGGTTTGCCAAATACGGCGTGTCGCACAACTGGACCGACCCCGTGATTCGCCGCTGGCATAAGGGTTTCCAAGGGTTTCACGCACCGGTTACATTAGGAATCATGAAGAGACAAGCAGCGGAAACGGGATCGACGCTGATCTGCGCATTCGAGGGATGGAACGATGCCTGCCAGGCGGCCACGGATGCCGTACGTCATCTGGTCAACCGATACGAGTCGCGCGAGGTGCGTCACATCGACGGCGACGGCTACTACGACTACCAGTCCACGCGACCCATCGTCTGCCATGCGACCGGACGTCGCCGCATCATCTGGCCGCAGACTACGTTCTATGAGCTCACGGTCGTCCCCGGCCGCCGCCTGTACGCGCAGATCGCGCCGGAACCGAACTATCATTGGCGCGAATACTGTCAGGAGACGCTGCGCATCGCCGATGAACTCGACGTGACGCGCATCGTCACACTCGGCTCGATGTTCGCAGACTGTCCGCACACACGCGATCTGCCGGTGGACATGGAGGACGGCGACGAGACGGCGGATCCTGACCGTCGATACAGCGGTCCGGTGGGCATCCCCACCATTCTCGACGCGACCGCCGGCGAGGACGGATTCGACACGACGTCGATGTGGGTGTCGATTCCGCAGTATCTCGGCGACGGCGATTGCGCGCAGGCCACGATGCAGCTGCTGGACGAGCTGTCCCGCACGCTGTCCATACCGCTCGACTTGGGAGATCTGCCACGCAAGGCCGACGAATGGAAGGCGAAGGCCGGCGTGCTGACGCAGTGCAACGACGCGCTGGCACAGTACGTACGGCGGCTCGAGCAGCAGCACGACCGCGACGAACGGGCGCGCAGGGAGGCGTCCCTCGGCGGACCGGCGTGCGAACAGTTGGTGAAGGAGGCCGAGGCGTTCCTCAAGGATCTCGGCTGACGTACAGACCCTTGACGTACGGACACGGTGAAGTGCAGGCATACGGATACACGATGGCCGGTGCGCGGGACGATCCCGCACACCGGCCATCGTTTCACTCGGTACGTATGCGACTCGGCGGCCAGTCCAACGGCAGCCGATCGACAGACAGGCTACGCGGCGGACGACAGTGCCTCGAACGGCACCAGTGCACCGGTGAGCAGCAGGATCGCGACGATCACGGCAAGCACGATACGGTAGATCGCGAACGCCTTGTACGAGAACGTCGACACGAACTTCAGAAAGCCGATGATCACGATATAGCCGACGAAGAAGCTGATGATCGTGGCGACGATCGTCGGGCCCCAACCCGGGAACATCGCGTCGGTCTTGTAGTTCTTGACGGCCTTGACCGCTTCGAGCAAGCCGGAACCGACGACGGCGGGGATGGCCATGAGGAAGCTCAGCCGCACGGCGGCCTCACGGGTGTAGCCGAGCGCGCGGCCGACGGTGATGGTGCCGCCGGAACGGGACACGCCCGGGATGAGGGCCATCGACTGGCCGAGACCGAATAGGAACGCGTCGCGGTTGTTCATGTCGTCCATGGTCTTGATCTGACGGGCGCGGTCGTCGACGACCCACAGCAGTACGCCGAAGACGAACAGCACGGTGACGGTGATCCACAGGTTGCGCAGCGTGGTCTCGATGACGTTCTGCAGCGTGAAGCCGAGGATGACGATCGGGATGGAGCCGACGATGACGTTCCAGCCGAGGGTCGCCCACTTGTCGCCGCGTCCCATGCGCGACTTCCAGTCCTTGCCGTTCCTACCGAACAGGCAGGAGAACCAGTGGGTGAGGATGTTGATGATGTCGCGACGGAAGTACAGGATGACCGCCAGCTCGGTGCCGATCTGGATGATGGCGGTGAACGCGGCGCCCGGATCGGCGCCCAGCATCAGGTCGCCGACGATGCGGATGTGCGCGCTGGACGACACCGGCAGGTATTCGGTGAGCGCCTGCACCAATCCCAGAATGATGGCCTGGAAGAAATTCATGATCCCTCTTAGTTCATGGTCGTTTGCTATGACGTGTCCAAGAGTACTCACCGCCCCCTAAGAATGCGCCAAGAGGCGTCGTTGTCTCGCGGAATGCCCACAATCGTGACCGGTATACGGAATCATGCAACGGCAAGGAGCAACGTATGGGCAAGTACCGCAAATCGCGCATGTGGGCGCCGGAGGGATTTTTTGAATGCGAGGGTCGCGGTCTGCAATGGCTGGGCGAGGCGCACGCTGCAGGTGGGCCGCGCGTCGTGGACGTCTACGAGTGGGGCAAGGACTATCTGGACATCGAACGGGTGAACGCCTGCTCGCCGACGCCGAAGGCGGCGCATGACTTCGGCGCGGCGCTGGCCCGCATGCACGATTTCGGCGCCGATCATTTCGGATCGGCACCGGCCGGCTACACGGGCACCTGCTATTTCGGCCCGTTGCAGGATCCGGTGCCGATGGCGACCGGCGTATGGGACGATCCGGCGACGTACTACGCCGAAGGGCGTCTGCTGCCGATGGTCGAGCTGGGCATCGCGCGCGGCGAGCTGACGAAGGCCGATCTGGAGCTTACCCAGCGCGTGATCGACGCGCTGCCTGATCTGCTGGGCCGTGCGGCCGTGGACAAGCCGGCCCGCGTGCACGGTGACCTGTGGAGCGGCAACGTGATGTGGACGGCCGATTCGGGCGCGTGCGAGGCCGTGCTCATCGATCCGGCCGCGCACGGCGGGCATCGCGAGGAGGATCTGGCGATGCTGCACCTGTTCGGCATGAGCTACCTGAGCGACATCATGGACGGCTATCAGTCGGTGCATCCGTTGAAGGCCGGTTGGCAGGAGCGCATGACGCTGTGGCAGCTGTATCCGATCGCCGGGCATTGCGTGTTCTTCGGCGGCGGCTACGTGAGCGAATACCGCTCCATGTGCCGCTCGCTGCTGTAGACGACTCGTCGGCGCCGTTGACGGACGAAATAGGTGGCGCTAACGATATATGGAATCGGGGTTTGCCGCCGTACCGGTACGGCGGCAAACCCCGATTCCATATATCATTCATCGCGATCCGCGACGCGCCGCAGTCTTCGCTCAGCTCAGTGCGTCCTTGAGCTTCGAGAAGAGGCACGGGTTTCGGGAACCGTTGGAAACACTGGGGTTTCAACGGTTTTCACCGTCTCGGACGCGGGTTTGCCCACATTTTGCCCACATTCCTCGGAGGTGGTGCCGCCGCCGGTCTCGACCTGCACGGCCGCGTCGAGCATGCGGGCCACGTCCATGAGATCGCTGTCGAACAGGTCGGCGTACACGTCCAGCGTCATGCTCGCGTTCTTGTGGCCGAGCATCCGCTGCAGCGCCTTGACGTTCGCGCCGGCGTGCACCGCCAATGAGGCGGCCGTGTGCCGCAGGTCGTGCGGCACCGGCCAATCGTCCTCGCCCCATCCCAACCGGACGAGCGTGCGCGTCCACCAGCCGCTCGTGCGGGCGAGGCTCTGCTTGCGGATCGGCCCGCCATGCGCGTCACGGAACACGCGCTCCCCCGCATCGCGGCGCTCGCAGATGGGTTTGAGCGCGTCCATGACGATGCGGGGCATGGGCACGTCCCGTCGTTCGTGGCTTTTCGGCGTGCCCTCGACCCAGCCGAGATCCTTGTTGACGTACACGAGGTTACGACGCACATGCAGCACGCCACGGTCGAAGTCGAGGTCGCGCGGCTCCAATGCGGCGGCCTCGCCCCAACGCAATCCGCAGAAGCCGAGCAGCAGGATCAGCGCGCGCCGCTCCTCCCCCAATACGCGGCAGTCGGCGGCCTCGTCGGCGAACGCGAGCAGCCGGGGTATGGTCAGGTAAACGCGGCGTTCCTTCCGGGACGGGAGCCGGGGCAGTTCGATGCCCTCGCATGGGTTCCGGGCGATGAGCTTGTCGCGTACGGCGATCTGGCAGATGCCGTTGAGGATCTGATAGGGTCGGCTCACGGAGGGTGCGCCGGCCGTTTCGACGATGCGGCCGATCCATGCCTGGACTTCGGCGCGGGTGATGTCGCCGACGCGCCTGTCCGCCCATTTGGCCTCGCAGTGGATCGTCCACGCGTTGTCCATGTTCGCCGTCGACACCGGTTTCCAGAACGGCCGCTTCTCCGCCGTCCACTGCTCGTGCAGGTCGCCTATGAACCGTTTGCCGGCCTCGGGGTCGACGTAGCTGCCCGCGGCCTTGGCGATGGTCACGTGTTCGGCCGCCCACGTCTCGGCGTCGATCTTGCGTTTGAACCCGCGCTTGTCGGTCTGCGTGCCGTCGGGCTTCCGGTAGCGCACCCGGTAGCGGATGCCGTTCACGGTCTGGTATCTGGTGACGTTCGCCATCAGTCCACCTCGGTTCCGGAGCGTAGAATATGAACATGTTCGCCATGAAGAGGAAAGCCGCCGCCCCGACGTCTCGGGATGTATCGGATTCGACGTCGATGGAGGTGTATTTCTCCGGACCGGCCGTCGAGGCGCATACCATGAGAGTGCGTGATCTCGCGCCCGCGCTGCTCGGATTCTCCGACGCGATCGACCGCTACAAGGAACTCAACTACCCGTTCCTCGACCTCGACGTGAGCATCACCGCCACCCGCGCGGGATCGTTCGACGTGGTGCTGCAGCTGCTCGGTACGATGGCGAACCTCGGACAGTCGATGACCCCGTCCGACGTGGCCCAGCTCGCCTCCGGCGTCATGGAGGTGCTCAAGATCCTGCTCACCCGATTCCAGCAGACGGGCGATCTCAGACCCGGACCCAACGAAACCGTAGAACAGACCGGCACCAGGGTGAAGGTCAACTGGGGCACCCTCGGCATAGACGTCTCCCACGACGCGTACAAGGCATCCCGCGACGGCAGGATCATCAACAGTCTCGGCGCGGCATCCCAACCGGCCACGCTGGAAGGCTACGACCCGGTACGGTTCATCCACCGCGACTCCAACAGCCAGGAAATCGTCGACGGACAGACATCCACGGCCATGAGCGATCTCAAACTGTCCGACCAGCCGATAGACCCGGCACACGAAACCGTCACGCTGCAGATCGACACGATCCAATCCCGCTCCGCCAAATGGAAGTTCCGCAAGGGCGACGAAACGTTCTGGTGCGAAATCCTCGACAAACAGTTCCTGAACCGATGGCGCAACCACCAGGAACCGTTCTACAACGACGACCTCCTGCACGTCGACCTCGAAACCGACCAGTACATACAGAACGGCCAACTCAAAAACGGAGACCGCCGCATCCTGAAAGTCCACAAACACATCCCAGTCGACCCACAACCCACGCTCGACCTCGACATATAACCTCATAACGGGTACGCTTCGCCCACGCCGCCGCGGCGCTCGCGGTATAGTGGATGCGAAGCAGCCTCCTTCCTTGAATTCGTCATCTTCGGGTTGTTGCTTTCACTACCGGATCACGGATGCGCCAACATCCGCCGACAGCTCCCCTCCCGCACGCCAATGCGGGAGGGGTTTTCTTGTTTTCAGGCGTCGACGAGGGGGCGGATGTCGCCGAGCGCGCTCGGGTCGAAGGTCAGCAGGTCGTAGTCGGTCTGGAGGTTGGCCCAGAAGTCGGGCGTGGTGCCGAACGCCTTGCCGAGCTTCCATGCCATGGGCGTGGTGATGCGCCGTTTCCCGTTGACGATCTCGCCGATCGCGGTCTCGCTCACGCCGATCGCCTTGGACAGCCGGTAGCGGCTGATGCCGAGCGGCTTGAGGAATTCCTCGTCGAGGATCTCGCCGGGCGTGCTGTAGTAGGTTTCATTTGTGGTAGTCGTCGAAGTAGACATCGGTTGCCTCCTTGCTGGTTTCGTCCCATTGGAATATGAGTCGCCATTGCTGGTTGACGCGGATGCTCCAATGGCCTTTCAGGTCGCCTTTCAATGGTTCGAGCCGGTTGCCGGGCGGGATCTTCAGGTCGTGCAGTTCGCGTGCGGCCTTGAGCATCTGGAGCTTGCGCATGAGGATGCGTTCGCATCCGGCCGGGTAGGTTCTGGGGTATCGGCCTCCGTAGAGGAAGTCGGTGAGTTCCTGGTCTCGTGTTCTCATGCCAACATACTACCTTAATACGTTAGTATCGTCAAACGTTAGTAACGTTCGCGTCGCACCCTCACGCAAAAGCCGCTGGAAATCCTGGATGACCTGAACGGTGCGGTCGAGTTCGGCGGCGATGAGGAACACGTCGCCCTCGTACATGCGCTCCGCGTCCGCGTACTCGTCCAACCTGACCATGAGCCGCGCCGTCTCAAGCCGGCAGCGCGACTCCTGCCACGCCGAATACTGCCCGTCGCCATCATCCCCGTACCAGCGGTGCACCAATTCATGCACGAGCGCGCACCGCTTCTTCGTGAGCGTGATGCGCCGGTCGATCAGGATCGTATCCGTCGACCGACAGTACACTCCATCCATCTTGCCGGGCAGGAGATCGCTCATGACGGTCAGGCCGGGCGCCGACTCGTACAACGTCATGCGCATCCGCCCATACGACTGGAACGGGTCGACCGGCAGCGATATTGAAGAACCTCCCGGGTTGCGCACTGCGAGTAGGCGTGGGAGGCTTCTGTTGTCTCCCAACATATCATCCGGGAAGGATTGGAACGACCCCGCCTGGTTCGCCGCGCCAAGGGCGCTCGCGTGCGGGGTACTGTCGATGCTCATGATATCACCCGCCGCCGTTGATGTCGTCAATCCTCATCGGGGAGATCCTCCGCCGACGTCTCGATCTGCCGCTCCGTGTCTTCCGTGGACTCGATGATGTCCCGCAGTCTTTCGATGGAGGGCACGTCGTCCTTGAGCAGCATGCGCTGCCTGTCGGCCTCGTCCTTGAGCATCCGGTACCGCTGCTCCTTGTCATACCCCTGATTGATGAACACGGCGCTCAATGCCTCGATGTTCTGCAGGATGACCAGGTCACGCACCGTGGCGTAGTCCCGCATGTTGCCCTTCCACCCCTCGTGTTCGGCCTTCCATTCGCCGGCCTTCTGCCCGAATACCGCGAGGTTGATGATGTCGGCCTCGCTGGCGTACGCGAGGCGCTCCCTCCATCTGGGCAGCTCGCGCCCTTGGAGCGTCTCCTTGACGGCGTCGGTATGCAGGCGGTAGTTGGTCTTGGCGAGTTCGCGCCGGGCATGCCATTCGATACCGCTCCGCTGCCGTTCGGCCTCCTTGAGCCGCTGGTAGTCCTTGATGACGAACAGGTGGAATTCGGGGCTGATCCACGACGCGAACGCGAATGCGATGTCCTTGTGCGCGTAAGTGCCGCCGGATCGGCCGCGTTCCGAGCGGATGCCGATGGCGTTGGTCTGCGTCGTCCAGTCGGCCACGGACAGGCTGAACATGTTGCGACCCGATCTCGCCTGGAGCTGGGCCGCGGCCGTCTCGTTGAACCTGGGGTTGGCCAGGCGTTCCCATGCGGTCAGGAACTGGATGGTGTCCGACAGGCGCAGCCATCGGCGGATGACTTCCGCAGGGCGGTCTCCGGCGTGCCTGGCCATGTCGGTGAGGCTGATGTAGTCCCTCTCCTCCGACCGCTCGTATGGTCACGTCGACGTCTTGCGCGTGAATTCTCGATGAGTTATCCACCGTGTTCTCCTTTGAAAATCAACGTTTTTCGCTATTGGGGAGCTAAAAGTGGTCGAATTCGACTCTTTTTAGCCGGTCAAAAATGGTGTATAATAGAAATTTTTCCTATGCGGTTTGGTCGTCTTCGTGCTCGTACTTGTGCTCGTCCGTGTTGGCGGCGATGCCATAGCCTTCGCGTAGGAAGCGGCGGGTCTGTTCGAGTTTTTCCTGTTCGCGCGCGGCGATCGCGTCGAGGTCTTCCTCATCCGGGACGGACGGAACAGAATTACAGTCTATGAGCTGCCCGGGTGTGATATGCCACAATTTGCACATCCGTTCGATATCGCCCAGAGCCCATTCCTTATCGTCGTTGATACGATCTCGGACATAGGTTTCGCCGCGACCTATAGCTTTAGCTAAGTCGCGGCCAGACATGCGGCGAACGCCAAGCTGTGATCTAATAGCCTTGCTCACTGTCAGCGCAAATCCGCTGACTCCTATTCCGTTTCTACCCATATCCATCATAGTAGCGCGTATTTACAGCACGACGCGCGCGGATACGCGGTAGACATCTTCTAAATACGCACATTGCGCGTATTTACGACACGCCGAAGTCGCGTAATTACTTGACTGTGTGCGTAAATACGCGCATACTATGAATCATCAAGACAACCACGGAAAGGACCACGAGATGGTGCTGAACGAGCGGATGGCCGAAAGAGCACGGGCGATCATGGCGGCTCAAGGAATCTCAGTCGCTACTTATGCAGAGAAGACCGGCCAATCAGTAGACATGGCATCGCGGAGGCTAAACGGCAACGTCACGTTCTCTCTTACGGATGTCGAGAAATTCGCAAAACTTACGGGTTATAAGCCGGTCGAGCTTATCGACGATGAATTCGTTCTAAAGCCCACTCATTCGGTCAAGTCCGTGTCTCCGGCGCTCGCCGACGGAGGCGTGAAATGAGCGCGGGCAGCGACGACGAGAAGACGCTGATGACCGCTCTGTACTACGGAGACGTTCCGCCGCTCGGTCTTCCGGACGCGCTGGCCGATGCGAACGGCCACGAGCTGTCGGTCGCGATCGGTGTGCTGCGCTGGTACCACCTTCTGCTGGTCAAGTACCACAAAGACGGTCGAAAAGACGATACGGAATGGCACGTCTACAACCGCGTGTGCGACGCCCTGTATCCGCTGGCGATCGCGGAGAACGGCAAGGCCGACGTCACGGGAGCCGGTACTGGCCGCTGGCGGCGCCTATGGCATATGCTCCGACGGCCGCTCCGAGAGCGGAAAAGAACGCGGAGGTGAACGGAACGATGGCATCCTCCCGCAGTTTTTCCCACACGCTTCGCTTCCCGCTGACCGACTCGGCCTTGCCGATGCCGTCCATCAGCCGGGCGAGCGCATCGGACAGTTCGAAGTCGCAGCCGGCTCTGCTCAGGTCCATCGCCAGGCGTACCTCGTGCACGAGCTTGACGACGTACGCCTTGAGGCTCATGGAGAGCGTGTCGTCCTCGTTGACCGTTTCGATCACCTTGGCGAGCATGTCGTCGACCGAACGCCTTCGTCCGTCGTCCAGCGTCACGTCGATGGACAGGCCGTTATCGCGAATGTCCAACAGCATGAACGTCACGCCCGGGGAGACCCTTCTCTCATCCGCCGGAGTAAAGGAAAAGGCGCCGTTCGCGGAACGGAACGAGTACCACGCCTGCTCCCAGAGTTCCGGCATGGCCGCCCGGTACCTGCCGAAGCGGCTCACCCCCATCGACTCCATCCCGTCGAGTTGCCTGCCGACCTCGGAAATCGCGCACATGACCCGTCGCAGGTCGAACTCGACGCCATCGGCCCGAGTCTCCTCATTGAAGAACTCCAACAGATACTCCGCCGCGTTCATCCCACCCTCCCCGTCGAAAGAAGCAATCATGCATAACACTACAGCGCTCGCCGACGGAGGCACACGATGAGCGGGAGCATCGAGCCGATCAAAGGCGGGTTCGTGTATCGGCTGGACGACCAAGCCTCGGTGGCGGTGTCACGCCAGCACGCCGCGGAATCGGGCGGGTTCCCGTTTCAGGCGAGCCTGATCTTGACGGACGAATACGAGGACGGCCCCAAGTCGTTCGGCTTGTCCCGTCTGACCAAGACGGATCTGCGCAACATCAAAACCATCATCAACAACATCCTCAAAGACACAAAGGAGATCCGATGAGCATCCAACTGGTCGCGGAACTGTTTCAGGACCTCGCGATCATCCTGCTCGCGGTCGCGAACCTCGTATGCAACCGTCGTATCCGCGAACTGCAGAACATGGTCGGCGAACTCAGCGCCGACGTGCACCGGTTACGAGAATCGTCCGGCGGCGCGGTTCCGCATGAAACCTCGACGGGACTCGAGGACCGCGATTCGCCTGCTCAGCCGTTCAATCTCCCCTCGGTTGGAGTCAAGCACACGCCCCATATGCTCAATGGTCCGGTCCGTGTCCACCATCCCCTCGAGCATGCGACCGACGAGATCAACCGTATGCTCGAGCACAGCAACGAGTTCACGCTGCGACGCCTCAAGCTCTCGTATGCGCTCGGTCTTGCTCTTATGACCCTTGGCGCACGGATCGCTCTTGCCGGCGTCCGCTTCATCAATCATCGACTTGCCCGTCTTGACGGCCATCGTCAATGAAGCCACCGCCTCGCTAAGGTTCTTCAAATCCTCAGCATCCATGATTCCTCCCTCCGTCGGGAATGGTCTATGTGCCGCAACCTCGATCATACCGGCGGAGGGGCTTATACGAGAAAGGAGCACGACCATGATCACCGTTGTCTATGGCCGTCACATGTCCGGTTTTCGTCGCCCGTCGGAACCGAACCCGGGAAAGCCCCGGGCCGGATCATCCGCACGTTCAACCCATTCCGGCGGGCGGCGATCTCACCCGTACACGGTCGCACTGGCCGTGTTCGCGCTGGCCCTGCTGTGGCTGTTGTCGCATGAGGGGTGCGCGCATCCGGTCGGCAACCTGATCGCCTCGCTGGTCGGGTTCGGGTTCGTGCCCCTGCGCCTGCTCGCCCTGTGGGAGGCCGACAGGGAATAAGAGGCTTGCCCGCCGTCATTGCATTCCCTCTCTTTCCTCGCGGCGGGCGGCGACAAGGAAAAGTCGTACGAAAACCCGGTCGAAAAGTGAACAACGGCGCCGACGATTCTCAAGCCCGTCGGCGTCTCAGGGCTGTGCAAGTGCCCCCGGTACGCAGATCACGGACTCGTCACCGTGGCAAACGTCGGGAGAAGGGTGCGAGTCCCTTCCGGTCCACGAGCGTCATTGCTCAGCAAACAGAAAAGCCCCGCTGGCACGGGGCTGAAACAAAGGCTTCAACAGGAAGGATACCACGATGGACAGTCGGATCACGGCGCGGGTCGAGACGATCACGCCGGAGCGGGACGACGTGCTGCTGACGTGCGAGGAGGTCGCGGCGATGCTGGGGATCTCGACCGGCGCGCTGGCGGTGCGCCGGTATCGGGGCACCGGGCCCGCGTTCGTCAAACTGCCCGGAAAGCAGGGCGGGAACATGCGGGACACGCGGCGCGTGCGCTACCCGAGGTCGTGCGTGATCGCCTGGTGCATGAGCGGCGGCCTCCAGTATCAGACCAAGGCGGCGTGATGGCGACGACCGTCAGCCCGCGGGACGTGCGGGAGAAGAAGTTCACGACGCGTGGCCTGTTGTGGTCGGGCGACTGGTACCGGGCGGACGAGGTCGACGAGTTCCTCGACCAGGTCGCCGCCACGCTGGAGCTGGTCGGCGCGGACAACATCCGATTGACAAGACGACTCAAGCTCAGGGAAAGGAACGAATCATGACCGACACAAGCATCCTCGAAGGGGTCGCCGGCTACATACAGCAGTCGTTGGGCGATTCGCCGAACAAACCGAACCATCTCGTCATGACGGCGCTGCTCGGCGAGGCGTTGGAGGCGGAGGACTGCGAGATCGTCCGCAGACCCGCCGCCGAACCGGCCGACACCATCGGCGACAAGCCGTCCTCGCCGTGCGGCGACGAGGATCCGTACGACGACATCCCCCGGCCGGACGCGTGTCTCATCCGGGAATACCGGTCGCTGCTCGCCATCGCGCACCGGACGATCGCGCATATCGAACGGCATGCGGTCGCCAACGGGCAGATCGATCTCGCAGCCCACACAAACCGCGCCGGCTTCAGCCTCATCCAGGCGGTCGACGCGGTCAACAACCTCGCGCTGCTCGACGACACACTGGAGGATCTGCAATGAGACGGCCGAACCTGAACGACGCGGCCAAGTCGACCGGTTGTTTCGACGTCCACCGGTTCAACGGTTCCGGCACCACGAAGGCGTCGCGCGAGGACGCGTGGCACGCATTCCGCAAGCTGGGCGTGGGCGGTTCGGACATGAGCACGATCCTCGGGCTGAACCAGTACGCGACGCCGTACGACCTGTGGCTGGAGAAGACGGGCCGAGTGGAGCCGGACGACATCAGCGACAGGTGGGCGGTCGTCAAGGGCAACGCGTTGGAGGATGCGCTGCGCACGCGCTTCCGCATGCTGCATCCCGAGCTGCTGGTCACCAAGGGCACGGACATCAGTCTGGTGTCCAAGGCGCATCCGTGCATGCATGCGAGTCTTGACGGGTTCCTGTACGACGCGGCGACCGGCTCGTGGGGCGTGTTGGAGATCAAGACCGCGAACGCGAGCCGCGGCCGCACGGACTGGCACGACGAGGACGGGAACCTGATCGCCCCGGACTATTACATGGCGCAGGTCACGCACTACATGGCCGTGACCGGCTTCCAATGGGGGTACTTCTATGCGGACATCGGCGAATCCGAGCCGGTCGAGGTCAGGTTCGAACGCGACGACGAGGACTGCGCGACGGTCGTCAAGGCCGCGGAAGAGTTCTGGGGATTCGTCCAACGCGACGAGATGCCCGCGTTGACCGGCGTGGACGTGGCGAAGGCGTACCCGCAGGACGACGGGAGCCTCGTGCAGGTCGACGATTCGGAGTTCGACCGACTGTGCGCCCTGTACAAAGCGCATGCGGAGGCCGAGACGGCGGAGAAGAAGGCCAAGGACCTCATCGCCGACCAGTTGAAGCCGTTGATCGGCGAACACAAAGGCGTCCTGAGCCTGGACTGGAAGGCCACGTACACGACCCAGACACGCCCCGAGCATCTGGTCAAGGCCAGCACGAGCCGGGTATTGCGCGTCAGCGGCATCAAACCGAAAACCAAGGAAAGGAACTAGATCATGGGACAGATCGCACAGGCCACGCAAGGCCGTCAGCTCACCCAACTGAACCCGACGCAGCAGATGAAACGGCTATTGGAGAAAAGCTGGTCGCGCATCGCCGCGGTCATGCCGCGGGAGATGTCGGAGCAGCGCCTCTACCAGATGTACGTGAGCACGATCAACCGGGAGCCCGCGTTGGCGCAATGCTCGGTGGAAAGCGTGCTGTCCTGCTTCATGCGCTGCACGTCGCTCGGCTTGGAGCCGTCGAACGTGAACGGGCTCGGCTACGCGTACATCCTGCCGTTCGGCAACAAGAACATGCGCACCGGGCAGAAGGAGGCCACGTTCATCCTCGGCTACAAGGGCATCATCGAACTCGCCCGCCGCTCCGGACAGATCAGGGACATCTCGGCGCGCGCCGTGCACGAAGGAGACGAGTTCACCTACGAGTACGGTCTGCACGAGGATCTGCGCCACATCCCGTGCGACAAGCCCGGCAAACTGACCCACGTGTACATGGTCGCGCATTACAAGGATGGCGGCCACCTCATGCAGGTCATGAATTTGGACGAGATCAACGCCGCGATGCGCCGCAGCCCCTCGGCCAACCGGAGCACGAGTCCGTGGAAGAGCGATTTCGAGGCGATGGCGAAGAAGACCGTGATCCGCCGCGCCGCGCCCTTCCTGCCGTTGAGCGTGGAGACGAAGACCGCGGTCACGCAGGACGAGCAGACGCCGGACTATTCGGATCTGCTCAAACCGGTCATCCCCGCTGTCGACGACATGGACGCGGACGATGCGGACATGGTCGACGTGCCGTCCACCGGCGAGACTCCGGCCGACGACGCGGACGCCCAGTCCTCCGACGTTCCGCCTCTCGACTATGACGACCTGCCCGACGAACCGGACATGGAGGGCGAGCAGTGAGCGGGCGGACGCAGGTCATCATCCAGGGCACGGCGTGGGGCGTGCAGGACACGCAGGGCGGCAGACGGTTCCTGCGGGTCTCGTGCACGCCCGGCTACCGGGACCGCAACGGCCAGTGGAACGATCGGCCGGAGCAGTCGTATTCGGTGTGGCCCGCCGGCTACGCGCCGCGTGTCATGGACGTGTTCGACCGGATCAGCCAGCTGAGGCAGGACCCGGACGTGTTCGTGGATGTGCTCGTGGTCGGTGAGGTCAGCGGCTTCAACGCGTACACGAACAAGCAGGGACAGCCCGCCGCGGGCTGCACGGTCAACGCGTCCGGCGTGTGCATCACGAACATACGCGGCCGCGACGGCAAACCGATCCAGCCCGGCGGGTTCGCCGGCGGCCAGCAGCCGCAGCAGTCGCCGCAGCAGGGGTACACGCAGCAGCCCACGGATCCGTGGGGCGGCGGATACGAACCGCAGATCTAGCAACGGGAAGGGAACGAATCATGGCATCCAACGCGAAGGCGTCGCAGGAGGCGCTCATCCCCGACGAGGCGACGCCCGACATGCTCGCCAAGCCGTTGAAGAGCCGGGAGATGGTCATGCTCGCCGACCTGCGGCGCAGCTTCGACCCGCCCGAAAACCACGGGGACGACGGACGGTGAGCAGGCCGGTCGACCCCTTGGTGTGGGAGACGCCGCACGAGTGCGCGTGCTGCGCGCTGTGCGGCGCCCCCATGAACGCGTCCGGACGGTGCATGGACGAACGCGGACACGATGACCCATACGACTACTACAGGGACGAATGACATGACACGCAGCAGACGGACCGCGAGGACGAACGGCACGCGCTTCGAGACGGCGATGGCCGGCTACCTGCGTTGGGCGCTCGACGACCGGCGCATCCAACGGCTGCGCCTGCACGGGGCGAAGGATCTCGGCGACATCGGCAACGTGTTCTTCTTCGGCGAGCCGGTCACGATCGAATGCAAGTGGACGAGCGCGCCGAACATCGGCCCGCACATGCGCGAGGCCGACCGCGAGGCCGGCAACCAGGACTCACCCTATCCGTGGGTGTTGCAGAAGGCGGCGGGCGTGGGCCTGTCCACGATCCGACGCCAGGGCATGCAGCTCGCGTACACGTACACCGACGTGCTCGAGCAGATGCTCGGCCACGTGGACATCCGCACGATCGACCGGGTGACCGAAGGCTCGCAGGCGGTCGGACGCAACAAGGACGTCACCATGATCACCGTCCACCAGTTCGCGCTGCTGTGCAACTACGGCCAGCCGCTCGGCCCCGACGCCGACGGGGGCGAATCGTGAGGGACTGGATCATCTCGGCCGCCATACTGGCGGCCACCATATTCATCGGATGGATCGGAGGACGACATGGCTAGCAAGGGATACGCGCGACTGTCGAACGGATACTGGCAGGACAAGGACGTGCTCAAGCTGCGCCGGCGCAACCCGGCCTCGGCGCTGCTGCACGTGCTCGCGATCTCGTGGTGCTCCGACCACGCCACCGACGGCCGCATCGACGAGGACACGCTGCTCTACGTGCTCGGCGCGTCCGAGGAGGATCTGAACGACCTGATCGCCTCCGGCATGCTCCAGCCCCTGCCCGACGGGGACGGCGACGTGTACGTGCTGCGCTCGTACCTCAAGTACCAGAACAGCAGCGAGCAGATCGAGCAGTCACGGGAGAAGGCCACGGAACGCCAGCGCCGCAAGCGCGAACGCGACCGTGACACCGCCGTTCCAGCCGACGACGACCACACCGTCACGCCCGTGTCCGATGACGGTCACGCGACCGTCACGCATGTGTCACGCCGTGACAACCACACTGTCACGCCCGTGTCTTTTAACCAAGAACCAATAACCAATAACCAAGAACAAAATCCTCCCCCTACCCCCTCCGCGGAGGGGTCGAAGGCGGACGACAACGGCTTCGACGACGAGGGGTTCCGGGCGTTCGAGGCGGCGTACCCGAAGCACGGGAACCGCCGGCGCACGCTCGACGCGTACCGGCTGGCGCTCGTCGACGGGGCCACGCCCGCACGCCTCACGGCCTCGGCCGCCGCGTTCGCGAAGGCATGCCGCGACGAGGGCAAGCTCGACCGGTTCATCCCGCAGCCGGCGAACTGGCTCACGAACGGCCAATGGCGCGACCACGAGCCCGCCGAGGCGAGGCCGGAGCTGCCGTCCGAGGCGTGGATCGGCCGCAACCTGCTCGAACGGCTCCCGGACGGCGTGGACCCGTTCACCGCACGCCGGCGGCTCATCGCGCTCGTCCGCGACGGCACGCCGCCAGCCGAGGCCGCCCGACGGATCATCGACGAGGCGGAGGCGACGCGATGACGACCCGCAGGGAGGCATGGACGCGCCCGTTCGTGCTGTTCTGCCGCGATCCCGGCTTCCGCCGGGCGCTGCGCAGGCTCGACCCGGAACTGTACCGACGATTCGTCGAGGAGGCGAAACGGCAATGACCACGATCTTCCCCACCCCACGCCAGCGCAGCATGCACGCGCTCACCTCGCTTGACCTCGACCTGAACGCGCTGAGCAAACCCGAGACGTTCATCCTCGGCTACGAGCTCGCATGGCAGGAAAGCCGCCTGCTCATCGAGGACATCGTCGAAGCCATCAACCAGTTGGAAAACCAAGACGCCGGAACGGAGGAACCATGACCAGCAAGGCCAAACGCGAGATGATCCATCACTGGGCGGAACGCGGCTACGGCATCCCCACCACCGCGAAACTCCTCAACCTCACCGTCGACGAGGTGAGGGCCGTGCTCACCTACCCGGAGCCGCCCGCAAGCAAATCCGACCGGTACAGGCCCGAGTTCATCGAACCGCCGTCGTTCGACTTCGGCGAATAAGGAAACCCCCGGTCCTGCGGCCGGGGGCTGGAGTAGTTAGCGCGTGTTCCAGTCTAGCCGCTTACAGGGGGTTTCGCCATGCGCACATGCCAGAACTGCACCAACACCGTCGACGGGCGATGGACGCTGTGTCCGTCGTGCCGGCGCGAATACGCGGCCGCGCTGCATTCGCTGCGCCGCGACATGCTGCTGCTGCAGGCGGTCAGCCGTCGCGAATACCGGCTCGCGGAGAGCGAGACAGGCGGCGGTTCGGGCGATTCGGCGCCGACGCCGGTCATCCTGCACGGATACGACCTGCTCGCCGAGACCGAGGACATGCTCCAATCCGCATGGGCCGATGCCGGGGCCGTCTGGTCGGACGCATGGCAGAAACTGCTGCCGCGCATGATGACCCATATGGCCGACCTGTGCAAGGCCCCGCACGCCGGCCGTTACCTGCGGCTCACGGCGCGCTATGATCTGCGGATCCAGCCGCTCGTCGACCGCAGACCACGACGCCGGCGCATCGTCGGCATCTGCCCCGCCGGCGGATGCGACGCGGAGATCACGGCCGCGCCCGGCGAGACGTGGCGAATCTGCGAACGATGCGGCACGCTGGTCAACGTCCCCGCGCTCAGGACGGACATGGGCGAACGGGTCGACCGCTGCCATCTGACGCGCACGCCCGCCGGTCTGGCCGAATGGCTCAAACACGAGTACGGGTACGAGATCGGCCGCAAGCAGGTCACCGACTGGATCCGCCGCGGCAAGCTCCCCTCGTCCAAACCGGTGACGGACGGCTACTGGGAGTTCTCGGTGCGTGAGGTGCTCGCGATGGCGATGGGCTCACGCAACGATTGACATATCGTATTCCACAAGATACAATAGTGGCATGAGGATCGAAACCACCGACGAATTCGACGCATGGCTCGACAAGCTGAAAAACGGCAAGGACCGCGCCAAGATCATCTCCCGCATCCGACAGTGCGACATCGCCGGCAAGCCCGTCGGCGACATCAATACCGTAGGAGAAGGCGTCGCGGAACTCCGCTTCCACTTCGGCCCCGGATACCGCGTCTACTTCGCGCAGAAAGGCGACATCCTCATGCTGCTGCTCGCCGGCGGCACCAAACGAGGACAGCAGGCCGACATCGACCACGCCCACAGCCTGCTCAAGCAGCTCAAGGAGGAACACCAATGGTAAACGTCAAAGCCTGGGACGCCAGCGAATACCTCAAAACCGAACAGGACATCATCGACTACCTCGACGCGGCCGCCGAAACCGGCGACCCCGCGCTCATGCAGGCCGCCATCGGCGACGTCGCCAAGGCCCGCGGCATGGGACAGATCGCCAAGGAGGCCGGCGTCGGCCGCGAAAGCCTCTACAAGAGCCTGAGCAAGGACGGCAACCCCAGCTTCGCGACCATCCTCAAGGTCATCCACGCGCTCGGCGGCCGCATCAGCATCCAGGCGGCGCAGGCATGAAACTCGCCTACCCGGCCATCCTCACGCCGTTCAGGGACGGCACGGGCGGCTACACGGCGGAGCTGCCGGACCTGAAAGGCGTCATCACCGAAGGATACGACCTCGCAGACGCGCTCTACATGGCGCAGGACGCCGCCAACGGCTGGATACTCGGCGAACTCGAGGAAGGACGAAAAGCCCCACGGGCATCGAACATGGCGGACATCCACCCCGACACCGCGGACGCCATCGTGACCCTCGTCCTCGTAGACCCCGACGAATACGCCAAACAATACGGCAACCACATCGACACGGTGGAAATCGAACTGCCGAAATGGCTCATCACATGGGCCAACAAGCATGGGATCGACTACTCGACGATCCTACGCGAACGACTCGAAGCCCTGCTCGACGACGAACGCTACAGCTGATCTTCCGAAAAACGCAACCCAAGCGGCAGTAGGCTGCCGCCACCCCGTGGTATACTGCGTATCAGCATCAGTGTGCAAAGCCCCGGACAGCGACAAGCCTCCGGGGCTTTCGCATACCGGACAAACCACCGACAAAAGAACGGCGTTCACGGTATATCCGCGAGCGCCGTTCTTGGTCAGTCGGTTGTTTTGGGGTGTTTGCGTGGTCGGCCTCCGCCGACGCCTCGGCCGGGACGTTGCGCGTTCCATTGGTCGATGGTTTTGGCTGACCAGCCGCGGGTGCGGCCGATCATTGCGTCGGGTTCGGGTAGTTTGAGTGTCAGGAGTGCGCCTTGGGTGATGCCGAGGTGTTCGGCGACCTGTTTGACGCCGAGGTATTCAGTCGTCATCGTGTTTCCATCCGGCGAGTAGTCCGGCGAGTCCGGCGGCGATGGCGAAGCCTATGGCTCCGATGCGCTGGTCGGATGCGGCGAACATGGCGGATATGACGGCGAAGAGCATGCTCATTGTGGCGAGTGTTCTTGATTTGTTCATGGTGTTCATGGTGTTCTAGGATTGGCGGGAGGGGTTCCGGCTAAGTGGAGTAGCCGGAACCCTGTTTACTTCTTGCGGCGCTTGCGCTTGGTTCCCTTCTTGGGGTTGCCGTCCTTGCGCAGCTCCACCCAGATGGTCACGCCGATGGCGATCCAGCTGGTGATCAGTTGAAGCCAATCCTTGAGTTCCATGCTCACCTCCTTTCCTTGATCGACATAACTATCATATCTTAATAATGAGAGATATGCAAGCCGGGAACACGCGACACGCCGACACATTCCAACGATCCCAAGGCGGTGAACACCATGGCGCACAAGCACAACCCACGGTATGCCAACGGTCACAGGCGACGCCTCATGCGAGCCCGCGTCAAGGCCGCGAACACATGCTGCTACATCTGCGGACGGCCCATCGACTACACGCTCAAACCACCGCACCCATGGAGCTACGTCGTCGACGAGACGATCCCATTGGCGAGAGGCGGCACGCTCACCTACGCCAACAGCGGAGCCGCGCACCGATGGTGCAACCAAGTCAAAGGAACGCACACATTGCAATGGGCAAGGCGAGAAGTCTCCAACATCCTCAACGGCAACGGCACGAACACCCAGACCAAACCGACCGCGATCCCATTCCAACGACTCGACCTGTGACCCACCCCGGTATCCCCTCCCCACCCGGCTTCGGCTCCCCCGGCGCATAGCGCCTATTTTTTTACACGTGTTTTTCCACAGGTTCCGGAAGGAGGAATCCGACCGTCAGGAGGTGTCTTCGGATGGCTGGACGTGCTTCGAAAAGACAGGCGACGGTAAGGAACGCCGCCAATTCCGGGGATCGCCGCCGACTATTGGTGAGCCTGCGCAACCTGATCGCAGACCAGTTGGATTCCGGCAAGGTTTCGCCACGCGATCTGGCGGCGTTGACGAAACGGATCGTGGACATCACCGAGCAGATCGAGGCCATCGACATGGCCGAAGCGGAGAAGGAGAACCCGGTTGCAACAGCACTCAACGTCGCCGACGAGCCTCTGGGTGACCGGATCGGCGCAGACGATCATCCCTGACGGCATCGTGAGCACCGCCGAACCAGCTCTGTACGCGTTCGTCCGCTCCCTGGGCTTCGACCTGGACGACTGGCAGCGCGACATCAACCGCCTGCTGCTCGCCAAACGCGCCGACGGCAAATGGGCCGCGCGCAACGGCGACATCTCCATCCCCCGGCAGGCGGGAAAAACGTACGACATCGGGTTCATTCCGTTCCAGCGATGCATCCAGCAGCCGCGATTCACGGCAATCTGGACCACGCACCACTTCTCCGTCACGCATGACACGTTCCTGACGATGCGCGACGAGATCGTGTACAACGATCTGATGCTGCCCTACATCGACCCCGTCAAGGGCGTGCACTCCGCCGCCGGGCAGGAGCGCTTCGAATTCCGCAACGGCAGCACGCTCGCGTTCAAGGCCCGCGAGAACGGTGCGATCCGCGGCTTCAAGAAGGTCGGCCTGATCGTCCTGGACGAGGCCCAGCAACTGTCCGACTCCGCGCTCGCGGCCGTGCTGCCGACGCAGAACCGTGCCGACAACCCGCAGACGATCTACATGGGCACGCCGCCCGCCCCCGACATGGAAGGCGAGGTCTTCGCCAGACACCGCAGTGAAGCACTCGCGCACAAGGTCAGGAACACGATGTACGTGGAGTTCAGCGCCGACCGCGACTGCGACCCCCTCGACCGCAGCCAATGGCGCAAGGCCAATCCCTCATACCCGAACCACACGAGCGACGAATCCATCCTCAATCTGTACGGACAGTTCACCGCCGACAACTTCCGCCGCGAATGCCTCGGTATCTGGGACGAGGACGCCACCGCGAACGCGATCGACCCGAAACAATGGGACGCCGGCGTCGTCAGGGAACCCGACCTCGACGGGCGCGTCGCCTACGGGCTCGACATGCCGCCCGACCGGTCGGCGTTGGCGATCGGCGTCGCCGTCCGCCACGGGGACGATACCGCGCTGGTGAACCTGCAGGAGTACGTGGACGTGAAACGCAACGGGATCGCATGGGCGGTCGAATGGCTCGCGGAACGCTGGCCGAAGACCTGCGCGGTCGTGGTCGACACGCAGTCGCCCGCCATGAGCCTCGTGCCCGACCTGCAGAAACGACACGTCAGGGTCACGGTCACGCAGACGCGCGACCTGGGAGCGGCCACGGGAAGGATGCTCGACATGATCCACGCGGGAACACTGTGGCACCTGCCCGCCGACCAGCAGCCCCAGCTCGACTCGGCCGCCCGCAACGTCACGCTGCGCGACATGGGTCCCAACGGCATGCGCGCATGGAACAAGAAAGGCTCGGACATCGACATCAGCCCGTTGCAGGCAGTCACGTTGGCATTGCACGGCGCGTTCACATCGAAAAGGCGTCCGGGACGTAAAGCGAAGGCGGTGGCGTTATGAGCGAACCTATCCCGCTGTTGTGGCAGATGATGTCCGACGTCGATGATCTTCCCTCTGGTTTTCAGGCGGATTGGACGGCAATGTGCCGGCAATGGTCCATGAGGGTGGATCGCAACATGCTGCGCTCCACCTATTACGACGGGCGCAACCGGCTGAAGAATCTGGGCATAGCGGTGCCCGACAGTCTGGAAAGCGCGAAACTGGACGAGGTGGTCGGCTGGCCCGCGAAGGCCGTGGACGTGCTCGCCAACCGTGTACGCTTCGATGGGTTCGTGACCACCGGCGACGACTTGGACCCGCTTGGTTTGGACGAGGTACTGCAGGCGAACGATTTCATAGGCATGCTGCCTCAGGCGACCCGCTCCGGCCTTACCCACTCATGCTCGTTCCTCGCGGTACGATCCGCAACGCCGGAGGATGGCATCGACTCCAAAGTAGTCGTGTCATTCCATTCCGCTCTGTACGCGACCGGCCTGTGGAGTTGGGAGCGCCATGGGCTCACGGCCGCAATGACCATATTGGATATTGATCAGCGAATTTACGCCGATACCCATACGCTGGTTCCCTCGGAGATCATGCTGTACGAGCCCGGGTTCACGGTGCGTATCCATAGGCTGTCCAATGGCCGTTATATTGCCGACGAGCCGCGCGAGACGAACATGGGGCATGTTCCCGTGTATGTGCTGCCCTACCATCAGGATCTGCACAGGCCATTCGGCCGCAGCCGTATCAACCGCGAGGTCATGAGTCTGACCGATACGGCGGTGCGTACGATGCTGCGCATGGAGGTCAGCGCGGAATTCTATTCGAGTCCGCAGCGTTACCTGCTCGGCGCCGAGCCGCCAGCCGGCGTGAGCGGCAAGACCTTGACGGGATGGCAGGCCGCATTGTCGAAGATGCTGGTCATAGGCCGAGACGAGGACGGCCAGATGCCTTCGATCGGCCAGTTCTCGCAGATGACGATGCAGCCGCATTCCGACATGCTGCGCACCTTGGCCGGCAGGTTCAGCGGCGCCACCGGCGTGCCGATGGCCCAGCTGGGCGTCATGACCGATTCAGGCCCGTCCAGTGCTGATGCGATCGCTGCCGCGGAGACGGAATTGGTCATCGAGGCTCGCAACACCTGTGACGCGTTCGGCGGCCAATTATGCTGCGCCGCCCGTGACATGGCCGTATTGAACGGTACGAGTCCGGATGACGAGGCATTGAAACATCTCAAGGTCAACTGGCGGGATCCTGAACGGCCTTCGCAGGCGGCGATGGCCGACGCGGTGCTCAAGATGGTGCAGGCGATTCCATGGCTCGCGAACAGTCGCGTCATCCTTGAAAAACTCAATTTCCCCGACGCGGACATCACCCGCCTGTTGTCGGACAAGCGCAAGGCGGCCGCGTCGAGCGTGTTGAACGATCTGTTAAGGAGCGCAGGCAATGCCGCAAATAACCCGGACGGATCTGACGGCGCTGCAGACCGCGCAGTCGGAGGCGGTCAGGCTCGCCCGGCTGGAACTGGGCAGGATCTGGCAGCAGATACAGGATCTGCCGCCCAGCCTGCAACGTGACGCGCTGCTGGACTTGTTGCCGGCGGTCGCCGCGAAGTACGGCGACCAGTCCAGCACGGCCGCCGCCGAATGGTACGAACGGACGCGCCGCAAATGGTTCGACGAGGAATACGACGCCCAGGCGGCGGCTCCGTTCGACGACACCGCCATGCGCAAGAGCATCCGGTGGAAGGCGGGGGTGCTCTTCGGTGACGACCCCGAGGAGTTCCTTCCCTGGGCCAACTCCGCGCTCGACCGGTGGGTCAAACAGTCCGGACGGGACACGATCCACGCCAACGCGAGGAAGGATCCACGCAAGCCACGCTATGCGCGCGTGCCGCAGGGGCCGACCTGCGCGTTCTGCATCATGCTCGCCTCCCGTGGCTTCGTGTACGCGTCGGCGGAATCCGCCGGCGGCGACATGAACGACTACCACGCCGACTGCGACTGCGAGATCATCCCCAACTGGGACAAAAAGAACCCGAAAATCGAGGGATACGACCCCGAAGCGCTCTACAAACGCTATACGGCATGCCGCAGCACGGTCGAGGATCTCCTCACACAGGACAGATACCAGCAGACCTATCTGGATCCACTCGCCAAGGAGAACGACAAGGCCACGCCATTGACGTTCGACCAATGGATCACAAGGGAGATCCTTCACGAAATGGACTGGCGCGACCGCCAATGGCTGTACGACGGCACACAACCGGCAATAGAGTTCGCCAACGAAGCCCTGAGAAAGGAGACCGAGGAGAACCGCGCGCAGGAGATACGCACCGCCGAACGGGCCCGCATGCACGGCATCAAACCGTACTTCCAAGTGGATTACAAGGAAATCGAGAACCCCCGGACGCATGTCATGGAAAGAGCCGGGCTCGCGGATTGGAGAGGCGGCACGGAGATCAAAACCCTGGACACCGCCAAAACCGCCAGAACCATAGACTCCTACCTCGGCAACACCAGCAAGAAAGCTGATGCGACAAGACTGATATTCGACAATACGGAGAGCCTCTACCTAACCGATGAGCAACTCGTCGAATTCATCAACCGGAGCCATCGCTTCCGCCGCGGAGCCGTATACGTCATCACCAAGAGCGGCAAGCTGCTGCGAATCAAGTAAGCGCCTCGGGCTTCACCAAAAAGGGCGATGCCGGGGGCGCTTACATCTTCGATCATACCCCAATCCCCGGTGGGTTGCCAGAGAGGCCGAATGGAGCCGCCTGTAAAGCGGCCGCACACGCCACGCAGGTTCGAATCCTGCACCCACCACTCATCCCGCCGCTCGCACGGGCGGCCTCTTTCACGCCCGCAACGGGCCCATACACCCAACAGGAGGAACCCATGGCAGAGGAAGCCAACACCACCGAACAGCCGCAGGACACGGCCGAACCGCACGGCGAGACCAAGCCCACGGACTGGGAGGCCAAATACCGCGAAGCCGTCTCCCACTCACGCGAATGGGAGAAACGCGCCAAGGACAACAAGGCAGCCGCCGACGAACTGCAACAGCTCAAAGAATCGCAGATGAGCGAAGCCCAAAAGGCCGAAGCTCGCACCGCGAAACTCCAAAAGGAACTCGACACGCTGAAGGCCGAAAAACAGACATCCGCATGGCGCTCGCAGGTGGCGGAGGAATCCGGCTTGCCGGCGAATCTCATCGTCGGTGATTCGCTCGAAGCGATGCAGGCGCATGCGAAGGCCATCAACGAGTACATCGCGGAGAGAACCCGGCCTGTCGTGCATGCCGCTCCTTCGAAACCATTGCCCGACGGTGGCGGTTCGTCCGGCGATTGGCTCCGTGACTCGATCCTCCAAAACAAATAGAACGATTTTCATTGATTAGAAAGGACTAGTGATGGCTTCCAACGTGAATTCCATCATCACCAGCGGTGATCTCGGCGGTGGTCTCATCCCCACCGAGTACGCCAACCAGATCATCCAGGATGCGCCGAAGTCGTCCGTGTCCCTGACCCGTATGCGTCAGATCCGCATGTCGACGCGTACGCGCGTTCAGCCGGTGCTGGATTCCAAGCCGCTCGCCTACTGGGTCGGCGGCGACACCGGTCTCAAGCAGACCACGAAGATGAAGTGGAGCGGCCTGAGCATCACGGCCGAGGAGATGGCCGCGATCGTACCGATTCCGGAGGCCGTCATCGCCGATTCCGGCATCCCGCTGTGGAGCGAGGTGCAGCCTCGTCTGGCGGCGGCTCTCGGCTACAAGCTGGATCAGGCGACCCTGTTCGGCGTGGACAAGCCCGCTTCGTTCCCCGACGGCATCATCCCGCAGGCCATCGCCGCGGGCAATACGCTCACGCAGGGCAAGGATCTCGCCAAGGACGTCGCGTCGATGGGCCAGAAGCTCGCGGAGCAGGGTTTCGCGATGAACGGTTTCGCCTCGCAGCCAGGCCTCAACTGGCAGCTGATCGGTCTGCGTAACGCGAACGGTTCGCCGATCTACGTGCCGTCGCTCGCGTCCGGCACCCCTTCCACCCTGTACGGATTTGGTCTCAACGAGGTCACGAACGGCGCGTGGGACACCACCAAGGCCTTGCTGCTCGGCGCCGACTGGTCGAACTTCGTGGTCGGTATCCGTCAGGACATCACGTACAAGATGCTTGACCAGGCGGTCATCACCGACGACGACGGCAAGGTCGTGCTCAACCTTGCGCAGCAGGACTGCGTGGCCATGCGCGTCGTGTTCCGCGTCGGCTTCCAGATCGCGAACCCAATCAACGACGTGCAGCCGGACAAGACCAAGCGCTTCCCGGCGTACGTGATCCAGCCGGCCGGCACCACGGGAGCGTGATCGTCATGGGATTGAACGCTCAGGTGCAGTTCGTGCACCAGGACAAGCCCGAACCCGGGCAGCTCATCGAACAGGTCGCCGCATTCGACGCTGACGGCAATCCGGTCGACATCGGCGGCGCTCCCGCGGCGGGTTCGGTCACGAACGCGATGCTCGCGGGCGGCATCACCGCCGACAAGCTCGCCAAAGGCGTCATCCCCGCCGTTCCTACAGCTCCGACCGCGGACACGCTGACGGGTGTAACCGTGACCGGCCGGGCCGTGATGAAGGCGACCGACGCGGCCGCGGCCCGCACCGCGATCGGCGCGGGCACGCCGTACACGCTGCCCGCGGCCGGCACCGCGTTGGGCGGCGTGAAGAAGGGCGCGGCCGTCGCGAACCTCGCCGCCGACGCGACCGCTCCGGCGATCGTGACCACGGTCAACGCGCTGCTCGCCCAGTTGCGCACGTCCGGCGTGATCGCCGCCTAGCAGGAGGTGCGCGCATGGCCGACGGCAACAACGACGCGACACCGCATCCACCGTTCGCGGTGGCCGATGATCTCGTCAAACGCTGGCGTGCATTGACTCCGGACGAACGGGAGACCGCGGAGACGCTGCTCGCGGACGCGTCGGACAAGATCATGACCGACTGCCCACGCTGGCGTGAATCCTCCGAGGCCACGTTGCGGCGCGTCTGCTGCGCGATGGTCAAACGGGCCATGCTCAACCGGGATCTGGCCGGGGTGACGCAGGGCACGCAGACCGCGAACGGGTTCACCGAATCGTACTCGTACAGCAACCCCGACGGCGACCTGTACCTGACGAAATCGGAACTGCGGTCGTTGGGCTGCGGCGTGCAGCGCATGTGGTCGATCGATTTGTCGAACGGGGAGGCATCAGCATGAGCCGGTTGCATGGCGAACGGGTGACCGTCACGTGGCGTGCGGACAGCGGTGAACGTGACGGCGGCAACAATCCCATATGGCGAACCGAATCCGAGACGGTCGACGACGTGCTCGTCAAACCGGGCGCGGACTCGAACGCCACGGACTCCACCCGCCCCGAGGGCATCACCGTCGCGCTCACCCTGGCGTTCCCGCGCACGTGGACGTACCGCAGTCTCAGGGGCGCGATCGTCACCGTGCGCGACCACGGCTATCGGGTGGTGGGTGATCCGCTGCCGGTCGACGGCGGGATCACACCCACCCGGTGGAACCTCACCGTCGAACTGACCGATTCGAAAGGATAAGTCATGAGCGCTCACGTGAAACTGAACCTCGCCGGCTTCACCGCGTTCCGCCAGTCGCCGGCCGTGTTGGGCGCGATCAAATCCGAGGCCGAGAAGCTCGCCGACCGTGCGAACCAGCGCGCCCTGAGCGAATGCTCGCATCCAGAGCACGCGCAGTTCCGCGCGTTGGGTCCGATCCCCACCGAACCGGGCGCGGTCGCCATCGCCACCAGCAGCGGCGACCCCGGATGCTGGAAGCACAACGCGAAGCACAACACGCTCGTCAAGGCGTTGGGAGGCGGCTGATGGCCCCGGTCGAGAAAACCGTCGTCGCCTGGTTGAACGCGGATCCGGCTCTCGCGGACTGGCCGGCGTCGATGGATGTGCCGTTCGACTCCGATTCCGCCGACCCGTCGACGTTCGTCACCGTGGAACGCGTCGGCGGCGTCGAGGAATGGTTCCGGTCTCGCCCGCTGGTCGCCGTGCAGGTGTGGGGACGATCCTCGTACCAGGTCGCCGACGCCGCCTCAAGCCTCGTGCTGCCTCGTCTCCAACGCCTCCCCCTGCTCGACATGGTCGCCTGCGTGGACGTGACCGGAATGTCCGACTTCCCCGCCCCGGACGGGCGGGCCCGTTACCAGATACTCATCCAGCCCACCATCCAGGTGGGCTGAACCATCGCGAAAGGAAACATCATGGCCGAAGCGAATGACGCGACCAACGTGTCGCTCGGAAAGTTCAAGATCGGCGGATACATCTACTGGGCGCCGCACGGCTCCCCGCTGCCGACCGACGCGACGACCCCGCTGCCGGCGGCCTACAAGCTGCTCGGCTACCTCGACGAGGACGGTCTGACGATCGCGTCCGACACCGACACGACCGAGGTCAAGGACGCGAACGGCAACACCGTCATGAAGGTCATCAGCTCGTACGCGGAGTCCGCGCAGTTCAAGCTCCTCGAAGTGCTCCGCCTCGAGGCCGCGAAGCTGCGCTACGGCGGAGAG
The DNA here is from genome assembly GCF_009299505.1 of Bifidobacterium ramosum. Lineage (GTDB taxonomy): Bacteria > Actinomycetota > Actinomycetes > Actinomycetales > Bifidobacteriaceae > Bifidobacterium > Bifidobacterium ramosum. The sequence continues at coordinate 498,649 of NZ_WBSM01000001.1, read as the reverse complement.
AACGTGACCGGCATGGACAAGAACATGACCATCAAGCACGCGATGCCGTCCGACGAGGACTTCCCCCTCGTGTTCGAGATGATCAAGACCGGCGGAGTGCTGGACCGTCTCGTGGCCGGCGCCTCGTCCCGCGCCGAGTTCGGCGAACGTCAGGAGCACGCCGGCGACGCGAGCGTCTACGACGTTACCTGCGCGTTCAACGACATGGGCAACGGCGTCACCAGCATCGAGTACATCAGCAAGCCGGCGTCCGCCGGCAAGTGACGCGGCGACGCCCCGAATTCTTCCGCATGCGGCTTCTTCCCCGCTTCTTCGCCGCATGCGGAACCCCTTCCCCTTTTTTGAGATCATCCATGAGAAGCGGGCCCTTTTGTGATCGGAGAAGCGAATGTCACGCAAACGCCATAGCAACAGCCTCATCCCGAACAACGAGCCCGCCGGCGCGCCTCGGGACCACAAGCCCGCAGGGCCGGCGAGGACCATCACCGTGCAGGGCGTCGCGCTGCGAGTCGACCCGTCGATCTTCGACGACCTCGACATGCTCGAGGACCTGTACGACCTGCAGAACGCCGCGGAGAACCCCGAAGGCGCGTTCCAGCTCATCCCGTTCCTGCGCAGGATGTGCGGCGACGCCTATCCGAAGGTCAAGGCCGCATTGCGCGATCCCGCCACCGGACGCATCCCCATGAAGGCCGTGACGGAGTTCATGGGCGAGCTGCTGGAGAAGAGCGCCCCAAACTCCTGACGCTCGTATGCCTGCTGCATGAATGCCCGGACCTGCTGCGGGCCGACATGCGGCGAACATACGGGCTCGACCTCGACGACCTATGGGATGGCGGGATCCGCGTCGGCACGTGCGCGGACCTCGCGGCGAACCTGCCTCCCGGCTCCCTCGTGTGGCGCCGGCTCGACGTGCCGGACGCATGGACGCCCGTCGAACATCTGCTCGCCCTGCAGGCCGACCAGATGAACATGTGGATGTGGGGCAACGCCGACCCGAAGAAACGCGGGCCACGGCCCGAGCCGCTGCCGCGTCCGGGAACGAAGAAAACGGAACGGCAGCCCGGCCGGACCGTGCCGGAGTCTCGGGGGCGCGCCATCAAGCCGGTGGCGATGACCCTCGAGGAATTCGAGGAATACCGCAGCCAACGGTTCGTCGACATCGGAGCGGAACCATACCGGTCCGGCACTCCGGACGGCGCGGACGGATAACAGAACAGAGGAGCACCGCTGATGGCATACCAGCTCGCGCAGGCGTACGTGGCGATCGTGCCCAGCATGAAGGGCGTCGGCCGCGCGATCGAGGCCGCGTTCGAAGGGCCGGCGAAAACGACCGGCCAGAGAGCCGGCGAGGCGGCCGGTAACGGTTTCGCCGGCCGTCTGTCGTCCACGCTCGGCGGCGCAGTGTCGAAGATCGCGTCCGGCGCGGGCAAGGTGCTTGCCGGCATCGGCAAGGCCGGTCTGGCGGCAAGCGCGGCCGCGATACCCGCGATCGGGATGATCGGCAAGAGCGCGTTGGATGCGTACGCCACATGGGAGCAGGCCGTCGGCGGCGTCGACACGCTGTTCAAGGACGCGTCCAAGACCGTGCAGGAGTACGCCGCCCAGGCGTACCGGACCGCGGGCGTCTCCGCGAACGACTACATGAACCAGGTCACGAGCTTCGCCGCCTCATTGGTCAGCTCGCTCGGCGGGAACACCGCCGAGGCCGCCAGAATGGGCAACCAGGCGCTCGTGGACATGGCGGACAACGCCAACAAGATGGGCACCGACCTCGAAAGCCTGCAATGGGCGTATCAGGGGTTCGCGAAGCAGAACTACACGATGCTCGACAACCTCAAACTGGGGTATGGCGGCACACAGGAGGAGATGAAGAGGCTCATCTCCGACGCGAACAAGCTGCCCGCGGTCATGAAGCAGGGCAACGACCTGTCGATCGACTCGTTCGCGGACGTGGTCGAGGCCATCAGCCGAGTGCAGAAAAAACTCGACATCAGCGGCACCACCGCCAAGGAGGCCGCGACCACCATCGAGGGTTCCGTCGGGTCGATGAAGGCCGCGTGGGGCAACTGGCTCGCGGAGCTCGGCAAGGACAACGCCGACATGACGGGGCTCACGTCCGAACTGGTCACGTCGGCCGTCACGGTCGTCAAGAACGTCGTGCCACGCGTCATCCAGATCGCCAGGGGGCTCGTGCCCGGCATCATGGACGCGGTGGGCAGCGTGGCGCAGCAACTGCCCGAACCGATGCGTCAGGCCGTCGAATCGGTCGGCGGGACGTTGAACGACATGAAGACCCGCGTCAAGGCGGCCGTCTCATGGGTGGGCGACGCGTTCACCGGTCTTCGTGACCTGATCATGAACGGCGACTTCACCGGAGCGCTGCGCAACGCGTTCGACGTGGAGGAGGATTCGCCGCTCGTCGACGCGATCCTCAAGGCGCGTGACGCGGTCATCGACCTATGGAACACCGTCAGGGAGAAGCTGTCCGGCCTTGGTCAATCCGCGTCCGGCTGGGTGCAGCCGCTCGTCGACGCGTTGGCCGGTCTCGCCAAGATCGACCTGACCGTGTTCGCGAACGCGGTCAAGCTCACGGCCAACGCCTTGAAATGGTTCCTTGACAACGGCGCTCTCGTCACGTCGATCGTCGCCGGTCTGGGCGGCGCGTTCGCGACGCTCAAGATCGGCCAGTCGGTGTCCTCGGGCGTCAAGACGTTCAAGGATCTCGAAGCGGCCGCGTCCATCGCATTCGACGCGGTCAAATCCGGCGACGGAGTGTTCTCGTCCATCTCCGACGCGATCGGCCTGCTCGACCCGAAGGCCGGCGGCCTGCTGTCCAACCTCGGCAAGATCGCAGGTAAAATCGGCGGCCTGCAGAAGGCCGCGAAACTCGCGGGCGGCGGCATCAAGGGCCTGTCCACCGCCTTGGGCCTCGGCCCATGGGGACTGATCGCAGCCGCGATCGCCGCGGTCGTCGCCGGACTCGCATGGTTCTTCACCCAGACCGAGACCGGCCGCAAGGCATGGAGCTCGTTCACGTCGTGGCTGTCGGATACGTGGAGCTCGATTGTGGACACGGCCAAAGGTCTGTGGCAGGGGCTGTCCGACTGGTTCACAGGCCTGTGGCAGTCGATGTCCGATGGCGTCACGTCGGCATGGGACGACGTGAGCCGGTTCCTCACCGACCTGTGGGCGTCTATCACCGGCGGCATACAGGATGCATGGAACGGCGTCGTATCGTTCTTCACCGGCATTCTTACGACCATTTCGAACGCCTTCACGAGCGTGTGGACCGCTATCAGAGGGTTCCTCATGCCGATCGTCACCGGAATCGGCGAGTTCATCAAGAACGTGTTCATCGTGCTGGCGGCCGTGCTGGTCACGATATGGAACGGCATCTCCTCGGTGGCCGTGACCGCGTGGGACGCGATCAGCGGCTTCCTCAAGCCGATCGTGCAGGCCATCGCCGACTTCATCGGCAACGTGTTGCAAGGCATCAAAAACGTATGGGAGAACGTGTGGACTTCGGTCGGCTCGTTCGCATCGGCCGTGTGGAACGCGATCAAAACAGCCATCGGCGCGGCTATCATCGCCGTCTCCGGCGTGATCTCCGAAACGCTCGGAGTGATCCGCGGCGTTTGGGTGAGCGTGTGGAGTGCGGTCGGTTCGTTCGCCGTCGGAGTGTGGAACGCGATACGTTCCGTCGTGGCCACGGCGGTCAACGCCGTGAGCGGTGTGATCCGCAGCGTGCTGAACGTGATCAGCGGCGTATGGCGGTCCGTGTGGTCGGGTGTAAGCTCGTTCCTCTCCGGCATCTGGAACGGCATCACGCGAGCCGTGTCCAACGGCATCCAGAACGTCGCAAACACGGTCGGCCGTATCCGTGGTGTCGTGCTCGGCGCGGTCAGCGGCGCGGGAACATGGCTGTACGACACCGGCCGGCAGATCATCAGCGGTCTCATCGAGGGCGTCGGCGGCGCGATGGGATGGCTCAGGGACACGATCAGCGGTCTCGGCAGCAGCGTGCTCGACTGGGCCAAAAGCGTGCTCCACATCCATTCGCCATCGCGAGTGTTCCGCGACCAGGTCGGTCTCATGATCGGCAAAGGCATGGGATTGGGCATCGCCGACTCGACGGCGTTCGTGCGCAAGCGCATGGACCGTTTGAGCTCGACCCTCAAGCCCGGCGTGGCATTCAATTACGCGTACGGCATGAACGGCGTGGATCGCTCCGGGTATTCGCCCGTCTCTCGCAGTATGCCGGGCAAGGTCGTGAACGTGACGCAGAACATGCCGATCAAGGTGATCCGCGCCGATGAGGATCTGCATACGGCCGCGAGCATCCTGTACCGCAACGCGATGAGGGAGGCGGGAACCCGATGAGCGTCTACTATGCGCAGCTCGTTACCGACGACGACACGATACAGTTCGAGGGCTCCGCACGCGGCGCGGGCCTCCTGCTCTCCCCCGACGGCATCGAAGGGTGGTACGGGACGCCGGACGCGAAGGTGAGCATGACGGAACGAGGTCAGGGAGACGGCGCGCATGACATCGACGAGCAGGACATCCTGTATGCGGCACGCACCGTCACCATGTACTGGTCCATTACGTCGGACACCGGCCGGGCCGAAACGCTCGACTATCTCATGGCCGTCACGCAGACCGCGCACCGGTTGGTCAAACTGCGCGTGGTCGACGCGGACATGGATACATACGTGGAGGGGTACGCCACGCACACGATCGACGCGAAACGTCACGACCGTCTCGCCGTGGACTGCCGTACCACGCTTGTATGCCCGCGTCCGGAACGGCTGGGGTGGAGTCCGTGCCGGTACATGCTGTCGCCCGCGCTGCGCGCGGACGGCGGCATGTACTTCGCGGAGATCAGCAAGGGGCTCGTGTTCCCCCTGCGATACGGGGAGCGGAATCCGGACGCGTCGAATCGTTGCGTGATATCGAACGCCGGAAGTTCGCGCGCCTATCCCGTGTACACGTTGGGCGGGGATTGGCCCAACGGCGTCGCCCTCGTGTTCAACGGCGATCGGTCCCTGACCTACACGGGATCGGTGCAGGTCGGGCACCCCGTCGTATTGGACTCGAGGGCGCGCACGGCCACGCTGGACGGCGTGGACGTGAGCCAGTACCTCGCGAAGCGCGATTTCCCCACGGTGCCCCCGTTCGGGGAACTGCAGTGCACGTTGCTGAGCGCGGGCGGCGTGAACGCGGGAGTGAGCGTGCTCTGCCGCGACACATACATGTAAGGAGACTGGAAATGGCTACGACCGATTTGGGCACGACGGCGTTCGGTGTCGCGCAGAACGCGGCCGGCGAAGGCACTACCGCGCGCGTATTGCGCAAGATCATCGAACGCGAATGGCAATCCACGGGCATCCTGTCCGGAGGCACCGTGACAGGACGCACGGACATGAGGTACGCAGTCGCGGAGGGCGCGGCCGTATGCCAGCGTAATGGGCAGGATGGTATGAGCGTCGCTTGGTGGGATGCCGCGCTGACGCCGGAAGTGGGCGTCGGCGACGGCACGAATCCGCGAATCGACGCGATCTGGGTCATGGCCCATTCCGATTCCGATACGGACAATCATGTGGTATTGGGCGTCACGCAGGGCACGCCGAGCTCGTCACCCGTAGTGCCCGCGTTGCCGGAGGGTGCGACCGCAGTCGGATACATGAGACTGCCGGCAGGCGCCCGCAACACGCAGAGCGCCACCGCCGCCGGCGATTTGAGGTATGCACTCGTGCACGGCGCCTCCATGGGCGTCCAGTTCCGATGGGCGGAGAACATCGACGGAACGGTGTCCAACACGAATCGCGGCAGCTTCGCGAAACAATCCTGGTTCTTCCCCACGGACCGCAACGTGGAATTGAAGGTGTTCATGTGCATCAGCACGCCTGAGAAGGGTAAGAACCAGTCAGGAGTGGCGACCTGCCGTTTCCTCATCGACGGGAAACTGTATACGAGCCGCAAGATCGAATACACGGAGAACTGGGTAACGTACGAGTTCGGCACCGAGGCCACCGTGAGCGCCGGCTGGCACACGTACGAGCTCGTCATGTTCAAACAGGCCGGCACCGACTACGTGGCACACTATGGCGTCCAGTCAAACCACGACATGGGCGATGACAAATACGTGGGCCGTGTGTTCCGTCTGCGTGACATGGGAGCGGCGAAGTGAGCTGGCGCGCCTACGTGTTCGACACGATGACCGGTCTGATCCGCTGCCCGATCGATCTGCCGAGCTTCAGCTGGTCGGTAAGCGTGTCCGATTCGGCGATGGCGACCACGCGTGACAAGAACGCGGGCGAGCAGGACGCGACCGGTTTGAGGCTGCCGTGGGGTGCGGTGCCCGCCCGCTCGGCGGCTGCTCGCGCGGATCTGCTGTGTCCCGACAAACGGTCGATCATGCTGTGCTGGAAAACGGCCGATGATCCGTCGGAGATCGGCACGCCGATCGTGGGCGGGTCGATCACGCCGCGCACCGACACCGCGTCCGACACGAGCTTCACGCTGGCGAGTCCCCTGTCGCTGCTCGCGGACCGGTACCTGATCGACGAACGCCGGTTCGGCACGGCCGCGAAGGGCACCACAAGCAGCGTGATCAGCTACCGGGGTCTGTCGCGGCGCGGGCTGGCGGCCGAGTTCGGCGCTCGCGTCACCGGCGGCAAGGCCGGCGGGATCCTGCCCATCGACTGGAACTACTTGGGCGAACGGGGTACGGAGAACCGCGACTACCACGGGTACGACATCCAGAACCTCGACTTCAAAAGCTTCCTGACCCGTCTGACCAACTTGGAGAACGGACCGGACTGCCAGTTCCGGCCGAAGCTGAGCGACGGCTCGCATTTCCGCTGGGACTTCCTCGCCGCGTCCGATGCAGACGTCTACCTCGAACAGTCCAGCGTCGTCGAATTCCACTACAGCCCGTTGGGCGGCACGATCGAGGACCTGTCGATCGACCACGCCGGCCCCACGCACCGCGTGTACATGACCGGTGCCGGCGCGGGCGACAAGATGAAATGCGCGATGAGCGAGAACCTGACGCTCGTGCAACAGACGGACCCGTGGCCGCTGCGGGAGGCAGTCGAATCCGACAACGACATCGACGACACGAGCCTGCTGCAACGGGCCGCGGCCGGCCGTCTCGCCGGCTTGGACGCGCCCATCATGCAGATCAAGGGCAGCGTCTATTTCACCGACCGAGACCAGGCCGGCCACCTATTGCATCCGCCGGGCAGCTTCCATACCGGAGAACGCGTCCACCTGTGGGCCAACGGGTTCCCCACGCTCGCGGACGGCATGTACATCACCCGTCTCATGCAGATGGACGGCGACGAATCCGGCAAGGCACAGCTCACGTTCGACGTGATGGCCGATCCCATGCTCTAAACACGTTTAGGAGGTGCGTCTTGCCTTCGCACGACATCATCGTCTACCCCGACCGGGAGATCCCCCTGCGCGTCGCCCTGAACGCGTACGGCCGCGCGTCGTTGCATCAGACGGCCGTGCCGGGCGACATCCCCGCGGGCAACGTGGTGACCGACACGGGCGCGAGCCTGGACGACGTGACCTCGCAGCTCGAGGCCGACCGCGACGAGCTGCGCAAAAAGGCCGACGAGGCCGTCCAACGCATCGAGAAGGTGCGCGAGGACGCCGCCGCGGCCGCGGACGACGCGAAGGCGAGGGCGGACCAGGCCGTCGAAAGCGTCGAGCAGGTGCGCAGGGACGCGCAGACGGCCGTCCAGTCCGCGAAGGACGCGGCCGCGCAGGCCGAGGCCAAGGCCGGCGAGGCCAAGGCCGCGGCCGACGCCGCGGACGCGAAGGCCGGCGAGATCGCCGGTAAGGCCGACGAGCTCGCCACGTCGATCACGGACGTGAAGAGGACCGTCACGGACCAGGGCGTGCGCCTGGACGGCGTCGCGAGGAACGCGGACGCGGCCGTGAGCGCGTCGAGCGAGGTCAGGCAGACGGTCACGGCACTGTCCGCGACCGTCGAATCCCATTACAGCGAGCAGCAGGCGACGCTCGACCGGGTATCGAAGGTCGAGCTGACCGCGAACGGGCTGGAATCGACCGTGTCCCAGACCGCGAGGACCGCGTCCGACGCATTGTCGAAGGCGACCGCCGCGCAGCAGACCGCCGACGGGTTCAAGGCCACCGTCGAGAAGGAGTACGTGTCCAAATCGGACGCGTCCAAGACGTACACGACGAAAAGCGAGCTCACGCAGACGGCCGAGTCGCTGCGCTCGTCGGTCGCGGCGGACTACGAGACCAAGACGGACAGCCTCAAGAAGCACAGCGACCTCCAGCAGAGCGTCGACGCGTTCAGACAGACCGTCGAGAAGGAGTACGTGTCCAAGACGGACGCGTCCAAGACCTACAGCGCGAAAAGCGAGCTGACGGCGACGGCCGAGTCGATCGGCGCGCGCGTGGACGCGGTCGCCAGGACCGCCGACGGCGCGATGGCGAAGTCCACGCAGGTCGAACTGACCGCGGAGGGCCTGACCTCCACGGTCAAGGAACAGGCCGACACGCTCAAAGGGCAGGCCACGACCATCAGCACGCTCAAACAGACCACGGACACGCTCGCCACGACGATCACGCAGAACGCGCGCAGGACCGACGCGGCCGCCGCGGCCGGCGGCGACCTGGTCCTCGACCCCTACCTCGACAAGACCCTCGGCAACCTCGACCAATGGGGCTCGAACATGCTCCTGTCCGCCACCGGCGCCCCCGCAGGCGCGCCGGCCGCGACCACGGGCCACCCGACCGGCCGAGACCAGACGTGCGCGGTCAGGCTCAGACGCGGCCGCACCTACCGGATCGCCGCGTGGATCGCGCGCACCACGGCCGCCAAGACCACGACCGGGCTCGGCTACGCCGGCGCCGTCGACGGCGCGGGCAGATGGGTCACGGCGTTCAAGGCCACGCTCGACCTGCCCGCCGGCACGTGGCGCCTGTACGAGGCGTACCAGACGATCCCCCAGGGCCTCGACGAGGACCCCCGCCTGTGGCTGCAGGTCGACGGCACCACGACGGCCGGCAACCTCGACGGCTGGTACTACACGCTCCTGAGCGTGACCGACGCGACCGACGCGCGCAAGGCCCAGGCCGCGGCCGACGACGCCGTCACCCGCGTCGCCAGGAGCGAGCAGTCGCTCGACGGGTTCAGGCAGACCGTGGCCCAATCGTACGAGACGAAGACCGACGCGCTCGCCCGCCAGACACGTCTCGAGCAGACCATCGACGGGTTCAAGCAGTCGGTCGCGGACACGTACGCGACCAAGGACGGCCTGACCTCGTACGCGACGAAAAGCGAGCTGACCCAGACGTCGAGGAGCCTGACCTCGAGGATCGAGGAGCAGGCGAAGACGATCGACGGGCAGGCCGCGACCATCAGCACGCTCCAGCAGACCGCGGACACGCTCACCTCGACGATCACGCAGACCAACGCGACCGTCGACGCGCTGGCGTCGGGCACGGGCGAGGCCGTGCTCGACGGCGGGTTCATGAACGGGTTCGCGTCATGGGGCCACCGGCACTCCACGATCAACGCGGGCGGATGGGGGTCGAGCGCGCACGGCAACCTCGTGCAATGGCAGAAGACCGGCACGGTCGCGGGCGTGGGCGACAAGACGTTCTTCCTGACCCAGACCGGGCTCGACAAGCGCATGAAGGCCGAGAACCGGCAGCGCACGATGCGCGTCAGGTTCGAGGCCGCCAGCGCGGTCGCGTGCGCGCTGAAGTACGGCGTGACCCTCAAGGACGACAAGGGATCGTGGTACGAGTGGCGCGAGCTCGTGTCGTGCGCCACGACGTACGGGTGGACGTCGTACGCCGTGGACCTGACCCTGCCCGCGGGACGCGTGCTCACCACGATCGCTTTCCTGACCGGCCCGGCCGCGACCGAGGACATGACCTGGAACATCGGCATCGACAACGTGAGCGTGACCGACGTGACCGACCTCAAAAAGGCCCAGACGTCGGCCGACGGCGCGCTCGAACGCGCGAGCGAGCTCAGCCAGTCGCTCGAGGGGTTCAGGCTCACCGTCAAGCAGACGTACGTCAGCAACACGGACGCCGCCGCGACCTACACCACGAAGGCCGACTTCAAGGCCGAGAAGGACAGGATCACCGCCAGCGTGCAGGACGTGACCACCGCGAACGGCAGGCTCGAGCAGCGCGTCGGCACGATCGAGCAGAACTCGACCAGCTGGACCGCGCACTTCAAGACCCTCGACGCGAACGTGGCCGCGGCCCAATCCACCGCGAACACGGCGAAGACCGGCGCGGACAACGCCGCGAAGACGGCGTCCACCGCGAACACGAACGCGACGAACGCGCAGAACCGGGTCGGCGCGTTGGAGACGTGCATCAAGATGACCGCTGACGGAGTCAGGGTCGGCAGGATCCAGAACGGCGCGTGGACCGGGTACAGCACGCTCGTCGGCTCGGACGGCTACTTCCACGTCAAAACCGCCAACGGCAAGGACGTGTTCAGGGCCGGCGGCAACACGCTGGAGATCTCCGACATCGACGGCAAGCTGTCCATGGGATGCACGCGAGACGACTCCGACCACTTCGGCGTGAACCTGTACCCGATGATCAGCAGCGAACCGACCCAACGCTGGCAGACCGGATGGAACGCCCTGGCGCTGTCGGGCGACGTGACCCGGGTCACCGACGTGGGCTACACGTACCGCGGCGGGCTGATATGCTTCCGCGGCCGCGTCAAGGCCGCCAAGGCCGACGCGCGCGTCAACCGGAACACGGGCGAGTTCTGGCTGACGGCCCGCCCCGACAACCGCAACTTCGTGTGCTGGGGATGGAAGAACAACCAGCTCACCCCGATCAACGTGTACATACCCGCGAAGACCACCGACGTGGTCGTGTCCGTCGTGTGCGACTGGGTCGCGCTCGACGGGCTGACCATACCCCAATGACCCATACCAAGCAAAGGAGCCAGACCCATGACCGACACAACCAACACCACCGACGACACCGACGCGGGCGTGGCGGGAGCGCTCGACCTGCGCCCGCCGGCCGGCGGGATCCTGCACCAGATGCTCCGCCTCGGCCTGCAGTTCGACCACTCGGACGACGGCACCGCGCAGACCTGGTGCGACTACGGCAAGCAGCTGCGATGCGACTTCACATCCACGGACGCGGACACGGTCACGTTCACGGACATGACCACCCGCCTCGGCCGCGACATCCCCGCCAAGGACCTCCCGCAAATCACCGAGATCATCACATGGCGCTCCGGCCAGACCACGGAAGGAGCGGTGTGATGCCGCCATTGCAGCAATTATTCGCCAGCACCGAGTTCTGGACCGCGTTGATCCTCGCGCTCGTCGGCGGCGGCGGTCTCGGCGGCCTGATCGGCGCGTGGTCGACCCGTAACAAGACCGAGGCCGACATCGACAACATCGCGGCCGAGGCCGCGAGCAAGGTCCGCGAGACGCTGGGCGCGACCGTGGACGACCTGCGCGAGCACGTCGACTACCAGGCCAGACAGATCAAGCACCTCGAAGAGGTGCAGGAGAAGTACTTCAAGGCAACCGCGTACACACGCCGCCTGTTCCACTGGCTGCAGGACTTCTGCGAGATCGCGGAGCCGGACTGGATCGCATCGCATCCCAAACCGAGCCTGCCAGACGATCTGCGGCCCGACATCGCGCCCGAGACCATCGGCACCCATAGCAAGGAGGAATCATGACGAGCGTTCACATTCAGGCGCGGTTCGCGGACAACGCGGAGAACGGGGAGCAGCCGGCGGTCGGCCGTCTCTTGTTCTCCCCGGCGTCGCGTCATTTCGACAAGGAGAAGCACCTGCTCATCCCCTCGCCGTTCGAGGTCGGGCTCGACCAGAAGGGCGACGTGACCGTCCAGCTCGCCGCGACCGACGGCGCGTTCGTATGGATGGTCACGGAGATCTACACGGTCGGAGGACGAGACGTGTCCTATTCGCGCTACGTGCAGGTGCCCGACAGCACGACGCAGGTGGAGTACGCGGACCTGACCGACGTGGACCCGACGAGCTTCGTCCCCGTGGACATGACCGGCGGGCATGTGGCCGAGTACCGGTTCGCGGCCGGCATGGCGGAGGCCGAGGAGATGTCGAACCAGTATCCGGCCTCCTTCGTCTACTGGTTCGACGAGACCACGGCCGCGCAGTCCGCGTCGGCCGCGCTGGCGGCGGTCTACCAGGCGGGCGAGGACGCGAAGACCGAGGCAGCGAAGGCCAGCGCGTTGCGCGCGTCGGTGGAGTCGACGGTGTCGGACGTGACCGCATTGGGCGAGGACGCGGCCGCGCAGATCAGCCTGCACACCGCGTCCGTGGACGAGCACGCCGTGAGCGCGACCCTGCGCATGGACGAGCTCGTCGCGGGCGTGGAGTCCGCGGCCATGGCGAAGTCCGACGAGATCGCGGCCGCCCAGCCGGACACCCCCACCGTCATCCCCGAAACCGAAGAGGAGTGAGCCATGCCGGTCATGTACAACGGCCAACTCGTCGGCAAGCCCATGGTCGGCGGCCACCGGTACAACGCGTACGCCGCCGGCCGGCTCCTGTGGCCGCTCGACAGGGACACGGTCACGTCGATCGCAATCCTCGCCGAGAACGGCGGCGCGCCGCCGAAGAGCCTCGCGATCAACGGCACGGTCAAACTCGCCGCGCGTGCCACGTATGCGGACGGGCATGTCGGTGACCTGCTCACCTCGAAGGACGTGACGTTCAAGTCGCTCGACACGAGCGTGGCGACCGTCAGCGGCAACACCGTCACGTGGAAGCACGGGGGCACGGCGCTCATCACCGCGACCATCGGAGGCTTCACGAGCGCGGCGTTGTCGATTACATGCGCGTACGCGCCCGAATCCATCAAGGTCACGCCCACGAGCATCGAGACGCGTGTCGGCGACGACCCCGTGCAGATCAGCGTGCAGATCCTGCCCGCGACCGCCAGCCAGGAGTTCACCGCCACCATCAAGGACCCCGCCATCGCAACCATCCAAGCAGTAGGGGGGGGCGGTGTAGGCTGACCGCCCTCGCGGCCGGCACGACCACGATCAGCATCCAAACCGGAACGCTCACAACGGAGATCCCCGTCACCTCGCTGCCGGCTCCCGTCAACCTGTGGATGCAGCCCGAAGCGCGCTCCGCGTACGGGGTCGCATGCTCCATCGAACCCGACAAGGGCATCCGACTGACGGGCACGAACACGCGCGGCGACGGGCCGGACTACCGCGTCGACTTCTACCCCGCGAACGACGTGTACAAGCCGCTGCCGGCCGGAACGTACACGCTCTCCTGCCACGACCAGCCCGCCGGTTCGCTCGTGTTCGTGTCGATGCGCAGCACGAGCGTCAAGTACTGGTACGAGACGCTGACGCCCGATGTGGCGTCGCGTACCTTCACGGTCGAGGGCGACGACTGGACGTATGCGACCGTGGTCGGCGTCAACGGAGGTGTGACCGTCGATCACACGCTGCATCCGATGCTCGAATCCGGCGGCACCGCGCACAACTGGCAGCCGCCAGCCAACAACAACTAAGCCCCATGCGGGGCTTCCATCATCATCGCAAGGAGGCCCCGCATGGGGACGATAACACTCACCGGCAAGACACGAGGCACCACACGGCTGACGGTCAAGGCCGGAGGCATCACCACCGACACGCCCGTCACGGTCAGAAGCCGTAACCTGCTCTCGTACGGGCCCGGCACCGGCGACGGATTGACCGCCACGGTGAACCCCGACGGCTCGTTGCATGTCACCGGCAGCGTCGCAGAACGCCACCACGGCCTCGAATGGGCCGTGACCGTCCCCGACGGTCTCAAGGGCAAGACGGTCACGTACTCGAGCGTGTGGGCCGACAACGCCGGCCTGTACTCGTACGTCACGTTCGATCTGGCGTCCGGCGGGCATCCGCCGATCCTCACCGGCGGCAAGAGCGCGCCCATACCCGAGGACGCCACCCACATCGTCCTGCGCCTGCTCGCCGGCGACAACTACACGCCCGACACGCCGGTCGACCTTCCCTCGTTCAAGCCCATCCTCAATCTCGGCGGCACGCCGGCCGAATGGATGCGCCCCGACAACGTGGAAGCGATTGGGGGGGGTATGAGCCGGTGAACCTGTGGCCCGCGCTCGGCGAGACGACGCGCAGTGGCGTGACGTGCACGCCGGTCGGGAACGGCTCGTACACGGTCAAGAGCAACGCCACCGCCTCCGGCTGGTTCGAGTTCGCCAAACAAGTAGAACTCGACCCCGGCACGTACTACCTCGGCGGCGAGATCGACGGCACGGGCCCGTTGAAGATACAGGCCAAGTTCATGAAACCGGACAGCACCGTGGAATACACGGGCGCGGGCAAGGGCTTCACGATCCCGCCGGACGACACGCGAAGCGTGTACCCGCGCATCGCCAACACCAGCCGGGACCCCGCCGACTACGACGCCGTCGTCACCCCACGACTCTACAGGATCAGCTAAACGCAAGGAGACACAATCATGACGCAGACATTTAGGGGGGGGCTAGCGTCCGCGGCCTCACGGAAGGCGCGACCCTGGTCACGATCAGCGCGGGAGGCGTCACGCTCGACGTGCCGGTGAGCGTGGTCCCGTGGCTGCCCGCCATCACCGGCATCGAGAAGATCGGCCCGGCCGCCGACGAGGTCACCGCCACGCTCACGGATAAGGGGCGTGCGATCCACGTCGCCGGCAAAATCACCCCCGTCGCGGGACAGGACCGGTACTGCGTGCTCAGATGCGGTCTGGTCAGCCTGCCGGCCGGCACGTACACTCTCGCGAACAGCCTGCCGGCACCCATGCCGGACCAGACATACGTGCAACTATCCGCGCCCAACGAGTTCCCAAGCGGCACGGCCGACAAGCTCGCCACGAACGCCAACCCGCAATTCGCGCTGAAGGGCGGCAATTATCCGTTGCAGATCGTGATCCGCACCCCCACCGCGTTCGACGTGACGATCCGCCCCAGACTCGACAGACTCGCCTGACACCACACGCCCCGGCCCACGCCGGCCGGGGCGTTCCCATACCCACAACATTCAAGGAGGATCATGCGTTGACCGATTCCATTCCCGTGTGGGCGACCATCCTGATCGCCGTGATCACCACGTGCGGCGGCACGGTCGCCGGATGGGCGCTGCGCCGCATCGACAGGATGAGCGACACGCTCACCCGAAGCGACCTCGACCGCGCGTTGGCCGACTCGGGCACCATCCGCGACCTGCAGGCCAAGCTCGACCGCGACTACGAGCGATTGGAGGCCAGCGAACGCGACCGCAGGGCGCTGCGTCTCGATGTGCTGCGCATCGAACTGTTCAACCACACCCGCTCGCGCACCCAGCACGAGCGCCAGCTCGAGGCAGGCAAGGAGTACATCGCGCTCGGCGGCAACGGGCACGGGCACGCCCGGTACGAGGCCTTGCACCGCGACTACCTGCGCCGCGAGGCCGAATGCGACTGGACATACCAGCAATAACCAAACAGCAAACAGTCCGAAGGCACGACGCCTCCGGGCTTTTCTCATGCCCGGGGGATCCGGGTGGAAAGGAGAATGAATGGCTTTGCAAGGCATCGACATCAGCAACTGGCAGGCCGGGCTCGATACCGCCGCCGTCCCGTCGGACTTCGTGATCGCGAAGGCGTCCGAGGGCGTCGGATTCGCGGATCCGACCATGCAGGGGTTCCTCGCCCGAGCCGCGGCCGCGGGCCGGCTCGTCGGCACGTACCATTACGCGACCGGAGCGGATCCCGTCATGGAGGCCGACCATTACCTCGCCGTGGCCGGCGATTGGATCAGCCGCGCGATCCTCGTCCTCGACTGGGAATCCGGCAGCAACAAGGCATGGGGGGACGGCGGCTGGGTGCGCCGGTTCGTCACCCGCGTGCACGACCGGACCGGCGTGTGGCCGCTCGTGTACGTGCAGGCCTCGGCGATTGGCCAGATCCCCGGCGACGTGCGTGCGCACTGCCCGCTCTGGATCGCCCAATACGCAAGCATGCAGCAGACGGGCTACCAAGACAGCCCATGGAACGAGGGCGCATATTCGTGCGTCATGCGCCAGTATTCAGGCACCGGACGGCTGTCCGGCTGGAACGGCGACCTCGATCTCGACAAGTTCTATGGAGACCGCGACGAGTGGACGCGGCTCGCGAAAGGAGACAACGACATGGTAACCAAACAGGACATCCAGCAGATCGCCGAGGCGGTCGTCAACATCGACCTCAACGGCGTCAAACTCAGGGACAGGATCATCGGCATCGACACCGCGGCCAACACCACGCGTACCACGACCAGGGAGATCAAGACCAGCGTGGAGCGCAACGACAAGCGCGTTTACCGCCTCCTCCAGTCCCTCAAACGCTTCACCGGCATCCCCGACGACGACACGACCTCTGTCCCGGACCTGACCCAGTCGTGGCTCGACAAGCGCGTCTACCGGATCACGCTCCTGCTCAAGCGTTTGACCGGCATCCCGGACGACGCGACCGACCTGCCCGACACCGTCACCCTCTCGGACACGCAGCTCGACCTCATCGCCGACCGCGTCGCCGAAAAACTCAACGCCATGAAGGAGCAGTAATGGCCGTCACACTCTATTCCGCCCAGTCTGCGCCCGGCATCACACCGGACAAGACCACACGGATCAGCCAGACATCCACCACCAACGACAAGGAGGCCTGACCATGACCAAGAACGACGGCAAGCCCGACCTCGACGACCTCATCGACCAGCGGGAGGCGGAGAACCTGATCCTGTGGGTCAAGGCCGCCGCGGTGCGCGCGGTCAAGACCGCGGCCCAGTCCGCGGTCGCGGCGGTCGGCACCAGCGCGATCACGATCGGACAGGTGGACTGGCGCATCATCGCCGGCACCGCCGGTCTGTCCGCGGTGCTCTCGCTGCTGACCAGCGTGGCCGGCATCCCCGAGGTCGCCGACGGCAAGGACATCGCCACCATCGCCAACCAGTAGACGACAAGGCCGCCCGCACTCCCCTATCATGGGAGATGCGGGCGGCCTTTTCGCGTTATATGGCAATGGTTTCTGGGCCGATTCCGTGCCCACATTTTGCCCACATTTTGCCCACATTTTTTCGAAAAACAGCGTAATCCGACGTAATTCCCCGAAATAGGAAAAAGCCGCTCAACCCTACTCCCGTAAGGCAAAGCGGCCATTTCCCAACATGTTCTCAGCTCAGTGCGTCCTTGAGCTTCGAGAAGAAGCCCTTGCCACGTCCGCCGGCCGCGGGCTTGGCGCTTTGCGCCACGTGGGAGGCGTCGCCGTCGTGCAGGTCGGCGAACTCCTCCATGAGCCGGCGTTCGCGCTCGCTGAGCTTGGTGGGCACGCGCACCGCCACGTGGGCGATGAGATCACCGCGCTCCCCCGCCTGGCGCATGCGCGCCACGCCGAGGCCCTTGAGCGTGACCGTGTCCTCCTGCTGACATCCTTCGGGAATGGTCACGGTGCGCGGGCCGTCGAACGTCTCGATGTCGAGGTCGTGGCCGAGCACCGCCCAACTCATCGGTACCTGCACCCAGCAGTGCAGGTCGTCGCCCTCGCGGGTGAACTGCTTGTCGGGCTTGATGCGCACGTCGATGTAGAGGTCGCCGGCCGCGCCGCCGCCTTCGCCGACCTCGCCCTGGTTGGCGAGGCGCAGACGGGTGTTGTCGCCGATGCCGGCCGGGATCGTCACGCCCACGGAGCGCGTGGTGCGTACGCGGCCGTGGCCGAGGCACGCCGGGCACGGATTCTCGATGATCGTGCCATGACCTTCGCAGCGGTCGCACGGGGCGGAGGTCATCATCTGGCCGAGCATCGTGCGCACGACCTTCTGCGTGAATCCCTGGCCGTGGCACTGCGGGCAGGTGACGGGCTGCGAGCCGTTCTGCGCGCCCGATCCGCTGCACTGCTGGCACAGGCCAAATGTGTTGATCTTGACGTGAGCGGTGCCACCGAACACGGCGGTCTTGAGATCGATGGACGTGGATGCCAGCGCGTCGCGGCCGGGCTGGGTGCGCGGCGTGGGGCCCTGCCCGCCGCCGAACGCCCCGCCGAAGAACTGGCCGAAGATGTCGCCCATGTCTCCCATGCCGGAGAAGCCGCCCGGGAATCCGCCGGCGCCGGCGTTCGGATCGTTCGGGTCGACGCCCGAATCGTACATGCGGCGCTTGTCGGGGTCGGACAGCACCTCGTACGCGCTGTTGACCTCCTTGAATTTCTCCTCGAATTCCTGGCCGGCGATGTCGGGATGGTATTTGCGGCTCATCTTGCGATAGGCCTTCTTGATCTCGTCCTCGGTCGCCGTGCGCTCGATGCCGAGCACCTCGTAGTAGTCTGCCACTGTCCGTCCTTTTATTCTGTTGGTCGCGAGTTATTGTGCCATAAGGCTGGGTCAGCCGTCGTCCGGATCGCCGCCCTGCGCGAGGGAGACGGTCAGGTAGCGCGCCACCGCGCGCACCGCCGCGATGGTCGCGGCGTAGTCCATGTGCGTCGGTCCGATCGATCCGACGAAGGCGACGGGCGTACCCCCGCCGCGCGTCGTCACGATGTCCGATTCGCCGTCGCTATCCGCATGATCCGCACGGTCAGCGGTCGGATCACCGCCGTCCGTCCTCTGCGGCGACTGCCCGTACCCGCTGGTCACCACGGAGGCGTGCAGCAGTCCGGGCGTGTGGGTCTCCGAACCGATGGCGACGCCCACGCCGTCGTGGTCGGCCTCTTCGCTCAGGTTGCTCATCAGGCGCATGAGCACGACCTGTTCCTCGAGCGCATCGAACAGCGGCGCCAGATCGGCGGCCGTGCGCTGGTGCGCCAGTTTGGATGCGCCGGCCATGTACAGCTCGCTGGCGCGGTCGTCGTCGGCCATGCCTTCGAACGCGCCGGCCAGGGCCTCCGCCACGGCGGCCGTCTCACGCCACTGCGGAATGTCGGCGAGGGCGCGCACCCGTTCGGCGGCCGTCGTGAACGACTGCGCCGAGCACTCGCGGTTGACCGCATCGCAGAATCGCGACAAGTCGTCCGTGGCCGGCATCGTGCGTACGGCGAGCGTGTGCTGGGCGACGCGTCCGGTGTCGGTGATGACGACGGCGAGCAGCATGGTCATGCCGACCGGCACGATTTCGACGTGCCGCAACGTGGCCTTGGACAGCGCCGGCGATGCGACGACCGCGATCTGGCCGGTGATCTGCGCGAGCAGTCGGGCGGCGCGCTGCAGGGTGTCCTGCAGGCTCACCGATCCGGACAGAAACGTGGCGATGCCGTTGCGTTGGGCCGTGGACAGCGGCATGACGGTGGCCAGCCGGTCCACGAAATAGCGGTACCCCTTTTCCGTCGGGATGCGGCCCGCGGAGGTATGCGGCTGAATCAGGTAACCCTCGTCCTCGAGTGCGGCCATATCGTTACGGACCGTCGCCGAGCTGACGCCGAGGTCATGTGTTTTGGTGAGCGCCGACGAGCCGATCGGCTCCTGCGAACGGATGTAATCCTCGACCACGGCGCGCAGCACCAGCATGCGACGTGACTGCGTCATACGCGCCTCCTTATGTACGTGATGGGTACGTGATACGAATGGTCCCGTTCGGGATGTTCGGTGACTATTGTATTAGCACTCGCGCGTGTCGAGTGCTAATGCGTTCGTTCTCAGAGTATTCGTTTCGTTCACCACCCTGCACCCCGTCGCGACACGGCTACGGAGGACTGCGGTTACGCCGTGTTGTGCGTTTGTTCACGCAACGTATCGTTTACGTTCATTGTGAACGCTAACAGCACACAACGTCACAAAAACACGCCAAAATCGCACCGTGAAGTCGGTTCACGCGGTTACTATGTAAGAGCAATGTGAGGGTACGCATGACCCGGCATAAGCCGGGCGCGTGGTGCCCGAAGTATTGGAAGGAAAATTACAGACATGACCGAATTCAAGGAAACCGAACTGGACGAGCGCGCCATCAAGATGGCCAAGGTCCTTTCGGCTGATGCGGTCGAGAAGGCAGGAAGCGGCCACCCCGGTTCCCCCGTCTCGCTGGCGCCGATCGCCTACACTCTCTACCAGCACTTCATCAAGCATGATCCGAACGACCCCAAGTGGGAAGGTCGCGATCGCTTCATCCTTTCCGGTGGCCACGCCTCCCTCACCCAGTACGTCCAGCTGTACTTCTCCGGCTACGGCCTGACCCTGGACGATCTCAAGCACTTCCGCGGCGGCGCGGACACCCACACCCCGGGCCACCCGGAGTACGGCCTGACCCCGGGCATCGAAATGACCACCGGCCCGCTGGGCCAGGGCTTCGCCTCGGCCATCGGCTTCGCCTACGGCGAGCGTTTCCAGCGCGGCCTGCTCGACCCGGAGACCCCGAAGGAAGACTCCCCGTTCTACCACAAGATCTGGGTCATCTGCGGTGAAGGCGACATCGAGGAAGGCATCTCCGGCGAGGCCGCCTCCCTGGCCGCCAACCAGAAGCTCGGCAACATCACCGTGATCTTCGACGCCAACCGCATCCAGATCGAAGGCGACACCAATCTGGTGCTGGCCGAGGACGTGCTCAAGCGCTTCCAGGCCTACGGCTGGTACACCGACGAGTTCAGCTTCGTCCAGCCCGACGGCTCCTACAAGGAGGACGTCGAGGGTCTGGCCGACGTGATCGCCAAGGCCGAGGCCGCCGCCCCGGACCAGCCGAAGCTCATCAAGGTCGACACCCTCATCGCGTGGCCGACCCCGGGCAAGACCAACGATCCGTCCTCGCACGGCTCCAAGCTGGGCGCCGAGGCCGTCGCCGGCCTCAAGAAGGTCCTCGGCTACGATCCGGAGCAGTCCTTCCAGATCGACGAGGAGGCCCTCGCCCACGCCCGCAAGGTCGCCGACCGCGGTCTCGAGGCCCACAAGGCCTGGGACGAGAAGTTCGAGGCATGGCGCAAGGCCAACCCGGACAAGGCCGCCCTGTACGACCGTCTGAAGGAAGGCAAGCTGCCGGAAGGCTTCGACAAGGCCCTCGATGATCTCGAGGCCACCTTCGAGGTCGGCAAGGGCGTCGCCACCCGTGGCGCCTCCGGCTCCGTCCTCAACGCCATCGCGGCCGTCATGCCGGAACTGTGGGGCGGCTCCGCCGACCTCGGCGGCTCCAACAAGACCGACCTCAAGGGTGCCGCCACCTTCGCCCCGGCGGAGTGCGCCACCAAGCAGTGGCCGGTGTGCAACGAGTTCGGCCGTCAGCTGCACTTCGGCGTGCGCGAGTTCACCATGGGCTGCATCACCAACGGCATCCTGCTGGGCTCCTACACCCGTCCGTTCGGCGGTACCTTCTTCATGTTCTCCGACTACGAGCGCGCCGCCGTCCGTCTGGCCGCCCTCATGGAGATCCCGAACCTGTACATCTGGTCCCACGACTCCGTCGCCGTCGGCGAGGATGGCCCGACCCACCAGCCGATCGAGCATCTGGCCTCCTTCCGCGCGATCCCGCAGCTCGAGGTCGTCCGCCCGGCCGACGCCTTCGAGACCGCCGAGGCCTACCGCTACTTCTTCGAGAAGAAGAACACGCTGCCGACCGCGATGGTCCTGACCCGTCAGGGCGTGCCGACGCTCGCCGAGACCGCCGCCAAGGCCAAGGACGGTGTCAAGAAGGGCGCCTACGTGCTCGTCGACACCGAGGGCACCCCGGACGTCATCATCATGGCCTCCGGTTCCGAGGTCCAGTGGGCCGTGGCCGCCGCCAAGACCCTCGCCGACAAGGGCGTCAAGGCCCGCGTGGTCTCCTTCCCGTCCATGGAATGGTTCGAGGAGCAGGACGCCGAGTACAAGGAGGCCGTGCTTCCGGCTTCCGTCAAGGCCCGTGTCTCCGTCGAGGCCGGTGTGGCCATGCCGTGGTACAAGTACCTCGGCTCCTACGGCAAGCCGGTCTCCATCGAGCAGTTCGGCCTGCAGGGCAACGGCGCGCAGAACATGATCGACCTCGGCATCACCGCCGAGCACGTGGTCGAGGCCGCCGAGGCGTCCATCGCCGAGGCCAACGCCTGATTCCCGTCAGACGGTTCGGGAGGGAACCTCGCCAAATGCGAAGGGTTCCTCCCCTACACCACAAAGATTTGATCCAATAAGGTATCAAGGAGAAAACAATATGACTGAAGCAACTCAGCGTACGTCCGACAACGGCGTGTCCATCTGGCTGGACGACCTGTCCCGCTCCCGCATCGAGTCCGGCTCCCTGCAGGACCTCATCGCCAACAAGAACGTGGTCGGTGTCACCACCAACCCGTCCATCTTCCAGAAGGCCCTGAGCCAGGTCGGTCCGTACGACGAGCAGCTCAAGGAGCTCGGCAAGGTCGATGTCGAGACCGCCATCCGCGAGCTCACCACCACCGATGTGCGCAACGCCACCGACATCTTCCGTGAGATCGCCGAGAAGACCGACTTCGTCGACGGCCGTGTCTCCATCGAGGTGGACCCGCGCCTCGCCCACGAGACCGAAGCCACCGAGAAGCAGGCCGTCGAGCTGTGGGAGAAGGTCAACCGTCCGAACGCGATGATCAAGATCCCGGCGACCCTCGAGGGCCTGCCGGCCATCACCGCCACCTTGGCCAAGGGCATCTCCGTCAACGTCACCCTGATCTTCTCGCTCGAGCGCTACGAGCAGGTCATCGACGCCTACATCGAGGGCATCGCCCAGGCCGCCGCCAACGGCCACGACCTCAAGCACATCGGCTCCGTCGCCTCCTTCTTCGTCTCCCGCGTGGACACCGCGGTCGACAAGAAGCTCGAGGAGATCGGCACCGACGAGGCCAAGGCCCTTGAGGGCAAGGCCGCCGTCGCCAACGCTCGCCTCGCCTACGAGCTGTTCGAGAAGAAGTTCGCCGAGGATCCGCGCTGGGCCGACCTGGCCGCCAAGGGCGCCAAGGTCCAGCGTCCGCTGTGGGCCTCCACCGGCACCAAGAACCCGGCCTACTCCGACTGCAAGTACGTCGATGAGCTCGTCGCGAAGCACATCGTCAACACCATGCCGGAGAAGACCCTGAACGCTCTGGCCGATCACGGCAACGGCGCCCCGTCCATCGAGGGCACCTACGAGGAGTCCCACGCCATCATCAACAAGCTCGCCGAGCTGGGCATCGACTTCAAGGCCGTCACCGACAAGCTCGAGGCCGACGGCGTCGCCGCCTTCATCAAGTCCTGGGATTCGGTCATCGCCGACGTGCAGTCCGGCATCGACCGCGTCAACGGCTGATTGCCTTCGGCATTCATCGCTGACTAGGTAAACCCGGAGAAAAGCTCCCGATCCGCGTCGTCTCGCGGATCGGGAGCTTTTCGTTACCATCTTGGAACGTGCCACGTGGCCGCTCCGTTGTTCCCGCGGGTCCCGGTAAGGTGGAGATCCTGCGCATCCGGCATCGCATCCGCGAGCCGCGCAGGAGTTGAAGGAGACAGCCATGCAGTTGACCGCGCGCCAGCGTCTGGTGATGACGTTCACGTTCTTTTCGATGTTCTTCGGCGCGGGCAACCTGATCTTCCCGCCGTTCGTCGGCGCGCAGGCCGGCGCTGCCGCGGTGCCGGCCCTGATCGGCTTCATCGTCTCCGCAGTGGGCCTGCCGATCCTCGGCGTGCTGGCGGTCACGTTCGCCGGCGGCTTCGACACGCTGGCCGGCCGTGTCTCGCCGCGGTTCGCCCTGCCGCTGGGCCTGGCGATCATTCTGACCATCGGCCCGTGCTTCGCGATCCCGCGCACGGCCACCACGTCGTTCGAGATGATGGTCGCCCCGCTCGTGCCGGACGGTTCGGGCCGCTCGCTCGCCCAGTTGTTGTATTCTCTCGTGTTCTTCGCCGCGTCGTTCGTGTTCGCGCAGCATCCGGACAAGCTGTCGAAGGTGTTGGGCCGGTTCATGGGACCGCTGCTGCTGGCGTTGATCGCGGTGCTGTTCGTCGCCTGCCTCGTGCACGGCGTCGGCGCGCCGGCCGCCCCGTCCGGCGATTATGCGGCGAACCAGCTGGCGCGCGGTTTCCTCGACGGATATCAGACGATGGATCTGCTCGCCGCCCTGTATTTCGGCATCGTGATCTCGGCGAACATCCGTGCGCAGCACGTCGACGACGAGGCGCAGGTGCGTCGCGAGACCGCCGTCGCCGGCCTGGGCACCGGCGTGCTGCTCGTCGTGATCTACGGCGTGCTGGGCTATGTCGGCGTGGTGTCCGGTGCGATCCGCGGTATCGACGCGTCGAAGGACACCGGCGCGACCGTGCTCACCAATCTCACGTCGTCGGTGTTCGGCCCGGTGGGCACGACGTTCCTGGGTGTGGTGTTCGTCATCGCGTGTCTGAACGTGTGCACCGGCCTGATCTGCACGTGCGCCACGTATTTCCATGAACGGTTCCGCACGGTAGCCGGCCATGCGGTGTCCTATCGCATGTGGCAGATCCTGTTCACCGTGTTCAGCGTCGTCGTGTCGAACGCCGGGCTGAGCGCGATCATCAAGGTGTCGGTGCCGGTATTGGCGGCGTTGTATCCGATCGCGATCGTGCTGGTGCTGCTGGCGCTCGCCCATCGCGTGTTTGCCGCGTGGTTCGTGCGTGTGTATCGGTGGACGGTGCTGTTTGTCGCCGTCGCGTCGTTCGCGACGTGCGTCGCCAGTCTGGCCGTGGTGTTCGGCGGATCGCTGCCGTGGCTGGATGCCGCGCTCGCCATGCTACCGTTGCAGCGGTATCAGCTAGGCTGGCTGGTGCCGGCGGCGGTCGGCGTGATCGTCGGTGTGATCGATTCCGTCAGGGACGCACGGATCCGGCGATAGGCGAAGCAGAACAGGACGCCGGCCACGATGCCGGACGTCGCGTCGGAGATCGGCTCGGCGATGAAGATGCCGTTGACGCCGAGCCAGTGCGGCAGGATCAGCGCGAGCGGCACGAGCAGGATGATCTTGCGCAGGATCGCGAGGAAGATCGACAGTTTCGCCTGTCCCATGCCGACCAGCGCGCACTGCACGCCCATCTGGATACCGAAGATGCCCCAACCGCAGACGAAGACCGGCATCATGGTCGTGACGATCGCGATCACGTCCGGCTTGTCGGTGAACCAGCCGGCGAAGAAGCCCGGGAACGCGGCGAGTATCGAGACGAGCGCCGTCGCCGACGCGATCTGCGTGACGAACGCCATGCGGATCGCCTGCCGCACGCGATCCATGTCGCGCGCGCCGAAATTGAAGCCGATGATCGGCTGGATGCCCTGCTGGAATCCGGCGGTGAGCACGCTGACGATCTGCATGAGCGATGTGATGATGGTGATCGACGTGACGTAGTCGTCGCCGCCGTAGCGTTGCAGGCCGACGTTGAACACCACGTTGATCAGGCATTCGGTGATCTGCATGATGAACGGCGCGAGGCCGAGCGACAGCACGGGCAGGATCAGCCGATCGAAACGGATGTTGCGCGGTCGCAGGCGGATCGCGCTGCGGCCGGAGGACAGGAACCATACGATCCAGATCGTGGAGATCATCTGCGCGAGCACGTTCGCCAGCGCGGCGCCGCGCACGCCCCATCCGGCCACGAAGATGAACAGCGGGTCGAGGGCGATGCTGGTGCCGGTGCCGATGAGCACGGACACCATGGCGACGGTCGTCTTGCCTTGGGCCGCGATGAAGTTGTTGAGTCCGAGCGTGAGCTGCACGAATACCGTGCCGACGAGGTACACGGTGATGAAATCGACGGCGTAGTCGATGGTCGCGTCGCTGGCGCCGAATGCGACGAGGATGGGTCGCTTCGCCAGTTGCAGGACGATGGTGAGCGTGACGGCGACGGCGACGAGGAACACCGCGCTGGTGCCGAGGATGCGTTCGGCCTTGCGGAAGTTGCCACGGCCGAGTTCGATGGACGCACGTGGCGCGCCGCCGGCGCCGATCAGGGACGCGAACGCGGTGACGGCCAGCAGGATCGGGAAGCAGACGCCCACGCCGGTCATGGCTTCGTTGCCCACGCCGGGAATGTGGCCGATGAACAGCCGGTCGATGATCGTGTACGACGCGTTCGCCCCCTGCGCGACGATCGTCGGGATCGACATCGTCAGGGCGAGGCGCGGCACCGGTTTCGTGCCCAGTCCGGCATCCAGCGCGTTCGTCGTGGTCGTCGTCGGCATGGTTCTTCCCGCTCCCCTCATCGGTTGCGCAACGTCAATGAACGTCAATATCCTATGCCCGGCCATGCCCGCGACGGTGGTGCCGTGACACGCCGTGACACGCTCCGGCATGGAGGAACACGCGCGGGATCGACGGAACAGGGCGGCGAACAAGGTAACGCATGGCGGCCGCCGCATGACGTCACCGGCGCAAAGCGACTATGCTGTCGTGCGGCATCGGTCTTATGATTTGGAAAGGACACGACGATGGGGTTCATGGATCTGGTGGAGCATCTGTTCAGGCACGACGACGGGCATACGGTGCGGATCGGCCAACCGTTGTCGCTGCGCGACGCGAAGACGGCGTTGGCGATGATCGCCGTGCATCAGCCGCTCGCCGACATGCGCAAGGTCGCCGACGCGGTCAAACAGCTGCAGGACGAGTTCCCGCAGTATGCGACGTATGCGATGACGCACTACTACAACGAGCCGAAACGCGTGCGGTTCCAGTCGGAGGGCGGTACATTCCTCGACGCGGATGCGATCGCCACCGCGTTCGCGCAGTCCACGGTGTTGCGGGACGAGGCCACGATCCAGCATCTCATCGGCGACATCGCCGACAACCGCGAGCATCGTGACCCGGACGCGACGCCGGCCGTGCCGGTCGACGCCGTGGCGGACGAGACCGCGACGCGACTCGCCGGCGCGGCCGACGTCCGTCGCGCATGGCTGTTCGCGCTGTACGACCAGTCGGACGACATCGAGGAGGCCACCAAGGGCGGCACGGAGCGGCTGCGTGCAACGCTGGAACGGGCGGTCACGCACGACGGCGGCACGGATGCGACCGATGACACGGCCGACGCCACGGCCGATACCGACAAGACCCACGCGCCGTCGATCGCACGGCTGATCGTCGCCCTGCTGTTCCCCGCACAAACAACGGGCGCGGCGACGACGTCGAGTGCGGCCACGGATGCGGCGCAACGCGCCCTTGCCGACCCCGATACGCCGAGCGACGCGTATATGGCGGCCGTGCAGGTGTTCCGCGATCATGGCGTCGCGGTGCCCGACACCGTGACGCTGGAACGGTGACTCATCGCATCACCGATACGGCATCCCTGAATCGCCTCGGCGCGGGCGGCATGACGCGCGTAGCCATGCCGCCCGCGCGTGTCGTTGTCCACACTGTGGTTGTTATCATGCCTCACGATTGCACAACCGGCCGCCAACGCGGCCGACCAATGCGGAAGTGGACACGACATGGACAACGAGCTGTTTGAACGGGCACCGATCCCGAAGGCGTATTTCTCACTGGCGATGCCCGTGGTGCTGAGCATGCTGGTCACGCTCGTCTATAATCTGGTCGACACGTATTTCATCGCGCACACGGGCGACACGGGCATGGTGGCCGGCGTGTCGCTGACCGCGCCGGTGTTCACGGTGATGATCGCGCTCGGTGACATCTTCGGCCTTGGCGGCGCGTCGGTCATCTCCCGCCTGTTCGGCCAGCACCGGTATGCGGACGGCAAACGGCTGAGCGTGTTCTGTTTCTACGCGGCCATCGCCACCGGCCTGCTCATCGTCGTGCTCGGTCTCGTCTTCCGCGATCCGATGCTCGCACTGCTCGGCGCGACCGACGACACGTGGCGGCATGCGTCCGCGTTCTACACGCTTATCATCATCGGCTCGCCGTTCATCATCGTCTCCATGACGCCGACCAACCTGCTGCGCTCCGAAGGCCACGCCGTGCAGTCGATGATCGGCTCGGTCGCCGGCACCGCGATCAACGTCGTGCTCAATCCCCTGTTCATCCACGTGTTCGGCTGGGGCGCGGCCGGCTCGGCCGGCGCGACGGTCATCGCGAACATCCTCACCGACGTGTATTTCGTCTGGTTCCTGTTGCGCCGCAGCGAATACCTGTCCATCGACCCACGGCTCATGATCGACCGCGCCCGACATGCGCTCGCCATCGCCGCGGCCGAGGTCAGGGACATCCTCGCCATCGGCATCCCGTCGGCCATCACCAATCTCACGCAGAGCGTCGGCATCGTCATGATGAACCTGTTCCTGCTGCCGTACGGCACCGATGCGGTCGCGGCGATGGGCATCGCGCTCAAGATCGTGATGATCGCGGTGCTGATCTTCGTGGGGTTCGCGTTCGGCGCGCAGCCGCTCATCGGCTACAACTACGGCGCGCGCAACATGCGGCGGCTGCACGGCGTCATGCGATTCGCCTATGTGTTCCTGTGCTCGTTCGCATTGGTCATGACCGTCGTGCTGAGTCTTGCCGACCGGATGCTCATGCGGTTCTTCATCGCCGACGAGACGATCGTCGCGCTGGGCGCGGGTATGCTGCGCATACAGCTGCTCAGCCTCGTGTGCGTGGCCATCGTCATGGTCACAACGTGCGCGTTCCAGTCGACCGGCAAGGCGCTCGGCGCGTTCCTGCTGTCGATCAGCCGGCAGGGTGTGATGCTGGCGCTCACGTTGTTCGTCGGTTCACGCGTGGCCGGCTATGACGGCGTGATCGCCGCGCAGGCGCTGGCCGATCTGCTCACCGCCGCGCTCGCGGTCGTGCTGTTCGTGACGATGCTGCCGGAGCTGCGCACGCGCACGCGGCGGTGAGGGCCGTGGCCTAATAGCCCTAGAGCTCGCGCAGCTGCGCGGCGATCTTCACCGCCTCGACGCTGGCCTCGGCCTTGTTGCGCGTCTCCTGCCATTCGGTCGCGGGCACGGAGTCGAGCACGATGCCGGCGCCCGCCTGCACGCTGGCCTCATGGTCGCGGATGAACGCGGTGCGGATCGCGATGGCCATGTCGAGGTTGCCGGAGAAGTCGAAGTAGCCGACTGTGCCACCGTAGATGCCGCGGTCGGCCGGTTCCAGCTCGTCGATGATCTCGATCGCGCGCGGCTTGGGCGCGCCGGACAGCGTGCCGGCCGGGAACGCGGATGTGAACACATCGAACGCGGTCAGATGCGGATCCACGCGGCCGGTGACGGTCGAGCAGATGTGCATGATGTGGCTGAACCGTTTGATGTCCATGAGCGAGACGACTTCGACAGTGGTCGGGTCGCACACACGGCTCAGGTCGTTGCGGGCGAGGTCGACGAGCATGATGTGCTCGCTGCGTTCCTTCGGATCGGCGAGCAGCTCCTTGGCGAGCCGCGCGTCCTCCTCCGGGGTCTTGCCGCGCGGGCGGGAGCCGGCGATCGGGAACGTCATCGCATGGCCGTTGTCGACCTTGATGAGCGTCTCCGGGCTGGAGCCGATCACGGTGAAGTCGCGTCCCTCGGCATCGGTGAGCGCCATGAAGTACATGTACGGGCTCGGGTTGAGCGTGCGTAGTACGCGGTACACGTCGAACGGGTCGGCGGGCGAGTCGATGTCGAGCCGCTGCGAGATGACGACCTGGAACACGTCGCCGTCGACGATGTGCTTCTTGGCGGCTTCGACGGCCTGCTCGTAGTGGCTTTTCTCGGTGCGGAACCGCAGTTCGGGCTGCGGTGCGGCGGCGTCGAGGACGTTGACGCGCGACTCGCCCTCGACCGGCGTGGCCGCGTCGCGCTGCATCTGGTCGAGTCGTGCGACGGCCTCGTTGTACGCGGCGTCGGCACGGGTCGGCTTGTCGTCCACGTTCACCGCGTTCGCGATGAGCCACACCGAACCGGACACGTGGTCGACCACGGCGATGTCGGTGGCCAACGCAAGCACCGTCTCCGGCTGACCGGTCTCGTTCGGTGCCTCGGCGCGCAGCGTCGGCTCCCAGTGGCGGATCGCATCCCAGCCGACCGTGCCGACCAGACCGCTGGTCAGATTCGGCAGGCCGTCCACATGCGGCGCCTTGAGCGTCTTCAACGCGGCATGCGCAACGGCGATCACATCGCCGCTGGTCGGCACACCGGCCGGCACGGTGCCCAGCCAGTCCGCTTTGCCGCCGTTCGACCGCAGCTGGGCCATCGACCGTACGCCGATGAAGCTGTACCGGCTCCACGTGCCGCCGTATTCGGCCGATTCGAGGATGAACGTACCGCTGCGGCCGCCGGCGAGACGCTCATAGAACCCGACCGGAGTGAGCGAGTCGGCGAGCAGCCGGCGCACGATCGGGATCACGCGATAACCTTCGTTGGCCAGTT
Organism: Bifidobacterium ramosum; assembly: GCF_009299505.1. Lineage (GTDB taxonomy): Bacteria > Actinomycetota > Actinomycetes > Actinomycetales > Bifidobacteriaceae > Bifidobacterium > Bifidobacterium ramosum. Next base: position 468,391 of record NZ_WBSM01000001.1, on the reverse strand, counting down.
CGTGGAACTGCTCACGGCTCGGCCAGGTCGCGCCCCATGTCAGATGTTCGACGCTGCATTCGCTCATGCCTGTTCCTCCTGTTCTGCCGTACCGTTCTCGTCATTCGTCTGTTCCGGCGTGCGATGTCCTTCGATGCATGGCAGCGGGCCGCCTTCGAGGAAACAGCTGCGTTTGCCGGTATGGCAGGCGGCGCCCACCTGATCGACCTTGACGAGCAGCGCGTCGCCATCGCAGTCGAGCGACACGGACTTCACGTATTGCACGTGCCCGGAGGTGTCGCCCTTGCGCCAGTATTCCTGCCGCGAACGTGACCAGAACGTGACCCTGCCGGTGGTGAGCGTACGGCGTAGCGCCTCGTCGTTCATATAGCCGACCATGAGCACCTCATGCGTGTCGTACTGTTGGATGACGGCCGCGACCAATCCCTTGGCGTCGTGCTTGAGCCGCTCGGCGATGCGTGGGTCGAGCGTCGTGCTGTTGTCGTATTCCATGACCTGACTGTTCCTCTGTGTTGGTGATCCTCATGTGTTGGATGATCTGTATGTGCAACGATCCGCGTATCGGCGGACGCGATGACGGGCGGTGCATGCCGCCGGCGGGCGGACGCCGTTCAGCGCACGGTGTAGCCGGCGCGGCGCAGCTCGTCCTTGACCTCGCCGATGGTGACCTTGCCGTAGTGGAAGATCGATGCTGCGAGCACCGCGTCGGCGCCGGCCTCGATCGCGGGCGGGAAGTCGGCGGCCTTGCCGGCGCCGCCGGAGGCGATGATCGGAATCTTCACTTCCTTGCGCACGGCGCGGATCATCTCAAGATCGAAGCCCTGCTGCGTGCCGTCCGCATCCATCGAATTGAGCAGGATCTCCCCCGCGCCGAGCTCCTCGGCGCGTTTGACCCACCAGATCGCGTCGATGCCGGTCGACTTGCGACCACCCATCGTGGTCACCTCGAACCCGGACTGCGTGTGCTGCTCGCCCCGTTCGCGCCGTGCGTCGACCGACAGCACGAGCACCTGATTGCCGAAGCGGTCGGCGACACGGCTGATCAGCGTCGGATCGTTGATCGCGGCGGTGTTCACGCCCACCTTGTCCGCGCCGCAGCGCAGCAGCGAATCCACGTCCTCGGGCGTGCGCACGCCGCCGCCGACGGTGAGCGGGATGAAGATCTGTTCGGCGGTGCGGGCCACCACGTCGATCATGGTCTGCCGATGCGAGCTGGAGGCGGTCACGTCGAGGAACGTCAGTTCGTCGGCGCCCTGACGGTAGTATTCGGCGGCCAGTTCGACCGGGTCGCCGGCGTCGCGCAGGTTTTCGAAATGCACGCCTTTGACCACGCGCCCCGCATCGACGTCCAGACATGGGATGACTCGGATGGCCAGCGACATATTCACTCCTGTTTCGCATGTTTCGTTACCGCACAACAGGTTAGCGTGCAGCCGTTACAGCCGGCGCGCGCGATTCCGTTACGTGGAATGCGCACTCCGGCCGCGACGACACGGTACAGACGGACGGATCGACCTCGGCTCGGTCACGCATCCTTATCGATCGCATGGGCCGCGTGACGGCCGCGGATCACAGCAGATGTGTCTCGATCCACTGCGCGACGCCGTCGTCGTCGTTCGCCGGGCAGGTCTCGTCAGCGATCGCGAGCACGTCAGGATTCGCGTTCGCGACGGCCACGCCGAGTCCGGACTCGCGCATCATCGCGATGTCGATCACATCGTCGCCGAACGTGACGGTCCGCGCCAACGGCACGTCCAGCCGGTCGCAGACGATCCGCAGCGCATGCTCCTTGTTGGCTTGCGGACTCATGAGCATCCACATCGTGCCTTCGGAAACGTGCACGTCGAAGTCGTCCGGCACCAGCGTCTCCAGTCGCGTCCACTGTTCGGCGTCGGGGAACACGATCAGCTTGTCGGCGACGCCGGTGGGCACGTCGCCGTCCGAGAAGTCGGTGTACCGCCACGTCTGTGTCTTCCAGTAGACGCTGACGTCGAAGTTCGTGTACCGCACGTCGTCCATGACGATGCCGACCTTGAGGCCCGGCAGCTCGCGCAGGAAGCCCCGGCACACCTCGCAGGCGCGGGCGGACGGGAAGCCGATCTTCGTCAGGTGGCCGTCGGGGGCCGGGCGCTTGCCGGTGAGCAGATCGAAGTCGGAATGCGCCGGGCCGAAGTCGATGAGCGCGCCGTTCAGATAGATGACCGCATCGGCCGGCAGCTTTTCGGCGAACGCGAGTCCGGTGCTGACCGGGCGGGCCGTGGCGATCGCGAACCGGTAGCCGGCGTCGTGCAGCCGGCGGACGGCGTCGACGGAACGGTCGCTGAGGTAGCGTTCCTCGAACGTCGCGCCGCCGTGCAGCAGCGTGCCGTCGAGGTCGGCGACGACCATACGGATGTCGCCGTCACGTGCGGTCACGCCCGTCACAGCAGGCCCTCGCAGTGTTCGCGGACGATCTCGGCCGACCGGTGCAGCTTGGCGAGCTCGTCGTCGGTCAGGTCGAGTTCGACGATCTCGTTCGCGCCGTTGGCGCGCAGTTCGGTGGGCACGCCGAGGAACACGTCGTGTTCGCCGTATTCGCCGTCGAGCAGCGTGGAGACGGGCACGATACGGCGTTCGTCCCACAGGATCGTCTGCACGATGCCGGCGACGGTGGAGGCGATGCCGAAGTTGGTGCCGCCCTTGGCCTTGACGATATCATCGCCGCGGCGACGCGTCTTCTCCTCGACCTCGGCGGTGGAGACGGACGAGAAGCGGCTCTGGTTGTCGGCGAGGAACTTCGCGAACGGCTTGCCGCCGAGCGAGACGGTGGACCATGCGGCGAACTGCGAATTGCCGTGCTCGCCCATGACGAAGCCGCCCACGTTGCGCGGGTCGAGGCCGGTCTCCTCGCCGATGATGGTCTTGAGACGCGAGGTGTCGAGCGCGGTGCCGGTGCCGAGCACCTGCGTGCGCGGCAGGCCGGAGCGCTTCCACGCGTACCATGCCATCACGTCGACCGGGTTGGAGACCATGACGATCACGCCGTTGAAGCCGGAGGCCATGACCTGGTCGACCACGTCGCCGACCAGACCGACCGTGAAGCCGAGTTCGGCCATGCGGTTGGAGTTCGCCGGCGGCTTGCGGCCGACGGTGATGACGACGATGTCCGCGTCCTTGCAGTCGGCGTAGTCGCCGACGCGCACCTTGACGTGACGGTCCTGGAACTCGCTGCCGTCGTCGAGGTCGCGCGCCTCCCCCAGCGCCTTCGGCGCGAAGTGGTCGATGAGCACGAGTTCGTTGCACAGACCGTGCGTGACGATCGAGAACGCGGCGGTCGATCCGACCTGTCCGGTGCCGACGATGACGACGCGGTTGCGGTTTGCGGTAACCATAAGCGAATCCTTTCCTTCATGAAAATGAGCCATGATCGAACGGATCATGGCTCATGACGATGCATATGCGACTATCAGACGAGGTTGAACTTCGTCATCAGGCCGAGGGCGATGATGATCGCCACCCACAGCAGCGCGATGACGACGGTCCAACGGTTCAGGTTCTTCTCGGCGACGCCCGAAGAGCCGGCGTTCTGGGTCAGGCCGCCGCCGAACATGTCGGACAGGCCGCCGCCCTTGCCCTTATGCATGAGGATAAGCAGGGTGAGCAGCAGGCTGAAGACGACGAGAATGATCTGCAGCACGAGCTTGACGATGGCCCAAGCGGACATATGAGAACCTCCAGTTCAAAATCACACTGCCCTATACCATAGCGCAAGGTGCTGAACAATGCCGTATCACAGCCGGCGGTTGGCCGGCTGTCCCCGCCGACGGCCCGAACGTCTATCGTGCGGAGGTCGCCCGCGCGGTGAGCCGTGCGATGGTGGCGAGTTCGTCGGCATCCAGCGCGGCCCCGCCGATGAGGAATCCGTCCACGTCGGGCTCGCCGATGAGCTCGACCGCGTTCTTCGAGGTGACCGACCCGCCGTACAGGATGCGCACGGCGTCGGCGACCGTCTCGTCGAAGGTCGTGGCGAGGTCCTCGCGGATGGCGCGGGCCGCGTCCTGCGCGGAGTCGGGCGTGGCGACCATGCCGGTGCCGATGGCCCACACCGGCTCGTAGGCGATGATGAGTTTGGCGGCCTGATCGCGCGACAGGTCGCGGGTGACGTCGTGCACCTGGCCGACGGCGAAGTCGAGTTCGATGCCCTGGCGACGCTCCTCGTAGCTTTCGCCGACGCACAGGATCGGCCGCATGCCGGCGGCGAGCACGGCGCGCACCTGGTCGACGATGTTCGCGTCGTCCTCGGGATGGTATTTGCGCCGTTCGGAATGGCCGACGATCACATAGGTGCAGCCGAGCGCGGCGAGCATGTCGGCGGACACGTCGCCGGTGAACGCGCCCTGCGTGGTGACGGACACCGACTGCGCGCCGTAGCGGATCTTCAGGTCGTCCGCCTCCACCAGCACCTGCACGCTGCGGATGGACGTGAAGGACGGCATGAGGGCGATCTCGCAGCGCCGGTAGTCGAAATGCGCGTCGCGCAGCAGCCAGACGAGCTTCTGCACGAAATAGGTGGCTTCCAGATGGTTGAAATTCATCTTCCAGTTGCCGGCCACCAGCGGGACGCGTGACGCCATATGCGTTCCTTTCGGTTGTGCGCCCTTCCGGGCACGGTCAAAAGCCGAACGGCTCCCCGGATCAGGGAGCCGTTCGTCATGTTTGTCGGGAAAGACTACTCGAGCACCTTCAGGCCCGGCAGCTCCTTGCCCTCAAGGAACTCGAGGGAGGCGCCGCCGCCGGTGGAGATGTGCGAGAAGCCGTCCTCCGGGAAGCCGAGGTTACGCACCGCGGAGGCGGAGTCGCCACCGCCGACGATGGTGAACGCGCCGGCCTTGGTCGCGTCGACCAGCCCCTGGGCCACGGCCTTGGTGCCGTCGGCGAAGGCCGCGATCTCGAACACGCCCATCGGGCCGTTCCACACGACGGTCTTGGAGTCGACGATCTTGTCGTGGAACAGCTTCTGGGACTCCGGGCCGATGTCGAGGCCCATCTTGTCGGCCGGGATGGCGTCGGCCGGAACGACCTCCGGGGCGACGTCGGCGTCGGACTTCGGGAAGCCCGGGTTCACGACGATGTCGGTCGGCAGCACGAGCTCGACGCCGTTCTTCTCGGCGGTCTCGATGTAGCCCTTGACCTTGTCGAGCTGATCCTCCTCGAGCAGGGAGGTGCCGACCTCGTAGCCCTTGGCCTTGAGGAAGGTGAACACCATGCCGCCGCCGATGACGAGGCGGTTGGCCTTGTCAAGCAGGTTCTCGATGACGCCGAGCTTGTCGGAGACCTTGGAGCCGCCGAGCACGACGGTGAACGGACGCTCCGGGTTCTCGGTGGCCTTGGACAGGGCCTTGACTTCCTTCTCGACCAGCAGGCCGGCGGCGGCCGGCAGATCGGCGGCCACGTCGTAGTTGGAGCCCTGCGCGCGGTGCACGACGCCGAAGCCGTCGGAGACGAAAGCCTCGCCGAGGGCGGCGATCTTCTTGGCGTAGGCGGCGCGCTCGGCCGGGTCCTTGCTGGTCTCCTCCGGGTTGAAGCGCACGTTCTCGAGCAGCACCACGTCACCATCGTTCATCGCGGCGACCTTGGCCTGCGCGTCCTCGCCGTAGGTGTCCTTGGCCAGCGGCACGGTGATGCCGAGCAGCTCGCCGAGGCGGGCGGCGACCGGAGCCAGAGACAGCTCGGGAACGACCTTGCCCTTCGGACGGCCGAGGTGGGCCATCAGGATGACCTTCGCGCCTTCTTCGCGCAGCGTCTTGATGGTCGGCAGGGCGGCCTTGATACGGCCGTCGTCGGTGATCGTGGTGCCGTCCAGCGGGACGTTGAAATCGGCGCGCACCAGAACGCGCTTGCCCTTGAGATCTCCAAGATCCTTGAGTGTCTTCATGAATATCCTTTCCTAACCGCGCGTCGCGGGGCTCGCGTCCCGTTCCGCGGGAAGAGTGGTGACGTGGATACGCCATTAGCGATGATACAAGGCCGAACGAACAAAAACACCGCCATTCGCTGTTCGCGAGGCGGTGTGTTTCGTATTCGGGCGCATGCGTTGCTGGCATGCGAAAGCGGCGGGCCGTCGCCTGATGCCGACGACCCGCCGCACAACGGTCAGAAGCTCTGGCCGCGGGACTTGGCGGTCTTCTCCGCAAGCTGCAGAAGACGGCGGATGCGCCCGGCGATCGCGTCCTTGGTGATGGGCGGATCGGCGAGACGGCCGAGCTCCTCGAGGCTGGCGTCGCCGTGGTCGAGGCGCAACTGGCCTGCGGCCTTGAGATTGTCGGGAACATCGTCGCCCAGGATCTCGAACGCCTTGCGGACCTTCTCGCTGGCCTCGGCGGCCGCCTTGGCGCTGCGGCGCATGTTGGCGTCGTCGAAGTTGGCCAGGCGGTTCGCCTTGCCGCGCGCCTCACCGTCGGAACGCTTGCCGGTCCATTCGCGTGCGGAGCGCGGGGCGCCCATCAGGTTGAGCATGCGCTCGATCGCGTCGGGGTCCTTGAGGGTGACGCGCTCGGAGCTGCGCAGCTGGCGCGGCTTGGCGCTGATGCCCAGACGACGCGCGGCGCCGGCCAGGGCCAGGGCCGCTTCGTTGCACGGGCAGGTGATTTCCAGATAGCTGGCCTTGCCCGGATCGGACAGTCCGCCGTGAGCGAGGAACGCGCCGCGCCACGCGGCCTTCACCTGCGCGATGTTGCCGTTGATGATCTCCGCCGGCAGGCCACGAACCAGCTGCTTGCGCCGGTCGAGCAGGCCGGTCTGCAGGGCGAGCGCCGCGCCGCCGCGGTCGACGTGGATCAGGTACCGCTGGACGGTGCCGCTCGGGGTCTGGCGGGGGACCTGCGTCAGCGCGGCCTCGTGGCCGTACAGATCCCTGATGTTGTCCTGAAGCCACTTCGCCGCTTCCAGCGAATCGAACTGCGCCTGCACGATGATCTGCCGCTGTACGAGTCTCAGGCCGCCGCCGAAGCGAATCATCGCCGTTACCTGCGCCTTGCGGGCCGCAGGCAGTTCGTTATCGATTGCGGCGAGTTCGCTTTTGACATCATCCAGAAGAGCCAAGAGCCAACCTCCTACTTCTCGTCCTCTTCACCGTTTCGGCCTGCCGTCTGGGCTGTGGCCCACCGTGCCATCGGCTTACTGTGATATCTGATCACTTGGACAACTCAAGCGCATACATCCATCAATCGGCCGCCGGTTTCTCGGCATGTGGTCATCCATGGGTTCGGCCATGGAACGTGCGACGGTCAGCGATCGCCGTGACGACGCTGCAGTTCGCGTGCCGAGACGCTGACCGCCAACCCGTGCGCACGCAGACGGGCGGCCAACGCCTCGCTCATGGCCACGGAGCGGTGCTGCCCGCCCGTGCAGCCGATGGCGATGGTCACGAAATGCTTGTCCTCCTGCGCGTAGCCGCGCAGCGCCACGAGGATGGCCTGCTCGTACGCGTCGAGGAATGCCGTCGCGCCTTCGCTGGACAGCACGTAATCGGCCACGGGCTTGTCCTGGCCGGTGAGTTCGCGCAGGCTGGGCACCCAGAACGGGTTCGGCAGGAACCGCACGTCGGCCACGAAGTCGGCGTCCAGCGGCACCCCGTATTTGAAGCCGAAACTGAAGATGTGCACGGACACGGTCTTGGGGCCGGAGCCGAGCATGCCCTCGTACAGTTTGGTCGACAGCTGGTGGATGCTCAGCGCGGAGGTGTCAATCACCATGTCGGCGCGCTCCTTGAGGTTCGCGAGCAGCGCGCGCTCCTCCATGATGCCGTCGATGAGCCGGTTGCCGTGCTGCAGCGGGTGCGGCCGGCGCACGGATTCGTATCGTTTGATGAGCACGTCGTTGCTGGCGTCGAGGAACAGGATGCGGGTCTTCACGCCGAGGTCGTCGAGATGGCTGAGTACTGCGGACAGGTCGTCGAAGTATTCGCGCGACCGCACGTCGATGACGGCGGCCAGTTTGTGCACGCCGCTGCCGGACCGGCCGCCGCCCTGGGTCATCATGTCGACCAGCGGCACCAGCAGCTTCGGCGGGATGTTGTCGACCACGTACCAGCCCATGTCCTCGACGCTGTCGGCCGCATGGGAACGGCCCGCGCCCGACATGCCGGTGATGAGCAGCACTTCGAAGCCGTCGGCCGGCGCCGGGCGATCGTCGCCGCCCACGGCCGTTCCGGCAACGGGAGCCGACACCGGGACCCGCATGTCCCGCTGATCCGTCTGATCCATCACAATGCCTCCTCGAGCGCCGCGCGCATGGGCGCCTCCAGGGTCTTCATCCAATCCCCGCCGTGCAATGCCGCCGCTCCCCACGATCCGGTCATGAGCCGCACCTGCAGGATGGCCTGATACAGCAGCATCTCCTCGCCGCCGATGGCGACGCCGCCCTTGTCCCGCCATGCGCGGATGAGCGCGCTGGGGCGGGGGTCGTACACCACGTCCAGCAGTATGCCGTGCGGGAAGAACGAGTCGTCGGTCTCGATGGTCTCGGCGATCGCATCGGCGGCGTGACCCGGGATCGTGCTGACGGCGATGTCGGCGCCACGCAACGATTCGACGGCCTGTTCCAGACCGACTTCGTGCAGGGTCGCACCGTCCTCTTCGGCCACGATGCGGGGAATGTCCGGATTCTTGCGCGGATGGCGGGCCACCACGGTGAGGTCGCCTTTGCCTGGCTCGTCCTCGCCCGCCGACGCCGCGAGCATGACGGAGATCGCGCAGGCGGCCGACGCCGCCGTGTTACCGTTGCCGATCACCGTCGCGCGCCGGAGGGACCGTTCCTCCAACGATGGTCCGCCGGCCGCGTCGCAGGCGTGCTGGAACGCGTAGATGATGCCCGGCACGTCCGTGTTGTACAGGTCGATGGCCGGCTTGCCGTCATGGTCCGCCGCATGGGTCCAGTCGAACACCGCTGTGTTGGCGACCTTCAGGGATTTGGCCCAGACGTCCTTGGGGGTGCCGTACGGTTGGATGGTTTTCTTGAGCGGCATGGTCAGGCTCAGGCCATGCCATGTCGGGTCGAGCCCTTGCAGAAATCCGTCGAGATCATGCTCGCCGACCTCATGCCGGTCATAGCGCCAATCGTCGAGCCCCAACGCCCGATACGCGGCCATGTGCAGCACCGGCGACAGCGAATGGGCGATCGGCTTGCCGAGCACGGCGCAGCGATGATTGATCTGGGTCATACCCCCTCCTTGTTCCGCTCCCCCTATCGTACCGTACATGGACGTTGATGCCGTGTCATGATCGCGGTCAATCGCGGTCATGACCGGTCGGCGTGCAGCGCACGGTATATGGCCTCGGCCTTGGCATGGCCGACACCCTTGACCTGTTCGAGTTCCTCGACGTCGGCCTCGCGCATGGCGCGCACCGACCCGAAATGGTTGAGCAGCCGTTTCTGGTAGGCTTCGCCGATGCCGGGAATGTCGTCCAGCGCGGAGCGCAGCGCACCCTTGCGGCGGGTCTGCCGGTGGTAGGTGATGGCGAACCGGTGGGATTCGTCGCGCACGCGCTGCAGCAGGTACATGCCTTCGGACTGGCGTTTGAGGATGATCGGGTAGTCGTCGTCCGGCACCCAGACCTCTTCGAGCCGTTTGGCGAGGCCGCACAACGCCACGTCGTCCACGCCGCAGTCGGCCAGCGCCTTGGCGGCCGCCATGACCTGCGGCTGGCCGCCGTCGACGACGATGAGGTTCGGCTTGTAGGCGAAGCGCCGCCGGTCCGTGTTCTGCTGGACGACCGGCTCCCCGGTTCCGGGATGGCCGTCCGCGCGCTCCTGTCCGTCGACCGTGTTCGCCGCTTCGCGTTCGCGTCGCTCGTTGTCCATGCTGTCGCCGGTGTCGCCGGCGATGTTGCCGTGTCGGAACCGTCTGGTCAGCGTTTCGTACAACGCGCTCAGATCGTCGACCGCGCCGGAGCCGTCCTTGCCTCGGATGGCGAACCGCCGGTACTCCGATTTCTTGGCGATCGCATCCTCGAACACCACCATGGAAGCGACCTGGAACGCGCCGCCGACGGTGTTGGAGATGTCGTAGCATTCGATGCGCAGCGGCGCCTGCTTCAACCCCAGCGCCTTGGCCACGTCGTTCATGGCCTCCGACCGGGCGCCCATGTCGCTGATGCGGCTCATCTTGCTGCGTTGTAGCGCCTGGTCCGCGTTGTCCGTGGCGCGGTCCATGAGCGTCTTCTTGTCGCCACGGCTGGCGATGCGGATGGTCACCGCCGCGCCGCGCCGCCCGGACAACCATGTTTCGAGTTCTCCGCGGCGGGCAGGTTCGACCGGCACGATCACCTCGCGGGGCACGGGGGCGACCGGGGCGAGCAGGTCGGCGCGGCCGGTCTGCTCCTGACGTTCATGCCGTTCGCGCGTTGCCTGGGCACGCGCCGTCGCATCCGTGGCGGTCATCGACTGCGTCGAGCCGATCGCGTCGCGACGTTCCTCCACCCTGCTGCCCATGTCGATCGACGTATCGGGTTCGGCGTCCGAATACACCTGCACGATGAGATCGGCGATGAGTTCCGCGTCGTCGATGTCCTCGACGCGTTCGACGCTCCAGTTGCGTTCGCCGCGGATCGACCCGTCGCGCACGATGAACGCATGCACGGACGCCTCCAGTTCGTCCGACGCCATGCCGAACACGTCGGCGTCCACGTCCTGATCGAAGACGACCGCGTTCTGCTGCATGACGGTGCCGAGCATCTGGATCTCGTCGCGCAGCCGCGCGGCCTTCTCGAATTCGAGTTCGGCGCTGGCCTCCTTCATGTCGCGGGTGAGCTGGGCGATGTACGATTTGCCGAGCCGGCCGGTCATGACGCCGACGAGCTGCTCGCACATGCGCCGGTGCTCCTTCGGGTCGACGCGTCCGGTGCAGGGGGCGGAGCACTTGCCGATCGAGGCGAGCAGGCAAGAGCGTCCGGTCAGCTCGGCCTTGCGGAACACGCTGCCGGTGCAGGTGCGCACGGGGAACGTGCGCAGCAGACGGTCCAGCGATTTGCGCAGCTCCCATACCTTCGCATATGGGCCGAAGTATCGCGCGTCGCGGCGTTTGCGGCTGCGCGTCACCCAGATACGGGGGTACGGCTCCCCCACGGAGATCGCCAAATACGGATAGGTCTTGTCGTCGCGGAACTGCACGTTGAACCGCGGATCGAATTCCTTGATCCACGTGTATTCGAGCGTCAGTGCCTCGAGCTCGGTGCCGACCACCGTCCATTCGAGGCTGCGGGCGGTGAGCACCATGGTCTGCGTGCGCGGGTGGAGCAGGTACAACGGCTGAAAGTAGTTGGTCAAGCGATTGCGCAGGTTCTTCGCCTTGCCCACATAGATCACGCGCCCCTCGCCGTCGCGCCACTTGTAGACGCCTGGCTGCGCGGGGATGTCGCCGGTCTTCGGGCGGAACAGATCACGGGTGTCGCCCAACAGCGGCGCCCCGTTGACATTCACGTCACCGGGCGTGGCGACCTGTTCCGTCTCCCGTTGCAGCGCATCAGCGGTTTTGCGCCATACGTCCGGCGCGTGTCGTTCGATGTCGTTGGTCATGGCGGCTCACAGCATCGGTTTGAGGAACCTGCCGGTCCAGGAGTCGGCGCAGTCGGCCACCTGTTCGGGCGTGCCTTCGGTGACGATCGTGCCGCCGCCATCGCCGCCCTCCGGGCCGAGATCGATGATCCAGTCGGCGGATTTGACCACATCGAGGTTGTGCTCGATGACGATCACGGTGTTGCCCTTGTCGACCAGGCCCTGCAGTACGAGCAGGAGCTTGCGCACGTCCTCGAAATGCAGGCCGGTGGTCGGCTCGTCGAGAATGTACACGGTCTTGCCGGTGGAACGCCGCTGCAGTTCGGTGGCGAGCTTGACACGCTGCGATTCGCCGCCGGACAGCGTGGGTGCGGGCTGGCCGAGGCGGATGTAGCCGAGGCCGACCTCGACGAGCGTGTCGAGATAGCGGGAGATCGACGGGTACGCCTTGAAGAACCGGGCGGCCTCCTCGATGGGCATGTCGAGCACGTCGGAGACGGACTTGCCGTTGTACTTGACCTCGAGCGTCTCGCGGTTGTACCGCTTGCCGTGGCATTCCTCGCATTCCACGTACACGTCGGGCAGGAAGTTCATCTCGATCTTGAGCGTGCCGTCGCCGTGGCACGCTTCGCAGCGGCCTCCCTTGACGTTGAACGAGAAGCGCCCCGGACCGTAGCCGCGCATCTGCGCCTCGGGCGTTTTGGCGAACAGGGTGCGGATCTTGTCCCACACGCCCGTGTAGGTGGCCGGATTGGACCGTGGCGTACGGCCGATCGGATTCTGGTCGACGTGGATGACCTTGTCGCACTGGTCGACGCCTTCGACGCGGGTGTGCTTGCCGGGCACGATGCGTGCGCCGTTGAGCTTGTCGGCGAGGACGGGATACAGGATCTGGTTGACCAGCGTCGATTTGCCGGAGCCGGAGACGCCGGTGACGACGGTCATCACGCCGAGCGGGAAGTTCACCGTGAGGTTCTTGAGGTTGTTCTCCCTGGCGCCCACCACGCGCAGCTGTTTGGTCTTGCGGACCTTGCGCCGGTGGTCGGGCACGACGATCTCCCGCCGTCCGGCGATGTAGTCGCCGGTGATCGATCGCGGCGCCTCCACGAGCTTCGATGCGGGACCGGAATAGACGACCTCTCCGCCGTGCTCGCCGGCGCCCGGGCCGATGTCGACGAGCCAGTCGGCCTTCTCGATGGTCTCCTGGTCGTGTTCGACCACGATCAGCGTATTGCCGAGGTCGCGCAGATGGTGCAGCGTCTCGATGAGCCGTTCGTTGTCGCGCTGGTGCAGGCCGATGGACGGCTCATCGAGCACGTACATGACGCCGACGAGACCCGAGCCGATCTGCGTGGCGAGCCTGATGCGCTGCGCCTCGCCGCCGGACAGGGTCTTCGCGGCGCGCGACAGCGTCAGGTAGTTCAGACCGACATCGTTGAGGAAGCCGAGCCGGGCGCGGATCTCCTTGAGCACCTCGCCGGCGATCCGTGCGGCGGCGCCGGTCAGTTCCAATCCGTTCACCCATGCGAGGCTCGCCTCGGCGGACATGTCGCACACGTCGGCGATCGACTTGCCGTCGATGGTGACGGCCAGTACCTCGGGGCGCAGGCGCCGCCCCTTGCAGGTCTGGCAGGGTACTTCGCGCATATACGACTCGTAGTACTGCTTCATCTGGTCGGAGTCGGTCTCGTCGTGCCGCCGCATGAGCGTGCGCACCACGCCCTCGAATCCGGTGGAGTATTCGCGCATGCGCCCCCACCGGTTGCGGTAGGAGACCTTCACCTTGAAGTTGCGGCCGTACATGATCGCGTGGCGCACGTCCTCGGGCAGGTCCCGCCACGGGGTGTCGAGGTCGAAGCCCATCTCGTCGCCGAGTCCCTCGAGCACGTGGCGGTAGTACTCCCCCGTGCCCTTAGTCAGGCCCCATGGTTCGATCGCGCCCTCGTTGAGCGTCTTGCCGGGGTCGGGGATGACGAGTTCCGGGTCGATCTCCAGCGAATAGCCGATGCCGGTGCAGTCGGGGCATGCGCCGTACGGGGCGTTGAACGAGAACGTACGCGGTTCGATCTCGTCCAGTTCGAGCTGATGGCCGTTCGGACAGGCGCGCTTCTCGGAGAACGGCTGGCGGCGCGCCGGGTCGTCGGCGTCACGGTCCACATAATCGATGACGACGATGCCCTTGGCCAGCCGCAGGGCGGTTTCGATCGAATCGGTGAGCCGCTGCCGGATGCCGTCCTTGACCACCAGACGGTCGACCACCACCTCGATCGTGTGCTTCTTCTGCTTGGCGAGCGTGATGTCGTCGCTCAGCTGCACCATTTCACCGTCAACGAGCGCACGGGCATAGCCGTCGCCGCGCAGCAGTTCGAGCAGGTCCTCGAATTCGCCCTTGCGGCCACGCACCACAGGCGCGAGGATCTGGAACCGCGTGCGTTCCGGGTTCTTCAGCAGCGCATCGACCATCTGCTGCGGCGTCTGCGCGCTGACCGGCGCGCCGCACACCGGGCAGTGCGGCACGCCGGTGCGGGCGAACAGCAGTCGCAGATAATCGTAGATCTCGGTGATGGTGCCGACCGTCGACCGCGGGTTGCGATTCGTGGTCTTCTGGTCGATCGACACGGCGGGGCTCAGGCCCTCGATGAAGTCGACGTCCGGCTTGTCCATCTGGCCGAGGAACTGGCGCGCGTACGCGGACAGTGACTCCACATAGCGCCGTTGGCCCTCGGCGAACAGCGTGTCGAACGCCAGTGACGACTTGCCCGAGCCGGACAGGCCGGTGAAGACGACCATGCGGTTGCGCGGGATCGCGAGGTCCACGTTCTTGAGATTGTGTTCGCGCGCGCCCTGGATCGTGATCTTGAGATCGTTGGGGATGCGTGAGATGTCCGCCACCAGCGAGGTGTCGGTGCGCCGCATGGGCGCCTTGGCGATCTCCCGTGACAGGAACGTGTCGCTGGTCATCATGCGTTCCACCACCACGTTGCCGTTGGTGCCGCCCGAGGACTTCCTTGTTGCCGCCAAACCTGCCGCCTTCCGTAGTCGCCGCCGGCATCGCCCGTTTCCGGGCGGATGCCTGATCCACCATTAGGATATTCCATCATACGACAAGGTTCGAACAGTTGTTCGATAGCGTGTCGCGGGATGGACGGCGGGCGGCGCACGGCCTACGCGCTCTGTCCGAACGACTCCTTGGTCTTGGCCGCAAGCTGGCCGCAGGCGCCGTCGATGTCCTGTCCGCGCGTGTCGCGTAGCGTGGCGGTGATGCCGGCGGCGTGCAGGATGTCGAGGAACCGCTGTTCGTCCTCGGGCTTCGACGCCGTCCAGCGCGACCCCTCGATCGGGTTGAGCGGGATGGGGTTGACGTGCACCCAGTCGTCGCCGTAGTGGTTGAGCCGCTTGGCGAGCAGGCGCGCATGCTCGGCCTGGTCGTTGATGCCGCGCATCAACGCGTATTCGATGCTCACACGGCGTTTCGACGCGAGATAGTAGTCGTGCGCGGCGTCGAGCACCTGCGTGGTGTTGAAGCGCCGGTTCATCGGTACGAGCTCGTCGCGCAGCTCGTCGCTCGGCGCGTGCAGCGACACGGCGAGGCGCACCGGGATGCCCTCGGCGGTGAGCCTCTTGATGCCGGGAACGACGCCGACGGTGGAGACGGTGATGTTGCGCGCGGAGATACCGAAGCCCTCCGGCGGCATGGCGCTGATCTGGCGGACGGCCGACAGCACCGAGTTGTAGTTGCCCATCGGCTCGCCCATGCCCATGAACACGATGTTGCTCAGGCGCCCCGGGCCGCCGGCGACCTCGCCGTCGCGCATCATGCGCGCGGCGACGCGCACCTGTTCGAGGATCTCGCCGGCCGACATGTTGCGGGTGAGGCCGAGCTTGCCGGTGGCGCAGAACGGGCATCCCATGCCGCAACCGACCTGACTGGAGATGCACAGCGTGGTGCGCGTCGGATAGCGCATGAGCACGGATTCGATGTGCGACCCGTCGAACAGCCGCCACAGGATCTTGATGGTGGTGCCGCTGTCCGCCACCTGACGCGTGACCTCATGGATGAGTTCGGGGAAGAACGCACGGGCCGCCTCGTCGCGCTTGGCCGCGGGAAAATCGGTGAATTCGGCGGCGTTCACGTCGAAATGGCCGTAATAGTGGTTCGCGAGCTGCTTGACGCGGAATTTCGGCAGACCGAGTTCGGCCGCCTTGGCGATGCGCTGGTCGGTCGTCATATCGGCGAAGTGCAGCGGCGGCTTGCCGCGGCGGGCATGGTCCTTGGACAGCACGTCGCGGAACGCGCCGGTGGTGCCGCCCGGCGTGATGCCGGTTTCGGGCGTATCGGAATGGTGTTCGGTCATCTGCAGTCCTTCCGCAACACGGTCATGACGATGATCGGCGCCGGATACGGCGCCACGGGCCGGGGATCGATGATCACAGTCCGGTGGCCCACAGCAGCAGGCAGGTGAACGGCGCGGACAGCAAGATGGAGTCGATACGGTCCATCACGCCGCCGTGGCCTTTGAGCAGGTGGCCCATGTCCTTGATGCCGATGTCGCGCTTGAGCATGGAGGCGCACAGGTCGCCGAACGTGCCGACGACGCCCACCATGATGCCGGCGACGACGGGCACCCACCAGCGCGACGCCCACAGCGACGGATCGTAGGTGCAGGCGAAGATAGCGAATGCGCCGGCCATCGCGAACAGCATGGAGCCGACGAGGCCCTCCACCGATTTCTTCGGGGAGATGCGCGGGCTGAGCTTGTGCTTGCCGAACCAGGCGCCGGCGAACAGCCCGCCGGTGTCGCTGAGAGCCGGCAGGAACACGAGCATGATGGCGTGCGCGACGGGGTGGGCGTTGAAGGTCAGGGCGATCACGATGCAGGATCCCAGCAGCGGGATGTACAGGAGCGTGAACAGCGACACGGCGACGTGGCTGAGACGGCTGTGATGCTGCTCGCCGCCCTCGTGGTTGAACGACGATTCGAGCCGCGCGCCGGCATCGGTGCTGGCGAGTTTGGCGGCCACTGCGGTCGACAGACGCGTGCCGATGCTGAGCTTGGCGCTGGCGGCCAGGGTCACCAGCACGGACGAGACCAGCATGCACATGGCCATGGTGGCGATGTGGCGCGGCGCATAGTAGGTCGCGATCAGGGTCACGGTCGAACAGATCCACAGCACGACGACGGGAATGTGCAGTCCCGCGGTGGCGAAGTCGACGCGCAACTCCCACAGCGCGAGGATCATGAACACGACCAGCAGGACGACGAACAGGTCGATGCTGACGAGCAGGCATGCGAGGATGATCGCGATGAGCACCACGGCGGTGCCGATGGCCTGGGGCATGTTGCGCCCGGTCTTCTTGTTGATCGCGTCGATGGCCTCCTCGGCCTCGTGCTCGCGTTGCTCGCGCGTCTCCATCGCATGCCTCCTGCTCTGCTGAACGTCCGTCCGGCGAGGTCGTCCTGCCCGGCGAACGGACGGGACGACCCATGGTGGAGGTCAGACCTCCATGATCTCCTTCTGCTTGGTCTCAAGCAGGGCGTCGAGTTCGTCGGTGACCTGCTTGGTGACCTTGTCGAGCTCCTTGAGCAGACGATCGCCCTCGTCCTCGCCCATGTCGCCGTCCTTGACGGACTTGTCGATGGTCTCCTTGGTCTTACGGCGGATGTTGCGCACGGCGACCTTGCCCTCCTCGGACTTGGTCTTGGCGAGCTTGACGTACTCCTTGCGGCGTTCCTCGGTAAGTTCCGGCATGGTCAGGCGGATCACGTTGCCGTCACGGCGCGGAGAGGCGCCGAGGTCGGAGTCGCGCAGCGCCTTCTCGACGGCGTTCGCCTGGGACGGGTCGAACGGGGAGACGGACAGGGTGCGCGGTTCCGGCACGCCGATGGTGGCGACGGACTTAAGCGGCATGGTCATACCGTAGGATTCGACGGTGATGCCGTTGAGCAGCGCCGGGTTGGCACGGCCGGTGCGGATGCCGGAGAAGTTCTCCTTGGTGTTCTCGACGGTCTTCTTCATCTGTTCCTTGGCCTGATCGATGAGGCTAGCCATGATGTGTGCTCCTTTGTGTTGGTTGGTCGGTTGCGTTGGTTCTTCGTTGAATGCGCGGCGCATGCCGTCGCGCGGGTCCGGCGCCTTATTCGGCGAGGCTGGACTCGGCGGCGGACACGAGCGTGCCGATGTTGTCGCCAAGCAGCGCCTTGGTCACGTTGCCGGCGCCCTCGAGGCCGAACACGCGGATGCACTGCTTGTTGTCGCGGGCCATGGACAGCGCGGAGGCGTCCATGACGGCGAGGTTGTCGACGAGCGCGCGGTTGTAGTCGAGCGTGGCGAAGCGCTTGGCCTCGGGGTGCTTGCGCGGATCCGCGGTATACACGCCGTCCACGCCGTTCTTGCCCATGAGCACCTCGTCGCAGTGAATTTCGAGCGAACGCTGGATGGACACGGTGTCGGTGGAGAAGTACGGCATGCCGGCGCCGGCGCCGAAGATCACGACGCGGCCCTTTTCGAGGTGGCGGATGGCCTTGAGCGGAATGTACGGCTCGGCGACCTGGCCCATGGTGATGGCGGTCTGCACGCGGGTGGCCTGGCCTTCCTGCTCGAGGAAGTCCTGCAGCGCGAGGCAGTTCATCACCGTGCCGAGCATGCCCATGTAGTCGCCGCGGGAGCGGTCGATGCCGGCCTGCTGCAGTTCGGCGCCGCGGAAGAAGTTGCCGCCGCCGGTCACGATCGCGACCTGCACGCCCTGCTTGACGGCGGGGACGATCTCTTCGGCGATGCGACGCACCACGTGCGTGTCGATGCCGACCTTGCCGCCGCCGAACGCTTCGCCGGACAGCTTGAGCAGTACTCTGCGAGGCTTGGTTTCTCCAGTCATACACAGCCTTTCTTCGGACGGCCCGCGGCCTGACAGTGCCGCGGTGCCGCAAAATTTACCGTCTCTCAGACTATCCGCAATAGACGACAGTGCCGGTAGCGACATGCTGCGGTTGCTCAGCGCAGGGATGCGGCGTATGCGGCCACGTGTTCGACGACGTCGCCGAGATAGCGCATGGAGGTGCGCCAGTCGCCGGGGACCTCGATCGAATGGTTGGCGCGGGGATACTCGTGGATGAGCGTGCTGAGACGGTGCGCGCGGCCGGATTCGTATAACGGGTCGGCGGTGCCGGCGCAGATCAGCGGTGCCGGCGCGTCGCTCGCATGATAGTCGGCGTCGCCGGGAACGGGGATGACCGATCGCGCCGGATCGAAATCGGCCGGGGAGAACACCGGGGTGAGCAGCGCCATCGGCAGGCCGAGCCGTGCGACGTGCGGGTAGATGAACGTCGACAGCGACTTGCCGACGATCAGGAGCTGCGGCATGTCGCCGTCGCCGGCATCCGCGCGCACGGCGCCGAACCAGCGATCCACCGCCTCGTCGAGCATCGCGAAGATACGCGTCGCCGGGGTCTTGGACAGGTCGGCGTTCACGTCGAGCCGGTTGGCGTACCATCCGTCTTCGATCAGCGCCATCGCCGTGTAGTACAGCAGCGGACGGTCGCAGTTGTAGCCGGTGCCGGGCATGAGCAGCACGCGTCTGCCGGCCCGCCCCGCCGGGATACGGTTCTTGCGCCATGCGCTCATCGTGTAGGTCGGCGTCACGCCGCCTTGGCCCATTGTCGTCGCTATCATCGCATGCACTCCCCTCGTTTCGAACCAACACACCACTATAACCCGTCGTCGCGGCGTGCGCGGCGATAAGCATGAGGGCGGCCCGCACCACGATGGGTGCGGGCCGCCCTCATGCGGTCCTTATCGCGCGGCGGTCCTGCGCGGGCGCATCACCGCCGACGCCGCGGACGGGCGAGCCGTGTCAGGCTCACTCCTCCTCACCCTTGCCGACCTCGACGCGGGCGAAGGCGACGGCCTTGCCGCCGACCTCTTCGAACAGCTTGCCGACGGTCTTGGACGGATCCTTGACGAACGGCTGCTCGAGCAGCACGACTTCCTTGTAGAAGGCGTTGAGACGGCCCTCGACGATCTTCGGGACGATCTTCTCCGGCTTGCCTTCGGCCAAGGACTTCTCGGTGGCCACGCGGCGCTCGGACTCGACCACGTCGGCCGGGACGTCCTCGCGGGTCAGCCACTTGGCGCCCATGGCGGAGATCTGCAGGGCGGCCTCGTGCGCCACGGCGGCGCCGGCTTCGTCGGTGGCGATCATGGCGACGATGCTCGGCGGCATCTCGGCGGACTTCTTGTGCGCGTAGATCTCGACGTGCGGGCCGGAGATCTTGGCGAACTGGCCGACCTTGACGTGCTCGCCGAACAGGGCGGCGGCCTCTTCGATGGCGACCTTGACGGTGCCGTCCTCGGCCTTGGCCTCGAGCAGTTCGTCGACGGAGTTGGCGTCGGCGGCCACGGCGTAGCCGAGCACGGTGTCGGCGAACTCGACGAACTTCGGGGTCTTGGCCACGAAGTCGGTCTCGGAGTTCAGCTCGACGGCGTAGCCGGTCTGGCCTTCGGCGGTCTCGACGACCTTGGAGGCGATGGTGCCTTCTTGGGCCTTGCGGCCTTCGCGCTTGCCGGCGGCCTGGATGCCCTTGGCGCGGATGATCTCCTTGGCGCGGGCCACGTCGCCTTCGGCCTCGGTGAGGGCCTTCTTGACGTCCATCATGCCGGCGCCGGTCTCCTCGCGCACCTGCTTGATCAGAGCTGCAGTGATTGCTGCCATTGGTTTGTCTCCTCTAGATTCGTTGTGTTCCCATATATGAATGGGAGACGTTGCCGTCTCCCATCATAACGGATGCTCAGGCCTGGGTTTCGCCCTCAGCCTCAGCGGCGGGAGCGGCCTCGGCCGGGGCGGCCTGCTCGGCGTTGCCCTCGGTCAGCAGCTCCTTCTCCCAAGCGGCCATCGGCTGCTCGGTCTCGCCCTCGGCCTTGGCGGCCTTGCCGGAACGCTCCAGCAGGCCATCGGCCACGGCGTCGGCCATGAGGCTGGTCAGCAGCTCGATGCCGCGGATGGCGTCGTCGTTGGCCGGGATCGGGTACTCGACGGCTTCCGGATCGGCGTTGGTGTCGACGAGGGCCACGACCGGGATGCCCAGCTTGTGGGCTTCCTCGACGGCCAGGGCTTCCTTGTTGATGTCGACGACGAACATCGCGGAGGGGGTGCGGCCCATGTTGCGGATGCCGCCAAGCTGCTTCTCCAGCTTGTCCTTCTCGCGCTCGAGCAGCAGCAGCTCCTTCTTGGTCAGACCGGAGCCGTGCACGTCGGAGAAGTCCATCTCCTCGAGCTCCTTGAGGCGGCTCACGCGCTTGGAGACGGTCTGGAAGTTGGTCAGCATGCCGCCGAGCCAACGCTCGGAGACATACGGCATGTTCACGCGGGTCGCCTGCGCGGCCACGGCTTCCTGGGCCTGCTTCTTGGTGCCGACGAACAGCACGGTGCCGTTGTGGGCGACCGTGGTCTTGATGAAGTCGTACGCCTTGTCGATCATTTCGAGCGACTTGAACAGGTTGATGATGTGGATGCCGTTGCGCTGGGTGAGGATGAACTGCTTCATCTTCGGGTTCCAGCGGCGGGTCTGGTGGCCGAAGTGGAGGCCGGCCTTGAGCATTTCGCTCATCGTGATCTGTGCCATAGTGCACTACCTTTCTTGTCGGTTATTGCCTGGCCATGCGCGCCTGCGTGCAGCCTCGGCCCCGTCTTGGCGGGACTCCGGCCGACCGACACAGGCCGTCGCGGACATGGCGCGATATGGTGTGCGTCGGTTGACAATATCGGTTGGCTCGGGCCGCCTGCGACTGCGACCATTGCCGGATGACGCACAAGGATTCAGGATATTACACGGCATATACAAAAACGGCCCGGATCCTCCGTCGGGACGATCCGGGCCGTCGGCCGTGCGCGGGGCCGTCACTTGGCGCCGTGGGCGCGCATATAGCGCAGGGCTTCTCGGCGCTCCTCCTTTTCGAGGCGGTCGAGATAGACGTGGCCGTCGAGATGGTCGCATTCGTGCTGGAGCATGCGTCCCATGAGGCCGCTGCCTTCGAGCACGACCTCGTTGCCGTCGAGGTCGATGCCGCGCACGCGCGCGTAGTCGGCGCGCCGCGTCTTGTACCACAGGCCGGGCACCGACAGGCATCCCTCGTCGCCGTACTGTTCGCCGCGCCGCTCCTCCATGACCGGATTGAGGATGTAGCCGATCTTGCCGTCGATGTTGTACGAGAAGGCGCGCAGGCTCACGCCGATCTGGTTGGCCGACAGGCCGGCGCGGCCCGGGTCGTCGACGGTTTCGAGCAGGTCGTCGACCAGACGGCGCACGGCCGGGGTGATGGCCGTGATCTCGTCGCATGGCGTACGCAGGACGGGGTCGGGGACGACGCGGATTTCTCGGATGGTCACTTGCTGCTCTCCTCGTGGTTGTCGGACTGGCCGTCGCCGGCCGCGGCGGGCTCGGCCGTCTCGTCGCGTTCGGACGCGTCGCCGTCAGCCTGCTGCCGTTTGATTCTGTCCTGCATGGTATCAAACGCCTGCCGAACCATCGGCGTGACGTTCTCGGACGCCTGCTTGACGCTTTCGGACGCCTGCTTGACCGTTTCGGTGGTCTTGTCGAGGATCTGCACGGTCTTGGGCAGCGGGCGCGCGGGCGACTTGGACGTGTAGATCACGTTGTCGATCACGTCGGCGTACCGCTGCAGCACCTTCGGACGCACGACCTTCAGGCTGGCGGTCAGCGTGCCCTTGTCCTGGCTGAATTCGTCGTCGAGGATGGCGAACTTACGCACGGATTCGGCGCGCGACACGTTGCTGTTCGCCTGGTCCACGTACTGCTGGATGAAGGCGCGCACCGCGTCGGACTGGGCCACCTCGCTCATCGGCATGTCGGGATCGAGCCCCTGCGCCTCGAGCCACGACCGGGTCATCTCGGGGTCGAGCTCGATCAGCGCCGCGACGAACGGCTTGCCGTCGCCGATCACGACCGCGTGCGACACGATCGGGCAGGTGCCGATCGTGTCCTCCATCGGCGCCGGGCTGATGTTCTTGCCGCCCGCGGTGATGATGATGTCCTTCTTGCGGCCGGTGATGTAGATGAATCCGTCGTCGTCGATCGTCGCGAGGTCGCCGGTGTGCAGCCATCCGTCCGGCTCCATCACCTCGGCGGTGAGCTTGGGCTGCTTGTAGTAGCCGAGGAAGACGCTCTCGCCGCGGATGAGCAGCTCGTCGTCGTCGGCCAGCTTCACTTCGGCGCAGCCGGGGTGGCCGACCGAGCCGACGCGGTTGGAGTCCTGGAAGTTGACCATGCAGGGCGCCGCGGTTTCGGTCATGCCGTAGCCCTGGATGAACGTGATGCCGTCCATGCCGTTGAAGAAGTGGGCGAGATCGACATTGAGGGGCGCGCCGCCGCAGGCGAGGTACTTGAGGTTCGGTCCGAGCGCGGAGCGGATGGACGAGCCGACGGTCTTCATGAAGAACGCGTGCTCGATGCGTGCCTTGACCGAATGGCGTCCGCTGTCCTGGGCATCCTTCGACCACTGCACGAAATGCGCGACCGCCTTGGCGAACACGCGGCCCTGGATGCCGGCGCCGGCCTTCTGCGAGGCGGCGTTGTACACCTTTTCGAACACGCGCGGCACGCCGAGCAGGTAGGTGGGCTTGAAGCCGCGCAGATCGGCCAGCAGGTGCTTGGCGCCCGGGATGTAGCCGACCACGCCGTGCGAACCGATCGCCACGTACTGGATGTAGCGTGCGAAGCAGTGCGCCAGCGGGAGGAACAGCAGCAGACGGCTCGGCTGGTAGAGCATGTCGTTGAGCACCTCGTAGCCGTTGAGCACGGTGTGGGTGAAGTTGCGGTGCGAGAGCATCGCGCCCTTCGGCTTGCCGGTGGAGCCGGAGGTGTAGACGATGGTGGCCATGTCGTCGGCCTGCACGCGCGCGATGGCCGCGTCGAGTTCGGCGTCGGTGACCGATTCGCCGAAGTCGGCCACCGCGTCGAGCCCGGACGCCTTGAAGTTGAAGACGTACTTGAGGCCGTCTCGACCCTCGCGGATCTGGTCGAGCGTCTGCGCGTGCGCGTAGTCGCCGGCGAAGGCGATGACCGGATCGACGTCGCCGACGATGTTCGCGGCCTGCTTGGACGAGTCGGTCTCGTAGATCGGCACGCTGACCGCGCCGATGGCCGCGCAGGCGAAGTCGACGACGCCCCACTCGTAGCAGGTGGCCGAATAGATGACGACCATGCTGCCGGCCTTCACGCCGAGGCCCATCAGGCCCTTGGCGATCTGGCGCACCCGTTCGTTCATCTGCCCAGCGGTGACGTCGTGCCATTGACGGGTCTCGTCGTCCTGCCATTGGGCGATGAGGTCGTCGGGATCGCGCTCGACCCTGTTGGCGAGCAGCGAGTATATGGTGTCCTTCTCGGTGGTTGGCCGAATCGTATCCACGGAATATTCACGCAACATAGTAAGTACTATAACGCGTGCCGGCCCTCGCCGCGGCCGTGGTCCGGCCGATCGGCGATCGACGGCGGGCGGGAGCCGGATCGCCGCGTCAGCCGACGTCGACCATCACGCACATCCAGCGGCTGCCGGTCTCCTGCAGGATGAGGTTCACCCAATGATGCTCCAGTCCGATGGTCAGGTGGACGGCGACCTCGATGCGGGTGGGGCTGACCAGCATGCCGTGCAGGGATTGCGGGATGACGGGCAGCGTTCCCATCGGATGGCCCTGGCCGGGCAGGTTGTCGCCGCGCAGCAGCATGGCCATCGTGTCGAGCTTGCGCAGGCAGGGGCTGGTGACGCTGCGCTGCAGCTTGGCCCGGGGCAGCCGGCCGCGCACCATGTCGGTGGCCATGCAGGAGATGTGGCAGGACGACAGCGCCAACGCATGGCATTGCCGTGCGTCGATCTGCCCTGCGAAGCATCGTGCGATGCGGTAGGGCACCGGCTTCTTCGACAGTTCGATGAAGAGGAACCCTTCGAAGGGCGGGATGGGATTGCGTTGCCACAGCGAGAAGAGGCGTTGGTTCACGATGGTTGTTTCCTTGATCTCTCTTGAATAGCGAACGTTGTCATAACGGACGCCGCACCGTCGACCACGACGGCATGACACCACCTCAACATAGAAACGGGCACCCGTCAAATCGACGGGCGCCCGTTATGGACAACGTTTGCAAAAACCGATCGGAACCCGACCGCCGGTCAGCGGCCGTACGGCGTGACGACCACGTTGCAGCGCTGGAAGTTCTTGACGTCCACGTAGCCGGTGGAGGCCATCGCACGGCGCAGCGCGCCGATGTAGTTCACCTGGCCGTCCGCCTGATGGCTCGGCCCGAACAGGATCTGCTCGAGGGAGCCGACCGTGCCGACGTCCGTACGGAAGCCGCGCGGCAGCGTCTGGTGACGGGCCTCGGAACCCCAGTGCTTGCCATGGCCCGGCGCCTCGGTGGCGCGGGCGAGCGGCGCGCCGAGCATCACGGCGTCGGCGCCCATGGCGAGGGCCTTGACGAAGCTGCCGGAGTCGCCCATGCCGCCGTCGGCGATGACCTGCACGTAGCGGCCGCCCGACTCGTCCATGTAGTCGCGGCGAGCCTCGGCCACATCGGCGATGGCGGTAGCCATCGGCGCATGCACGCCGATCGTCTTGCGGGTCGCGGAGACCGCGCCGCCACCGAAGCCGACCAGCACGCCGGCGGCGCCGGTGCGCATGAGGTGCAGGGCCGCGGTGTAGTTGGCCGCGCCGCCAACGATGACCGGCACGTCAAGGTCGTAGATGAACTTCTTGAGGTTGAGCGGCTCGTGATCCTGGCTGACGTGCTCGGCGGACACGACGGTGCCGCGGATGACGAACAGGTCGACGCCCGCTTCGAGCACCGTGGAGTAGAACTGCTGGGTGCGCTGCGGCGACAGCGCGCCGGCGACGGTCACGCCCGCGTCACGGATCTCGTGCAGACGCTCGGTGATGAGTTCCGGCTTGACCGGCTCGGCGTAGATCTCCTGAATGCGGGAGGTGGCCTTGTCGGCCGGCAGATCGGCGATTTCGGCAAGCAGCGGCTCCGGATCCTCGTAGCGGGTCCACAGACCCTCGAGGTCCAGCACGCCGAGCGCACCGAGCTTGCCCATGGCGATCGCGGTCGCCGGGCTGGTCACCGAATCCATCGGCGCGCCGATGACCGGCACGTCGAACTCGTAGGCGTCCACCTGCCATGAGGTCGACACGTCCTCGGGATCGCGCGTACGACGGGAGGGGACGATGGCGACATCGTCCAGCGAGTAGGCCAGACGGCCCTTCTTGCCCAAACCGATTTCAATTTCCTGAGACATGATGCCAAGGCTAATGCCGAGTCGTGACAGTCCGCGTTTCGGATACGGCACGCCCGCCCGTTACAAACATGCGCTATGACTTGACCCATATCCGCCAGTCCATTAAGGAGACAACATGGCCAAAATCAAGGTCGAAGGCACCGTCGTCGAACTCGACGGCGACGAGATGACGCGCGTCATCTGGAAGGACATCAAGGATCGGCTGATCCTGCCCTATCTGGATGTGAATCTCGACTATTACGATCTGGGCATCGAGAACCGCGACGCCACCGACGACCAGGTCACCATCGACGCGGCCCATGCGATCCAGCGCGAGCACGTCGGCGTCAAATGCGCCACGATCACGCCCGACGAGGCACGCGTCAAGGAGTTCGGTCTCAAGAAGATGTGGAAGTCCCCGAACGGCACGATCCGCAACATCCTGGGCGGCACGATCTTCCGCGAGCCTATCGTCATGAGCAACGTGCCGCGTCTCGTGCCCGGCTGGACGAAGCCGATCGTCGTGGCCCGCCACGCGTTCGGCGACCAGTACAAGGCCACCGACTTCAAGGTGCCGGGGGCCGGCCGGCTGACCGTCACGTTCACCCCGGAGGACGGTTCGGAGCCGATCCAGCACGTCGTCTACGACTACGGCCCGGACGGCGGCGTGGCGCAGGTGCAGTACAACGTGAACGATTCGATCCGCGGCTTCGCGCGCGCCTGCTTCAACTACGGCCTGATGCGCCACTACCCCGTGTACCTGTCCACGAAGAACACGATCCTCAAGGCGTACGACGGCCAGTTCAAGGACATCTTCGCCGAAGTGTACGAGACGGAGTACAAGGACCGCTTCGAAGCCGAGGGGCTCACCTACGAGCACCGCCTGATCGACGACATGGTGGCCAGCTCGCTCAAGTGGCATGGCGGCTACATCTGGGCATGCAAGAACTACGATGGCGACGTGCAGTCCGATTCCGTGGCGCAGGGCTTCGGCTCGCTGGGCCTGATGACCTCGGTGCTCATGACCCCGGACGGCCAGACCGTGGAGGCCGAGGCCGCGCACGGCACGGTGACGCGCCACTACCGCCGCTGGCTCAAGGGCGAGAAGACCTCCACGAACCCGATCGCGTCGATCTTCGCATGGACGGGCGGTCTCAAGCACCGCGCCGACCTCGACGGCACGCCCGAGGTGCGTCACTTCGCCGAAACGCTGGAGAAGGTGATCGTGAACACCGTGGAAGGAGGCCAGATGACCAAGGACCTCGCGATGCTCATCGGCCCCGACCAGCCGTGGCTCGACACCGAGGGCTTCATGAACGCGCTCGACGAGAACCTCGCCAAGGCGCTGCACTGACCGGCACGTCGGCAGACCGGCACGGCCCGGATGCGTGGATCAGCACGCATCCGGGCTTTTTCATACCCGACCTACTAGAATCATCTCAGCATAACCGACCGCCATGTTGGGGAGGATGGATCATGGCCTTGCGAATCGGACGCGCCGTGCGGCGCATGACGTCGATGGCGGCATGCCTTGCCATGACGCTGGGCCTTGCCGCCTGCGCGCCGGACGGGCCGACGTCGGACAACGCGGACGCCCAGACGAACGGCACGCAGTCGCAGACCGCGTCGGCCGGCGCGGTGGCGATCTTCACGCCGTCCGACGGTGTGACCATCTCCGGCAACACGCCGCTGAACAAGTGGACGAAGTTCGTTCCGGCGCTGACGCAATCGTTGCGGGACGCCGGCGTGGCCAAGAAACGCATCATGGCGTCCTCCGCCGACGATCTCGACAAGCAGAGCCGCGACATCCAGGACTACGTGGTCTCCGGCGTGTCCGCATCCGACGCAGCCCAATCAGACGCGGCCCAGTCCGATGCCACCGACACGGCCGACGCGAAGCATACGACGCTCGTCGTCGCCCCGGTCACGTCGCCTGACGACACGGTCCGCCAGTACGGCGATTATCTCGACCAGACCGTCGCGAACAGCACCGACGGCGGCACCGCCGACGCGAAGGGCAGCACCGAGGGCACCGATACCGAGGCGGTCGAACGGCTCGCGTCCGCGCTGCGTCTCGCGCAGGAGAACGGCATGCACGTGATCCTGCTAGCCGGTACGATCCCCGGATTCCAGCCGGACGTCTACGTGCGCATGTCCACCGCGGAACAGATCGGCGCCGTGCAGGCGCGCAAGCTGGCCGACAAACTCGAACTGGACAAGACGAGCGTCGACAATCCCAAGAACATCGAGGTGCTGCTGCCGTACAGCGTCGCCGCCACGGACGGTTCGGCGTCCGGCGATGCGCAGGACGCGACGCCTTCGGACGACAGCGCAGCCTTCGCCAAGGCGGCGTTCAAGGGCGTATGGTCGGTGCTGCAGCCGTATTTCCGGTCCGGGCAGGCGGTGAGCCCGTCCGGCATGCTGACCGCGGACACCGGCGACGACGATTGGATGAACGTCGCGTTCGCCTCGTCCAAGGACACGGACGTGCGCGACGAGCTGCGCCGGCGGCTGGGCATGGACGACCACGCGAAGACGCATACGCGCATCGACGGCATCATCGCGATGAACGACTACGTCGCGTCGGGCGTGGTCAAGGAGCTGACCGATCTGGGCTATACGGGTTCCGCGGCCGACATCAATCCGGAGATCACCATTTCGGGCATCGTGGAGAACATCACCGGCAAGAAGGACCTGCAACGCGGCAAGGTGCCCGATCCGATCAAGGCCCCCGAAGCGGACGGCGAGACGACCGATGGCAACGACGATGCCGACGCCGCGAAGAACGCCGAGACGATCAACGCCCGCTGGCCCATCGTCACGGGGTACGGCGCATACGTCGACTCGATGCCGCAGATCGTCGCCGGCCAGCAGTGGATGACCGCGCTCGAGAACCGCGACGCGCTGGCGGACGACGTGGCGAAGGCGAGCCTCGCGCTCAACGCCGGGTCCAAGCTCAGCAAGGCCGACGTGGCCGCATTGGGCTCGGCCAAGATCAACGGCAAGACGACCCCCGTCATCAGCGAGGATCTGCTCGCGGTGAGCGCATCGAACCTCAAGGCCACGCTGATCGACACGGGCTACATCTCGTTGGCGGAAGCCGGCCTGTAGGGCCCGTCCGCGGTGCCCGCCGGTGACGGTTCGCCGGCGGCCTAGTGACGGCCCAGTGACGATCCGGTGACGGTTCAGTGGCGCGCGACACCGTGACCCATCCCGCCGCCGACGGTTATCCACAACGCCTCAGCCCAGCAACGGCAACGATTACGGGGCAATATACCCCCTACTTGTCCACATCGAGTTATCCACAACACGCCGAGCGTCGCCGTTTGCGTCCACATTGCCCGGTTGGCCTTGTGCGCCCCGGCACGGGTCTGGTGCACTGGAACCATGACCATTGCAATCACCACCAGCCAGACCACCATCAGCCCCACGTCCACAACGGGCGAGCTCGCCGCACGGCTCGCGGACCCCACGCTCGATCCGAAACGGCTCGGCTCGCTCGGCGAGGATTACGCCGCCCTGTGGCTGCAGCGGCAGGGCTGCACGATCCTCGACCGCAACTGGCGGACGCGCTACGGCGAAATCGACCTCATCGCGCTGACGCATCAGCGCGTCATCCTGTTCGTCGAGGTCAAGACGCGACGCAGCACGCGGTTCGGCGTTCCACAGGAGGCGGTGACCGCACGCAAACGCATGGGACTGCGACGCGCCGGCGTGCAGTGGCTGACCGACCCCGAACACCGATTCGCCCACCGCGGCGTGCGGTTCGACGTCATCGCCATCACCGTGCCGTCGCACGGCCAGCCGGCGGTCAATCACATCCGGGAGGCGTTCTGATGGCCATCGGCAGCGCATTATCGGTCGGATTGCTCGGACTCAAGGCCTTCATCGTGCAGGTTCAGGCGTTCGTGTCGCCGGGACTGCCGCATTTCTCGGTCGTCGGACTTCCCGACGCCTCGCTCAGCGAATCGCGCGAACGGGTGAAGTCCGCATGCCAGGCGAGCGGATTCCACTGGCCGGAGACCCGGGTCACGGTCAACCTCTCCCCCGCATCCATGCCGAAACGCGGATCGTCGCACGATCTGGCGATCGCGGCGAGCATCCTGAGCGCATCGGGCGTGATCCCGCACGACTGCCTCGAACACACCATCACGCTCGGCGAGGTGAATCTCGACGGCACGGTGCTGCCGGTGCAGGGGCTGCTGCCGATCATGCTGCTCGCCCGCGAGCGCGGCATACCGCGGATGATCGTGCCGCAGGGCAATGCGCAGGAGGCCGCGTTGGTCGAGGGTCTAGAGGTGACGTGTATCCGTCATGTCGGCGAGCTGATCGAGCTGATGGGCGGTGACGCGCGGTATCGGATTCCGGCCGACACGCCGGCGGCCTCGTCCTGCGGTGCCGATGCCGAGCCGTTCACGCCGCCGGTCGCGGGCGATATGGGCGAGGTGGTCGGTCAGCATATGACCAAGTGGGCGTTGCAGGTGGCGGCCGCCGGCGGGCATCATGTGATCATGGTCGGCCCTCCGGGTTCGGGCAAGACGATGCTTGCCTCGCGCATGCCGGGCATCATGTGCCCGTTGAATGCCGACGAGGAGCTGGAGGTGGCGTCGATACGGTCGTTGTGCGGGACGCTGCCGTATTTCGGCATCAGTGACGTGCCGCCGTTCGAGGCGCCGCATCACACCGCGTCGAATGCCGCGCTGGTCGGCGGCGGTTCGGGGCTGGCGCGTCCGGGCGCGATCACGAGGGCGCATCGCGGCGTGCTGTTCATGGATGAGGCGCCGGAGTTCTCCTCGCAGGCGTTGCAGACGTTGCGTGAGCCGTTGGAATCCGGGTATGTGTCGTTGTCGCGGGCGAAGGGCACGACGCATTATCCGGCACGGTTCCAGTTGGTCATGGCCGCGAATCCGTGTCCGTGCGGGTTCGCGTATGGCAGCGGCGAGCGGTGCACCTGTCGTGAGCGGGAACGGGTCCGTTATTTCGCGCGGCTGTCGGGTCCGATTCTCGATCGGATCGACATTCAGGTGGAGGTGCCGCCCGTCGATCGTATCGGCGGGGATGATGGCCGGCCTCGGGAAAGCAGTCGGGATATGCGCCGCATGGTGGTGCTGGCGCGGACGGTGGCGCGGGAACGGTTCGCCGCGTACGGGTGGTCGTGCAATGCGCAGGCGTCCGGAGAGTGGCTGCGTGCGCGGACGTCGGCGAAGGTGATCGCGTCGGTCAATCATGCGTTGGAGACGCATCGGCTGAGTCTGCGTGGCGCGGATCGTGCGATGCGGTTGGCGTGGACGTTGGCGGATCTGGGCGGGCGCGTCTCACCCGGCGTTGACGAGATCGATCAGGGCATCATGTTGCGGACGAGGCTGCGATGACCGGCGGGATCGGTGCAGACGGCGCAGCCAGTGCACAGACATTGACGACCGGCGTGCAGACGTTGGCGCTCGCCACGCTCACCTGTTGTCTGGACGGCGCGGATGCCATCATGGTCGCCGCGCTCAAAGGCGTCGACGGTGACGCGACGGCGTTGCTGCGGCTGATCGTCGACGCACGGCCACGGGAGGTTCAGGGGTCTCGGGCGGGTGCGGCCCGGCGCGCGTTGGATGACGTGTTCGCCGTGGGATTGGCGCGGTGGGGTCGTCAACGCACGACGCGGGCCATGCAGGCCTTCCACACCGCGTTGGCCGGCTGGCATCGGCGGTTGGCACGGTTGGAGTCACTGGATCCGGCCGATCTGGAACGGCGGTTGACGGCCCATGGCACGCAGTGGATCATCGACCCGTCAAGCCCGTTCTGGCCGACGCAGCTGGCCGATCTGTCCATCCGCAAGGATTGGGCGCCTCCGTTGTGCCTGTGGGGCGTGGGCGATCCGGCCGCGTTGACGAGCTGTTCGAAACCGGTGGCGGTGGTGGGTTCGCGCGGCGTGAACGAGTATGGCCGGGCGTTGGCGCGTGGGTTCGGCGAGCGTGCCGCGCTGGCCGGTCATCTGGTGGTCTCCGGCGGGGCGATGGGCGCCGATGCGGCCGCACATTGGGGTGCGTTGGCGGCGATGGATCGGTCGCCGGATCGGACCGCGATCGGACGTACGGTGGCGGTGTTCGCCGGTGGATTGGATTTGGCCGGGCCGCAATGCAACCGCCGGCTATTCGAGGCCATCGTGGAGCACGGCGGTGCGCTGGTCAGCGAACTGCCGCCCGGCACGGTTCCGGAGGGCCGCCGGTTTCTGCTGCGCAACCGCATCATCGCGGCGTTGGCATCCACGGTCGTCGTCACGCAGGCCCGGCTGCGTTCCGGCGCCCTCAATACGGCGAATTGGGCCGCGGAGCTCAACCGTGAGGTGTATGCCGCGCCCGGTGACGCCGGTACACCGCACAATGCGGGATGCAACAGGCTGATTCACGACAACCGGGCGATCCTGCTGTTGTCGGCGAGCGCTGAGGGCGTGTGCCATCCGGCGCATGCGCCCGTGCTGCCGGCCGTGCCGTCACCCGTGCCGTCGGAATCGTGTGGCGGTTCGGATGCCGAACGCGACGACGGCGATGCGATGTGTCGTTCGGTGGCCGCGGCGCTGCGGCGTTGTCGGCGCGATCGGGTCGCGGCGAGCGTCGCGGCGATCGCCGAGCGGATGGATGGGGTACCGTCGATCGGTCGGGCGTTGGCGTTGCTGGGCCGGTTGGAGGCCGATGGGCTGGTGACGGTTGCGGATGGCGTCGTGTCGGTGCGGTCGAAGGGCGGAAAGGAGGGAAAAGCGGGGTCTCGTGTGGTCGGCTCGCATGAGTGCGGATGAGACGAACGGTCAGGCGTCCCATTGGCATCGGGACAGGTCGACGCGCCAGCCGTCGGCGCCGGCGTTGCCGTCGTCGGTCCGCGGCGGGATGAACGGCACGCCTTCAGTTTCGAGGAGCGCGCGTTGCTCGTCGGGACCGCCGAAGGCGAATCCGGGGGCGAGCGAACCGTCGCGGAAGACGACGCGATGGCAGGGGATCACGCCGGGTTCGGGGTTGGCGTGCAGGGCGTATCCGACGAATCGTGCGTTGCGCGGGTTGCCGGCCAACGAGGCGATCTGCCCGTAGGTGGCGACCATGCCGCGCGGTATGCGGCGCACCACGTCGTATACCCGCTGGTTGAATGCTACTGTCATGGGTTCCATTATGGCGCGCCGACGCTTCGTCCCGACGTCTCCCGACAATCGTGGGTATGAGTCCGAAGCATATCGAAGACATGTATGATGCGGTGATCGTCGGCGCGGGCGCGGCCGGCCTGTCGGCGGCGTTGGGAATGCTGCGTTCCGATGCGATCCGCGGGTTGCGCGATGACGGCGTCGAGCCGAGGATCCTGGTGATCTCGAAACTGCAGCCGTTGCGTTCGCACACCGGTTCCGCCGAGGGCGGCATCGCCGCGAGCCTGGGCAACGTGGAGGCCGATGACTGGCAATGGCATTATTTCGACACGGTCAAGGGCGGCGATTGGCTGGTCGATCAGGATGCGGCGAAACTGCTGGCCGAGTATGCGCCGCAGACGGTGATCAATCTGGAACGTGACGGCGTGGCGTTTTCGCGTACCGACGACGGGCGTATCGCGCAACGCCGGTTCGGCGGCCACACGAAGGATTTCGGCAGGGAGCCGGTGCGTCGCGCGGCGTATGCGGCCGACCGCGTGGGCCATCAGATCCTGCATTCGCTGTGGCAGCAGTGCGTGGCGGCCGGCGTCGAGTTCGCCGAGGAATGGTACGTGACCGATCTGGTGCTGGATGCCGATCGTTCCCGTGTCGCCGGCGTGGTCGCCTACGATACGCATGCCGGTGCCGTGCATGCGATCCATGCGCGCAATGTGCTGCTGGCGACCGGCGGCGCAGGACGCCTGTTCCATACGACGTCGAATTCGTGGGATCTGACCGGCGACGGCATGGCGTTGGCGTTGGCCGCGGGATTGCAGTTGGAGGATGCCGAGTTCGTGCAGTTCCATCCGACGGGTCTGGCGCATACGGGCATTCTGCTGTCCGAGGCGGCGCGCGCCGAGGGCGGCGTACTGCGCAACGCGGACGGCGAGGCGTTCATGGCGCAGTATGCGCCGGAGCATCGTGATCTGGCGGCGCGCGACGTGGTGAGCCGGTCGATCATGGCGGAGATCGACGCCGGCCGCGGCGTGGCCGATCCGAAGGATCCCGACGGCCCGAAGGACTGCGTGTGGCTGGATATGACCGGCATCGACCGCGATCATATGGAGGCGGTGCTGCCGCAGGTGGTCGAAACGATCCGCAAATACGCGAACATCGATCCCGCCAAGCATTGGGTGCCGGTCAAACCGACCGCGCATTACACGATGGGCGGCATTCCGATCACGACGGACGGCGAGGTATACCGGTGGATGGCCGGCGACGATGCCGGTCGGCGTACGGTGGTCGAGGGACTGTTCGCCGCCGGCGAATGCTCGTGCGTGTCCGTGCATGGCGCGAACCGTCTGGGCGGCAACTCGCTGCTCGACGCCTGCCTGTTCGGCAACCGTGCCGGATTGGCGTTGGCCGCGCGGATCGTCGAACATCCGGTCGACGATCCGATGGCCGATGCGGCGGATACGACGGACGACCCGCTGACGGCGGCGGTCGATGCGGCCGCGGCCGCGCGCAAGGACGAACTCGCCATGCTGCTCTCCCCCGCCGACGCCGCGGATGATGCGGCCAACGGCGCGTCCGACGCTATCGACGACAATCCGTACCGGCTGCTCGCCGATCTCGGCCGCGTCATGGAACGGGCCGTGGCGGTCCGGTGCAGCGCCGACACGATCGGCACGGCGCTCGCCGCGTTGCATGACGAGCTCGCGCCGCGTGCAGCCGCGCTGCACGCGCACAGCGACATGGCGGCGTTCAACCAGGAGGTCACCGCGATCTGGGAGGCGCGGCATCTGGTGTCGCTGGGCGAAACGGTGCTGCGCGCCTCCGACGCACGGCATGAGTCGCGCGGCTCGCTCAAGCGGCTCGACTATCCCGACCGTGACGATGCGCATTTCCTCGCCCACTCGATGTGCTCCGGCGACGGGCTGCTCTGGCAGCCGGTGCATATCGTCGACTACCCGCCCCAGGCGCGCGCATACTGACGGCCACGGCTTATGGCACAATGTAATGTCGATTCCGGTGTGATCAGGAGGCAGGAAGTATGAGCGGCATGGACGATGCGCTGACCACGGTGACGTTGCGCGTGAACCGGTTCACCCCGCGTCCCGAACGTGACCGCGGTGCTCGTGGCGGCAGTCCGTTCGCCAAGAAGGGCGGATCCCCGTTCGGCGGCGGCGCGTCGCGCAACCGTCGTCCGCGCGGTAAGCAGTGGACGCAGGAGTATACGCTGCGCGTCCGCCCGGAGGACACGGTGCTCGACTGTCTGCTGACCGTCAAGCGCACCGTCGATCCGACGCTCGCCTTCCGGTATTCGTGCGGGCATGGCATGTGCGGTTCGGATGCGGTCGCGATCAACGGCACGCCGACGCTGCTGTGCACCGCGACCGTCAAGGATTGGGCGCAGCGTCCGAACCCGTTCGCGCAGCCCGACGACGAGGGCTTCCGTCACACCGGCGACGCCGATGACGAGACGACTCTGCCCGACGCCGGGACCGACGCATCGGATGGGCTTGGCGTGATCGAGCTTGCGCCGCTTCCCGGCTTCCCCGTCCAGCGCGATCTGATCGCCGACATCGATCCGATGCTCGACCAGATCCGCAAGCTCAAGCCGTATCTGCAGGCCGACGGCGTGCTCGCCACCACGCATGACGGCAAGGTGGATGTGTTCGAATACCTGCAACGGCCCGAACAGCTCGCCAAATACGAGATGCTGTCGAACTGCATCGCCTGTGGCGTGTGCGAGGGCAGCTGCCCGGTGTTCGCCGGCGGCGACGCGTTCATTGGCCCCGCCGCGCTGATCGCGGCATCCCGGTTCGTCAACGATTCCCGCGACACGGCCACGGCGGCGCGTCTCGACGCGATCGACACGGCGGACGGCGTGGCTGCATGCCAGTCGGTGCGCGCCTGCTCGCGACAATGCCCGCGCGGCATCGATGTCGGCGAGGAGATGTGGCAGATCGTCGCCAAGGTCAAAGAACGTTGAGCTCCCGCCATATGCGGGTGCGGATCGCGGATATACACGGTAAACGGTAGGTGGTTATGGACAAGACGTCGTACACGAATCTCGCCAAGGCTTGGGAGTATGCGGAGGATCACGCGTTCTCCCGTCAGGCGTCGTTTCTGAACGTGATGCGCCGGCAGGCCGAGGAGGCCGGCTTCCCGCAGGGTTCGGCGGCGCAGGCGGAGCTGCTGGCGACGCTGGTCCAGCTGACCGGCGCGACGTCGGTGATCGCCGTGGGCACCGGTTCCCTGGTGGAGACGCTGCAGCTGGTCAGCGGCTTGCGCAATGCCGGCCAGCTGACCGCCGTCGACTCGTCGGCGCAGGGCATCGGCCTGATCCGCGGCGCGTTCGCGAAACTGTCCGACTATACCGCCACCAAACTGCGTGCCGTGAACGCTCCGGCGGGCACGTTCCTTCCCCGTCTGAACGGCGACGATTACGATCTGATCGTCGTGGCGGGTGACGCCGACAACTATGCGGCGACGTTCGATCAGGCGCCGCGTCTGCTGCGCGGCCACGGCGCGGTCGTATTCACCGACGTACTGGCCTTGGAGACGGCCGGCGCGAACGGCGGCGTGCTCAATCCCGCCGACCGCGGCGACAAGGCCGTCGCCATGCGCGAGTTCATCGACGTCGTGGAGTCCGATGAACGGTTCGATTCGACGCTGACGCCCAGCGGCACCGGCCTGCTCGTCGCCGTCAAGCGCTGATCGACGACGTGGCCACGGCGACCGCTTCGTCCACGTCGTCGGTCATGACCACCAGATTCGGATCGATGTCGGAGATCATGCCCCGGTCCTTCACCGTGCCGTTCAGCCAGTCGAACAGGCCCCGCCAATAGACCGTATCGTAGAGGGCCACGGGCATGGACGTGATCTTGTGCGTCTGCACGAGCGTCAGCACTTCGAACATCTCGTCGAATGTGCCGAAACCGCCCGGGCAGACGATGACGCCTGACGAGTATTTGGTGAACATGGTCTTGCGTACGAAGAAGTAGCGGAAGCTCAGTCCGAGGTTCACATAATCGTTGAGTCCCTGCTCATGCGGCAGTTCGATGCCGAGGCCGACCGACTTGCCACCGGCCATGGCCGCGCCTTTGTTGGCGGCCTCCATGATGCCGGGCCCTCCCCCGGTGATGACGGCGACGCCGCGTTCGGCGATCATGCGTCCCATACGTTCCGCGGCACGGTAGTCGTCGCTGTCCGGTTGCGTACGCGCCGAGCCGAACACGCTGACCGCCGGTCCGAGTCCGGCGAGTTCGTCGAAGCCTTCGACGAACTCCGATTGGATGCGCAGCACGCGCCACGGGTCGAGGTCCCGCCAGACGGCGCCGTCATCGTGTTTGAGCAGGCTGGCGGTGCTGCTGTCGGCCGGGATCATGGGCCCGCGCATGATGGCCGGCCCGCGTTGGTATGTCGCGCCGAGCGGATTGCCGCCGGTGGCGTGGACGTCGTGGATACCGTGAATGTCGTGATCGTTCGTCATGCGAGTCCTCCTTCATAGGCTCATATGCTCATGCCGTTTGCCGGGCGGCGTACCGCTGCGATTGCCTACTGAGCAGCACGCCGGAGACGGCGGCGGCGATCAGCGAGGCCATGAGCACCCCGAACCGCGCCTCTGCGGAGAGCTCCATGTTCGTGTATGCCAGCGAGGCGATGAGGAACGACACCGTGAAACCGATGCCGCAGGCGCAGGCCGCGGGGAACATGTCGCGCACGCGCAGTCCTTCGGCCATCCTCAGGCCGCCGAGATGCGTGGACAGCCATGCGGTGGTCATGATGCCCAGCGGCTTGCCGACCACCAGCGCCACGATGATGCCGATGACCACCGGGGACAGCAGCAGTTCGGGAGTCAGCGCCTCGAAGTGGACGCCGGTGGCGAACAAGGCGAAGATCGGCAGCGCCAGCAGGGCGGAGAACGGCTGCAGCTTGTCGGCGTAGCGTTCGGCGCGCGGCGTGGCCTCGCCGAACCGTTCCCGTGCCGGCGTGAGCAGGCCGACCAGCACGCCGGCGAGCGTGGGATGGATGCCGGCCTCGAACATCATCACCCAGGCGAGCACGCCCACCACGGCGACGGCGATCCACGGTACGCGGCGCATGCGCACGAGCACGGCCCATGCGGCCGCGCATACGGCGATGCCGGCGAACCAGTACCATGCGTTCACCGACGAGAAGAACACGGCGATCAGGATGATCGCCAACAGGTCGTCGACGGTGGCCAACGTCATCAGGAACGCGCGGATCGAGCCGGGCAACCCTTTGGCGAACAGGGCGAGGACGGCCAGTGAGAACGCGATGTCGGTGGCCGTGGGCACCGCCCAACCGTGCACGGTCTCGGCGAACGGGATCATGCCGCCGGTGGTCGGCAGAATCACGCTGCCCGGGTCCCCGGGCCCATATGCGGCGAACAGGAACGTGACCACCACGAACAGGATGGGCGGCGCGATCATGCCGCCCACCGCGCACAGCATCGGCACGGCCGCCGCCTTGGGATTGGCGAGGGAGCCGGTGGTGAGCTCCTGTTTGAGGTCGAGCCCGACGGTCAGGAAGAAGATGGTGAGCAGGCCGTCCTGCGCCCAATGGCCGATCGGCAGGTCAAGGTTGGTGTGCGGCACGGCGATGTGCGTCTCCGCGACCGCTTCGAACAGGTGGGCGGTGGCCGGCAGGTTCGCGAGGATCAGGCCGATGAGCGCGAATCCGAGCATGATCAGGCCGGACAGACGGTCCGACGCGGCGATGTGCCGCGCCGTGCCCCAGAATCCACGTCGTACGCCCATGTCATCCTCCATATCCGCTCGGTATCGCTTCCACGCACCGCCCGCTTGCCGCGGGATCGGTCATTCCATCGTATACGAACATATGTTCTATTTCGCCCGGAGCGTAGCCGTGATGAGTCTCCCGGCCGGACGTATTGAAAAACCCCTTGTCTCCATGCGGAAACAAGGGGTTTCAGCGTGCGCCAGACAGGATTCGAACCTGCGACCTGCTGATCCGTAGTCAGCTGCTCTAATCCGCTGGGCTACTGGCGCATACCGTTATTCGGTTATTGGTTGTGCCGTGAATCGCTTCACAGCTCGTGCGCCAGACAGGATTCGAACCTGCGACCTGCTGATCCGTAGTCAGCTGCTCTAATCCGCTGGGCTACTGGCGCAACACCACTCTTTAACCTCTTGTGGCCAGAGGCGTGCGCCAGACAGGATTCGAACCTGCGACCTGCTGATCCGTAGTCAGCTGCTCTAATCCGCTGGGCTACTGGCGCATGTTGTCTTGTTTTCGGCAACCCGTATAAACTACAACACCATCGCCGGAATCGCAACATTCGGCGTGTCGCGCCATATCAGGCCGTTCTCACCGCATGCCATCGCATGCGCGACCGTCAGGCGGCACGCCTCCGCCGCACCGGCACCGTCGTCTCCTCGGCGCGCACGAGCTTCGGCTCGCCGGTGCCGTTGACCGACGCGGCGTCCACGATCACCTGTCCCACGTCGTCCAGGCTCGGCAGCGTGAACATCGTGGATTCCAACGTCTTCTCAATGATCGACCGCAGGCCGCGCGCGCCGGTCCCCCGCGTGATCGCGGTCGCGGCGATCGCGCGCACCGCCTCGTCGGTGAACGCGAGATCCACGCCATCCGCGGCGAACATCTTGCGGTACTGCTTGGTCAGCGCGTTGCGCGGCTCGACGAGGATGCGCGCCAGATCGTCCTCGGTCAGCTCGTCCAACACGCTCACGACCGGCAGACGGCCGATGAACTCGGGCAGCAGTCCGAATTCGGCGAGATCGTCGGCGCTGACCTGCTCGAGCAGCTCCTCCGGCCGCACCTCGTGATCGTGCCATGCGGCGCCGAAGCCGGTCTCCCGCGCGCCGACGCGCCGCGAGATGATGTCGGACAGCCCCACGAACGCGCCGCCGCAGATGAACAGGATGCCGCGCGTGTCGATCTGCACGGTCTCCTGCTCCTTGTGCTTGCGGCCTCCCTCCACCGGCACGGACGCGATGGTGCCCTCGAGGATCTTGAGCAGCGCCTGCTGCACGCCCTCGCCGGACACATCGCGCGTGATGGACGTGTTCTCGCCGGATTTGCGGGCGATCTTGTCGATCTCGTCGATGTAGACGATGCCATGCTGGGCGCGTTCGACGTCGCCGTCGGCGGCCTCGATGAGCCGCTGCAGCACGGTTTCGACGTCGTCGCCCACGTATCCGGCCTCGGTGAGCGTGGTGGCGTCGGTGATGACGAACGGCACGTTCATGACGCGGGCGAGCGACTGCGCGAGATACGTCTTGCCGACGCCGGTGGGGCCAAGCAACAGGATGTTCGATTTGGCGACCTCGACGCCGTCGAGCGGGTCGGTGCCGCGCCGCCTCGACGCCCCGGCACCGTTCACCCCGGCTCCCATGCCGTCCGCACGGCCGTCGGCTCGGCCGCCCAGCTGGTCGGCGGCCTCGTGCAGCTCCATGTTGACGCGCTTGTAATGGTTGTACACGGCGACGGACAGCGTGCGTTTGGCCGCCTGCTGGCCGACGACGTACTGGTCGAGGTAGGCGCTGATCTCGGCCGGCTTGGGCAGCGAGAGCGCGTTGACGTCGGCGTTGCGCCGCCGTTCCTCGGAGATGATCTCGACGCACAGTTCGATGCATTCGTCGCAGATCGCGGCGGTCGGTCCGGCCACGAGCTTGCGCACCTGGTGTTCGGTCTTGCCGCAGAACGTGCAGCGCGGCACGTCCTCGTTGTAGCTCACCACGCGTCCCATGTCACTCCCTCGTCTCGCCGGCCGCGGCCCGTGCCGCGCGCCGCGCATCCCGTGCGTCCGCGCCGCACGGCCATGCCCTATGCGGCCACATACAAAGATACCCTCGGCCGAACCCGGCTGAGGGTATCCGTCATGAAATTCACGAACGGTGTTCGAGCACCTCGTCCACGATGCCGTACGCCTTGGCCTCCTGGGCCGTCAGGAACGTGTCGACCTCGATGTCCTTGCGGATCTTCTCGATGTCCTGTCCGGTGTGCTTCGCGAGCGTGGTCTCGAGCCATTCGCGCATGCGCAGCATCTCCTTGGCCTGGATTTCGATCTCGGTGGCCTTGCCGAAGCCCTGATCGATGGCCGGCTGATGGATGAGCACGCGCGCGTTGGGCAGCATAAGGCGCTTGCCCTTGGCGCCGGCGGCCAGCAGGATCGCCGCCGCGGACGCGGCCTGGCCGAGGCACACGGTCTGCACGTCGGGCTTGATGTACTGCATGGTGTCGTAGATCGCGGTCATCGCGGTCATGGAGCCGCCCGGCGAGTTGATGTACATCATCACATCGCGGTTCGGATCCTGCGATTCGAGCACGAGCAGCTGGGCCATGATGTCGTCGGCGGACGTGTCGTCCACCTGCACGCCCATGAAGATGATGCGGTCCTCGAACAGCTTGGTGTACGGGTCCTGCGTCTTCATGCCGTACGGCGTCTTCTCGCTGAACTGCGGCAGGATGTACCGGTCCTGCGGCGCGGCCGGGGCCATGCCGCGGCCGGCGAACGCGGCCTCGCGCGCGGCGGCCGGCATGAAGCCGACGACGCCGGCCGGACCGGCCAGACGTTCGGCGCGTGCGACGAACTTCGCTTCCTCGGATGCCATGTGACTCACTCCCCTTCCTTCGCGCTCATCGTGTCGTGCGTGGACACGATCTTGTCGACGAAACCGTATTCCAGCGCCTCCTGCGCGGTGAACCAGTGATCGTACTCGTTGTCGCGGTAGATCTCCTCGACGGTGTGGCCGGTCTGCTTGGCCGTGAGCTCGGCGAGGGTCTTCTTCATGTCCATGATGAGCTCGGCGTTGATGCGCACGTCGGTGGTGGTGCCGCCGATGCCGCCGGACGGCTGGTGCATGAGCACGCGCGCATGCGAGGTCAGGAAGCGCTTGCCCGGCGTGCCGGAGCTGAGCAGGAACTGGCCCATCGACGCGCACATGCCCAGGCCCACGGTCGCCACGTCGGGTTCGATGAGCTGCATGGTGTCGTAGATCGCCATGCCGGCGGTGATCGAACCGCCCGGCGAGTTGATGTACAGCCAGATGTCCTTCTTCGGATCCTCTGCCGCGAGCATCAGCATCTGGGCGCAGATGCGGTTGGCCATATCGTCCTTGACCTCTTCACCCATCCAGATGATGCGGTCCTTGAGCAGCCGGTTGAAAATCGGATCCACCATGGACGGGGCGTCGCCTTCGCCCATCGTGGGTGAGGGTGTCATGAATCCTGCCACCTTATCTCCTTGGTTCACAATACATTACGTTGTGCTACTCTACCCGTTCAAAGCGACCGCCGCCGCCCGCGACGCCCATTTTCGGCTACCCGCATAGCGATGCGCCCGTCAGCCGGCGAGCGCCCTGTCCACCGCACCGCCCGCCGTGCCGCCCGGCACCGTGGCGTTGTCGCGCACCTTGCGGATGCACAGGATCAGGTCCATGGCCTGTTTCGTGTCGAACAGTTTGAACATCGGTCTTGGTCGGTCGAACGGCGGTCTGGTGAGTTGTTCGGGGTCGAGGTATCCGTTGTGCTCGATGTAGTCGATGACGGTGTGCAGGAAACCGATCTGCGCCTGGTTGAGCGTGTGCGTGTTGATGAACTCGGCGAACGCGTTCATGGCGGCCGTATGGTCGAGTTTGGCGATGCGCCGCACCAGCAGTCCGAACGGCAGCGATCCGTATGCCGTCTCGTATTCGGCAGGCGTGCCGAGTTCGTGGACGAGCACGCGTTCGAGTTCGCTGTAGTCGTCGGCGTCCAATGGTTCGTTGTGCCGGAGTTTGCGTATCGCTTCGTCGTCGTGGTGTTCGTTGACGTATCGGTTGACTTTGAGACGGTAGTCGTCGTAGTGTTCGGCGATGTCGAATGGCTGGTTTTCGGTACGTTCGACGAGCGGGTCGGTCAGGTCGGTGATGATGGTCCTGCGTCGTCCGGTGTCCGCGATGAATCGGACGAGGTCGCGCAGTCGGACGCGCATGTGCTCCAGTTCGCTCACCGGCAGTCCGGAGAGGTATCCGTCGTCGTTGATGATCGTCGTGACCAGTTCGCGTTGCCGTTGCACTTGCGGGATGGTCATGCGTTCGCCCAGTTGCACGGCGATCGTGCGCAGCTTGGTCGTATAGGCCTTCGCCGGTTCGCCGGCCGCACGGGCGACCATCATGCCGTACATGAGCGCGTCGAAGCGCAGCGCGTACGT
Source organism: Bifidobacterium ramosum (assembly GCF_009299505.1). Taxonomy (GTDB): domain Bacteria; phylum Actinomycetota; class Actinomycetes; order Actinomycetales; family Bifidobacteriaceae; genus Bifidobacterium; species Bifidobacterium ramosum. The sequence continues at coordinate 425,276 of NZ_WBSM01000001.1, read as the reverse complement.
GTCTTGTTCGTCCCAGTGGGCCAATGGCGCGAGTTCGTGGGTGAGTTCGCGTACGTTCAGGTCGTTGAGGAACGTGTATGCGTCGGCGGTGCGGTATCGTTCCACGTATTCGCGTTTGAGCCTCACGCCGACCGTGTTCGTGTCCCATGAGCCGATCTGTCCGGTCAGGTCCGCGATCAGGTCGTCGCGCCACCGGACGGTCTGCGGATCGTCCGTGAACGTGCTCGACTGGAACGCCTGCACCAATTCGGCTTTGCGCGCGAAGATGCGCTCGCTGACGGATGCGGCGAGCTTGTCTTCGACCGGGTTCGTCCGTTCGCGGAAGAACGCGAAGTTGCCGCAGTAGTCGAAGATCTTGAAGCGGCGTTTGCCGACGTATTCGCCGTCGACATTGTCGACGCAGTCGAGTTCGGGGCTGAGCCGCGTGCCGCGGCCGATCATCTGCCAGAACTTGATTTTGGAGCGCACCGGTTTGAAGAACACGAGGTTGACGACGTCGGGCACGTCGACGCCGGTGTCCATCATGTCGACGGAGACGGTGATGACGGGCAGCGACTTGCGTTTGAATTCGGCGATGATGCTGTGCGCGTAATCGTCGCCGTGCAGCACGGTTTTGATGAAGCCGTGCGCCGATTCCTTGGGGTAGAGCGCCGTGTAGCGTTCGACGATGTAGCGCGCATGCGCCTGGTTGGCGGCGAAGACGATGGTTTTGCCGAGTCGTTCGCCGCCGTCGGTCGCGATGCCGTGGTCGTGCAGGTCCTGCAATACGGTGTCCACGGTGGCGGGGTTCATCACGTAGGTGTTGATCGCGGCCGCGTCGATGTGCGCGGGCAGGTTCGTCGTGCCGCCGTCCGTGTCGCAGTCCTCCCCGTCGTCATCGGTGTCGCCGTCGCCGAAGTCCTCCTCATAGCGCTCCTTGTCTTCGTCGGACAGGTCGTCGTAGGTGATGCCTTCGTCCATGAACTTGGTTTTAGCCTCGACGTTGACGAACGGCACGAGCACATGGTCCGCGAGCGCCTGCGCGTACTCGTACACGAAGGTGGGCACGCCGTGCTGCACGTGGAAGAAGTCGTAGGTGTTGCGGTCCACGTCGTCGCGCGGCGTGGCGGTCAGCCCCACCATGAGCGCGTCGAAATGGTCGAAGATGACCCTGTATTTCTTGAAGATCGACCGGTGCGCCTCGTCCACGATGATGAGGTCGAAATGTCCGGCGGAGAACGCGGGTTTGCCGTCCGCGCCGGTTTCCACGTCGATGGCGTTGATCATGGTCTGGTAGGTGGAGAACACAACGCGCGCGTCCGTGTCGTGCTTGTTGGAACACAGGTTGCACAGCGACCAGTCGGGGAAGTATTCGCCGTACGCGCTGTTCGCCTGCGCGACGAGTTCGACGCGGTCGGCGAGGAACAACACGTTTTTGACGAGTCCGGCGCGCATGAGCACGTCGGCGAGCGCGGCGGACACGCGGGTCTTGCCGGTGCCGGTGGCCATGACGAGCAGGCTGCGGCGTTGGCCTTGGCTGAGGTTGTCGCAGACGGCCTGGATGGCTTCGAGCTGGTAGGCTCGCCCGTTGCCGCCGGCGACGTTGAGGTTGACGGGGACCGTGGATGGGTCGATGGCGGTGCGGCGGCGGTCGATGATGCGTTGCAGGTCGTCCTGGGCGAAGACTTCGCCGACTTGACGGTAGGAGCCGTGCTCGTCGTCGACGAAGTAGGTCCGGTATCCGTTGGAGAGGAAGATGAGCGGCCGGTAGCCGAATTGCCGTTCGAGGCAGTCGGCGTAGAGGCGTGCCTGTTGGAGTCCTTTGGCGGGGTCGTAGGCGGTGCGTTTGGCTTCGATGATGGCGAGCGGTTTGCCGTCGCGCCCGTTGAGCAGGTAGTCGATGTAGCCTTGCTGCCCGGGGTTGCCTTCCATGCCGGTGACGGGGTATTCGGCGATGACGTCGCGGGCCGTGTTCCAGCCGACGAGTTGCAGGTCGAGGTCGATGAAGCGTGTGCGGGTCTGGTATTCGCTGAATTCGTCGGCGGAGACGTGTTCGACGGCGGGTTGTTCGGCCTTGCGTGCGGCGAGCTGGCTGCTCAGGGCACGCACCTGTGCTTCGAGTTCGGCGATCTGTTTGGTCTGCTCGCCGAGTTGCGCTTCGTATTCCTTGCGTGCGGCGTCTTCCTGCGCCTTGCGTTCCTTGGCGGCGAGAGCGCGGCTGACGGCGGGGACCTGTTTGGGGTCGAAGGTGCGTTTGACGTAGCGGCGGCCGTAGCTGTAGTCGATCCATTGGATGAACGTGAAGAGGATGCTCAGGGAGAACATCGCGTCTTCGGGTTTGAGCTGCGCGCCCTGATGGGCGGCCATGTTGCCGGCTTTGATGACGTATTGCAGGGATTCCCACAGGTGGTTGTCGGCGAGCGCGGCGCGGAAGGTGGGTTCGTGGACGAGGGATTGCAGGTTGTCCTTGTATGGCGGCTTGATGGTGTCGTCGGCGGCGTATGTCCATTTGACGGCGAATTCGAACGCGCGGCGCGCGGCCAGTGCGCTGATGGTCGGCGACAGCGACAACGCACGTTCCGCTTCCAGGCACGCATCGGCGAACATCGCGTAGTCGTCTTGGCCTTGCAGAAACGAGAAGTTGGCCATATCCGTCTCCTTATGCGCCACGTCGCGGCATCCGTCGCCGCCCGTCCAACGCTATCGTACAACAGGCGTCCATCCGCAAACCGCTAGCTTCGAGTCTCGAGCAACCAATCCAACGCGTAGATCTGCCGGATGCCTTCGTGGGATACAGGGCGTTCGTCATCCAGCGTGATAAGCATCTTCGGATAATTGTCGCGTATCGCGCGCAACGATGACAGCTCTCGTTCCAACGTGTTCGGGTCGTGAACGGATTCGCTGACCTGATAGTATCGTCGTCCGGTGGCGCCGTTGGTCACGAAGTCGATCTCGCCGCCGGCGCTTTGCCCGACGTACACTTCCCCCTCCCGTCGCATGAGTTCGAAAAACACCACGTTTTCCAGCAGACGACCGGTGTCGCGCACGTTGCCGGAGCACAGCACGCGACGCATGCCGAGGTCCACGGCATAGTACTTGCGTTCCTGTCGTAATGCACGTTTGCCTTTGATGTCGTAGCGTTGCACCGGGTAGAAGATGAATGCAGCGGCCAGCCCTTCCAGATAGTTGGACACCGTGGGGGCGGATATCTTCGTGCCCGATGAGGTCATGGCATTCGCTATGGCTTTGGGATTGGTGAGGTTGCCGATGTTGTCGAACATGTAGCGCGTGATCGTTTCGAGTGCTGCCATGTTGGACAGTCCGAGACGCGCGGCCACGTCTTTGAACAACACGGTGCTGAGAATGCCGTCAAGGTAGTCGTGGAGCAGCGATTCATCGCCGGCGAGGGCGAGTGTGGCCGGCAGGGCCCCGTCATGCAGGTATTCGGACCATGCGCGTTGGGGAGTTTTACTTTGCACGGGGGCTGCGCCCATGTATTCGGCGAACGACAGCGGTGTCATGGCTATTTCCACGTACCGGCCCGAGATGAGAGTCGCCAACGTGCCCGACAACAGCGTGGCGTTCGATCCGGTGACGTAGATGTCCATGTCTCCTCGAGCCTGCAGGCCGTCCAGTGTTTTTTGGAAGTCCGGCACGTTCTGGATTTCGTCCAGTAGGACGTAGCGTCGGCCGGCCGAGGAGTCGAGCCGATGGAGGATCTCACCATACAGCCGATGGTATTCAAGCAGCGGCTCGTTCTCCAGCAGTTCAAGGTTGATATGCACGATGGAAGACGGGTCGATGCCGTATTCATCGATCAGCCGCTGTTTCCACAACGTCATCAATGTGGATTTGCCACAACGGCGCACGCCGGTGATCACCTTGATAACGTCACGGTCCTTCCATGCGTCAAGTTTCTTCAGGTATAGCGGCCGATCAATCACCACCATCACCTCCCTATGTAGGCAATCTCAACTTTCACTCTCCAATAATATCAGAATTATTCAAATACATTTTATTTATTTCATTTTTCTGGAATAAATAAAACTACTTGCATGTCGATGCCCGTCGGCGCTAAGCGAAGTAGCGTCGGGTGAGGCTGGCGCAGAGGGCGCCCAGACGATCGAGCTGCTGACAGGTAGTGGATTTGAGGGACTCCACCGAAGCGACGAACTCAGCGAACACGCAAGAGTTTTCGAATATTTCGTTTATTGATATGCTGATATGGCATTGCATGATTGCCGCTACAGCCAAAAAGGAGGATCCATTATGGGAACACGCAGTCTCGCCAACGACGCGACGACCTATCTGCCCAACGCAGAGGATCGCCGCCGGCTTATGGACATCAAGGAAGCCCTGTCTCATATCGCACAGGATGCAAGGGAGGTTCCCGATGCCGTGTTTGACGACATATCCGGTCAATCGGATTTCCCTGTTGCGACGCTTAAGGTGCCTGGCTTTCCGGCACGACCGCTCACCCCGGAACTGGCGGATGTGCTGATGCAGGTCGCCGATCAGCTGTCCCGCGGCCGGGCCGTGTTCGTGGCACCGTACGATACGATGCTCACCACGCAGGATGCCGCCGATTTTCTCGGCGTTTCACGCCCCACGTTGGTGAAATTGCTTGAAGATGGCGCAATCCCGTTCGAAAAGGTCGGCCGCCACCGTCGCGTGCTGCTCGCCGATCTGCAGGAGTACATGAACGCCCGGCACCGCGAGAACATCAGCACGTTCGACGATCTCGCCGCCGACGAGGATCCACGGGCGACTTTGGACAATCCCCTGCTCTCCTGACGACGTCACCCGATCGGCAGAAAGGCGATCTATGAGCTTCCCCGTATTTTTCGACACATGCAGCCTCTTCGGCGAGATCGTCAACGATCTGGTGCTTCGTCTCGCCGAAGAACGGTTTTTCACGCCCGATTATGCATACCTGCTCCAACGCTGCGGTCTACCTCGATTCGCCGAACGACTGTATCCAATCCTCGACGCGCTCTACGAACGCAGCTAACATTTACTTAGGACCATCTGTTATTGGGCGAAGTAGCGTTGGGTGAGGCTGGCGTAGAGGGTGGTGAGGCGGTCGAGCTGTTGGCGGGTGGTGGATTTGAGGGATTCCACCGACGTGACGAACTCGGCGAACTCGTTCTGCAGGGCGAGGGGCGGCACACTTACTGAAAGCGATTTGACAATCCCGAGGCTGAGGTTCTTCTGATTACCGCCCAAGCTCATCGAGCGCAACTCTTCATACTTCAGCTTCAGCTGCCACAGCATAAACATTGGATTGCATATGCCTGCATCCAACAGGACAGCGGCACAAGCCTGATTAGTAGCAGCTTCAACACCAAGAATGCCGGCTTTACCGCGCGTATTGCCTTGGCCGTACATTGCGATCAGGATTGTGCCAATCGGAAATAATTTGCAATTCGTCTCCTGCACCGCTTTATCGCTAATATGCTCAGAAGCATCCTTAATAACTGAATAATCGATCTCCCCGGTTTTCACCCACGGAATACGGCCATCGTAATACTCAGCATTTGAGCGAAGCGGAGTAGCACCCGTCTGAATATCGGCAACATCACCAAGAATCTTGTCAGAGGACACCGTCGGATCGTCGAACATCTCGACGAAGCGGGATTGGATGAGTTCGTCGGCTTTGGCGAGCATCTGCTTGGCAACAACAATCTGCGATTCGATACCGTCCAGAATGTTTGCGATTCTGTGTTGCTCATCTATATCAGGAATGACGAATACACATTCCTTCAGCCATTTGAAATGCCTGGTGTATTCTCCCTCACCCGGCAATCGGGATGCATAATATCGCAACGCATGAAAGAGGAATCTCAGATCATCGGAACGCAATGGCTTAAGTACCTTGGTTCCATCGGCACCGATGAAGAATGGTTCCTCCACGTACTTCACCGCGCAAGTATGGTCACCAAATACGATTGCGGGAACATCATCATAAATACCGTTCTCAGAATCAGAATAACCGGCAATAGTATTCTGTCCCTGATCAATAATCGGATATATTCCCTCAGGCTCATACGCTTTCGCGGGAATCTTGACCGCCTTGCGGGTTACATCGGCAAATACATCCTTGAAATCAACCAGATCCCCCATCACTCACCGTCCTTGGTGAGCATGGCGTCGAGGGTGTTGAGACCGTCCGCGAACTTGGCGTTCAGCTCGCGCAGTTCGGCCATGAGCTGGCTGGTCGGTGGGTATTCCTTGCGTTCGTATTCGACCTTGACGTATTTGTTGAAGCTGAAGTCGTAGTCGTTCGCGGCGATGTCGTCGCGGGTCACCATAAAGCTCTGCTCGGTGCGCTCGCGGGCATCTTCGGCGTCGAGGTTCTTCCATCGTGCGAGGATGTCGGGGATGTCGTTGTGAGTCGGATCCTCGTCGCGTTTGTCGTCGAGCGTGTAGCCGTCGTGCTCCATGTTGTACAGCCAGACCTTGTCGGTGCTGTTCGGCGCGTCGGTTTTGGTGAAGACGAGGATCGCGGTGCTCACTCCCGAATACGGTTTGAACACGCCGGAGGGCATGTAGATGATCGCTTCGAGCCGCTGATGGTCCACGAGTTCGCGGCGCAGTTCACGATACGCCTTCGCGTTGGAGCGGAACAATACGCCGTTGGGCACGATGCACGCGCAACGACCGCCGAGCTTCAACATGCGCAGGAACAGGGCCACGAACAGCAGTTCGGTCTGCTTGGTCTCCACGATGGCCTTGAGCGAGTCGTCGATGTCTTCGACATCCACGGAACCGGTGAACGGCGGGTTGGCGAGGATCACGTCGAATCTGCCGCGGATCGTGTTCAGGCGCGACAGGCTGTCCTGGTTGCGGATGTCGGGGTGTTCGACGCCGTGCAGCAGCATGTTCATCGCGGCGATGCGCACCATCGTCTGATCGGTGTCGAATCCGGCGAACTGGTCGCCCTCGAACAGATTCCACTGGTCGGCGCTCATCGTCTCGCCATAGGTGCGGCGGATCCATTCGGCTGCGGAGATCAGGAATCCGGCCGTGCCACATGCCGGGTCGCCGATCAGCTGGCCGGGTTTCGGGTCAAGCAGCCCCACCATCAGATCGCGGATGTGCTTGGGCGTGCGGAACTGGCCGTTCGCGCCGGCCGTGTTGAGCTTGCTCAGCATGTATTCGTACAGGTCGCCCAGATCGTCCTGATCCTTGACGATGTTCGTGAGCAGGTCGTCGATGCCGGCGACCGCGCGTTCCAGGGTCTTCGGTTTGTTGAAGCCGAAGGAGGCGTCCTCCATGCTGTCGGCGAACGCGTTGCCGGTGTGCAGGGTCTTCAGGAACGGGAACACCTGCTGGGACACGGTGGCGAACATCTGTTCGGCCGGTTCGTTCTTGAAGTTGTGCCAGCGCAAACGCTGGCCTTCGGGAGTGTCCGGGAACACCGGGTTGGCGAGCGGCGCGCCGGTGAGCTGCGCCATCTGTTCGGCCTCGAGCTGGCGGTCATCGAGCGACTTCATGAACATGAGGTAGGTGAGCTGGCTGATCACCTCGAGCGGGTTGGTGATACCGCCCTCCCACATGCGCTGCCAGATGTCGTCGACCTTGTTCTTCACGGCTCCGGTGATCATCGCATCCCTTCCGTCGATCTCGTACGTCCCGTCACGGTGTGCATTCCTCCCAACTCTACCGTCCGATATGCCGACGCCACGCAGTCGTCCGGTTATCCACAACCCCCTTCCGACATCACAACCGCCATATTCCAACGTTCCCAACCGTTCGACCACATACCCCGGTTCGGCTTGCGTGACGCATCATCGTCACCATACGCTGGAACAACGCCCAATAACGAAAGGATCAACGATGAACGCCCTCGGCTCTCTCCCGCCTCCTGCCCTACAATGGAATCGCGTCAAGGAGGTCATCATGCACGTGTACGACTATTACGAAACCGGCGACGGAACGAAGGTCACCCATTCCGACATACAGCCGGACGGCAGCGTGCGCGTATTCTTCGACAATGGCCGCAAGCATGCCGAGGTGAAGCTTCCCGACGGCATTCTGACCGAAAACGACGGCTTCACCAAGGAAGAATCATCGTCGTTCCTCATCACCACCACCCGCGGCATGACCTCGATCATGCGATATGCACGGGAAGGCGGTCTTGATCATGCCTGGTCTGTATAGAATCCACGGTTTTCTCATCTATTTCTGGGCGAACGAAAGCGACAAGCCCGTCCACGTGCACGTCGCCCGCGGACGGCAATCTCCCAACGCCGCAACATTCTGGATACTCGAGAACGGTGACGTTCTGCTGGACGGAGCCGGAAACGGCATGACGGCAAAGGAGTTGCGCGGCATCACCGATTTTCTTCGATCCGTCTCCCCTGACATTGTCGTCTCATGGCAGGAGATCTTCGGCTATGTACGATTCCATGCCTAAGCTCACATTCCTCGGCCGCTACCGCGCATACGATCTGTACTATAACCCGCTCAACCGCCGGATCATCTGCGAACGCGACACCGATCTCGCCACGGTGCTGTTCGACGTTCCTTCGTACACCGTCGCACGCAATTGGGGAGCGTCTGACGAGGATATCAGCCGACTGCGGTCGCATCTCTCCCAACGGCATCACGACGGCACATGACTTATCCACAACCCCCCCCCATCCGACGGCACAACCGCCATATTCCAACGTTCCCAACCGTTCGACCACATACCCCGGTTCGGCTGGACGGACCATCATGACGTCGTCTACCGTGGAAATAACGCCCTGCAATACAGCGAAGGAGACGACATGGCCGATATCAGCCCGAACTATGCATTGCACTGTCGCACAATAGACGGCAATGGCAGACACCTTTCCCCCGAAGATGTCTCATATGCGTGGAGAAACCAGCTTTTCCACCAGAACCGCCCTTCTACGGACCCGTTGCAGATCACGGCGTTGGGATGCGATCCGAGCGGTAGAATGATCGAAATGGTCGCCTATGACGCGGGAGCGTATCAGGATCGGCATGGCCACCCATTGCGGGTGCTCTACCATGCGAATCAGGCGACCACCAAGTTCCTGCACGAATTCGGATTGGCCTAGGAGGAGATATGACGAGCACGATGGTCCGGCCGTCGATCGACCGTTCGCCGGTCGACGTGTCGGAAGAACGCATGCAGTATTGGGAGTCGCTGATCGGCACCGGTAGATTCCCGGGCACGCCCGGGAAGACCGTCATCTACCCGCAGCACTGGCCGAAGGACCGGCCGATGGAACCGTGGTTCCAGAAGCTCATCGACGAGCATCCGGAATGGGTGCATCGGGACGACGAAGACTGACGATGTCATCCCGCATGGATGGTTCGGTTCGGTGCGGCGAATGGCATCGGCCCTCGCCATCCACGCTCTCGCCTATTTGCGCAACAGCTGGCGCGACAGGAACGCCGACACGGCGACGCCCAGCCCCACGGGAACATAGAACGCGCTGGGGGCGGCGGTGAGTTCCAACACGAGGCACATGGCCATGAGCGGGGCCTGCTGGGAGGCGGACAGCAGCGCGGCCGCGCCAATGAGGGCGCAGGCGGTGACCGAGTCCGCGGGGAACGCGAGCGTCCACAGCACGCCGATCATCGCACCGAGCGTGGAGCCGAGCGCGATGCCGGGCTGGAGCACGCCGCCTGACGCACCGGAACGGATCGTGAGCAGCGTGGCCACGGCCTTGGCGACGAACGTGACGACCAGTACCAGCAGCACGACGGCGAGCTGCGACTGCTGACCGTCCAGCCCGAGCAGCGTCCACGGCGAGACCGGCGTTCCCGTCGAACTCGACCCGTCCGCGATCCCCTGTTCCGCGGCGGCCACGGCGTTCATCGCGACATCGTCGCCGGCGGCTAATCCAAGCCCCTGCATCAGCGACACCGTGCTGAACCCGAGCTGCGCGGCCGCACGGCCGTTGCCCATGATCTGCGGCACCACGATGGCGATGAGGCCGGTGAGCACGCCGGCGAGCGGCATCTGCCACAGGATCGCCGTGCCGGTCGGCTTATGCGATTCGGCCCATTGCGAACCACGCCGGAACCATGCGCCCGCCACGCCGCAGGCCACGCCGATCAGCAGCGCGGCCAGCATGATCGTCGGCGTCAGATCGTTCTGCATGAGCGCGATGTCATAGAACACATGCCGGCCTTTGACGGTCGCGGCGACGAACGCCGCGACCGCGGACATGCCGAGCCCGAACGCGACGCGTTCGATCGCCACATCCGCCAACAGAATCTCCACGGCGAAGAACATGCCGGCGAACGGCGCGTTGTACACGCCGCCCAGTCCGGCGCCGGCTGCGACCGCGACGACGACACGCCGATCGACGTCATCGAGTCTGAACAGGTCGCAGAACCGTTGCGCCAGCATCGCGCCGAGCTCGCGCGGCGCGACCTCACGGCCGATCGACGCGCCGGTGCCGACGATGAAGATCTGCAGGCAGACATGCACGATCGTCTGCCAGACCGGCATGCGATCGCCGGCGACGGCTTTCTTGACCGACGGCACCTTCGTGGTCCTCGTACGCAGCAGCCACCAGATCACGCCGGCGACGCTCAGACCGACCGTGACCGAGATCGCACGGCGCACGGCCGGCACACCGAACGGTCCGGGAGCCGCGGCCCCCTCGACATAGCCAAGCATGAGCTGTTCGATGCCGTACAGCAGCAGCGTCAGCAATCCGGCACCGACGCCGATGACCGACCCCAGCACCAGCGTCGCCGCCGCCATCCATCCAAGACGTTTCCTATCCATCGCCCGTCCTTTCCTCATCGTCCGCAGTCGTCCTCAGTCATCCGCAGAAATGACAAGGGCTTGGAACCTTACGATTCCAAGCCCTGTACGGTGCATCACGCTACGCTATCGCGCGCGTCGCAGTTCACTCGGCGTTCTCGGCCGGAGCCTCGTCGCCCTTGTCGGCGGCGAGTTCGTCGGCGACGGCGGCAGCGGCGGACGCGGCCTCGACGCTTTCGTTCTCGGCGGCGTCTTCGGCAGCCTCATCATCACCGAGGAAGGCGCTCAGGTCGAGCGGTTCGCCGGCGGAGGTGAAGGACACGGCGCGCATGCCGGCGAGCAGGCCCTTGGAGCGGCCGACCTCGGCCACGGCGGAACCGAGCTGGCCGTTCTTCACGATCGCGTTGATGAACGCGTTCGGGTCCATGCCGTACTGCTGGGCGATGGAGGCGAGGAAGTTGAACACGTCGGCCTGGGAGACCTTGACGTCGAGCTTCTCGGCGAGGGTGTCGAGGAGGATCTGATCCTTGAGTTCCTTCTCGGCGGCTTCCTCAGCCTGCTGCTTCTGCTCGTCGGTGGCCTTGTCCGGGTCGGCAGTGAGGGACTTGAGGTGCTCGGTGGCGGCATCGGCCTTCACGCCCTTCGGCACCGGGATCTCCACGCCTTCGGCGAGCTTGGCGAGGAACGCGTCGCGGGCCTCGGTGGCCTGGCGGGCTTCGCCGTCCTGCTCGATCTGCTTGCGGATGTCGGCCTTGAGCTCATCGAGGGTGTCGAACTCGGAGGCATCCTGGGCGAAGTCGTCGTTGAGCTCCGGCAGCTCCTCAGCCTTGACGGAGTTGACCTTGACCTTGACGTTCGCCTTCTGGCCTTCGTGCTCGCCGGCTTCCAGCGTGCCTTCGAAGGTGGTCTCCTCGCCGGCGGACAGGCCGTCGAGGGCCTCATCCAGACCGTCGAGCATGGTGTTGGAGCCGAGCTCGTAGCTCACGCCCTCCTGGGAGTCGACGACCTCGCCGTCGATCTCGGCGCTCAGGTCGATGTTGGCGAAATCGCCCTTGCCGGCCGGGCGGTCGACGCCCACGAGGGTGCCGAAACGCTGGCGCAGGGTCTCGAGGCGCTTGGCCACGTCCTCGTCGGTGACTTCCGGCTTGGCGACGTCGATGGTCATGCCTTCGAGTTCCGGCAGCTCGATGTCGGGGCGACGCTCGACGGTGGCGACGAACTTGAGCTTGGTCTCGTCCTTGGCGGAGGCCGGCACTTCCTGCACGTCGATCTCCGGCTGGGCCATCGGGCGGATCTTCTTCTCGTCGAGGGCCTGCGAGTACAGCTCCGGCACGCCGTTGTTCACGGCCTCGCCGGCGACGGCCGCGAAGCCGACGCGCTGGTCGATGATCTTGCCGGGCACGTGGCCCTTGCGGAAGCCGGGGATGTTCACCTGCTTGCCGATCTCCTTGCGGGCCTCATCGAGGAAGGGGTTGAACTCCTCCGGCTCGACGGTGATGGTGAGCTTCACCTTGGTGGGCTCGAGGTTCCTGACGCTGATCTTCACGCTAGACGCTCCTGAAAAGTCGTTACTGTCATAGTTCTGCCCATTGGGCAACCGTTACATGATAACCCTACTCACGGACGCCGCAACCAGCCGCACCTGCCAGTCGCGCGCGCCCTGTTCGCGCAGGAACGCGGCGACGTCGAGTTCGGCCGGGTCGTCGCTCCAGCACAGGTTGCGGATGAGCTGCGGTTTGATGACGATTTCGGGTGGGGTGCGCGTGTCGTCGGCGATGCGGTTGACGACGCGGCGGACGCGCTGCAGCCGTTCGAGCCGGTCCGGGTGGCGCGCGGCCCACACCTTGAGCGAGCGGGGGCCGCCGCCGTTGCCGTCGTCGTTGTTGCCATGCGCCGGCACGGCCGGCCAGTCCTGCGGCCCGGAGGCCAGCGCCTGCTGGATGACGGCACGCCAGACGGACGGTTTGACCTTGCGTTGGATCGGCGCGTACCGTTCGAACATCTTGTCCTGTTCGCCGCCGGTGTGCATGCGCACGCGTTCGTTGAGCGATCGGATCGCGCGGAATTCGCGAGCGTTGCGCGGCTTCTTCTGCGCCGCTTCGATGATCGATGCGTCCGACAGCAGCAGGGTGGGCGCGATGTCGTATTGGCGCGCGAGACGGTCGCGTTCCTCCCACAGCGCCTTGGCAACGGCGAGGCCGCAACGGTCGCGGTTGAGCGTGGTGATGTGCGACACGCGGGTCCAGGGCGCCGGATGGGGTGTGCGTGGCGACATGCCTTCGGCCAGCGCGTGGGCGAATTCCTCGGCCGCCCATTCGTCCTTACCCTGCCGTGCGAGGTCGGCGCGCATGAGCCGTTCGAGCTCGATAAGCAGTTCGACGTCGAGCGCCGCGTAGTTGCGCCAGTCACGCGGCAGCGGACGGTACGACCAGTCGGCGGCGGAGTGCTCCTTGGCGAGGGTGATGCCGAGGTAGTGTTCGGTGACGGCCGCCAGTCCGAAACGATGCAGGCCGAGCAGGCGCGCCGCGATTTCCGTGTCGAACAAGGCCTTCGGCCGCAGGCCGAGGTCGGCAAAGCCGGGCAGGTCCTGCAGCGAATCGTGGATGATCCACGTCGCGTCACCGACGGCGTCGTTGAATTCGTCCCAGTCCACGCCGAGCGCGTTCAAGGCGATCGGGTCGAGCAGGGCGATGCCCGCGTCGCCGCGTTTGAACTGCACCAGCCAGTCCTCGTGCCCGTAGCGGAATCCGGAGGCCCGTTCCGCGTCGGCCGCCAGCGAGCCGGTCGCATTCGCGAACCGTTCGCATACCCGCCAGTAGTCGCCGATCGTGGCGGTGACGTCGGGCACGCCGCCGCGTGGTTCGGATTGCAGCCTCGGCTCAGCGGTCAACGGACGGTTCCTCCTCGTGGTCGACGGCGGAACGCACGAACCGCGCCCATACTGCCACCTGCGCGCCGGCGTCCACACCGTTCATGGAATCTTCAAGCGGCGTCCATGATACGCGCATCTCGCAACCTGCGGATGGCTCCCCCGCCAACGCGCCGAACGGCGTGTCCCGAGCGACGGTGACGGTGCCGGCGATCTCGTGGGCGCCGATCCGCGCGAGCCGTGTGTGCAGATCGTCCCAATACAGGTCGGATGCAAGCCCGTCGTGTTCGGCGGGAGGCAGGGCCAGCCGCGCGAACGCGACGCACCGCCACCGCGACCGCCATGTCTCGCACACGGCACGCGAATAGAGGATCATGATCCAGCCAACGGCATCCAATCGACCGCCGCCGGACCGGGCGTCGGCCCCGTCGTCGTCATCCGTCGCCGCTCCGTCGCGTCCGGCGACCCGATCAGTCGTATGGGCCGTGCGATCGACCGTATCGCCGACGTACGCGACGTCCACGCCGATCCCGTATTCGGCCAGCGTCTCCGGCACCGGTATCTCGCGGTACCGTACGCCGGGCACCAGCGGCATCGCGCGCACGGATTCGACGGCGTGCCACATCGCGTCGGGCACGCCGCGAGGGCGGGTCGGCATCGGTCGTGCGGCACCATCGCCGCCGGGCATCGTCGCCGTCTGATCGCCCGCCGGGAAAGCGAAGATCTCAGCCATATCTCAAGGCTACGTCACCGCGGCCGATTCCGCCGCATCGGCGCGCGGGAATCACGACGTGATACACAATACCAACGGACATACAGCCGCAACACACCACCGAATCGGCTGTATGTCCGTTGAAGAGAACGGATACCGCATCCCAGAAACCGCACGCCGACGATACAGCCGCAACACGCCAACTACGTGATCACAATCCCCAACGAACATACTGAGCTCCCCTCTTAACGGACATACAGCCGATTTCGTCATCGAAATCGGCTGTATGTCCGTTAAGGAAGCGAGCGTGAGACCATGCAACCGCGCAGCTCGGCACACGACCAATCCGTGCGGCTCAGTACACGGTCAATCCGTACGACTCGAACTGGCTTACGACGCGCTGCTTGAGCGCGGCGGACGGCCCCTTCTGATCCTCGAGCGGGTACGGGATGCGCAGCTCGTGCCACTTCGGACGGCCGAGCTGGTGGAACGGCAGCACGTCGACGTGTTCGAGCGCGTCGCCGAAGGACGCGCAGATCTTCGCCACGTTGTCGACGTTCTCCTCGGACGAGGTGAGGCCGGGCACGAGCACGAAGCGCACCCAGATCTTCTTGCCGGCCTTGGCGAGCCGCTGGCCGAAGTCGATGGTGGGCTGCAGCAGGCCGCCGGTCACCTTGTGGTACGTCTCCTCGTCGCCGGACTTCACGTCGAGCAGGCACAGATCGATGTCGTCGATCATCTCGTCGGTGTAGCTCTTGTTGAGGAAGCCGGACGTGTCGAGGCAGGTGTGCACGCCCATCTCCTTGGCGGCGCGGAATACGCGCGAAACGAACGCGGGCTGCATCATCGACTCGCCGCCGGAGAACGTGATGCCGCCGTGCGTGGCCTTGAACAGGTCGGCGTAGCGCTCGACCTTTTTGATCATCGCGTCGAGGTACACGGGCTGGCCGTCGCGCATCTTCCACGTGTCGGGGTTCTGGCAGTACTGGCAGCGCAGCGGGCAGCCGCTCATGAACACGGTCATACGCGTGCCCGGCCCGTCGACGGAGGTGTTGATGTCCCACGAGTGCACAAATCCGATGTCGCCGGTCTTGAGCGCCTCGAGACGGTCGCGCCGGTCGAGGCCGATCGGCGATTCGAAGCCGGACAGGCCGCCCATGAGGGTCTGCGAGGCGTAGGTTTTCGACTCCTTGAGCATGTGCCGGGTCGTAGTGCGGAATTGCGTGGTGTCGGGCATCGTTGTCCTCCTGAAGCTGAATGCGTACGGGGTTCGTACATGAAAGAAGGGGCGGAGCGCGGCGCTCCACCCCTTCATCCGTTTACCGCGTGATCCTCACGCAGGCTCGTCGTCAGTCGGTGACGGCACCCTGGTGGAACGTACGGGAGATCACGTCGAGCTGCTGCTCCTTGGTGAGCTTGACGAAGTTCACCGCGTAGCCGGAGACGCGCACGGTCAGGTGCGGGTACTTCTCCGGGTGCTCGACGGCGTCCTCGAGCTGCTCCTTGCGCAGCACGTTGATGTTGGCGTGGTACAGGCCGTGGCCGTTGCCCGCGTCGAGGATGCCGACGAGGTTGCTGATGCGCTCGTCCTCGTCACGGCCGAGGCCGTCGGGGGTGATCGTGTTGGTCAGCGAGATGCCGTCCAGCGCGTCGTTGTAGTCGATCTTGCCGACCGAGAACATCGACGGGAGCATGCCGTGGGAGTCCATGCCGTTCTCCGGGTTCGCGCCCGGGGCGTACGGGGTGCCCTTCTTGTGGCGGGACGGGAAGGAACCGGTGTTCTTGCCGTACTCCACGTTGGAGGTGATCGTCAGGATGGACTGGGTCGGGACGGCGCCGCGGTAGACCGGCAGACGCTTGACCTGGCCCATGACCGTGGAGACGACCCACTTGGCGATGTCGTCGGCGCGGTCGTCGTCGTTGCCGTAGACCGGGAAGTCGCCTTCGGTGCGGTAGCCGACGACCAGATCGTCATCGGCGCCCTCGACGTACTCGTACTCGTGGCCCGGCAGGTCCTTGGCGTCCTTGTTGTAGATCGGGTACACCTTGGCGTACTTGACGGCGGACAGCGAGTCGGCCGCGATCGACAGGCCGGACATGCCGCAGCCGAGGGTGCGGTAGACCTCCTTGTCGTGCAAGGCCATCTCGATGGACTCGTACGCGTACTTATCGTGCATGTAGTGGATGATGTTCAGCGCCATGACGTAGGTCTCGGACAGCCATTCGAGGGCCTTCTCGTAGTTGGCCTTGACCTTCTCATAGTCGAGCGTGCCGTCGGCTTCGGGAGCGATCGGGTCGATCACGCCCTTGTCGATGACCTGCATGCCGGTCATCTCGTCGCGGCCGCCGTTGATCGCGTACAGCAGGGCCTTGGCGGAGTTGACGCGGGCGGCGAAGAACTGCATCTGCTTGCCGACGCGCATCGGGGAGACGCAGCAGGCGATGGCGGCGTCGTCGCCCCAGTGGGAGCGGATCTCCTTGTCGGACTCGTACTGGATGGCCGAGGTGTCGATGGAGATCTTGGCGCAGAACTTCTTGTAGCCTTCCGGCAGCTTCGGATCCCAGAAGATGGTGATGTTCGGCTCCGGGCCGGGTCCGAGGTGCTCGAGGGTCAGCGTGTTGAGCAGACGGAACGAGGTCTTGGTGACCATCGGACGGCCGTCGTCGGCGAAGCCGGCGTCGGACCAGGTCGCCCAGTACGGGTCGCCGGAGAAGATCGCGTCGTAGTCCTTGGTGCGCAGGAAGCGCACGATGCGCAGCTTCATGACGATGTTGTCGATGAGCTCCTGGGCGCCGGTCTCGTCGAGCGTGCCGTTGTCGAGGTCGCGCTGGATGTAGCAGTCGAAGAACGCGGAGTTGCGGCCGAAGGACATGGCGGCGCCGTCCTGGCTCTTGACGGAGGCGAGGTAGCCCATGTAGGTCCACTGCACGGCCTCCTGCGCGTTCTGCGCCGGACGGGTCAGGTCGAGGCCGTACTCGTTGCCGAGGTTGATGAGCTTCTTGAGGGCCTTGATCTGCTCGTCGTGCTCCTCGCGGAAGCGGATCCAGTGCTCGATCTCCGGCTCGGTGAAGTCGTTGCGGTACGGCACGGAGTCCTTGTCGCGCTGCTTGAACTTGATCAGCGTGTTGACGCCGTACAGGGCCACGCGGCGGTAGTCGCCGATGATGCGGCCGCGGCCGTAGGCGTCCGGCAGGCCGGTGAGGATCTTGTTATGGCGGGCGACCTTGATCTGCTTGGTGTACACGCCGAAGACGCCGTCGTTGTGGGTCTTGCGGTACTTGGTGAAGATCTTCTTGATCTCCGGGTCCGGCTCCTTGCCGGCCTCGCGGATGGCCTGCTCGACCATGCGCCAGCCGCCGTTCGGCATCATGGCGCGCTTGCACGGCTCGTCGGTCTGCAGGCCGACGATCACGTTGTCGATCTCCGGGGACTCGATGTAGCCGGCCGGGAACGCGTCGATGTCGGCCGGGGTGTGGGTGTCCACGTCGTAGACGCGCTGCTTGCGCTCGACGGCGAGGTAGTTGTCGTCGAGGTACTTCCACAGGTGCTTGGTCTTCTCGGTGGCGTTGGCCAGGAACGACTCGTCGCCGGTGTACGGAGTGTAGTTCTTCTGGATGAAGTCACGGACGTCGATATCCTTCTGCCAGTTGCCCTCGGTGAAGCCGGCCCATGCCTTGGCCTCGAGCTCCTCCTGGGAGACTGCGTTCTCAACTGCTGTCATGTCACTCCTTGGTGTCGTGGTATGCAACGCTTCCTTGTCGTTGCGTTTTCATTTATGAATTGTAGTTGAACGAGTCTGGGAACTGGCTGATTTCGTCAGTGAGCTATATCACATTATTCGTGATCGTTCACAGACGCCGCGGCGCCGCCGTTCTGCCGCGTACGCGAAGGGGCGTCCGATGCGCGTGCATCGGACGCCCCTGTCATGCGGCGCTATGAGTGCGCGGTACGCATGTACGCACGGTCAGCGTTCGTCGTCGCCGTCGGACCGGCCGCCGCCCCACTTGTTCCATTCGCGGGTCTGCTCGTCCCATACGGTGTTGCGCTCCTTGACGATCTTCCACGCGTCGAGCGCGTCCTGGCGGGTCTTGTACGGCCCCATCCGCTGTCCGATCGGCGAGAGCTTGCCGAGCTCCGGCTGTTCGGTGACGGTGTTGAAATACCATTCCTTGTCGGTCATGTCCCCTCCTTGTCGTCGAACGGCCGCGCACATGCCCGGAACCGGGAACACGCACGGCCGCATCATGCCGTGTACGTCGACGTCACTCGCGGAACGCGTTCGTCACCGGCAGACGACGGTCGCGGCCGAACGCGAGCGCGGTGACCTTCGGGCCGAGCGGGTACTGGCGGCGCTTCCATTCGGCGCGGTCCACGAGTCGCATCACGGTGTCGACGGTCTGCTCGTCGAAGCCGTCGGCCAAAAGGTCGGCGCGGCCGTGCGCGTGTTCGATGTACGCGGCAAGCACCTGGTCGAGCAGCGCGTATTCGGGCAGCGAGTCGGAGTCCTTCTGGCCGGGGCGCAGTTCGGCGCTCGGCGCCTTCTCGATCGAGTTGACCGGGATCATCACGCCGCCGGGCAGCGGCGTGCCGGAGTCACCCTGCTCGTTGCCGACGATGTGCAGGCCGCCGATGCCCATGCCGGCCGCGGCCGCGCGGTTGCGCCAGCGGCTCAGCTCCCATACGCGGGTCTTGAGCAGGTCCTTGATGGGCGCGTAGCCGCCGACCGCGTCGCCGTAGATCGTCGAATAGCCGCACGCCAGCTCCGACTTGTTGCCGGTGGCCACGGCGAGCAGCCCCTTCGAGTTCGAGTAAGCCATGACGATGACGCCGCGGATGCGCGCCTGCAGGTTCTCGGCGGCCACGCCGTCGAGGTGCAGCTGCTGCTGGTAGGCGTTGAACAGCGGTTCGATCGGCTGGATGTCGTATTTGGCGCCGATGTTGGCCACGAGGTCGGCCGCGTCGTCCTTCGAGCCGTCGGACGAATACATGGACGGCATGGAGATGCCCTGCACGTGTTCGCCGCCCACCGCGTCGGCGGCCATCGCGGCCACGAGCGCGGAGTCGATGCCGCCGGACAGGCCGAGGCACACGCCGTGGAAGTGGTTCTTGGCCATGTAGTCCTTGAGGCCGAGCACGCAGGCGGTATACACCTCCTCGTCGGGGTCGAGCTCGGGCGCGATCTCGCCGGGCGTCTGCTTCGCGGCCATCGTATCGAGGTCGAAGAAGCCGAGGTGTTCCATGAACATCGGCGAGCGGACCAGCATCGTGCCGTCCGCGTCGACGACGAAGCTGCCGCCGTCGAAGACGAGGTCGTCCTGTCCGCCGACCTGGTTGACGTAGATGACCGGCGCGTGCACTTCGGCGGCGCGGCGCACGGCCAGTTCATGCCGCACGTGCGTCTTGCCCTCCTCGTACGGCGAGCCGTTCATGGTCATGAGCACGTCGATGCCGCGCTCCGCGAGTTCGGCGACCGGGCCGCCGTCCTGCCAGATGTCCTCGCAGATCGCCACGCCGATGCGTGCGCCGTCCACGTCGAGCACGACGGACCGGTCGCCGGCGGTGAAGATGCGGAATTCGTCGAACACACCGTAGTTGGGCAGGAAGTGCTTGTCGTAGCCGGCCCATACCACGCCGTCGTGCAGGACGACCATGCGGTTGCGCGGCTTGTCGGACGCGTGGTCGGTGCCGACCGTGCCGACCGCCACGTACAGGTCGCCGAGTCCGTCGGCGGCGAGTTCGGTGGCGAGCCAGTTGGCCTTGTCCCATGCGGCTCGGCGGAACGTGCCGCGCAGAGCGAGGTCCTCGATCGGGTAGCCGGTGAGCGTCATCTCGGGGAAGACGACGACCTGCGCGCGGTTGCGGGCCGCGAGGTGCACGTATTGCATGATCTTGTCGGCGTTGCCGTCGAGGTCGCCGACGCAGGTGTCGATCTGGGCGAGTGCGAAGCGAATCTGTGTCATGGCTTCCTAGTGTAGTTCGTCGAGCACGCGCAGCGCGGCGTTCGCATAGAAGTTGACGGCCGGTTCGATCGCGCCGTCCAGTCCGACGAAGTGCGGACTGTGCCAGTCGGCGCAACCCTCCTGGCCGTTCGAGCCGATGAACGCGAACACGAGCCGCGCCTTGCGGCCGAATTCGACGAAATCCTCCCCTGCCATGCTGGCGCGGATCGACTTGAGCGTCGCGTACTGCGGCACGTCGGCGGCCACGGCCTCGGCGAGCGGCGCGTCATTGACGAGCGGCAGCTGAATGCAGTCCCAGTCGACGTCGGCGCCGATGCCGTACGCTTCGGCGGTGTGGTTCACCTCGGCGACGAAGCGGCGGTGCACGAGCGCCTCGTCGTCGTTGTCGAAGAAGCGGACGGTGCCCTGGAAGCCAGCTTCGGCGGGCACCACGTTCCACACGTCGCCGCCGTGCACTTCGGTGATGGACAGCACGACCGCATGGAACGGCGAGATGTTGCGGCTGACGATGGTCTGCAGCGCGAGGATCATCGTGGCGAGGGCCTCGATCGGACCGGTGCCCTTCTGCGGGTAGCCGGCATGGGTGCCCTGCGCGTGGAGCGTCACCTTGAACTTGACACAGCCGGCCATCATCGGCTCGGGGCCGATGGCGATCTGTCCGGGCGCGTAGTTCGGGTTGTTGTGGGTGCCGATGATCGCTTCGACGTCGTCGGCCACGCCGGCGGCGATGACCCGGCGCGCGCCCATGCCGAGCTCTTCGGCGGGCTGGAAGATGATCTTGATGCTGCCGGCGATCCTGTCGCGGTGGTCGGCGAGCCAGAACGCGGCGCCGAGCAGGCCGGTCATGTGCAGGTCGTGGCCGCAGGCGTGCATGACGCCGTCGTTGACGGAGACGAACGGCAGACCGGTCTCCTCGTGGACGGGCAGGCCGTCGATGTCGGCGCGCAAGGCGATGCGCGGGCCGGGACGGTCTCCTTCGATCAGGCCGACCACGCCGGTCTCCAGCGTGGTGTCGAGCACGTCGATGCCGTGCTCGCACAGCTGCCGCGCAAGATACGCGCTGGTGTCGTGCTCCTCGAAACTGCGTTCGGGATGCTGGTGCAGGTAATGGCGGATGGCGATCAGGTCGTCACCGACGGTGATGTGTTCGGTCATGGGAACCTCCTAATCTGTGCCGGCGATCCGTGCCCATGTCGGATCGCCGGACGACGGTAATGCCAAGGCTACTGCTGGCGCTTGAGGATGCGCTTGGCGATCGCGTTCGCGATGCCCTGCACGACCTGCACGAGCACGATCATGATGACCACGGCCGTCCAGGTGACCGTCTGGTCGAACTTCTGGTAGCCGTAGGCGATGGCGAAATTGCCGAGTCCGCCGCCGCCGATGTAGCCGGCCATCGCGGACATGTCGAGCACGCCGATGAACAGGAACGCGTAGGCGAGGATGAGCGGGGCGAGCGCCTCGGGAATGAGCACGGTGCGGATGATGGTGAGCTTCGAGGCGCCCATCGCGCGCGCCGCCTCGATCATGCCGTGGTCGACCGGCACGAGATTCTGCTCGACCAGTCGGGACGTGGCCACGGTGCACATGACGACCATCGGGAAGATCGCCGCCACGGTGCCGATCGACGTGCCGACCACGGCGATGGTGACCGGCTGCATCGCGGCGAGGAAGATGATGAACGGGATCGGCCGGATGATATTGACGATGAAGTCGAGGATGCGGTAGACGACCGCGTTCTCGAACAGGTTGCCGGGGCGGGTGCCGTACAGCACGACGCCGAGCACGAGGCCGAGGAACCCGCCGATCACCAGCGTGACCAGCACCATCTCAAGCGTCTGCCCTATGGACTGGAACAGCAGGGGCTTCAGCACCGTCCAGTCGGTCGGACGGGCGGCCAGCGTCACCGTCCCGTCCGTGGCGTGCTGCACTGCGTATGCGGCGTATGCGTTCATCGTGTCTCCCCTTCCCCGTTGTTCGCGGCGGCCGCGTCATGCGCGGTGCCGTACGTGGTGCCGTGAGCGGCCGCCAGTGCCGCGTCGTAGTCGATCGGCTGCGCGGCCGTGCCGAAATCGATGAGATCGCTGTCCCGCCCCAGCGCATCGAGGAACGCCCGCAGACGCGTCTCGTCCCCCGAAAACTCGTACGTGATCGCGCCGATGGCGACCCCGCCGACCGTGTCGATGCCACCGTACAGCAGGCTGCTGGGCACGCCGTGCTCGGCGATCAGCTGCGAAATGTTCTGCCCGGACGCGTTCACCGCGTCGCCGTGTTCGCCCGCGGCCACATCCTTCTGGCGGATGAGCACGGTCACGATCCGGCCCGGCCAGTCGCGGTGCAGCTGCGCGACGCGGTCCGGCTCGGGCACGCCGTCCACGGCCGTGGCGATGAACCGCTTGGTGACCGGTTCGCGCGGCGCGGCGAACACGTCGTACACGTCGCCGGATTCGACGATGCGGCCGTTGCTCATCACGGCCACACGGTTGGCGATGCGCTGCACGACGTTCATCTGGTGCGTGATCACCACGATGGTGATGCCGAACTCCTCGTTGACGCGTTTGAGCAGCGCCAGCACCTCGTTGGTGGTGTCCGGGTCGAGCGCGCTGGTCGCCTCGTCGGCGAGCAGGATCTCGGGGTTCGTGGCGAGCGCGCGGGCGATGCCGACGCGCTGCTTCTGCCCGCCGGACAGCTGCGACGGGTATTTGCCGGCCTGATCGGCGAGGCCGACGAACTCGAGCAGTTCGGCCACGCGTCGGTCCTGATAGTCCTTGCGCCAATGGTCGAGCTGCAGCGGGTAGGCGACGTTCTGCGCGACGGTCTTCGTGGAGAACAGGTTGAACTGCTGGAAGATCATGCCGATCTTCTGGCGGATGGGCCGCAGCTTGGATTCGCTCAGCTTGGTGACATCGGTGCCGAGCACGGTGACGGTGCCGGAGGTGGGCCGTTCGAGGGCGTTGATGAGACGAACCAGCGTGGACTTGCCGGCGCCGGAATAGCCGATGACGCCGAACACGTCGCCGCGGTTGATGGTCAGGTTCACGTCGTCGACGGCCCGGAACGCCTGTTTCGCGCCTTTCTGGCGGAATTCCTTGACCACGTGGTCGAACGTGATGATGGGTTGGGACATGCGGTGCTCCTTATGCGCGGCGTGTGCCGCACGCATGGACGAGGCTCCTGCCGCCGTGCGTGGCACGGTGGCAGGAGCCGTATGGATGGGATCGGCGTCATGCCGATGCTACGCCGACGGGGCTATCTTGGAGGGCTCGCGTCTCACGCGGGTCACTGGGCCTTGGCGTCCTTCTCGATGTCGGCCAGATAGCCCTGCAGGTCGGAGGCGCTGAACTTGTCGGCGAAGACCGCGGTGCCGCCGGAGTTCTCCTGCAGCTTGTCGAGCACGTCCTTGGTCTGGAAGATCTTGATGAGCTTCTTGTAGGTCTCGTTGTTCACGTCGGCCTTGCGGGCGACGAACACGTTGATGTACGGGCGGGCCTCCTCGCTTTCGGCGTTGTCCTGGTAGATCGCGTCGGTGGGCTTGAGGCCGGCGTCGGCGACGTAGTCGTTGTTGACGACGCCCGCGGCGATGGTCGGGTCCTTGAGCGAGTTGGCGACCTGCTCGGCCTTCAGCGGAGTGACCTTGACCTTGGACTTGGCAGTGTCGATGTCGGCGGGCGTGGTGAACGCGGTCCAGTCGCCCTTGAGCTCGACGAGGCCGGCGGCCTTGAGCACGCCGATGGCGCGCGCCTGGTTGGTTTCGTCGTTCGGGATGGCGACGGTGTCGCCGGACTTGATCTCGTCGATGCTCTTGACCTTGGCGGAGTACACGCCGAGCGGGTAGATGGCGGTGCCGCCGATCGGCTGGAGGTCCTTGTTGTTCTGCACGTTGTAGTTGGCGAGGTACAGCAGGTGCTGGAACTCGTTGAGGTCGAGCTCGCCGGAGTCGAGCGCCGGGTTTTCGGAGGTGTAGTCCTGGAAGTCGACGATCTTGACGTGGATGCCGGCCTCCTCGGCCTTCTTCTGGAACACCGTCCACTGCGGATCGGTGGCGCCGACCACGCCGATCTTGACCGGGTTGTTCGCGGAGCCCTTCGCGTCGCTGTCCTTGGCGTTGACGGTGCGCAGGCCGAAGAACACGGCCACGGCGACGAGCGCCACGACCACGACGGCGATGACGATGTTACGGGCGGTGTGGTTGACGCGCACCGGCTCGTTCGGGCTGGCCGGCTGCTGGGTGGTGTTTGCCATGAGTAGTCTTCCTCTCTTCTCATGTCCTGGCTTGTTGACGTATCCCACCATACGACGCCAATGGCTCCGGATCGGCGGAAAATGGCGGATTGCCGTATACGCGTTCCTTATAGCGCGCGCGAATCCCCAATGACGGCGGGGTCCTGATAACCGGCTACGGCCGTCCGAGTCGGCCTGTTTTCCGTATCGTGGACGGTGTTTCGGACGACGCGTCCCATCATGATCGTCCGTACACTGGAGACGGACATCAACTCTCAGCATTACGAAACGGAGCACCGCATGACCGTCACCGCACCATCCGACCGACCGGACGTCCGCGCCGCGTTCTTCGACATCGACGGCACGCTCACCAGCTTCGTCACGCACATCGTGCCGCGGTCGACCATCGACGCGCTGCACCGGCTGCAGGATCGCGGCATCAAGGTGTTCATCTGCACCGGCCGCGCTCCCTCGCACATGACGGTCGTGCTCGAGACGATCCCCGTGCACTTCGACGGTATAGTCGGACTGAACGGCCAGTACTGCTTCGACGACCACGGATTCCTCGAGAAGCAGCCGCTCGACGCCGACGACATCGCCGTCGTCACACGCTGGCTGGACGAGCATCCCGACGTGTGCGCGAACTACTGCGAGAAGGACTACGTGTACTTCAACCAGGTCACCGACGCGATGCGCGCCACATGGGCGCAGCTGGGCAAGACCGCACCCAAGGTGTTCGTCGACGATCCGCATGTGCGCACCCTCACGCACGAGACGTTCCAGATCAGCCCCTACATCACCCCCGAGCAGGAGGCCGAAGTGACCTCCCTGTGCCGCAACATCATGGGCGTGCGCTGGCATCCGGACTTCACCGATCTGATCCCCGCGAACGGCGGCAAGCCCGAGGGCATGAAACGGTTCATGCGCCACTACGGGTGGACGAGGGAGCAGACGATCGCGTTTGGCGACGGCGGCAACGACGCGGCGATGCTCGAATTCGCGGGGATCGGCGTGGCGATGGGCAACGCCACCGAGCCGGCGAAACGGGCCGCCGATTACATCACCGATGATGTCGACCACGACGGCATCATGAACGCCCTGCGCCACTTCCGCGTGCTGTAGCGGCTAAGCCCGCGGCCATCCGTACGTTTTCGCCAACCCCATCGGCAGAAACGTACGCTACGCACGCTCATCCGTACGTTTCTGCCGTAGCCTCTGCAAAAACGTACACGACGGGGCTCTGTCTGTACGTTTTTGCAGATGGTTGTGCACAAACGTACGTCAGCGGTTGCCGATCGCACGGCTTAGCCGACGCCGGGGGGCATGAAATCGCAGACACGGGCATCCCAGTTATCCACATAAAGCGGTTTATCCAATAGCGTTCGACCACATAGGTCGAATATCGCTCCTTCCCCTTGCCGTATGCCGTATCGTCCGATGCATGAAAACCAATCGACGCATCGAAGACATACTGGATACGGCGCAGCGGGAACAACGATGCGCCGTCGGTCTCGCCGACCGTGACCGGCGCGCATTGCTGCGGCGGGCGCGCGAAGGATTGCTGGACCGCCCGCATCGCAACCTATACGTCAGAAGCGAGTACTGGCGCTCGTTGACGCCCCATCAGCAGCATCTGCATCTGGCGCGTTCGCTGGCCGTGCTGCATCCCCAATGGGTGTTCGCCGGGCTGACCGCGGCCTGCGTACACGGATTCGAGCACCAGTATGCGACGCACCGCAACGCAGCCGTATTCGTGGCCGACCCGTATGCCGGACCACGGCGTTCGTCCGGCATCGTGCATCGTCTGCATATGCCGGACGTACGGCCGGTCGTCGTCGACGGGCTACGGGTGACCGACGCGCGGCGCACGCTGATCGACTGCGCGCAACGGCATTCGTTCCGCGAGATGCTGCCGATGGTCGATTCTGCCGCGCGTCGGGGCGTGGATATCCAAGGGTTGCCGTCGTTGTGCCGTGAGTTGGGACAGGACGGTGCGATGATCGCCCGATCGTGCGCCTACGCCGACCCGCTCAGCGAGAACGGCGGCGAGTCGTTGGCGCGGGCGATGATGATCGAACTCGGGTTCATGGTGCCGCGATTGCAGCGGGAGTTTCCCCATCCCACGAACCCGGAGACGCCGTATCGTGCGGATTTCACGTGGGAGCTGCCGGGCGGCGTCGTGATCGTCGGCGAGTACGACGGCATGGGCAAGTATGTGATGGCCGACGCTCGACGTGGCACCATCCAGGCCCGGGTGCATGCCGAGCGGGAGCGGGAGGTGCATCTGCTGGCGCAGGGGGTGACGCGCATCGTGCGGTTCGAGTTCGACGATCTGACGCACCCGGAACGGCTGGAGCGCAAGCTCGTCGAGGCCGGCGTGCCGCGGCATCGTCCGGGAGGATGATCGTCGGCGGCGGAGAACGGAAGATCACCCATGCGGATGAGGACGGGCGGCGGCGATTCAGGGAAGAATGGGGCATGTCCCCGATGACGAACCCCGGCCGGATCGGCCATGATGGGAACCGTCAGAGGGCAACCGCCAATCATCCCACCGAATCGAGGCAATCATGGTCTTCTTCACTCGCAGGCAGCGCCCGGCACTGGCCCGTGTGGTGCGCAACAGCAATACGGCCCGGTTCGACGCAGGATGCGACGATCCCGTGGATCCGGCGCTGGAGGATATCATCCGGCAGATCCGCGCGATTCCGCCGTCGGCCCGGGAACGGCTGACCGGTTCGCCGACGGTGTATGCCCGGTAGGCGGCAGGACATGGACGTCAAGCGGCATCGGCGCATCGGCGGCCGTCAATGCGCCCACAGACGATCGTGCCTCCTTGCCGATCAACGGCAAGGAGGCACAGCGATTACGTCACAACACGTCGATCGATTCGATCATGGCCGGTTCGAGCGGCGCGTCGGAACGGTCGGTCGGCACGGCCTCGAGCTTGTCGACGACCTTCTTGGATTCGTCGTCGGCGACCTCGCCGAAGATCGTGTGGTGGCCGTCAAGCCACGGGGTCGGCACGGTGGTGATGAAGAACTGCGAACCGTTGGTGCCGTGGATCTTGCCGTCGCGGCCGCGGCGCAGGCCGGCGTTCGCCATGGCGAGCAGGTACGGGCGGTCGAACTTGAGATCGGGGACGATCTCGTCGTCGAAGTCGTAGCCCGGGCCGCCGGTGCCGTTGCCGAGCGGGCAGCCGCCCTGGATCATGAAGTCCTTGATGATGCGATGGAAGGTCAGGCCGTTGTAGAACGGCTCGTGCGACGGCTGGCCGGTGAACGGGTCCGTCCATTCCTTCTCGCCGGTGGCGAGGCCGAGGAAGTTCTTGACGGTAACCGGGGTCTCGTCGTCGAACAAGTTGATCTTGATGTCACCTTCGGAGGTGTGCATGACAATAGTACTCATAACAGCACAGTCTCCCAGATGCTCCCGACCGGCCGACGCGCATCGCGCATGACGACGCGGGGCGGCCGACGGCACGCCCCGCTCCGAAGCGTCACTGCTGCATCTTGCGCAGCCGCGGCTCCTGCGAATCCTTGGATCCGGTGATGCGGTACACGTCGAATACGCCGTCGATCTTGCGCACGGCGGCCAGCAGCCGGTTGAGATGCTGCGGGTCGGCCATTTCGAAGCTGAACTGGCTGATGGCGACACGGTCGCGGCCGGTGGCCTGCGAGCCGGAGATGATGTTCACGCCGTGGTCGGACAGCACGCGCGTCACGTCGCTGAGCAGATGCTGGCGGTCGAGCGCCTCCACCTGGATCTTGACCATGAACAGGCCCTTGGTGCTGGTCCATTGCACGTCGACGACGCGCTCGGGCTGACGCTTCTTCAGGTCGAGCATGTTCTGGCAGTCGGCACGGTGCACGGACACGCCCTGACTGCGCGTGATGAAGCCGATGATCGGATCGCCCGGCACCGGCATGCAGCAGCGCGCCAGCTTGACCCACACGTCGCCGACGCCCTTGACGGACACGCCGAGCGCGTTGGTGGTCTTCTTGGGGGCCTCGACCTGCCGCAGCGGCAGCGCCTCCTGCTCGATCTCCTCGTCGACCTCGTCGCTGCCCGCGTCCTTGACGAGGTGCGCGATGACGTTCTGCGTGGAGATCTGCCCGTCGCCGATGGCGGCGAACAGATTGTCGGCGCTGGAGAAGTTGAGCTCGTCAGCCACACCAACCAGTGCGCTGGGGATGAGCAGCGCGGCGATCGGCAGATTGCGCTTGCGCATGGCGCGCGTCAGTTCGTCGCGTCCCTCCTCGATCGCCTCGGTGCGGCGTTCCTTGGAGAACCACTGGCGGATCTTGTTGCGCGCCTTCGGGCTTTTGACAAAGCTCAGCCAGTCGCGCGACGGGCCGGCGGTCTCGGATTTCGACGTGAGCACCTCGACGGTGTCGCCGTTTTCGAGCTTGGTGTCGAGCGGCACGAGACGGCCGTTGACGCGCGCGCCCATGGTGCGGTGGCCGACCTCAGTGTGCACGGCGTATGCGAAGTCAACCGGCGTGGCGTCGGCCGGCAGCGAGACGATCTTGCCTTTCGGCGTGAACACGTATACTTCGGCCGCGCCGAGATCCTCCTTGAGCGAACCGAGGAACTCGTCGGAGTCCGGCGTTTCGGAGGTCCAGTCGGCGAGCTGCTGGATCCATTTGAGGTTGTCGGCCTCGCTGAGCTCCTGATTGTCGGATTCGCCGCTGCCGCGCTTGCGGTCGGCCTTGTCCGGCGAGCTCAGCGCACGTCCGGCCTGCCCGTTCTCCTTGTACTTCCAGTGCGCGGCGATGCCAAATTCGGCGCGCCGGTGCATGTCCCACGTGCGGATCTGGATTTCGACCGGCTTACCGCCCGGCCCCACGACCGTCGTGTGCAGCGACTGGTACATGTTGAGCTTGGGCATGGCGATGTAGTCCTTGAACCGGCCGGGCACCGGGCTCCACCGCGCGTGCACGGCGCCGAGCGCCGCGTAGCAGTCCTGGATCGTGTCGACGATGATGCGTACGCCGACCAGATCGTAGATGTTGGCGAAATCGTGGCCGCGCACGATCATCTTCTGGTAGATCGAGAAGTAGTCCTTCGGACGGCCGGTCACGTACGCCTTGATGTGCTGCGCGTCGAGGTCCTCGTTGATTTCGGCGAGGATCTGCTTGAGGTACACGTCGCGCTGGCCTGCGCGGCGTGCGACGAGCACGACGATCTCGTTGTAGATCTTCGGATAGAGGACCTTGAAGCTGAGCTCCTCGAGCTCGGTCTTGATGGCGTTCATGCCAAGGCGGTTGGCGAGCGGCGCGTACACGTCGAGCGTCTCGCGTGCCTTCTTCTGCGCGCCGGCCGGCTTGACGTAGCGCCAGGTGCGCGCGTTGTGCACGCGGTCGGCGAGCTTGACGACGAGCACGCGCACGTCGCGGCTCATCGCGACGACCATCTTGCGGATCGTCTCGGCCTGCGCGGAGTCGCCGTACTCCATCTTGCTCAGTTTGGTGACGCCGTCGACGAGCCCGGTGACGGTGTCACCGAATTCGGCACGGCACTCGTCGAGCGTGTAGTCGGTGTCCTCGACGGTGTCGTGCAGCAGACCGGCGGCGACGACAAGCGGTCCCATGCCGAGGTCGGCGAGGATCTGCGCGACGGCCAACGGATGGATGATGTACGGTTCGCCGGACTTGCGCCGCTGCGTGGCGTGCTGGGTGACGGCGCGACGGTAGGCGCGTTCGAGGATCGACAGGTCCTCGTTCGGATGGTGGGCGCGGCATGCCTCCATGATCGGCTTGAGCGGGTTGACCGGATCATCGCTGATCTCGCATCCCAGCTTGCGTGCGGCCGCATACTCGTTTTCGGCGTTCGCCATAGCCCACCTCCCTCGTATGGGTTCCTATCCTACTCCGCCACGCCCGTCGAGCCGAAGCCGCGTTCCGCGCGGTCGGAACCGGGCAGCGTCTCGGCCGGGATGAACCGCGCCTCGGCGTATCGCTGGATGACCAGCTGCGCGATGCGGTCGCCGGGTTGGAATTCGACGGTCTGCTCGGGGTCGAGGTTGATCAGCGGCACCTTGATCTCGCCGCGGTAGCCGGCGTCCACGGTGCCGGGCGCGTTGAGCACGGTGACGCCGCGTTTGACGGCCAGTCCGGAACGCGGGTGGACGAGCGCGACGTAGCCGGCGGGCAGCGCGATGGCCACGCCGGTGGGCACGAGCGCCCGCTGGAACGGCTTGAGGGTCACGGCCTCGGTGGTGCGCAGGTCGGCGCCGGCGTCGCCGGCGTGGGCGTAATGCAGATCGGCCGGATGCTCGGGGTCGAGGGATTTGACCAGCACCTCGACGGTTTCCGGCTCGTTGTAGGTCTCGTCGATCGCCATCAGGCGGCGCACTCCTTGCAGACCGGCTGGCCGTCGTCGGTGGTGTAGGCGAGCTGGCTGCGGTGCTTGACCAGATAGCATTCGGAGCAGATGAACTCGTCGCCCTGCATCGGGATGACGGTCACCGAAGCGTCCTCGTTGCTCAGATCGGCGCCGGGCAGCTCGTAGTCCTCGGCGATGGCGTTCTCATCGTCGTCGATGTCGCTGGAGGAGTTCTGCGATCCCTTGCCGAGCGCCTGCAGCGACTCCTCGTCCTCATCCTTGTTACGAGGGGAATCGTAATCCTGAGCCATCGTGATCCTTTCGTCGAGATTGACTTCTTCTGCGCCATAGAATACATGACTTTTACTCGGCATAGGATACACGATTCGAAATACTCGTAAAATACGACACGTAGGGCACAATAGAGACGTAGGCCCGAGTGTCAAGGAAAGTGGTTGCGCATGCCTGAGAATCCGCTGGAGCAAGCCCGTTTCGACCATGTCGACGACGCGGGCGATCTCGTGTTCGCGGTGGGTAACCTGCGATTCGCGGTGAGCGTCGACGACACGCTGGAACGCGCCATTCTCGAAGCCAAGCAGATCCGTTCCGAATCGCAGACGCGGCAGCCCAAACCGGTGGAGTCGCTGCCGATCTCGCAGATCCAGTCGCTGATCCGCGCGGGCGCCGACCCGGCGCGCGTGGCCGAACGTTACGGGCTGAGCGAGGCGCTGGTGCGCCGGTTCTCGTCGGCCGTGGAGACCGAGAAGCAGTACGCGATCGAACAGTTCCTGTCGGTGCCCGCGCCCAAGGAGAGCCGCGTGCGCACGGTGTCGGAGCTCATCGAACGCACGCTGGCGACGGCGCGCATCGGCATGGAAACGCTGGCATGGCAGGCGACACGCCGGGGTCATGAGCCGTGGCGGATCACCGCGCGGTTCACCTCCGCGGGGCGCGGGATCAAGGCCGAGTGGACGTGGGACATGCACGACAATGCGGTGGTGTGCGTCAATTCGACGGCGAAGAAGCTGCTCGGCGAGCAGAATCTGGGCGTGAAAGGGCAATCCGGCGACCACGATGCGGACGCCGAGGGGCAGGACGGGTTCGCGCTGTCGCTGAATCTGCCGGGCGATTCGCTGCGTTCGGCGCGGATCGAACGCGAGGTGTCGCGGTGGGCCACGCCGGATGCCGCGGACGGTCAGGCCGCGGTTCCGCCGTCGCTGACGGGTGACGGCATCGACCCGCGCACGGTTGCCGCCGGGGTCTCGACGTCAGCCGGCACCGTCGCGTCGCCGACCGCGGCGCCCATGTCGGCCGCCGAATCCACGCCGTCACAGACCGTCATCGCTCAGGCCGCACCGACACCGACGTCGGCACCGGCACAGCCGAACGCAACGTCGGCCACGTCATCGACGGCCCAACCGGACGCGCTCGTCCAGCCGAATCCGTCCCCGACACCGGTCAAGCCGGCCAAACGCAAGTCCGGCCGGTCGGCGGTGCCCAGCTGGGACGAGATCCTGTTCGGCGAGTGAACCGGCCGATGGATCGTCCATGACATGCGACGCGGCCGGCATCACGCGACGTCGATCAGGCACGGGATGTCCGATTCCAGATAGCTGCACGATCCGTGCACGCTCGGCAGATGCGTCGCCTTGTCCGACTGCGTGCGTGAATCGACGATCGTGACCGCGGCCGCGGCCGAGACGATCACGTCGCCAAGCATCGGGCGGATCCGGTCCTCGACCGGGCCGAACAGTCCCTGCGCGATCGCCTCGTCGCGCGTGCGCACCAGCGCCGACTCCCCCAGCCGCGCACGCCACCGCGCGGCGATCGTCTCGGCCGTCTCGCCGTCGTCGGCGTACAGCATGAGCGAACGCGGTTCGCCACCGACCACGCGCACGCCGCGGCTGAGCTCCGGCTCGTCGGCGATGTCGATGCGCTGCTCGGGATCGGCCATGATCATGCCGTGATCGGCGGTGATGACGATGAGCGTGCCGGCCGGCGCGCTGCGTTTGAGCTGCGCGAGCTGCGCGTCGATGCGTTCGAACACGGCGATCCACTTGTCGGAATCCCAGCCGTGGCCGTGGCCGATCTTGTCGGCGTCGCGCACGTACAGATAGGTCAGGCCGGGGGTCTGCGCGGCACGGCAGGCCGCAAGCACACGGTCGCGCGGCGTGACCCCGCCGATGTAGTCGCTGCCGCGCAGGGCCGCCTCGGTGAGCGGCGAGTCCTTGAACTTCGGCAGACCGCAACTGGTGACGCGCACGCCGCGCAGGGCGAGCCGCTCGAACACGGTGGGCTGGCGCTGCAGGTCGGTGGGAGGGATCGCGTCGGTGAACTGTATGAGCTGGCAGAGTTTGCCGGTTTCGGTGTTGAGCTGCGTGTATCCGGCCATGCCCGTCAGGCCCGGGCAGGTGCCGGTGCCGAACGTGGCCATCGCGGCGACGGTGGTGCTGGGCGCGCAGGTGGCGATCGGGCGTTGGTTGGCCGGCTCGTTCATCAGCGAACGCAGGTAGGGCGCATGGCCGAGCCGCATGGCGAGGTTCCAGTATCCGAGCCCGTCGATGAGCACGACGATCGCGGAGGCCGCCTCGGGCATGCCGAGCGCGCGCCGCAGCCGTTCGGGGTCGTGGTGGACGACGGTGGGGATGGGATGGCCGATGGCCGCGGACATCGCCGGCAGGATCGCGGACAGGTGCAGCGCTCCCCCGCGCGCGCCCCGCCCGGCGTCGCCCGCGGCCGTGTCGGCCGGGGGGACGGCGTCGGCGTGGTCGTCGTACCGGGCGACCGGCGCGAACCGCAGCAGCTCTTCCATGTCGGGAACATCCACACTCATGGTTTCCATTCAATCACTGCGGGGTGAACAATCCGTTCCCGGGCGGCGGTTGGCGTGCGGTTTCGGTATCATGGTGCGGTTGTTGACATCATCCGACCATCGACAGCTGGGAGCGCACGCATGGCATCACACCGCAAGCCGGCATCACCCGCCTATGACCTCCGCCAGGTCAAGGAGCATATCGTCGAAACGCCGCTGAACGAGGAGATGAGCAAGTCGTTCCTCGAATACGCGTATTCGGTGATCTACGCGCGCGCCCTGCCCGACGCGCGCGACGGTCTGAAGCCGGTGCAGCGGCGCATCGTCTATCAGATGGGGCAGATGAACCTCAATCCGGACCGTCCGTACATGAAGTCGGCGCGCGTGGTCGGCGAGGTGATGGGCAAGCTGCATCCGCACGGCGATTCGGCGATCTACGAGGCGATGGTGCGCCTCGCCCAGCCGTTCGCGATGCGCCTGCCGCTGGTGGACGGCCACGGCAACTTCGGTTCGCTGGACGACGGCCCGGCCGCCTCGCGATACACGGAGGCCCGGCTCGCCCCGGCGGCGCTCGGCATGAACGCGGGGCTCGACGAGGACACGGTCGACTTCACGCCGAACTACGACAACAAGCTCAAGGAGCCGACGGTGCTGCCGTCGGCCATCCCGAACCTGCTGGTCAACGGCGGCTCGGGCATCGCGGTGGGCATGGCCACGAACATGGCGACGCATAACCTCGGCGAGGTGGTCGCGGCCGCGAAGCATCTCATGAAGTATCCGACGTCCTCGCTCGAGGAGCTGATGCGCTACGTGCCGGGGCCGGACTGGCCCGGCGGCGGCATCATCATCGGCCGCGACGGGATCCGCGAGGCGTACGCCACGGGCCGAGGGTCGCTCACCACGCGTTCCAAGACGCATATCGAGAACGTGACCGCGCGCAAGAAGGCGATCGTGGTGACCGAACTGCCGTACATGGTCGGGCCCGAACGCGTGCTGGAACGCATCTCCGAAGGCGTGAAGAACCATAAGCTCGAAGGCATCTCCGGGGCGATCGACCTGACCGACCGGCACAACGGCACCCGGCTCGTGATCGAGGTGAAGACCGGGTTCGATCCGAACGCGGTGCTCGCGCAGCTGTTCCGCAACACGCCGCTGCAGGACAACTTCACGATGAACAACGTGGCGCTGGTGGACGGCCGCCCGCACACGATGGGCTTGAAGGAGATGCTCGGCGTGTGGATCGACCACCGGCGTTCCGTGGTGCGCCGGCGCAGCGAGTTCCGCCGCAAGAAGGCGCTGGAGCGTCTGCATCTGGTCGAGGGCCTGCTGCTGGCGCTGCTCGACATCGACGAGGTGATCCAGGTGATCCGCACGTCGGACGACGCGGATGCGGCGAAGAACCGTCTGATCGCGGTGTTCGACCTCGACGACGTCCAGGCGCAGTACATCCTCGACCTGCGCCTGCGTCGGCTCACGAAGATGAGCCGCATCGAACTCGAGGCGGAGCGCGACGATCTCAAACGCCGCATCGAGGAGCTGGACCGCATCCTCGCGTCCGGTCAGGAGCTGGACCGTGTGGTGGTGCGCGAAATGGACGAGGCGGTCGCCGCGTACGGTTCGCCGCGGCGTACCGTGCTGCTGGACGAGGGTCCGGACGGGACGCTGACACCGGTGGTGCCGCATGGCGACGACAGCGCGTCGACGGCCGCGCTGGAGGCGGCGCGCACGGCGGCGACGCTGTCATCGGCAGCCGCCGATGTCGCCGCGGCCACGGCGGCGGCGAAGCGGTCCGGCGAGGAGGGCGCCGCGTCGGCCGCGCTGCAGATCGACGACGAGCCGTGCGTGGTGATGCTCAGCGCGTCCGGTCTGATCGCCCGCACGTCGGCCGCCGCATGGGACGTATGGGAGTCGCGCTCGTCGACCGACACGCGCAGGGCGGACGACCAGATCACGTCGATCTTCCGCACGAGCACGCGCTCGTCGTATGGTCTGGTCACGTCGGTCGGCCGGCTGGTGCTCGCCCACGTGGTCGAACTGCCGTCGCTGCCCGCGGCCGAGGTGCTGAGCACGACCGGCGGCGTGCGGGCCGACGAGCTTCTGGGATCGACCGAAAGCACCGAACCGGTGCGCGGGGAGAGCGTGGTGGCGGCCGTGCCGATGACCGGCACGCTCAACGGCGTCGAACCGGTGGGCGAAGGCTCGTCGGACGCGGTGCAGCTGCCGCCGTTGGCGATCGGCACGCGCGACGGCGTGGTGAAGCGGTGGAACCGCGAATCGCCGACCACGATGGATTCGTGGAGCGTGATCGACCTCAAGGACGGCGACCGTGTGCTGTTCGCCGCGGACGCCGCGGACGACGACCGTCTGGTGTTCGTCTCGTCGGATTCGTCGCTGCTCACGTTCGACGCGGGCAACGTGCGCCCGCAGGGACGCACGGCCGGCGGCATGGCCGGCATCCGCCTGGCCGAGGACTGCGCCGCGGTGTCGTTCAACGTGGTGCCGGCCGGCAAGATCGCGTGGACGTACGAGGAGGGCGACAACGGCATGTTCTCCGCGTCCGGCGCGGTGGTGCTCACCGTGGCCGGCGACAAGGACGCCCTGGCCGGCACGGAGAACGGCGCCGCGAAGGTGACGCCGCTGGAGATGTACCCGACCAAGGGGCGCGGCACGGGCGGCGTGCGCTCGCAACGTTTCCTCAAGGGTCAGAACGCGCTGATCCTGGCATGGGTCGGCGCGTATCCGCTGCACGCCTCCACCGAAGGAGGCGCGGCCGTGGAGCTGCCGAAGCCGGACATGCGCCGCG
This sequence comes from Bifidobacterium ramosum, assembly GCF_009299505.1. Taxonomy (GTDB): domain Bacteria; phylum Actinomycetota; class Actinomycetes; order Actinomycetales; family Bifidobacteriaceae; genus Bifidobacterium; species Bifidobacterium ramosum. Next base: position 388,857 of record NZ_WBSM01000001.1, on the reverse strand, counting down.
ACGGCTCGGGCGTCGATCTGGCGGCGCCGATCGCGTTCATCGGGTAGGCGGTGCGGCCGGCGACGGCACGGAACCCGGGTCTCCGGCCGTGCCGTCGCCCGCGCCGCCGGACGTGTCCAGACGGTATCCCATGCCGGTTTCGGTCTTCAGATACCTCGGATGCGAGGGGTCGGGTTCGATCTTCTTGCGCAGCTGCGAGATGTACAGGCGCAGGTAGCCGGTGTCCCTGACGTGCTGCGCGCCCCAGATCGAGGTGAGCATGTCGTGGCGGGTCACGAGCCTGCCGGCGTTGCGCACCAGCACCTCGAGCACCTTCCATTCGGTGGGGGTCAGCCGCACGCGGGTCTCGCGCCCCGCTCCCCCGCGGAACACGGCGTGCGCGTTGAGATCCACGGTCACGTCGCCGAACCGCACCAGCGGTGTCTCGTTCTTGGCGGCGTTCTCCTGGGAGACGCGGCGCAGCAGCGCGCGGATCCGGGCCAGCAGCTCGTCGATGGAGACGGGTTTGGTCACGTAGTCATCGGCGCCCGCGTCCAGTGCGGCCACCTTCTCGCGCGCGTCGGTGCGCCCGGACACGACCAGTATCGGCGCGTCGGTCCAGCCGCGCACCCCCTGGATCACGCCCATGCCGTCCATCCGCGGCATGCCGAGGTCCAGTACGAACAGGTCGGGATGCTCCTGCACCGCCACCGTGATGCATTCGACGCCGTCGCGCGCGGTGACGATGCCGTAGCCCTGCGAATGCAGGGTGATCTTCAACGCCTTCAGGAACTGCGGATCGTCGTCCGCCACCAGAATCTTCATCGCCGTGCCCCCTCCGATGCGGTCGTGGCCGTCTCGTCGTCATCGTCGTCGCGCATGTCGCCGTCGTCGCGCGCGTCGACTCGTCCATCATCGCGTCCGCCGTCGTCATGCGCGTCGTCATGCGCGTCATCATTCAGGTCGTCGTCCGCACCGTCGTCCGCGCCGTCGTGTGCACCGTCATCCGCGCCGTCATCCGCGTCGTCGTGCGACCGGCCGTCGTCGCGTCCCTCGTCGTGCGCGTCGTCGCCGCGCATGATGCCGTAGGTGATGAACCGGTCGAGGCCGCGTTCGTCGGAGCGTCCGTCGCCCGGCAGCGGCAGGATCACGTCGGAGACGGCCCCGGAGACGTTGAGCGTGTCCTTTTCGAGGATGTCGGCCGGATCGGGCCGCTCGTCGGGCGGGATCGGCTGCCCGGCGCGCAGCGTGCGGTCGGCCGCGCGCAGGGTGATCACGATGGTCAGTCCCCCGCCGGGCGTGTCCTCGGGGCTGATCGAACCGCCCATCGACTCGACGAACCCCTTCGACAGCGCCATGCCCAATCCGAGCCCGGTGGTGTTGTCCGTGTCGCCGAGCCGATGGAACGGCAGGAAGATGTCGTTCTTGCGCGAGTCGGGAACGCCCGGCCCCTGATCGGCCACGCGGATCTCGACCACGCCGTTGAACGCGGACGCGGACAGCCGCACGCGTTTGCCGGCGGGCGTGAACCGCATCGCGTTGACCAGCACGTTCGACAGGGCGCGTCGCAGCAGCGCCGGGTCGGCGACGACCAGCGGCAGATCGGGGTCGATGTCCAGGTCGATGGACCACGGTCCGATGTTCAGCTCGTCGAACAGCGGGATGATCTCCTCGCCCACGTCCGTGGCGGCGAGCGCGAGCGGCAGGGCGCCCTCGCGGATGCGGGAGACGTCGAGCAGGTCGGTGACGAGCCTGGTGAGCTGTTTGAGCCCGTTGGCGGCCACGCCGAGCAGTTCCCGGCGGTCGCGTTCGCTCATCGTGTCGCCCATGCGCTGCAGTCCCGAGACGGCGGCGGTGGCCGAGGCGAGCGGACGGCGCAGATCGTGGCTGACCGCGTTGAGCAGGCCGGTGCGCACCTTTTCGGCGGCGGCGAGCGGGCCGATCTCGCTGGCCTTGCGTTCCAGGTCCTTGTGCTCGAGCACGGTCTGGATCTGCGAGAGGATGGCCAGCAGCATGCGCTGGTCCGATGCCTCGACGGGTTTGCCGTACAGTTTGAGCTGCGGTCCGGAGTCGGACATGGCGATGGTCTCCGGTTCCTCGACGCCCGTGGCGACGTCGGTGCCGGTCTCCCCCGTGCCGCCGCCCGCGACGGTGCCCGGCTCGCCGTCCGAGACGATGATGCGCCCGTCCTGCACGACGCGCACGCAGGAGAAGCCGAACGCCTCGCGAGTGCGGTGCACGATGGCCTGCAACGGGTCGTCGCTGCGCAGCACGGCGCCGGCCACGCCGGCCAGGATCTCCGATTCGGCGCTGGCGCGCTGGGCCTGCCGCGCGATCGTGTCGGCACGGTCCACCACGGCGGAGACGATGATGCCCACGAGCACGTAGAGCACGATGGTCACCATGTCCGAGACGCGCATCACGTGCAGGGTGCCGATGGGCATGGTATAGAGCAGGTCCAGCACGAATCCGGACAGCACGGCGCACACCATGGCGGGCGCAAGTCCGCCGACCACGGCGGAGATCACGACCAGCAGCTGCAGGACCAGCGCGTCGCGCTGCGCGTAGGCGGGCGCGCTGAACCGGTACAGCATCCAGCCGGTGAGCAGTACGGACAGCACGGCGAACGCGAATCCCGCCGCCCGCCGCTTCCACTCGATCGGCGGCCTGTTCGCCGACGGCATGCGAAAGCCCCGGCTGGCGAACGCGTGCGTGACGATGTGCACGTCGATGTCGCCGGATTTCTCGATGATGCTGTTGGGCGTGGAGGGGCGGCCGAGCCAGCGGGACAGCGCGTTGCGCCTCGAGACGCCGACGATCACCTGCGCGGCGTTGTTCGCGCGGGCGTAGTCGAGCAGGGCTTCGGCGATGTCCTCGCCGACGATCTGATGGTAGGTGCCGCCCAGTTCCTCGACGAGTTCGCGCTGTTTGATGAGCAGCGCCGGATTGGAGCCGGCGAGTCCGTCCTCGGGGGTGACGTGCACGGCGATGAGGTCGCCGCCGCCGGACGCCCGGGCGACGCGTGCGCCGCGGCGCAGCAGCTGTTCGCCTTCGGGGCCGCCTGACAACGCCACGATCACGCGTTCGCGCGTCTCCCATTTGGCGTTGATGTGGTGTTCCTCGCGGTAGGTCTTCAACGCCTCGTCCACGCGGCCGGCCAGCCACAGCAGGGCCAGTTCGCGCAGCGCGGTGAGGTTGCCGACGCGGAAGTAGTTGCTCAGGGCCGCGTCCACGCGGTCGGGCTTGTAGACGAATCCGGCGGCGAGGCGTTCGCGCAGGCCCTCGGGCGGCAGGTCGACCAGTTCGACCTGTGACGCGGAGCGCAGCACCTTGTCGGGCACGGTCTCCTTCTGCGTGCTGCCGGTGATCTCGCGCACCACGTCGTTGAGCGATTCGATGTGCTGCACGTTGATGGTGGTGATCACGTCGATGCCGGCGTCGAGCAGGTCCATGACGTCCTGCCAGCGCTTCCTGTGCACCGATCCGGGGGCGTTGGTGTGGGCGAGCTCGTCGACGAGCGCCACCTGCGGGTGCCGTTCGATGATCCTGAACAGGTCCATCTCCTCGAGCCACATGCCGCGGTAGCGCACGCGGCGTCGCGGCACCATCTCCAGTCCTTCGGCGGCCTTGGCGGTGGCGGCGCGGCCGTGGGTCTCCAACAGGGCGATGACCACGTCCTTGCCGTCCTCCTGCAGCCGATGCCCTTCCTTGAGCATCGCGCACGTCTTGCCGACGCCCGGCGCCGCGCCCAGCAGCACCCTGAACGTTCCCCGTGCCTGTGCCATATCATCCCCCGTGCTTGCGAAACATCCCGTTATACGACTGTATACGATGAACGCCGTGAAGGGGCGGTGACGCGGAAGCTCCACGCCATCGTCCCTTCACGGGAGATCGGCTCACTTGAGTTCGTCAAGCGCCAGATTGAGTTCGACCACGTTGACCGTGGGCTCGCCGATGAAGCCGAGACCGCGGCCGGTGGTGTACTTCCTGACCAGAGTCTCGACCTGTTCCTCGCTCAACCCCCGCTCCTTGGCCACGCGCCTGACCTGGATGGCCGCGTATGCGGGGCTGATCTCCGGGTCGAGGCCGGAGGAGGATGCGCTGACGGCGTCGGCCGGCACGTCCTTGGCACTCACGCCCTCACGCTTGGCGATGGCCTTGCGCAGCTCAGTGACGTTCTTGATGAGGTCGGCGTCGGCGTGGCCCTTGTTGGTGCCGGACGATGCGGCGGCATAGTAGCCCTGGTTGTCCTCGTCCTTGTTCGGGTCTGATGCGGCCGATGGGCGGGACTGGAAGTACTGCGGCAGCGCGTCGCCGTTCTCGTCGGTGAAGGACTGGCCGATCAGGCTCGACCCCACGACCTCGCCCTGCGCGTTCGTGAGCATCGAACCGTTGGCCTTGGCCGGCATGCCGAGCTGGCCGATGCCGGTCATCGCGAACGTGTAGACGATCACGATGACGGTGAAGACGATCACGGCCTTGAACCCGGCCCAATAGCTGCGCATGTTCAATGAGATGGTGTTCTTCATTGCATTCATTCCTTCTTCAATGTCTTCGATGTCCGAATCGGTTCCGTTTCATGGATCCGAGGGATCAGAAGCCCGGGATGAGACGGACGAACAGGTCGATGATCCAGATGCCGATGAACGGCGCGACGATGCCGCCCAGACCGTAGACCTTGAGGTTGCGGCCCAGGATCTTCTCGCTGGCTTCGGCGCGGTACTTCACGCCCTTCAGGGCCAGCGGGATGAGCAACACGATGATGATCGCGTTGAAGATGATCGCGGACAGCACCGCGGACAGCGAGCTGTGCAGGCCCATGATGTTGAGCAGGCCGAGACCCGGGAACTTCTCCATGAACATGGCCGGGATGATGGCGAAGTACTTCGCCACGTCGTTGGCGATGGAGAAGGTGGTCAGGGCGCCGCGCGTGATGAGCAGCTGCTTGCCGATGGCCACGATGTCGATGAGCTTGGTCGGGTCGGAGTCGAGGTCGACCATGTTGCCGGCCTCCTTCGCGGCCGAGGTGCCGGAGTTCATGGCCACGCCGACATCGGACTGGGCGAGCGCCGGGGCGTCGTTGGTGCCGTCGCCGGTCATGGCGACGAGCTGGCCCTTGGCCTGCTCCTTCCTGATGTAGGCGAGCTTGTCCTCGGGCTTGGCCTCGGCGATGAAATCGTCCACGCCGGCCTCCTTGGCGATGGCCTTGGCCGTGAGCGGATTGTCGCCGGTGACCATGACGGTGCGGATGCCCATCTTGCGCAGATCGGCGAAACGCTCCTTGAGCCCCTTCTTGACGACGTCCTTCAACTGGACGACGCCCAGGACCTTGACCTCGCCGTTCGCATACTGTTCGGCGACAACCAGCGGGGTGCCGCCCTGAGCGGAGATGTAGGAGACCTTCTGGTGCAGGGCGTCGCGCACCTCGACCGGCATCGCGCCGCCCTCCCTGTCGATCCACGCCTCGACGGCCGAGGCGGCGCCCTTGCGGATGCGGTCGCCGTTCGGCAGGTCGAGGCCGGACATGCGGGTCTCGGCGGTGAACGGCACGGCTACGGAGCCGGGCACCTCGTCCATCTCGAAGCCTTCGGACTTGGCGAGGGCGACGATGGACTGGCCTTCCGGCGTGGCGTCGGCCAGCGAGCTCAGGGCCGCGGCCTTGGCCATCTCATCGTGGTCCACGCCCGGCAGGGCGTGGAATTCGGAGGCCTGACGGTTGCCGTAGGTGATGGTGCCGGTCTTGTCGAGCAGCAGCGTGGTCACGTCGCCGGCCGCCTCGATGGCGCGGCCGGAGGTGGCGAGCACGTTGCGCTGGACCAGACGGTCCATGCCGGCGATGCCGATGGCGCTCAACAGCGCGCCGATGGTGGTCGGGATGAGGCACACGAGCAGGGCGACGAGCACCGTGAGGCTCACGGACGCGCCGACCGCGGACGCCTGCGGGTTGATGCACAGCACGACGACCAGGAAGATGATGGTCAGCGAGCTCAGCAGCACGTCGAGGGCGATCTCGTTCGGGGTCTTCTGGCGGTTCGCGCCTTCGACCAGGGCGATCATCTTGTCGACGAAGCTTTCGCCGGGCTTTTGGGTGATGCGCACGACGATGCGGTCGGACAGCACGCGGGTGCCGCCGGTGACGGACGAGCGGTCGCCGCCGGATTCGCGGATGACGGGCGCGGATTCGCCGGTGATGGCGGATTCGTCGACCGAGGCGATGCCGGAGATGATGTCGCCGTCGCCGGGGATGAGCTCGCCGGCGGAGACGACCACCACGTCGCCGAGCTTCAAGTCGGAGCTCGGGATCTCCTCGATGTAGGCCGGTCCCTCGCCGCGTTCCGGGCCGCGCACGTCCGGGTCGTTCTTCGCATCGTAGCCTTTGACGATGCGCGCCGGCGTGGTGGTGCGGGTCTTGCGCAGCGCGTCGGCCTGCGCCTTGCCACGCCCTTCGGCCACGGCCTCGGCGAGGTTGGCGAACAGCACGGTGGCCCACAGCACGACGGCCACGATCCACGTGAAGTAGATCGGCTCGCCGTTGGCCAGCGCGGGGTCGAACAACTGGCAGATGCCCAGCAGGGTCAGGAACGCGGCGCCCACCCATACGATGAACATGACGGGGTTGTGCCACATGTTGCGCGGGTCGAACTTGCGGAACGCATCCGGCAGGCTCTTGCCCAGCATCGCGCCCAACGACTGCTCGTTGGACTTTTTGACGTCGTTCGCGATGGAGGTCGCGTTGTCGGCGACGTCGTTCGCAGTTGCGGAAGTCATATCAAGCCACCAAACCTTCTGCCAACGGTCCCAGAGCAAGCGTCGGGAAGAACGTCAGCGCGGAAATCAGGAAGATAACGAATACCAGAAGGACGACGAACAGGCCGTTGTCGGTCCTCATCGTGCCGGCGGTCACCGGCACCTTGTCCTGCTTGGCGAGGGAGCCGGCGAGCGCGAGCACCAGCGCGATCGGCAGGAAGCGGCCGATCAGCACGGCCAGTCCCAGGGCGGTGTCGAGCCACGGGGTGTCGGCGGTGAGGCCGGCGAACGCGGAGCCGTTGTTGTTGGCGGCCGAGGTGAAGGCGTAGACGACTTCGGAGAAGCCGTGGTTGCCGTCGTTGTTGAGCGAGGTGTCGAAGATCGACTGGCGTGCGAACGGCAGGGCGAAGCTCAGGGAGACGCCCAGCACCACGGTGATCGGCATGACGAGGAAGTAGAGCGAGGCCATCTTCATCTCGCGCGGGCCGATCTTCTTGCCGAGGTATTCCGGCGTGCGGCCGACCATGAGGCCGGCGATGAACACGGCCACGACGGCCATCACGAGGATGCCGTACAGGCCGGCTCCCACGCCGCCGGGGCTGACTTCGCCGAGCATCATGTTGAGCATGTACATCATGCCGCCGAGCGCGGTGTACGAGTCGTGCATCGAGTTGACGGCGCCCGTGGACGTGCTGGTCGACGTGGTGCCGAACAGGCCGGACCAGACGATGCCGAAGCGGGTCTCCTTGCCTTCCATCGAACCGCCGGTCAGGGCGGTGATCGGGTCGTCGGAGAACGATTCGGCGGTGACGACCGCGAGGAAGCTCACGCCGAAGAGGATGACCATCGCGCCGAGCAGCGCATAGCCTTGGCGGATGTCGCCTACCATGCGGCCGAACGTGCGGGTCAGGGCCACCGGGATGGCGAGCATGAGGACGATCTCGATGAGGTTGGTCCACATGTTCGGGTTCTCGTACGGGTGGGACGAGTTGGCGTTGAAGAAGCCGCCGCCGTTGGTGCCGAGTTCCTTGATGACCTCCTGGGAGGCCACCGGGCCCTGCATGATCCTCTGGGTGTCGCCGGCGACGGTGTTCACGTCGACGAAGCCGGCGAGGTTCTGGGCCACGCCGAGGGCGATGAGGATGATGCCCATGACGATGGAGATCGGCATGAGGATGCGCATCGTGCAGCGGGTCAGGTCGACCCAGAAGTTGCCGATGGTTTCGGATTTGCGCCATGCGAAGCCGCGCACGAGCGCGATCGCCACGGCGATGCCGACGGCCGCGGATACGAAGTTCTGTACGGCGAGGCCGGCGAACTGCACGGTGTAGCCGAGCGTGACGTCCGGCGAGTAGGACTGCCAGTTCGTGTTGGTCACGAATGAGGCCGCGGTGTTGAACGCGAGCGGGCCTTCGACGTTCGGGAAGCCCAGCGAGAACGGCAGCCAGTGCTGCACGCGCTGGAGCAGGTAGAGCACCAGCACGCTCATCAGGGAGAACCCGAGCACGCCGCGCAGGTATGCCTTCCAGGTCTGGCCCTTTCTGGAGTCGACGCCGACCACCTTGTAGATCCACTTCTCGAAGAAGAGGTCCTTGTCGGCCGTGAACACGTTGAACATGTAGTCGCCCAGCGGCTTGTAGATCGCCGCTAGGATGATGGCGATCAATGCGAACGCCATGATCGCAAAAAGATATACCATGTGATGAACCTTTGATTCCTAAAGATCGCTCAAAACCAGTTCAGAACTTCTCGGGGCGGCACAGGGAATAGATCATGTAGGCGATTGCCGCTATGCCCAGGACGACGCCCAGGACGGCGAAGAACGTCATCATAGCTTGTCCACCCACTTTCCGAACAGATCGAACAGCACGAAGATCACGATCGTGCAGACCACATAGGCGAGATCGACCCACCAAGGCATGTTTGCTCCTTCAATCGAGGCAGCCCGATGGCATGCGCCCCTTCCCTCCCGTATCCGGAATGCTCGGAACGCACGCCGTCGAGGCATGACACCTTCATGCTATGGAGGCGCAATCGCGCGCGGACCGGTTTTTACGGTTCACATACGCCCCCGCAGGCGCGCGGCGGCGATTCGCTAACGGTTTCCTAACGGGTGTGCGCGGGAAGGCGGCGTGAGGGGACGCCGGGCGGACCTATCGGTACAGCTTCATGCCCTGGGGGCAGGGGGTGAAGCCGGCCGCGTGCAGGATGCGCGTGGCGTCGTTGCGTTGGGTGAGCGGTTCGCCGTCGAGATCGGCGAAGGTGACGCCGCCGGCGGATGGCCCGGTGTACGACATCCGCCGTTGCAGCGTGTAGGCGAGTTCGTCGCAGGCCGGGCGCAACGCGGATTCGTCGTGGTCGAAGGCGAGCAGATGGTGGCTGCGCGGCGCGGCGTACAGCACCGGCCTGCCGTGGACGAGGACGACGAGGGTGCCGGCCCGACGCGTCGGCCGGCCGGCGCTGTCCGGCCATGCGACGGCCGTTCCGGAGAGGGCGGCCGGGTCGGTGGCGTCAAGGGCGATCGCGGATCGGCTGTGCGAGGCGTCGGCATCGCGCAGCGCGTCGACGGTGTCCCTGACGGCGAATTGCGCCGCGCCGAAACCTGCGACGAACAGGCCTCGGACCAGCATGTCGTGCTCCTCCATGCGTTTGAGCACCGGATATAGTCCGGAGAACCCGCCGGGCACGTCCTCCTTGTCGACCAGCGGCTGTGCGATCACGCCGTAGCGGTCGAGCAGCGCGTCCACGCGGGCGATGGCCAGCCGTTCCGGCGTGACGGCGCCGCCGTCGGCTCCCGCGCCCGCCTCCGTCACGTCGGTCTTCCGGTCGGGATCGCCGCCGTGCCCGGTCGTCCCGTCGTAGGGTTCCCGTTCCTCCGGTTCGGCGGCGATCGCCGACCAGAGCCCCGCCATGGTCTGCGGGATGCGCGGCTGCACCCGGATGCGCCGGCGCGCGGCACGGGCCGGCGCGCGCACGGTCCCGGTACCGGCGCCGAGCGCCCGTACCGGCGTCAGCGAACTGTTGGTGACGGCGCCCCGCCAGACCAGCGACCATAACGCCTCTTCGAACTGCCGGTCGGACCATGGCGACGGCAGGATCTCGCCGGTACGGGGGTCGACGGTTTCGGCGCCGTCGTGCCGCCAGCGTTCGCGGGTCATCATGGCGAGCTGGTCGGCGCGGTAGGCGCCGCCGGAGGCCAGCACGCCGAGGATGGCGTCGGGGATGGTCGAAGCGGCGTCGCCGGCGCGCGCGTCGCCGCCGGCCGGCCTGGTCGCGGCATCGGGGTGCGCGGGGATCAGCAGCGAATCGGCGGGGTGGAAGGCGATGCGCCCGTCATGCCGGCCGCGTTCTGAGGACGGGCCGTCGCCGGCGTCGTCGCCCACCCAGATGACGTCTCCTCCGGCCAGCAGTTCGTCCAGCATCGCGGGCGTATAGTCGGCCACCCGGGCGGGGAGCACCGAGGTCTCCCACACCGTTATCGGCAGGGACACGCCCTCCAGCTGTTCGAGGACCCGCATCAGCCCGTCGGCGCCCTGGTATCGTGCGCCGCCGACCGGCCCGACGCCCTGGCGGTCGAGCAGGAACGTCTGGTAGACGTCCGGCGGCACCGGTTTGATCGTCTTGCGCGCCTTGGCGAGCGACAGGGCGCGGATGCGGCGGAACACGTCGCGGTGCAGCCATTGCGTGCCGTCATGCGACGACCCCGTGCCCTGCGCGTCGGCGTCGCCGGATCGCGCCGCCGTCCGCAGGAACGTGCCGCGCAGCAGGACGCCCCGTTGCGAGAGCCGGTCGAGCGTGTGCACGGCGTCCTCGGCGTCGAGATGCAGGTCGGCGATGAGCCGGTCGGTGGTGAACGGCCCGTGGGTTTTGACGTATCGCGTGACGCGCCCGACGACGTCGTCTTCGGCGAGCTCGTTCCAGAAGGTGCGTTCGGCGAGCCGGCCTTCGACTTCGGCGATCACGTCCGGGTCGAGCACGGCGGATATGTCCGTCGTGCCGAGCAGCCGTTCCAGCACGTCCGGATCCATGGACAGCAGTTGCGTGCTGCGTTCGGCCTGCGGCACGTCGTACTGGTACATGACCGAGCCGACGAATCCGAACAGGAGGTTCTCCGCCAACGGCGACGGGGTGCCGGTGTCCGCCACGTGCATGGCGATGGTTCCGGCGTTCAGTCCGGTCATGATCCGGCGCAGCGCGGGAAGATCGTACACGTCGCTCAGGCATTCGCGCGCGGTTTCGAGCAGCAGCGGGAAGTTGCGCTTCAGCCGGGCGGCGTTGAGCAGTTGGGCGGCCCGCAGCCGCTGCTGCCACAACGGCACGCGTTTGCCGGGTTCGGTGCGCGGCAGGAACAGGGACCGTGCCGCGCATTCGCGGAAGCGCGCGGCGAACAGGACGCTCTCCCCCACCTGGGTCTCCACGATGCGCTGCAGGTCGTCGGGGTCGAACGTGACCAGTTCGCGGACGGGTATGGTTCCCTCCCCATCTGGTAGTCGGATGACGATGCCGTCGTCGGCCGCATACACCTGCCCGTCGAATCCGTAGCGTTGCCTGAGCCGGTCGGTGATGGCCATCGCCCATGGCTCGTGCACGCGCCGGCCGTACGGCGAATGCAGGACGATGCGCCAGTCGCCCTCCTCGTCGGGGCAGCGTTCGATGACGAGGTCTCGATCATTCGGCACGACGCCCGTGGCGGCCTGCTGTTCGGCGAGCAGCGCGGCGAGGTTGTCGATGGCGTTGCCGTCGAGACCGTCGTCGCGCAGGCGCCGCCCCGTGCCGTCGTCGAAGCGGGGTTTCCCGCCGTCCGGGCCGGCTGCGCCCGTATCCGGGCCCTCGTATGTCGATGCCGGGCGCAGTCCTTTCGTCACTTCCCGTATGAATCGGCCTTTGGCGGCCCCGAATCCCGCATCGCGCCCGTCCCCCTCGCCATGCCAGAACGGCAGACGTGCGGTGCACCCCGGCGCGGGGGTGACGACGACCCGGTCGCGGGTGATCTCCTGGATCTGCCATGTGGAGGTGCCGAGGGTGATGACGTCGCCGACGCGCGACTCGTAGACCATCTCCTCGTCGAGTTCGCCGACCCGTCGCTGCCCTTTGCCCGCATCCGCCTCCGGGAGGACGACCGTGTAGAGTCCCCGGTCGGGGATGGTGCCGCCGCTGGTGACGGCGAGCCGTTGCGCACCGGGACGGGCGGAGATGATGTCGTCCTCGTGGTTCCAGACGAGGGCGGGGCGGAACGCGGAGAACTCCTCGGTGTTGTAGGCTCCGGTCATCATGCCCATGACCGCGTCGAACACGTCGCGGTCCAGCTCGGCGAACGGGGCCGCCTTGCGCACCGTGGCGTACCACTCGTCCGGTTTGAGGTCGTCCATCGCGGCCGCGGCGACGGTCTGCTGGGCGAGGATGTCAAGTGGATTGCGCGGTATCGCCAGCGGTTCGATGTCGCCGGATCGCATGCTTTCGACGCTGGCGGCGACGCCGATGATCTGTTCGCGGGTCAGCGGGTAGAACAGCGCGTGCGAGACGCCGCCGACGCGGTGATCGGCGCGGCCCACGCGCTGCAGGCCCGAGGCGACCGACAGTGGCGGGGCGATCTGGATGACCAGGTCCACCGATCCCATGTCGATGCCGAGCTCGAGGCTGCTCGTGGCCACCACGCAGCGCAGCCGCCCGTGCTTGAGCTGTTCCTCGATCTGCTTGCGCCGGTCCTTGGAGACGGAGCCGTGATGCGCCATCGCGATCACGTCATCGGGCCCGTGCGATTGGACCAGCATGGTGGTCGAACCGACCACCGCATCGTAGTGTTCGGCGAAGCCTTCGCGCCCCTCCGGCGAGGCGATGGCGTGCCCGGCGCCGCGCATGTCGGCGTACAGGTCGTTGAGCCGTGCGGTGAGCCGTTCGGCCAGCCCGCGCGAGTTGACGAAGACGAGCGTGGTGTGGTGGGCGAGGATCTCGTCGAGCACGCTGCGCTCCACGACCGGCCAGATGGAGCCGGAGGCGCGATCGTCGCGCACTCCGGCAATGCCGGCCGCTTCGGCGGATGCGGCACCGTGCCGAGCGCCGCCTGCCCCACTGTTGCCGTTTTCTGAGGCAACGGCGAGGCCGCGGCGCTCGGCCAGCCGCTGCATGGCCGGCGTGACTCCGGAGATATGCGGCGTGGCCGGCCGCTGCACGCCCGCGCCGCTGGAACGGGACGGCGCATCGGCGGAGTGCAGGTCGCGCATATTGGCCAACGGTTCGACCACGCGCAGATCCATCGCCGGGTGTGAGGACGGATCCACGATGGTCACCGGTCGCGCGCCGCCGAGGAACCGTGCGACCTCCCCGGCGGGATTCACCGTCGCGGACAGGCCGATGCGTTGGGCGGGACCGGCCGTGAGCAGGTCGAGCCGTTCGAGGCTCAACGCCAGATGCGCGCCGCGTTTGGTACCGGCGAGCGCATGCACCTCGTCCACGATCACCGTGCCCACGGTCTTGAGGATCCGCCTTGCCTTGGAGGTGAGCAGCAGGTACAGCGATTCGGGCGTGGTGACGAGGATGTCCGGCGGATGGGAGACGATCGCGCGCCGTTCCTTCGGTGTGGTGTCGCCGCTGCGGGTCGCCACGGCGATGGCCGGCGCGTGCAGGCCCATCGCATCGCATTGGGCGGATATGCCCTCGAGCGGCGCCTGCAGGTTCTTCGCCACGTCGACGGCGAGCGCCTTCAACGGCGAGACGTACAGCACCGTGACGCCTTTCGCCGACCGTGCGGCTCGCTCCCCCATCAGCCGGTCGATGGCCGAAAGGAACGCGGAAAGGGTTTTGCCCGAGCCGGTGGGGGCGATCACCAGCACGTTGCCTCCCGCATGGATGGCCGGCCATGCCGCTTGTTGCGCCTCGGTCGGCTCTCCGAACGCATGTTTGAACCATGCCCTGGTGGGCTCCGAGAACAGGTCCAAGCATTCGTACATGTGTTCGATTATGCCCGCCGCCTCGGACGAGGCGACACGCGGCGCCATCACCTACGAGGCATCCCGCGCGCCACCGCCGTCGACCCATTCGAGCACGTCGCCGGGCTGGCAGTCCAGCACCTCGCAGATGCGGTCGAGCGTGGAGAATCGAATGGCCTTGGCGCGACCGTTCTTGAGCACGGACACGTTGGCCGGCGTGATGCCGATGCGTTCGGCGAACTCGCCCACGCTCATCTTGCGTTTGGCGAGCATCACGTCGAGGTTCACGAGGATCGCCATTCAGATCACCGCCTCGAGTTCGTCACGCTGGGCGATGGCGGCCGTCAGCAGCGATCGCATGACGAGCATGAGCAGGATGAACGCGGCGATGAGCAGCAGCGCGACAAGGCAGACGAGGCTCAACGCGAACGCGCCCATCGCCACATCCACCGTCGCGCTCTGATACGCGTCATAGTAGGAGTCGTGGGCGAATGAGTTGTACAGCAGCACGAACAGCACCAGCACGCCTTCGGCGCCGGCGCATCCGATGATGACGTTGTCCCACAGGATTGCCTTGCCGGAGAACACGTCGCGGCGCTTCACCAGGGTCAGCAGGTTCCATAGCGGCACGAGCGCGATCTCGAAGCACGCGACGCCAAGCACTCCGGCGATGGTGTACGGCCATCGCGCGGCCGCGAATTCGGGATACGCCGTCACGAAGTCGCCGGCCGCGGCGACCACGCCGACCTGCCCCCATATGCAGATCAGTTCGAACAGGACGATCAGCACCTTGAGCGCGGCGATCGCCCGCGGATGGAATTCCTTCCACGACGGATCGCCGCCGTCCTTCGGCATCCCAGCGGCCGCCGCACGGCCGCGCAGTCGACTCATATCCCCCATGTCGATCACCTATCCTTATCGCAGATATTATCGAATTACAATCATCAACAATCGCAATTCGATAGTAACCTATCGTTTTTCGATATGCAAGTTCGGTGAAGAACCATCGGTCGGCATATCCGCGCGACCATCGGCGGCCTACGCTTGCAGCCATGAACGTCTCACAGCACAACCGGCCGGCCGCCGTGCCCGGCTCCCCGTCATCCGCCGATCCGGCGGCCGTCCGCCGCGACGGCATCGCGCCGAACGCCATCGTCCTCGCCTCGCAGCTGCCCTGCGGCCGGAATGCCGACCGCGCGTCGAAACCCGCAACGCAGCCCGCACACACGGCGCCGGCCCGGACACAGCCGCAACCACAAGCGACACCGCCGGAAACCAGGCCGAAGGTCGTCAGCACCCGCGCCATCCAACTGTTCGCCGCCGCATTCGCCATCCCGCTGCTGTTCGACCGGCTGGTGCTGGCCGGTCTGACGTCCGTCTACGGATATCCCGATCGGACGAGCCTGCTGTTCGCCGTCTTCTGGCTGGCCTGCGCCGCGACCGTGACCGCGCTGCATTGGCGCGCCGCGCGCACCCGGCCGCTGGCATGGTTCACCGTCGCGGCGATCGCGGCGTTGGCCTATTGGATGGTCTCGCGCGGCGGCACCGATACCGGCGACCCCGCGTTCGAACTCATCACCGGCCTCGTCGCCGTCCCGTCGCTGCTCATGCTGCATCTGCAGCTCGTCAACGGCCGGTACGACGTCCGCCGCCCGCTGGGCATCGCGTTGCGCTGGTTCACGGGCTGGATCGTCCAGCCGTTCGCCGGATTGGGCGCGTTCGCGCGTGCGGCCGCCGACGTGGCGCATGCGCTGGTTCGCGGCCGCACGCGTCCCGTCATGCGCAGGATCGGCGTGGCCGCGCTGATCGCCGTGCCCATGCTGATCGCGATGACCGCGCTGCTGATGAACGCGGACATGGTGTTCTCCTATGCGGTCAGGCGTGTGATCGGCGACGTCGACCTGGCGTCGTTCCTGCCGCACGCCGCGTTCGTGCTGGTCGCCTTTCCGTTCATGTTCTCCCTGCTGGATTGCCAGGATCGCGACCGCGGCGAGCTTGCGGCCCTGTACGGGCGTTCGGTGACGGCGAGGCCGGATGCGCTGGTCGCCTCGATCGTGCTCGGATCGCTGCTGGCGGTGTACGCGCTGTTCTGCGCGGTGCAGTTCACGTTCCTGTTCGCGCGCGAGGGTCTGCCGGGCGGGCTGACCTACGCCGAGTATGCGCGCAGCGGGTTCTTCCAGCTGCTGTTCGTCGCCGCGGTGAATCTGGCATTGTTCGGCGTGGTGCTGACGTATGTGCGGCGCACGCGCGTGATCGCCGTGATGCTGGTCGGTCTGGTCGCGGCGACCGGGGTGATGCTCGCTTCGGCGGCGTTGCGGCTCGCGCTGTACGTCGGTGCGTACGGGTTGACGTGGCTGCGGTTCACGTCGATGACGTTCATCGGACTGCTCGCGTCGATGCTGGCGTTGTGTCTGGTCAGGATGGCCGCGGACCGTCTGCCGTTGGTCGCGGTGTGCTTCGTGCTGTTCACACTCTGGTTCGTCGCGCTCGGCTATGGCGACGTTGCGTCGATCGTCGACGGATACAATGCGGCGCACGGCTTCGATCCGGCGTACTGACCACGCTCGGCGATCCGCCGCCGCGCCGTCAGGCGCGCTTGAGGCGCAGCGATTCGTGCATGACGACCATGAGCACGAGGAAGGCGAACAGGTACAGCGGCAGCAGCCGAATGGTCACGTACTGCGCGATCAGGCCGAACAGCGGCGGCATGAGCATGGTGCCGACGTACGCGCACGCCATCTGCACGCCGACGATGGCCTGCGAGTTCTCCTCGCCGAAATAGGACGGGGTGGAGTGGATGATGCACGGGTAGACCGGCGCGCAGCCGAGGCCGAGCACCGCGAGCCCGGCGTAGACGCCGAGGTGCGCGGGCAGCGGGATCAGCATGATGACGATGCCGGCGAGGATCAGCGCCTGCCCGAGGCGGATCATCGCGGGATCGCTGAATTTCATGGTCAGAAATCCGCTCAGGGCGCGGCCGATGGTGATGCCGAAGTAGAGCACGGCGATGCGGCTGGCGGCGGTGACCTTGTCGACGCCGTCGGCGAGCACCATGTAGCTGCTGCCCCACAGCATCGCGGTCTGTTCGATGGCGCAGTAGCACAGGAACATCACGAGGATCTCCTTGGCTCCGCGGATGGCGAGCACGCCCTTGAGTCCGAGCGGTTTGCGCGGCTCGGACGGTGCGGCCGCGCCGGCGCCGGCGTCGGCACCGGCATCGGCCCCTTTGCCGGCCCGTTCGGCCGCGCTCGTCTTGCGCGATTTCCACAGCGGCAGGCTGATCACGAGCATGACGGTGAGCGCGATCTGCAGCAGGCCGATGTAGCGGTAGCCCCATGGCCAACCCTGGCCGTTGGACAGCGCATAGCCCATGACGTACGGGCCGATGAGCGTGCCGACGCCCCACATGCAGTGCAGCCAGCTCATATGCTTGCTTTCGTAATGGATGGCGACGTAGTTGTTGAGCGCCGCATCCACGCCGCCGGCGCCGAGGCCGTACGGTATGGCCATGCCGATGAGCACCCAGTAGTTCGGTGCGATGGAGAAGCCGATCAGCGCGGCGGCGGTCATGCCGACCGACACGGCGGTGACCCGGCCGGCGCCGAACCGCAGCGTCATGCGGTCGCTGAGCAGCGCCGAGACGATCGTGCCCGCGGAGATCGTCATCGAGATGCCGCCGGCCCACGAAACGGGCGCGCCCAGCGTCTGGCTCATGGTCGGCCACGCCGCGCCGAGCAGCGCGTCCGGCAGCCCTAAGGAGATGAAGGCGATGTAGATCACGGCGAGCAGCAGATTGACCATCGGGACCCCTTCGATATTCGACGATCGATAGTGTACGTTCGTACACATGGTATCCGAACCCGTCGATAATTACCAGTCGGTAATCTACGGCGTGTCGCGGATCACATCGCCTTCGCGCACGGCGAACTATGGCATGTCGCGCGCAAACCCGTCATGATGGTGACGGAACATAAGGCCACGAGCCGAATAAAGGAGCACACGATGAGCACGAACGACGCGACGCGACGGACCCGGCTGGAACATGACTGTATCGGCACGATGGAGGTGCCGGACGACGTCTACTGGGGCATCCACACCCAACGCGCGATCGGCAACTTCACCGTGTCCGGCATCCCCGACTCCGCGCATCCCCAGCTCGTCAAGGCCTATGCCACCGTCAAGCGCGCCTGCGCCGAAGCCAACGAGGAGCTCGGCCTGATCGACCGCGACAAGGCGCGCGCGATCATCGCGGCCTGCCTCGAAATCGAGGCTGGCGGGCTCGCCGACCAGTTCCCCGTCGACGTGCTGCAGGGCGGCGCGGGCACCTCCACGAACATGAACATGAACGAGGTGATCGCCAACCGCGCGCTCGAGATCGCCGGCCACGCCCGCGGCGACTACGCCTACATCCACCCCAACGACGACGTGAACCACAGCCAGTCCACGAACGACACGTATCCGGCCGCCTGCAAGCTCGCGCTGATCGACGCGCTCGGCCCGCTCGCCGAGGAGACGAAGAAGCTCGCGCGCGCGTTCCACGACCTCGCCGACCGGCACGCCAACGACGTGACCATCGGCCGCACGCAGCTGCAGGACGCCGTGCCGATGACCTACGGTCAGGAGTTCCACGCGTTCGCCAGCTTCATGAAGGCCGACACCGGGGAGCTCGAACGCGTCGTGCCGCAGCTCATGTCGCTCAACCTCGGCGCGACGGCCATCGGCACCGGCATCTGCGCCGACCTGCGCTTCCGCAAGGCGGCCACCGAGCATCTCGCCCGCATCACCGGACTGCCGATCACGGCCGCGCCCGACCCGATCGCCGCGATGACGGACATGAGCGCGTACATCGCCGTCTCGCAGACCGTCAAGAACCTCGCGATCCACCTCAAGAAGGCCGCCGACGACCTGCGCCTGCTCAACTCCGGTCCGCACGACGGCTTCAACGACCTCAACGTGCCGGCACGGCAGGCGGGCAGCAGCATCATGCCCGGCAAGGTGAACCCGGTCATCCCCGAATGCGTGGACCAGTGCTGCTTCATGGTGTTCGGCATGGACACGACCGTGACCTGGGCCGCGTCCGAAGGCCAGCTGCAGCTCAACGCGTTCGACCCGGTGATGATTCACGCGCTGCTCGGCGGCATCGATCTGCTCACCCGCGCGATGGCGATGTTCCGCGAACGTTGCGTGGACGGCATCACCATCAACGCGGCCGTGGGCCGCCGTTACGCCGAGTATTCGCCGTCGATCGCGGCCACGCTCAACGATGCGATCGGCTACGAGCATGCTGCCGACATCGCCAAGGAGGCGGCGGTCAGCGGACGGTCCGTGCGCGAGGTCGCCGGCGAGCGCACCGATCTGCCGGCCGAGCAGCTGGATGCGCTGCTTGACCCGATCGCCCTGTCGCGTCGGCTCGGCCAGACCTGCCGCGAGCATCACGAGTAGCGGCAGACGGTACCAACGGTTCGCCCCTCCCCGTCGTACAGGCGGAGAGGGGCGAATGTCGTTCAGGATCAGGTGTCGATCTTGGAACGGTCGAAATCATCGGCGTTGTCGACGATGAACTGCTTGCGCGGCGGCACGTCGTCGCCCATGAGCAGGCTGAAGATGCCCGCGGCCTGTGCGGCGTCCTCCATGCGGATGCGGCGTAGCATGCGCGTGCGCGGGTCCATCGTCGTGTCCGCCAACTGGTCGGCGTCCATCTCGCCCAGACCCTTGTATCGTTGGATGTCGGGATTGTACGCGATGTGCCGGCGGTCGAGATCGGCGAGCTTGCCGGCGAGTTCGTCGTCGGAGTACGTATAGATGAACTCGCCCTTGTGCGAGCCGGCGAGCGCGATGCGGTGCAACGGCGGCACGGCGGCGTACACGTGCCCGGCTTCGATGAGCGGGCGCATGTACCGGTAGAACAGGGTGAGCAGCAGGATGCGGATGTGTGCGCCGTCGACGTCGGCATCGGTCATCATGATGATCTTGTGGTACCGCGCCTGTTCGATGTCGAAGCTTTGGCCGGAGCCGGCGCCGACGACCTGGATGATCGCCGCGCATTCCTTGTTGGACAGCATTTGCGCGAGCGACGCCTTCTGCACGTTGAGGATCTTGCCGCGGATCGGCAGAAGCGCCTGAAACGCGGAGTTGCGCGCGGCCTTGGCGGTGCCGAGCGCGGAGTCGCCCTCGACGATGAACAGTTCGGCCACGTCGTCGTTGCCCGGCTGGCAATCGGACAGCTTCGGCGGCATGGACGCGGATTCGAGCGCGTTCTTGCGGCGCGTGACCTCCTTGGTCTTGCGCGCCTGGATGCGCGCGTGCATCTCGCCGACGATCTTGTCGAGCACGCGGCCGGACTGTTCCTTGTAGCCGCGTTTCGATCCGGTGATCATCTCGCCGAACTGCTTGTCGGTCATTCTGGTGACGATCGGGCGCACCTGCGCGGTGCCGAGCACGTCCTTGGTCTGGCCTTGGAACTGCGGTTCGGCGATGCGCACGGTGACGACGGCCACGAGTCCGGCCGTGATGTCGTCGCGTTCGACCTTCTGTGCGGGGTCCTTGAGGTTGACCTTGAGCTTGCGCGCGTTGTCTTCGACGGTTTTGCGGATCTGCTTGGTGATGCCGTTGAGGAACCCGTCGACGTGCATGCCGCCGCCGGGCGTCTCGACGACGTTGACGAAGCTGCGGATCACGGTGTCGTAGCCGTTGACCCAGCGCAGCGCGATGTCGACGCCGCAGTCGCGCTTGACCTTCTGCGCGTGCAGTTCGCCGTTCTCGCCGACGGCCTGCGTCTCCTCGACGTACGTGTCCTGGCCGCTGATGCGCCAGATGTCGGAGACGGGCTCGCCGTTCGACAGGAAGTCGACGAAGTCCTTGACACCGCCGGTGTGGCAGAATTCCTCGATGCGGCGGTGCGTGTGGCCTGCCTCGTCGGCCTTGGCGACCGCGACGGCGGCGGAACCGGCCGATGACGACGTCGCGGCGGCTTCCGTGAATCCATCGAGCAGCGGCGCCGTGGCATCGTCCGCGGCATCCGTGTCCGTCGCCGACGTATCGGCGGCCGTGTCGTTCGTCGCGTCCGGCGGGACGATGTCGTCGATCTCGCGCAGTTCGTCGATGCCGGCGTCGCCGGTTTCGGGAATGTGCTCGTCGATGACGGTGATCTTCAGTCCGGGCACGAGGAAGCTGGTCTGCCGCACGCGGTCGATGAGCTGCTCGTAGCTGAACTGCGCGGTGTCGTTGAAGATCTCGGGGTCGGCCCAGTAGCGGATGCGCGTGCCGGTGGTCCGGGGACTGACCTTGCCGATGATCTCGAGTTCGGTGGGCTTGTTCTTACGGGTGCGTTTGAACGGCGAGTCCGGTGACGGATGCGCGGGGTCGGCGTCCGTGTACACGCCGGGGTGGCCCTGATGGAAGGCCATGTGATGGGTTTTGCCGTCGCGGTCGACCTCGACGTCGAGTCGTGAGCTCAGCGCGTTGACGACCGACGAGCCGACGCCGTGCAGGCCGCCGGCGGCGTTGTACGAGGCGTTGCCGAACTTCGCGCCGGCGTGCAGTTTGGTGAGCACGACCTCGACGCCGGTGAGCTTGGTCTTCGGTTCGACGTCGACGGGGATGCCGCGGCCGTTGTCGGCCACTTCGACGGAGCCGTCGGTGTGCAGGGTGACGGTGATGTGGTCGCACGCGCCGGCGAGGGCCTCGTCCACGGAGTTGTCGATGATCTCCCACAGGCAGTGCATGAGGCCCTGGCTGTCGGTCGTGCCGATGTACATGCCGGGGCGCTTGCGCACCGCGTCAAGGCCTTCGAGCACGGTAAGACTGTCGGCGCCGTAGGATTCGGGCATGGTTCTCCTTGTTCGGTCTACACGTGGGAAAAAATCGTGCTCCCTGTTTGACGGGGAGCACGGGAGCGGGTCACTGGTCGAGGAAGTCGCGCAGGGTCTGCGACCTCGACGGGTGGCGCAGCTTCGACATGGTCTTGGACTCGATCTGGCGGATGCGTTCGCGGGTCACGCCGTACACGCGGCCGATGTCGTCGAGGGTCTTCGGCTGGCCGTCCTCGAGGCCGTAGCGCATCTTGATGACGCCGGCCTCGCGCGGGCTGAGCGTCTCGAGCACCTGCTTGAACTGCTCCTGCAGCAGCGAGAACGCGACCGCGTCAGACGGCGCTATGGCGTCGGTGTCCTCGATGAGGTCGCCGAACTCGGAATCGCCGTCCTCGCCGAGCGGGGTGTGCAGCGAGATCGGCTCGCGGCCGTACTTCTGCACCTCCTGCACCTTCTCGACCGGCATGTCGAGCTCGCGCGCCAGCTCGTCGGGCGTGGGCTCGCGGCCGAGATCCTGCAGCATCTGGCGCTGCACGCGGGACAGCTTGTTGATGACCTCGACCATGTGCACGGGCACGCGGATGGTGCGCGCCTGATCGGCCATGGCGCGGGTGATGGCCTGACGGATCCACCAGGTCGCGTAGGTGGAGAACTTGAAGCCCTTCTTCCAGTCGAACTTCTCGACGGCGCGGATCAGGCCGAGGTTGCCTTCCTGGATGAGGTCGAGGAAGAGCATGCCGCGGCCGGTGTAGCGCTTGGCGAGCGAGACGACGAGTCGCAGGTTGGCCTCGAGCAGGTGGTCCTTGGCTTTCTTGCCGTCGTTCGCGGCCCACTTGAGCTCGCGCTTGCGCTTGAAGTCCATCTTGTCGGATTCGGTGTCGAGCAGGTGCTGCGCGTACAAGCCGGCCTCGATGCGCTCGGACAGGTCGACCTCCTGTTCGGCGTTCAGCAGGCTCACGCGGCCGATCTGCTTGAGGTAGTCCTTGACCGGGTCGGCGGTGGCGCCGGCGGCGATGACGCGGCGCTTCGGGTTGCCCGACGGCGTCAGGTTGTCGTCGTCATCGTCGTCGCGCACGACGAACGCGCCCTTGGCCTTCGGGGTCTCGATCTCCTTGGCCTTCGGCTCGTCCTCGTCGTCCTCCTCGTCATCGTCGACGTCCTCGTCGTCCAGATCGTCCGAGTCGTCCTCGTCGTCCAGATCGTCGTCATCATCGGTGACGTCGTCCAGATCCTCGTCCAGATCGTCCAGATCGGCGTCGACGTCCTGGTCGTCGTCCTCGTCCAGATCGTCATCGACCTTCTCGTCGACCTCATTGGGCTCGTCCTGCTTGGCGGTGGCCTTGCGTTTGGTGTCGGAGGCGGTCTTGCGTGTCGCAGCGGTTTTCGCCGAGGTCTTCTTCTTCGCCTTGGCGGCGGGTTTCTTCGCGGACGTCGCCTTCTCGTTCTCTTCGGCGTTGTCCTTGGTTGCCGTCGCATCCTTCTTGGCCAAGTTCATCCTCCTGCATGATCCTGCCAGTCGCGCTTATACCACATAGGGCGCACTTCTGGCAAGGGCAAATCGTCAACTATTGGAGTAAACCACCCTCCAAGGACGATTATTCCCGTTGTTCCGCCAGCGAACGGAAAACCACCCCGCGTCCCTATCGGCACCACGCCGGGCACACGCCCCGTTCAACCGTCGACACGACGATGCCGGCCAGCGTGCAATCGCCGTCCAAGGCCAGGCATTCCAAGGCGTACGGCACCGCGAGGTCGTCGTCGAGCCACCACAGCACGTAGGCGAGCGCCGCAATCGGCTGCACGCGCCAGCGCGGCGGCACCCCGCGCGCGATCTGCGCCAGCATCGACAGGCCCGCGAGGCACCGGGCGAAGTCCGGCGGGTCGGGGCGTTCGTACGCCGTCGACATCAGGTCGGCCATGAGATGCCGTGTCGCCGCGCCGTGCGGGTCGGCGGCGCATGCCGTCATCGTCGCACGGTCGCAGGGCCGAGCGGCGAGCAGCGACACGATGAGCGCGTCGCGGATCGGCAGCGACTCGCGCATGCCGACCGCGATCGACGCGACATGGTCGTCGTGCAGCGTCGCGTCGCACGGATCACTCGCACCGGCGGCCAGATTGCCCAGCCATGCGGCGAACGGCCCGCGCACCCATGCCTCGTCGGCCTTGCGCCGCCCGTGTTCCATCCGTGCGGCGCGAAACCGTCGCGTGATCGTCTCCAGTCCGCTCTCGTCGAACGGCGTGTCACCGTCGCGGTCCGCGTTACGGCCGCGGTCCAGCCGTCGTATGGCGGCCGTGCGTCGCATCGTCGTCGTGTCCATGATCATCCTTCCTGTGTGGATCGTCCGATGGCGGCGGGCGTGGCCGGGCCGCCATGCGCGCACCATGCGCGTCACCTTCCACTGTGCCCGTTCGGCGCGCCCCGGCGGCCGGTTTTCGACCTATGTGGTCGAACGGTAGCGAACGGCGGCATTGCAACGTTCTTGTGTTCGACAACCCATGTGGATAACCTTGGGGGCATGAGTGTTGACATGAACAAGGCCCTGATCGAGTCGCGCATCGTCGCGCTGGTGCGCGGTTATCTGGCCGCGGCGAACGATGATGCGGTCGCCGCCGCATGCCGCACGGTGATGGACGAGGTGGTCGCGCAGGCGGTGACCTCCAGCGAGGGCGGCAAGCGGCTGCGCGCGCTGCTGGCGCTCGACGCGTACGCCGCGGCCGCCGGCGCGACGCCGGCGCAGGACGCCGACGGCGGTCACGACGCCATGCTCGATCTGGCCTGCGCCATCGAGGTGTTCCAGACGGCGGCCCTCGTCCACGACGACATCATCGACGACTCCGACCTGCGCCGCGGCAAGCCGTCCGCGCACCGTGCGCTCGCCGCCGCCACGCGCAGCGATCCGATCGGCACCGGGCTGGGCATCATGCTCGGCGACCTGCTGGCCACCGCGAGCGTCGCCATCGCCAATACGGCCGCACGCCGGTTCGGCGACGCCGCGGCGCTCGTCGACACGTTCCTCACCATGCATCGCGAGGTCGAGGTCGGCCAGGTGCTCGATCTGGCCGTGGAGCTCACGCCGTTGGACGATCCGCAGGCGCTGGCCGACGCCTCGCTCAACGTGTTCCGTTGGAAGACGGCGAGCTATACGACGATCGCGCCGATCGAGCTGGCGCTGCTGGCCGCTGGGCGCACGCCGCGCGATGCACGCAAGCAGGCGCTGGCGGTCGGCCGGCCGCTCGGCCTCGCGTTCCAGCTGGCGGACGATCTGCTGGACGTGGTCGGATCGAGCCGCAACACCGGCAAGCCGGTCGGCGGGGACATCCGCGAGGGCAAGCGCACGGTGCTGCTGGCCGACGCGCTTGCCGCGGCGAACGACGACGAACGTGTCGCGCTGCGTGCGATGTTCGAGGCCCCGTCGCGCAGCGACGACGACGTGCGCCGCGCGATCAGCATGTTCACGGCGACCGGCGCGGTCGACCGCTCCCGCGAGCGCATCGCCGGATTGTGGCGGGAGTCCAGGGCCGCGATCGGCGGACTCGGTCTGGACGAGACCGGCAGGACACTGCTGGAGGCCGCATGCGCACGGTTCGTGCCGCTGGCATGAGCAGACGCATGGTCCCGCATGATCCTTGGACGACGGTACCGAATAATGTACGGCTGCATGTACACTGTGTGCAGGACACGTGAGTTCTGATATGAGTCCTGACATCAGCAGTAGCAAGGAACCGAACCGCACCATGAGCGAATCCGTACACCCCCATGAAGGGCAGATGATCGAAGGGCGCTACCGTATCATCCGCAGAATCGCCGAGGGTGGCATGGCCACGGTGTATCAGGCCATGGATATGCGGCTGGAACGCACGGTGGCCATCAAGATCATGCACACCCAGCTCGCGCAGGGCCCTCACCGCGCGCAGTTCGTGGAGCGGTTCCGCCGCGAGGCCAAGTCGGCCGCGGCGATCGCGAACCCGCATATCGTGCAGGTGTACGACACCGGCGAGGTGGACGGGCTCGACTATCTGGTCATGGAGTTCGTGCACGGCGTGAACCTGCGCCGCGAAATGAACGAGCAGGGGCCGTTCAGCGTGCGCGAGACGCTGCGCATCGTGGCCGAGACGCTGGACGGGCTGGCGTCGGCGCATCGTGCGGGCGTGGTGCATCGTGACATCAAGCCGGAGAACATCCTGCTCAACGACCGCGGCCATGTGCAGATCACCGATTTCGGTCTGGCGAAGGCCGCGTCGCAGGCCACGCTCTCGTCGACGGGCATGCTGCTGGGCACCGCCGCCTATCTGGCGCCGGAGATGATCGAATACAACCAGGCGACCCCGCAGGGCGACCTGTATTCGGTGGGCATCATGGCGTGGGAGATGCTGGCCGGCGAGGTGCCGTTCGTCTCCGATAATCCGGTGACGCTCGTGTTCAAGCACGTGCATGAGGACGTGCCGCCCATCGCGGTGCCGTGCCCGGGCATCGATCCGGGGGTCGCGAGGTTCATCGCGCATCTGACCGCGCGCAAGGTCGAGGATCGTCCGGCGGATGCGGTGGCGGCGTCGAACGAGCTGCTTGATCTGACGTCCACGCTGGCGATCCCGTCGTGGACGTATCGTCGTCCGCGCACGCAGGGCGATGACGACGGCACGATCGCGGTGCCGGTGCGTCCCGCCGCGGATAAGCCGATCCCGAACCAGCCGTCCGCCGATCGGTTGGCGGACGATACGCACGCGTCCGCAACGGTCGGCGACGGCCAGGCGACGGTCGCGCTGACGTCGAACGGAAAAACCCTGACCGGACCCCCGGCTCCGCCGACCGGCGACGCCGCATCCGCCGCGGCAGCATCATCCGTCACGTCGGCATCGCATGAATCATCCGATGCCGATATCCATGCCGATACCGGTGCCACGCAGATCTTCGACGACATCGAACTGGCGACCAGTCCGACCAAGACCTTCCCGGCGCCGTCCGGCGACGCCGCGCACACTGACGACACGACCGGGCATCACAACGACGCGGCTTCGTCCGCTTCGCCAGCTGCGCCGCGGCCGGCGAAGCGTCCTCGCCAGCTGCGCACGCCGCTCGTCATCGCCATCATCGTTCTGCTGCTCGCCGTGGCCGGCGCGATCGGCGGCGCGACATGGTGGCAGAACTTCGGGCCAGGCAGCTATTGGACCGTGCCCCAGCCGGGCGACGTCTCCTGCACGCAGGGCAAGGTGTGCAGCGTCACCGGCGCGAAATGGTCCGACTACGAGCAGCTGCTGCACGACGCGCAGATCAGGTACACGTCCAGCGACGAATACAGCGACACCGTCGCGGCCGGCGCGATCATCTCGGCCGAACCGTCCGACGTGGGCACTCGCATCAGCAAGCGTGACGGCACGATGGCCGTCGTCGTGTCCAAGGGCGTGAAGACGGCCACGGTGCCGTCCGACATCCTCGACGCGACGTCGAGCAACGGCAAGGACGCACTGGCCGCGCTCAAGCAGGCAGGTTTTGACAACATCCAGCACGATGCAGCGAACGACCAGTACGACGAGACGCTGCCGGCCGGCGCGGCGATCAGCATCACCGACGAGTCGGGCAACGTGGTCGAACCGGGGCTGAAGCTCAAGCACAACGCGAAGATCACGGTGGTGCTGTCGAAGGGGCCGATGCCGGTGACGATGCCCGACATCGTGGGCAAGACGCAGGCCGAGATGGAGACCGCGCTCGAGGAGCTGCGGCTGACGGCGAACGTGACCGAGGCGTACGACGACAAGGTCAAGGCCGGATCGGTGGTGTCCGCGTCGCAGGATGCGGGCGCGCAGCTGCACTGGGGCGATTCGGTGGATGTCGTGGTGTCGAAGGGTCCCGAAACGGCGACGATTCCGTCCGGGCTCGTCGGCAAGCAGGAAAGCGACGTGACCAAACAGCTCGAGAAACTCGGCTTTAAGGTCAAGACCGAGCGTGTACTCGGCGGCCTGTTCGGCACTGTGCGGTCGATCAAGAACGGTAATGACGACGTGTCCGACGGCGGATCAGTGCGGCTGCGCGACACCGATGGCAATCCCACCGTCATCACGCTGACGATCGTGTGAGACCGTTCTCTCAAGCTCCTTCTCTTCTCCTCTTTTCGCCATGTGTTTACCGCATCTTGCCATAGGAAAACGGGCATAAGAGCGCATAAGAAAACCTGCATAAACGGACATAAGAAACGGACATGCAGCCGATTTCCATAGGAAAATCGGCTGCATGTCCGTTGTGGTTGTGGTGTATTGGCGAGACGCTGGGCTATGCCCGTATTGGGACTAGCCTGTATTCGGTATGCCCGTTCGGCCTACGCCTGCCGCCTGTGGCTTACGCCTGCTTGGCCTCACCCTCGGCCGCGGCTTCCGCCTCCGCCTTAAGCTGCGCCTTGACCTTCTGCGCATACTCGTCCACATACTCCTGACCGCTCATGGCCTGGATCTCGCGGGTGATGCGGTCGGTAAGCTCGCGCAGCTCCTCATGCGTCACGTCGGCCTTGCGTTCGACCGGGATCGGCTTGCCGTAGATCACCTGCGTTCTGCCCTTGTGCGGGATGACCGTGCCCGGTTTCTGCAGTTCGCGCGTGCCGATGATCGCAGTCGGCACGATCGGACAGCCGGTTTCGAACGCGAGGCGCGCCGCGCCGGTGTGGCCCTTGTACAGCCTGCCGTCGGGGCTGCGGGTGCCTTCGATGTGGATGCCGAACAGGTGGCCGTCCTCGATGATCTCACGCGCGTGCTCCAGCGCGCCGAGCGACTTGGAGCCGCCGGAACGGTCCACCGGGAACACGCCCACGGACGTGAACCACCACTTCTTGAACTTGCCCTTGATGCCCTTGCCTTCGAAGTATTCGGCCTTGCCCATGAAGTGCACCATGCGCGGGCAGGTGATCGGAATGAGCGCGTCGTCGATGACGGCGAGATGGTTCGCCGCGATGATCGCGCCGCCCTTGCGCGGAATGTTGTTCAGGCCGGACACGGACGGTCCGAGATGATGGCGGGCGATGGGTCCCAGCGTCTTGACGAAGAACCAGTAGAGCATATTGCGACGCTCCTTTCAGCCGCTTGGCATTGCCGCTGATTACAGTGGTGGATATGACTGACCTCAACAATAGCAATGCGGGTGAAGAACAGCCGACACCCCAGTCGGACAACGGTGCCGGGAACGGCGACGCGAACGATCTCGACAGCGCGTGGGCCGCGTTCGCCGAAGCGCATGCGGACGATCTCAAGGACGTGGAGCATTCGCGCAATGCGAAACGTTTCGAGAAGCACGCGCGTCGCAAGGAGAAGGAGGCGCTGCTGTCGGTCAACGATCTGGACAACGGCACGTTCACCGATGACCTGCGGCCGCTGGGCGCGCGCATCCGCGGACCGCGCGACAACACGGCCTCCAGCTGGCTGGACACGGACGACGTGATGAACCGGTACGGCGACGACTTCACGCCGCCGAATCCCGAGATCGGCCCGGTGAAGATGTCGAAGCTGGTGTTCTGGGTGCTGCTGGTGGCCGGCATCGTCGGCGTGATCGCCTCGGTGTTCGTGCCGGCATTGGCTGCCCTGCTGGGCACGGTGTTCGGCGCATGCGCGATCATCGGCGCGGCCGGCCTGATCATCCAGCACAAGGGGCATACCGAGACGCGCAACGGCTACACCGACGACGGCGCGCGGGTGTAGCGTCGTAACTGCCGTACGGCACGGCAGCCGCAGACGTCCCATAGACTAACGGACATACAGCCGATTACGCATGATAATCGGCCGTATGTCCGTTGAGTATGACCGAGCTACGCGAATCGCATTGGCTAGACCGATCGAACGTACCGGTCACCATGCCAATATCGTTAACGGACATACAGCCGATTGCGGTAGGCAAATCGGCTGTACGTCCGTTGAAGAAAATAGACAGTGGGACAGACAGTATACAGTATGTCCACTATTTACGGATTGCTTACGGAATCGTCAGGCCTTGGCCTGCGCAGTCTCGATCCACTTGGCGAGCAGCGCCTCGGCCTTGCCGGAGTCGACGGCGTCCTGCGCGAGCGCATACGCCTGCGCGAACCGCTCCCCCAGCGTGCCATCGCCGACCAGATGACCGTCGGCCACGATCGCGGACGCGGCGTTGAGCAGCGCGGTCGAACGCGCGGGGATGTCCTTGCCGGCAACGAAGTCGCGGAACGCCGCCGCATTGACCTCCGGCTCGCCGCCACGCAGCGTCGCCACGTCGATCTTCGCCAGCCCCAGTTCGACGGTCGGATCGAATTCGGTCTCGCTGACCTTGCCGTCGCGGATCTCCCACACGGACACCGGACCGGTCGGGGCCAGCTCGTCGAGACCCTCGTGCGACGTGTACACCATGCCGGACTGGCCGTTGGCCGCGTACACGGCCGCCATGATCGGGCTCATCGCGCGGTTCGCGCAGCCGATGGCGACATGCGCCGGCTTGGCCGGGTTGGTGAGCGGGCCGAGCACGTTGAACACGCACGGGATGCCGAGCGCGGCGCGCACCGGACCGACGAAGCGCATGGCCGGGTGGAAGGTGCGGGCGAATGCGAACGTGATGCCGACCTCGTCGCCGACCTCGCCGACCGCCTCAGGGGTGAGGGTCAGCGGCAGGCCGAGCGCCTCGAGCACGTCGGCGGCGCCGCACTTGGACGACGCGGCGCGGTTGCCGTGCTTGACGATCTTCACGCCGGCCGCGGCGGCCGCGACCGATCCCATGGTGGACAGGTTCACGGTGGCGAAGCCGTCGCCGCCGGTGCCGACGATGTCGGTGGTCTCACCGGAGACGTGCAGCGGCACGGCGTGTGCGACCATCGCCTTGGCCGCGCCGGACACCTCGTCGGCGGTCAGGCCGAGCTGCTGCTGCATGGCCAGCGCCGCGCCCACGGCGGCCGGATTCGCGTTGCCCTGCATCAGGTCGTCGACGAACCACTCCGATTCCTCCGCGCTCAAATGGTCTCCCCCGACCAGCTTGGTGAGAATCGACTTCCATGTGATCTCTGCCATGATGCCCTCCTTGGCGCGATGGCGCCGTGCTAGATGTTATCGCCGCTTATTGTAATGGCTTATCGTTACCCATTGCGTGATCTTCCATATAGCAAAACGGCAGGCTCCCGGAACACGGGAAGCCTGCCGTCATGCGATGACCGCCACCGCGGCGGTCATCGAGGCGATGTCACTGCTCGTTCTGGCCGTGGCACATCTTGTACTTGCGGCCCGAACCGCACGGGCATTGCGCGTTCTTCGGCGTGCCCGGGAACGTGCGGCCGTCGGCCCACGGCGTCTTGAGCTCATCGCTCTTCGGACGCTTGTTCGCCGGCACCTTGCCTTCGGCGTGGCTCATCGGCGCGGGGCCCGCGACCACCGGTGCAGTGGCCTCGCCGGCCTCGGATTCCTTGGCGGCCTCAGCGATGGCCGCGGCCTGCTCGTCGGATTCGTCGGATTCGTCCTCGCTCGGCTCGGAAGTCACTTCGGCATCGGTGTCGGCCACCTCGCTCTCCGCCTCGGCGGTGTCGATGCCCAGCGCGGCCTCGGCAGTGTCCACGGCCGCATCCTCGTCGGATTCGGTGGTGGTATCCTCGGTGCGGGCAACCTGCTCGACGTCCACGTGGAAGAGCAGCTGCACGCTCTCCTCCTTGATGGCCTCGATCATCGAGTTGTACATCTGGTAGCCTTCGCGCTGGTATTCGACCAGCGGGTCGCGCTGGCCCATGCCGCGCAGGCCGATGCCGTCCTTGAGGTAGTCCATCTCGTACAGGTGCTCGCGCCACTTGCGGTCGAGCACGGCGAGCACGACGCGGCGTTCGAGCTGGCGCAGGCCTTCGGCGCCGATCTTCTCCTCGAGCTTGGCGTATTCGGCCTTGATGGTCTCCACGAACGCGTCGCGCACGGCCTCGACGGCCTTCTCGCCCTTCAGCTTGCCGGCGGCCTCCTTGGCGGCCTCGACGTCGAAGTCGATCGGGAACACGGTGCGCAGGGCCTTGAGCAGACCCTCCCAGTCCCAGTCCTTCGGCTTGTCGGAGCTGTTGTTGGCGCCCTTGACGTAGCTTTCGACGGTGTCGGCGAAGAAGCGCTCGATGTCGTTGTGGATGTCCTCGCCCTGCAGCACGGCCTGGCGCTCGGAGTAGATGACGGTGCGCTGCTTGTTCATCACGTCGTCGTACTTGAGCACGTTCTTGCGGATCTCGAAGTTGCGCGATTCGACGGCCTTCTGCGCGGTGCGCACGCCCTTGGAGACGCTCTTCGACTCGATCGGCTCGCCTTCCGGCATGCCCTTGGCCATGACGCGGGCGACGAGCTGCGTGTTGAACAGGCGCATCAGATCGTCCTCAAGCGACAGGTAGAAGCGGGATTCGCCCGGATCGCCCTGACGGCCGGAACGGCCGCGCAGCTGGTTGTCGATACGGCGGGATTCGTGGCGCTCGGTGCCGAGCACGTACAGGCCGCCAAGTTCGACGACCTCCTCGTGCTCGTCCTTGACCTGCTCTTTGATCTGCGCGAGGGTGCCCGGCCAGCGCTTCTCGTACTCGTCCGGCGTGTCGTCCGGCGAGTAGCCCTCGGACTTGAGCTTGGCGTCGGCGAGGAACTCGACGTTGCCGCCGAGCATGATGTCGGTACCACGGCCGGCCATGTTGGTGGCCACGGTGACGGCGCCCTTGCGGCCGGCGACGGCCACGACGGCCGCCTCCTGCTCGTGCTGCTTGGCGTTGAGCACCTTGTGCGGAATCTTCGCCACGTCGAGCAGCGAGGACACGATCTCGGACGATTCGACGGACGCGGTGCCGAGCAGCACCGGCTGGCCCTTGTGGTGGCGCTTGGCGACGTCCTTGACGATGGCCGCCAGCTTCTCCTTCTTGGTGCGGAAGATCAGGTCGTCCTGATCCTTGCGGATCATCGGCTTGTTGGTCGGGATCGGCAGCACGCCGAGCTTGTAGGTGCCCATGAACTCGGCCGCCTCGGTCTCGGCGGTACCGGTCATGCCGGCGAGCTTGTCGTACATGCGGAAGTAGTTCTGCAGGGTGATGGTCGCGAAGGTCTGGTTCTCGGGCTTGACCTCGACGCCTTCCTTCGCCTCGATGGCCTGGTGCAGGCCCTCGTTGTAGCGGCGGCCCGGCAGGATGCGGCCCGTGTGCTCGTCGACGATGAGCACCTCGCCGTGGGTGACGACGTAGTCGCGGTCGCGCAGGAACAGCTCCTTGGCCTTGATGGCGTTGTTGAGGTAGCCGATGAGCGCGGTGTTGTTCGGCTCGTACAGGTTGTCGATGCCGAGGAAGTCCTCGACCTTGGTGATGCCCGGGTCGAGGATGCCGACGACCTTCTTCTTCTCGTCGACCTCGTAGTCCTCGTCGCGGGTCAGCTTCGGCACGAGGCGTGCGAACTGGCGGTACCAGCGGGTCACGTCGCCTTCGGCCGGACCGGAGATGATCAACGGGGTGCGGGCCTCGTCGATGAGGATGGAGTCGACCTCGTCGACGATGGCGTAGTGGTGGCCGCGCTGCACGAGCTCGCTCTTCTCCCACGCCATGTTGTCGCGCAGGTAGTCGAAGCCGAACTCGTTGTTGGTGCCGTACGTGATGTCGGCGTTGTACTGCTTGCGGCGCTCCGGCGGCTTCTGCTCGGTGATGATGCAGCCGACGGACATGCCGAGGAAGCGGTAGATGCGGCCCATGAGCTCGCTCTGGTAGCTGGCGAGGTAGTCGTTGACGGTGACGACGTGCACGCCCTTGCCTTCGAGCGCGTTGAGGTAGCTCGGCAGGGTGGCGACCAGGGTCTTGCCTTCGCCGGTCTTCATTTCGGCGATGTTGCCCCAGTGCAGGGCGGCGCCGCCCATGAGCTGCACGTCGAAGTGACGCTGGCCGAGCGTGCGCTTGGACACCTCGCGCACGGTGGCGAATGCCTCCGGCATGAGGCTGTCGAGCTTCTCGCCGTTGTCGAGGCGCTGCTTGAACTTGGCGGTCTGCCCCTTGAGCTCCTCATCGCTGAGGGCTGAAATCTCGTCCTCCAACGCGTTCACGGCCTTGGCCACGTTTTCCAGTTTCTTGATCTGGCGGCCTTCGCCCATGCGCAGGGCTTTGTCGACGATATCTACCACGTTTCGCTCCCTATAGAGTTGGTTACCGTAAACGAGCATAGCCCAATTCGGCGTGAACCGGGCTCAAACTTCGTCCATAGTACGCGAACACGCCGATTTTTTGGCGATATCGTCCACGTGACGCGCAAAAAAGGTCCGTACGGATCATGTTCCGTACGGACCTTTCGCTATGGATCCCGTTATGGGTCGTTCACCCGGCCTGCCGTGCCGCCGGGCGCTCCGTCATGCCGCTGCATGACGGAGGATCGTCGTTCACTGCACGTTCTCGGGGGTGTCGATCTCGAAGACGCCGTAGCTCCAGCCGTGGCGGTGGTAGACGACGGACGGACGGCCGGTCTCCTTGTTGACGAACAGGAAGAAGTCGTGGCCGATGAGTTCCATCTCGTACAGCGCCTCGTCGATGGTCATCGGTTCGGCGATGTGCAGCTTGCGACGGATGACGATCGGGGTGTCGCCGACCTGAACCTCCACCGACTCGCCGGGGCCGAGATCGGAGGCGACCGCGGCGGCCGGGCTGTTGTTCGGCTCCTCCTCGACGGTCTCCTCAACCTCGGGTTCGACGACGCCCATGTCGACCGGAACCGGGTTGGTGTAGCCGCGACGATGGTCCTTGCGACGGTCGCGGGTGCGGCGCAGACGCAGGGTCAGCTTGTCGAGCGCCATATCGAGCGCGCTGAACTCATCGGTGCTCGACGCCTCGGCACGCACCACGGTGCGGCCTGCGATGACGGTGATTTCCACTCGCTTGGCGGTATCGGCCTGGCGAGGGTTGCCCTCGTGCGTCAACACGATCTGCGCGCGCTGAGCATCCGGGGCGATAGCGGTCACACGATTCATCTTGCTTTCGACGACATCACGGAACCTCTGCTTGACCTGCGTGTGGCGTCCGGTAACGACGATTTCCATGTGGACCTCCCTAGACTCAAGCGGTGCTACCCGCTATTTGGCGAACCAGCGGCGACTTCGCCGTCGGTATGTTTTATTGTAGCCGAACGAATGGTAAACGGCGGGAAACTCGCCCGAAGAATAATGATGTTTTTCTTCGTGTCGCGGTAACGTTCCCGTGCTTGCATTGGCGGTATGCGTGCGCCGTGACGGGCGTCGACGTGCCGGCTGCGGTCTCGGCCGGACGTCGTGTATGATGGTGCGCTTGAGACCTCTTGATGGCCGCGGCCCGATCTTCGATCCGGGCTGAGGAACTTCCGGGCTCCATAGAGCACGATGGCGGATAACGTCCGCCCAGGGCAACCTGAGAGATAGCGCAGCAGAGAACAGACCGCCGGCCGCACGGCCGGTAAGGGTGAAACGGCGGTGTAAGAGACCACCGGGCCTCCGGCAACGGCAGGCCGCATGGCAAGCCTCATCGGGAGCAAGGCCAAGCAGAAGGCGTTTGAGGGCTGCTCGCCCGATGCCTTCGGGTAGGCTGCTAGAGCCTGGCGGCGACGTCAGGTCGAGATGGATGGCCATCCGCGCCGCGTATGCGGCGTGACAGAACCCGGGGTATAAGAGGTCTCACTTTCCTCTTTCCTGTGCAGCGCCGTATATCGCGGCATTCACGGCATGCGACGATGCGCATCCGGCACCCGCCGTCGCGGCGGCGGTGCCTCCGATTACAGCAGTTCGCCGGCCACCCGGCGCAGCGTCTCCGGATCGTGGCCTTTGCGGCCGCCGGCCGACCAGAAACGCTGACGCCGTTTGTCGGGATCCATGCCTTCGGTCTTGCGCGCGTAGCGTCGGCCCAACTCCCACGCGGCGTCTTCGAAGACACCCGTCTCATCGGCCTGCGCGACGGCCCTGCGGGCGATCTCCCGGGGCACGCCCTTGCGGCTCAGCTCCATCATCGTGCCGCGGGCGCCCATCATGCGGCCGGCGCAGTATCGCACGACCGACTGGGCGTAGGATTCGTCGTCCAGCAAACGCACCTCGGTCAGACGCGTGACCACGGCATCGGCCACATCGGCGTCGTAGCCTTTGTCGCACAGCCGGTCTCGCAACGCGCCGGATGACCGCGGCGCCGCATCCAACAGGCGCAACGCCGCCTCCCGGCAGGAGTCCACGTCCTGCGGATCCTCGGCCAACGTCACCGGCCCGAATCCGCCGCGGGAACGGCGGCCCACGGCGCGACGATCCGCACCACCGCCGACACGCGCGCGGCCGCCACGACACATGCCATGACGATCCCGCGCCATGGCTCCGGAACCATGCGGCTCGTCAAACGCCGGCGCAACGTCAGGCTCCGGCGTCCCGACGCCATCCAGCACCGGCGGCCGGGACGCGAGAAAGTCCTTGGCATCGATCATGGTTCAGCGCCTCACGCGGCCTTGTCCGTCTTGGCGGCGGACTTGGCGTCCTTTGACACGTCGCCGGCTTTGCCGCCCTCCGCTCCGCCGTCGGCGTTCGTGGTCCCATCGTCTTCGGCGAACTGGTCCTGCGCAGGGATCAGACCGAACTCGATCTTGACCTTGTTGCCGATCTCTTCGGTGACGTCCGGATTCTCCTTGAGGAACTTACGCACGTTTTCGCGCCCCTGCCCCAGCTGTTCGCCATCGTAGGTGAACCACGAGCCGGATTTCTTGACGACGCCGCACTGCAACGCCATGTCGAGCACCGACCCCTCAGTCGAGATGCCCTCGCCGTACAGCACGTCGAATTCGGCGGACTTGAACGGCGGCGCCATCTTGTTCTTGACGACCTTGACCTTCGTGCGGTTGCCGACGGCTTCGTCGCCGACCTTAATGGTCTGGATGCGGCGGATGTCGAGGCGGACGGACGCGTAGAACTTCAGCGCCTTGCCGCCGGTGGTGGTCTCCGGGCTGCCGAAGAACACGCCGATCTTCTCACGCAGCTGGTTGATGAAGATGGCGGTGGTGCCGGCCTGCGACAGGGCGCCGGTCATCTTGCGCAATGCCTGGCTCATCAGACGCGCCTGCAGGCCGACATGGCTGTCGCCCATGTCGCCCTCGATCTCGGCCTTCGGCACCAGCGCCGCGACCGAGTCGATGACGATCACGTCGAGGGCGCCCGAGCGAATGAGCATGTCGGCGATCTCCAACGCCTGTTCGCCGTTGTCTGGCTGCGAGACGATCAGCGAATCGGTGTCGACGCCGAGCTTGCGTGCATAGACCGGGTCAAGCGCATGCTCCGCGTCGATGAACGCGGCCACGCCGCCGGCCTTCTGCGCATTGGCGACCACGTGCAACGCCAGCGTGGTCTTGCCGGAGGATTCCGGGCCATAGATCTCGACGATGCGGCCCTTGGGCAGGCCGCCGATGCCGAGCGCCATGTCCAATGCCAGTGATCCGGTCGGGATCACTTCGACGTTCTGCTCGGGCTTGTCGCCGAGACGCATCGCCGAGCCCTTGCCGAAGCTCTTTTCGACCTGGGCCAGCGCCGTGTCGAGCGCCGCCTGGCGACGCGGGTCGATGCCGGGTTTGCCGGCGTCCGGCTGCTTCGCCGAACCGTTGGTCTGCTGTGCCATGAGTTTCTCCTTGCCTGTTGCGGTGACGGTGCACTTCCACGCTACGGATCGGCCGCACCCATGCGCAAGCCGTATCGACCCTTGTGGTCGAAGGCTTCCGCTTCGGGCGTGTCGAAAATCGCGCACCCTTACTGCCGTAAGGGATTACGGCGTAAGTGCACAACGCCCGCCACATCCGACGACGTGCTGTCACTGTGGATAACTATACCCACAGTTGCGAACATTTGTTCGAAAAATTGCACTTTCCCAGCATCGCCGGCGTGTCGTCATCGACCGAACCCGGCCGGCAGCGGTGGCGCCTGATGGTCGCGTCCCCATCGCCGGTCGTCGGGAACATCCATCTGGTCGCAGAGCACGTTCCATATCACACGCGGCTGTTCGCCGGCGGCCAGCGCCTCCACCACGGTCATGCCGTCCAGTTTCAGCAACCGCTGGTCGCGCGACAGGCTGCGCCCGTAGCCGTGACCGAACACCTCGTCCACCAGTTCCCAGAATTCCCGTTCTCGCACGGCACCCCAGTCTACAACACCCGTCCGCGCACCGCCGTCCGCCCGTCCGACGGCATATTCCCGCACAACCAGCAACGGACATGCAGCCGATTCCCACTAGGAAATCGGCTGCATGTCCGTTGAGAAAGTCGCGACTCACGCATGCGCCTCGGATCCGAATGCCCGACCGAGATACATGGTCGGCACCCGGCCGGCCTTACGCCTCGACGGATTCGAGGTAGTCGGCGACCATGCGCAGCATCTTCGGCGTGCTCACGCCCAGCGATTCGGCGATGGAGCTGAGCAGCTCGGAGCTGGCCTCCTTTTGGCCGCGCTCCACCTCGGACAGGTAGCCGAGCGACACGCCGGCCTTTTCGCTGACCTCACGCAGGGTCTTGCGGTCGCGGGTGCGCAGCTCGCGCAGCACATGGCCGATGGCCTCGCGCAACGACACGTCATGGGGTTCGACGACGGTCTCGCGCACGTGCGACATGCCACGCGTGCGCGCATCGGAGGAATCCTCCTCCTGCCACATGCGGCTCAATGCCGCCTTGCGTTCGTCCTTGGCCTTCTTGGCGGCGCGCGCGGCCAGCACCTGCTGCTGGGCGAACATCACCGCACGGCGCTGCGCCGGCGTGAGATCGCGCATGCGCGCGCTCCCCGGACGCGCGGCCAGCGGGCTCAGTTCCTCGACGTTCATCGTGTCGGCGGTGCGGGTCATCGTTTCCATCTCGGCGCTCCTTCGTTCGTTCAGTGTTTCCATTACCTTCAACACCGGTCGGCACCGTTTATTCCTGAAAACTTGCTGTGAATCCACGCAAGTTTTGCTGACATCACCGCACCGCCCCGGCGTCGCCCCCGTCGTGCGTCGGATCGTCCAACATGGCGAGCACCGTCTCCAGCACGCTCAGCACGGTCAGTCGCCGCACCTGCTCGCGTGTACCGTCCAGATGCAGTTCGCGCGCGATCGTGCGCCGCCCGTCGCCGCCGACGCCACCGCTCCCCGGCATCGACACGCCGATGTACACCAGTCCCGCCGGCTTGTCGCCGTCCGGCCCCGGCCCCGCCACACCGGTGGTCGATAGGCCGACGATCCGTCCGTCGTACGCCGGCTGTGCGTATAGCCGTGCGGTCGC
The DNA here is from genome assembly GCF_009299505.1 of Bifidobacterium ramosum. Classification (GTDB taxonomy): domain Bacteria; phylum Actinomycetota; class Actinomycetes; order Actinomycetales; family Bifidobacteriaceae; genus Bifidobacterium; species Bifidobacterium ramosum. The sequence continues at coordinate 350,201 of NZ_WBSM01000001.1, read as the reverse complement.
GGCCGCCATCTGCCGTGCGACCTCGGGATGCACCGCCCCCTCGCGCTCCAGCAGGTCGCGATCGACGCCCAGCACCGACGCCTTGGCATGGATGTCGTAGGTGACGGCCGACCCCAGCATCACGGCGGACGCACCGGGGATGCGCACGAACGCGTCCGCGAGCAGTCCGCCCGTCAACGATTCCGCCGCCGCGATCTTCCATCGGCGCACCTCGCATATGCGCAGGATCGCCGTCGCGCACGCGTCGCAGCGTCCGGCGAGACCGCGCCCGCCGTCGGCCGCACCGGCGGCATCAGCAGCACCGGCGGCATCAGCAGCACCGTTCAAGTCAGTCACATTAGTCAAGTCGTTCATGTCAGTCATGCCAGTCAGTCGTCATTCCTTTGCCGAACATCGCGCCGTAACGAAAAACGGCTCCCCGCAACCGGGGAGCCGAAGGCACGCATCCGTCTAACGGGCGTCGGCCGCAGCCTTCCCGCCCTTGCCGCGCCCGTGGAACGTGTTGTAGAGATACACGCCTCCGGAGTACAGGCACAGGATCAGCGCCACGTAGATCATGAGATACGTGACGAACAGGTAGATGGTCAGCCACATCGGATTGTCGCCGGTGCCGCCCGCGAACTGCCAGAACGGCAGAAGCAGCATCGCCAAGCCGATGCACTGGAACAGCGTCTTGAGCTTGCCCGGCCATGCGGCGGCGATGACCTTGCCGCCGGTGTCGATGACGAAGAAGCGCATGACGGTGATGCCGACCTCGCGGATCAGGAACAGCGCGACGACGATCCAGCCGAGCGCCGTCGGCCCGAGCTCGCCGAACGCGGCGGCCACGATGAGCGTGGCGCAGGTGAGCAGCTTGTCGGCGATCGGGTCCATGAGCTTGCCAAGCTCGGTGACCTGGTTGAACGTGCGCGCCATCCAGCCGTCGAGTTTGTCGGTGGACGCGGCGACGATGAACAGGATCGCGGCCGCCCAGCGCATGGCATAGTGCTCCACGCCCCACGGGCCTGCCGCGATGTACAGGCCGAGGAAGATCACCACGAGCACGATGCGCGAGTAGGTGACGAGGTTCGGCGGCGCGTTCCAGCCGTCCAGCAGGGACGACTTGGCGGATTGCTGGCTTTCGATCTTGTCGTTTTCCATACTGTTCACGATACCCTTACGTTGCTACCTCGGATGGGAGGATGCCGGGAATTGGCTGAAAGGCGAACCGGGAAGCCGGTTCACTCCCCCAGTTCGCCCTGCTGCGACGCGGGCGCGCCCGCCGCCGCGCCGGAACGCTGGATCGTGCTCGTCTCGCCGCGGATGAACGCGAGCACCGCCGGCAGATCCTGCGGCTGGACGAGCACCTGCCGTGCCTTGGAGCCTTCGGATGGGCCGACCACGCCGCGAGATTCGAGCAAATCCATGAGTCGACCGGCCTTGGCGAAGCCGACGCGCAGCTTGCGCTGCAGCATCGACGTGGAGCCGAACTGCGTGGTGACGACGAGTTCGGCGGCCTGCAGCAGCACGTCCATGTCGTCGCCGATCTCCTCGTCCGGTTCGACGGCGGACTTCTCGGCTTCCTTGGCCATTTCCTCGATGTCCTCGCGATAGCGCGGCTTGCGCTGGGTGCGTACGAATTCGACGGCCTTGCGGATTTCGGATTCGCTCACCCACGAGCCCTGCACGCGCATCGGCTTGGCCTGGCCCATCGGCAGGAACAGGGCGTCGCCCTGGCCGATGAGCGTCTCGGCGCCGACCGTGTCGAGGATGACGCGCGAGTCGGTGGCCGACGAGGTCGCGAACGCCAACCGGGACGGGATGTTCGCCTTGATGAGACCGGTGACGACATCGACGGACGGGCGCTGCGTGGCGAGCACGAGGTGCACGCCGGCGGCTCGCGCGAGCTGCGTGATGCGCTGGATGGAGCTTTCGACGTCGTTCTTGGCGACCATCATGAGGTCGGCCATCTCGTCGACGACCACAAGGATGTACGGATACGGGGCGACTTTGCGCTGCGAGCCGGCGGGCGCGTGCACCTTGCCGGCGCGCACGGCCTCGTTGAAGTCCTTGATGTGGCGGAAGCCGAAGAACTCGAGGTCGGAGTAGCGCGCGTCCATCTCCTTGACGACCCATTCGAGCGCCTGCGCGGCCTTCTTCGGGTCGGTGATGATCGGCGTGAGCAGGTGCGGGATGCCCGCGTATGCGGACAGTTCGACGCGCTTGGGGTCGACCATGATCATGCGCACCTGTTCGGGCGTGGCACGCATGATGATCGACGTGAGCATCGAGTTGATGAAGCTCGACTTGCCGGAGCCGGTCGCGCCGGCGACGAGCAGGTGCGGCATCTTGGTGAGGTCGGCGGTGACGAACCGACCCTCCACGTCCTTGCCGACGCCGGTGAGCATCGGCGTCGGGTCGTTAAGCGCCTTGTCGGAACGCAGCACGTCGCCCAGATGCACGATCTCGCGGTCGACGTTCGGGATCTCGATGCCGATGGCGGATTTGCCCGGGATCGGCGAGAGGATGCGCACGTCGGAGCTGGCCACCGCGTACGCGATGTTCTTCTGCAGGTTGGTGACCTTCTCGACCTTGACGCCGGGGCCGAGCTCGACCTCGTACTGGGTGACGGAGGGCCCGCGCAGGAAGCCGACGACCTTCGCGTCGACGTTGAACTGCTGGAACGTGTTGGTCAGGGCGCGGATGACGTTGTCGTTGGCCGGGGTGCGCGCCGCGTGCGGCTGCCCTTTGGCGAGGATGTTGAGATCCGGCAGCTGGTATGGACGGTTCGCATCGTCCGGCGTCGCGGACGGATCCGCGACCTCGTCCGGATCGTCGAGGATCTCGCCGGTGTTCGGATCGACGTTGCCGTGTTCGGTCGCCACCGGCGACGACGTGACAGACGGTGTGACGGACGCTCCGACGGCCGGCATGGCGGCAGTGCCGTCCGGCGCGACGCCGGCCCATGGGTCGGCCGCTGCCTGCGCCGCCGACACCGGCGTGGCGACTGTCGCGTCGTTGGGCATGGCAACGGTCGCCGTGCCGCTGATCGTACGGGTGGGCATCACCGCGGTGCCGCCGGCCGCGCCGTACCGCTGCGTCGCGTCGCCATGCGACGACATCGCATCGTGCGCGTATGCGCCACCGTTCGACGAGACGCTGCGGGTCGGCACGGCGGCGGCCGGGTCGCGCAGGGACGTTTCGGCGGCTTCGCCGTGGCGGTCGGCGGCGTGGTCGAACGGATCGTCGCCGGCGTACCGGTCGAGCGACCGGTCGTCGTCGTGATGCCGCCGCGCGAACAGCCTCGCGAAAAAGCCCTGCTTGGCGGGCTTGCGGCCATCGGTCCCGTCGTCGGATCCGTCATGCGCGGGTACGCCGTCGGAGAACGACAACGTGTCGTCACCGACGCGCACCTCGTTCGGGAATTGGTCGTCGTCGGCGTCGGACGCGGCCGCACCGCCGAGCCGTTCCCTCAGGGCGCGCACGTTGTCGGGCAGATCGGTCACATGCGTCCGTGTGATGAGCAGCAGCGCGAACAGGCCGATCACCACGAACACGATGATCGCGAACGCGTCGGAAAGTCCCCATGCCAACGGCGAGCCGAGCACAAAGCCGAACAGTCCTCCCGCACGCTGCAGCAGCGTGATGTCGAAGCCCGGCGTGTCGGCCGCGACGACCACGTCGATGATCGAGCAGATCGACCACAGCAGCAGCACCCAGCCGGTCACGACACGCGGATTGTCGGAGTTCTTGCCGGAGTTGCGGATCAGCCGCACGGCGACCAGCACCAACAGCACCGGCACGATCACGCTCATCATGCCGAACAGACCGGCGGCGCACGCGTGCAGGATGCGGCCGAGCACACCGTTGACGCGGAACCATTCGGAAGCGCAGAAACAGACGGCCAGCACGATCATCGCGAAGCACAGCCCGTCGCGGCGGTACGCCGGATCATACTCCCCCACGCCGGCGATCGATCGTACGGCCGCACCGAACGCCCGCGGGATCGCGAGCAGGATCTTCTTGCCGAGGGATTCGTCCGCCATGTCGGTCGCGGGTTCGTCGCCGCGCGCCCCCGAACGCGGGTTGCCGTTGCCGTTCTTGCCTGATGAGGATGCTGTTCGTGCCATAACGGTTCACGATTCTACCCATGCCCCGTCATTTCGCCGGCCAGGCGGACGCGACGGCGCCGGCGCCGCGGCTCGTCGCCGCGGTTCGTCGTTACGCCGCGCATCGGCTAGGATGGGCCTATGACTCCAGCTGAACGTGCGAGCGCAGTCGCATTTGCACTGAAGAACTGCGCGTTGGAAGCGATGCGGCCCGGCGATGCGACGATGCACGCCTTGGGACGGTACGAGCGCGGCGACATCGACGTGTCCGCGCTGATCGATGCGGCGGACGCCGAAACATCCGGCATCGTGGGAGGCCGGTTGGCCGATGGCAGTCTCGACGATCATGCCGCGGATCATGCGAGCAGCATCGTGGCGCGCACCGTGCTGCTGGTGGAACGTGGGTGGTCGCCGAGCGGGAATCTGGATGAGCTGACGGCGATCCATACCGGACTGTTCGAGGGCGTGTTCTCCGATGCGGGCCATCTGCGCACGGCGAACACGACGCGCGAGGTGACCAGCGACCGGGCACTCGCCAAGAACCCGGAGACGTTCTTTCCGGCGGCGCTCATCGAGACGGGCGCGTTGAACATCGCGACCGAACTGTCCGACAAGCGCAATCTGGTGGCGTTGGACCGCGACGTGTTCGTGCGCGAATTGGCCCATGTCTATGACGAGCTCGGCTATCTGCATCCGTTCAAGGGCGGCAATGCGATGACGCTGCGCATCTTCGCGTCGCGGCTCGCGCATGACGCCGGCTGGGATCTCGACTGGGGGCCGGTGAGCCGCGACGGATACAAGGCCGCGAAGCATGCGGCGTATCGCGGGGATATCGGCGGCTTCGAGCGGCTGTTCAGTGGAATCGTGCGCCCGGCGAATCCGACACGCACGTTTCTGATCGCCGGCTGGGAGCAGGGTCCCGCCCACTGACGGCTTCTCCCCTGTCCGTCGCCGGCATGGCTGGCTGAAACCATACCGGCCGCGCCGCGGGCATGATACTCAGCCGATGTCGCCGAGATGATGCTGCACGTACTCGTCGGCGTGCGCGTCGATCGGATCGTAGTCCCCCGCGTCCGCATGCGCGATGATCGCCATCGCGTTGTCGGTAAGGCTCGGGTTGAGCGCCTGCAGCCAGTGGATGCGCGGGTCGCGGCCGAACCAGCCCATCTGCTTGCGGGCGAGTCGCTTGGTCTTCTGCGCGATGTCCATGTACGTGTCGTCGAGGTCGGCGAGGCCGTCGAGATAGTCGATGACCTGCTGGTAGCCGAGCGCGCGGCTGGCCGTCATGCCGAGTCGCGGACGCAGCCGTTCGACCTCTTCGATGAACCCGCCGGTGAGCATCCGCTTGGTACGAATGTCGATACGTCGGTCGAGTTCCTCGCGTGGCAGGTCGAGGCCGATCTGCACGGTGGGAATCACATACCGGTAGCGTGGCAGGCTCGCCGAATACGGTTTGCCGGTCACTGCGATGACCTCGAGCGCGCGGATGGTGCGCCGTGGGTTGTGCGGGTCCATGCGGGCGGCCGCTTGCGGGTCCTTGACCTTAAGCTCGGCGAACAGTGCGCCGGCGCCTTCGGTCTTCTCGCGCTCCTCAAGCCGCCTGCGTACGTCGGGGTCGGTGCCGGGGAATGAGATGTCGTCGATCGCGGCGCGTGCGTACAGGCCGGAGCCGCCGACCATGATCGGTCGGATGCCCTGCGACTGCAGGTCGCGGATGCAGTCGCGCGCGAGCTGCTGGAACCGTGCGACCGACATCGCGTCGTCCGGTTCGATGACGTCGATGAGATGATGCCGGACCTCGGCCTGCTCCTCGGGCGTGGCCTTGGCGGTGCCGATGTCCATGCCGCGGTACATTTGGTAGGCGTCGGCGTTGACGATCTCGGCGTGCTCGCCGCGCGTCTCCAGCGCCTTGGCGATGGCGATGCCGAGGCCGGTCTTGCCCGATGCGGTGGGTCCGACGATCGAGACGACCCGTGGTGTCATGTGATCTTTCCCCTTACTGCTGTATGTGGCTCCACGCATGATGATGGCTCCCCTCGCTGAGGGGAGCCATGCCCATGATCTCAGTGACGCACCGAATACGTCTGGCCCTTGGCCGGATCGGGATCGGCGATGAGGTTGTGCCGTCCGGCGTGGGTGACGGTCGCGGTCACGAAATCACCGACCTCGGGCATCGGCTCGCCGTCGGGCACGCCGATATGCACGAGCACGCCGGTCCTCTCGCGGCCGGTCACGCGATGCGTGGCGGAATCCTTCTTGCCCGCCGCGCCGGTGATCATCACCTCGATATCGCGTCCTTCGAACTTCGCGAGCTCCTCGGCCGTGATCTGCTCCTGCAGCGCCACAAGCCGCTCGAACCGCTCCTGCACCACTTCGTGCGGCACCTGCTCCATCGCGGCGGCCGGCGTGCCGGGGCGCGGCGAGTATTCGAACGTGAACGCGGACGAGAACCGGGCCTCGCGCACCACGCGCATCGTCTCCTCGAAATCCTCGTCGGTCTCGCCGGGGAAGCCGACGATGATGTCGGTGGAGATCTGCGCGTCCGGCATGGCCTCGCGGATCCTGCCGAGGATGTCGAGGAACTTCGCGGAACGGTACGAGCGGCGCATCGCACGCAGGATGCGGTCGGAGCCGGACTGCAGCGGGAAGTGCAGCTGGTGCATGATGTTCGGCGTCTCGGCCATCGCGGCGATCACGTCGTCGGTGAACGCGGCCGGATGCGGCGACGTGAAGCGCACACGCTCCAGACCGTCGATCTCACCGCACGCACGCAGCAGCTTGCTGAACGCGTACCGGTCGCCGATGCCGTAGCCGAACGAGTTCACGTTCTGGCCGAGCAGCGTGACCTCCTTCGCGCCGTTGTCGACGCATTGGCGGATCTCGGCGAGGATGTCGCCGGGGCGACGGTCGTGCTCCTTGCCGCGCGTGGTCGGCACGATGCAGAACGTACACGTGTTGTTGCAGCCGATCGAGATCGACACCCAGCTCGAGACGCGCGAGGCACGCGCGGTCGGCAGCTGGCTCGGGAAATAGTCGAGCTTGTCGACCACATCAACCTGCGGTTCGCCGATCATGCGCGCCTGGTCGAGCAGCCGCGGCAGGGATCCGATGTTCTTCGTGCCGAACACCGCATCCACCCACGGGGCCTTCTTCGCGATCTTCTGCCGGTCGAGCTGGGCCATGCAGCCGCCGACCGCGATCTGCAGGTTTGGCCGTTCGCGCTTCATCTGCGCCCACAGGCCGATCGTGCCGTACATGCGTTCGGCCGCGTTCTCACGCACCGCGCACGTGTTCATGACGATCAGGTCGATGTCCTTGTCGATCACCTGCTCTTCGGTGGCCGGTACATAGCCGTCGGATTCGAGCACGCCGGCGATGCGTTCGGAATCGTGCACGTTCATCTGGCAGCCGAGCGTATGCACGTAGTACACGCCCTTGCCGCGGTTGGAGGTCTCGGCAACGCCGTCGCCCGCCGGTTCGGCCAGTTTCGAGGCACGCTCCGCCTCGGTCATCATGTCTTCATTCATAACCCACCATCGTAACGATTGCCCCCGCCAGCGCGACGCGACGGGCAGCAGGTCCCCCGACACAGGAATTTTTCAGTTCCTCCGCACACCGGCGGCTATGATATTGACCGTGATACTTGACCGACAGAGCCGCATCAACACGAACGATCTCAAAGCCAGGCTGAAGGCGCTGGGACATGCCGACGATCAGTTCCCCACCGAACAGATCACCGAATTCGTCGACCTCATGCAGGTCTACGAGGGCGCGATGTATGAGATCAGCACCAAACTCGAGATCCTCGACTCCGAATTCCAGGTGCGGTTCGCGCACGATCCGATCCATCACATGGAGCGTCGCCTCAAGTCGGTCAATTCGATCCTCGGCAAGTTGGAACGCAAGGGGCTGCCGCTCAACGTCACGTCGATCAAGGACAACCTGTTCGACGTCGCCGGCATTCGCGTGATCTGCAACTACCGCGACGACGTGTACTCCGTATCGAACTATCTGTCCGCGCAGAACGACATCTCCGTGCTGCGTGTCAAGGACTACATCAAGAATCCGAAGCAGAACGGCTACCGTTCGCTGCACGTGATCTACGCGGTGCCGGTGTTCCTGTCGTCCGGCGCGCACTACACGCCGGTCGAAGTGCAGTTCCGCACCATCGCGATGGACTACTGGGCGAGTCTCGAACACGCGCTGCGCTACAAGACCGACCTGCCGGATGCGAAGCTCAGCGAGCATTCGCAGACGCTGCTCGACTGCGCGCGGTCATTGCAGAACATCGAGACGCAGATGCAGAACATCCACCGCGACATCAACGGGGCTCCCCAGGTCGGCGAAGCGCCGAAAGCGGATTAGCGGGCAACTGGGCGAGCATCGTGCCGGCGAAGATGAGCGCACAGCCGAGATAGCCGCGCGGGGTCATGACCTCGCCGAGCAGCAGTGCACCGCCGACCACCGAGAAGAACGATTCGAGCGACATGACGAGGCTGGCCTGCGTCGGCGGCACCCACTGCTGGCCGACTACCTGCAACGTGTAGGCGATGCCCACCGAACCGATGCCGGCGTACAGCACGGCCTCCCACGACTGCATCGCGCCGGCCCAGTCGACCGATCCCTCGATCAGCGAACCGATCCAACTGAGCGCGGCCGTCGTCACGAACTGGCCGAACGAGAGCATCAGCGCGTCGATCTGCGAGCCGAGCGTGTCGATCACGAGAATATGCGCGGCGAACAGCACTGCGGTGAACAGCAGCAGCAGGTCGGCCAGTGTGAGCGAGCCGAACCCGTCGGTGACGCACAGGAAATAGAATCCGACGACCGCGACCACGACGGCAGCGATCGTCATGAGATGCACGCGCCGATGCAGGAACACGAACGCAAGCAACGGCACCATCACGATGTACAGCGCGGTGATGAACCCGGCGCGGCCGGCCGAGCGGCCATACAGGATGCCGTATTGCTGCAGGGTGCTTGCGGTGAACAGGAACACGCCGCAGATCGCGCCGACGACCGCGGGGTTGGCGAGCAGGCGTGCGGCCGGCGACGACTGCTGCGGCCGCTCGTCCGCGGCGACGTGTCGCGCCCGTCGCCAGAGCAGCAGCGGCACCAGCGAAACCGCACCGAGCGTGAACCGCGTCGCGTTGAAGAATAGCGGGGTCATCGAATCCATGCCCTGCACCTGGGAGACGAACGCGAACCCCCAGATCAGCGCGGTCAGCAGCAGGCACAGCAGCCCGATCAGTTCCTGTCTCTTCATGAGGCACCACCGTAGCGGCGCGCGCCGACGCCACGCAAAAGGCCCGGCCACATGGTGACCGAGCCTGTCGTCGGGCGCGAGACGAACGCGACGGGACGCCGCGTCGTCAGTCCCTGTTGCCGAACAGCTGCAGCAGATACATGAACATGTTCACGAAATCGAGATACAGGTTGAGCGCGCACACGACGGAGATCTTCCTGATCATCTCCGGGCCCTGCGCCTCATACGCGGCGAACAGGGCGCGCGTCTGCTGCGCGTCGTACATCGTCATGCCGGCGAAGATGATCAGACCGAGCGCGCACACGATCTGCGTCATGCCGCTGACCGGCAGGAACGCGAGGATGAGCTGCGAGACGATGAGCACGATCAGCGCGACCATGAGGATCGGACCGGCCTTGAGCATATCCATCTTCGTGGTCAGGCCGAACATGGTGAGCACGAAGAAGAACAGGGCGGTCATGCCGAGCGCGAGGCCGATCGAGCCGAGATCGTAGACCATGAAGATCGAGCTCAGGGTGAAGCCCATGAGCGCGGCGTACACGTAGAACATGACGCGGGCGGTGGACGCCTTGATGGTCATGATGCGCGCGCCGAGATACATGGCCATGCCGACCTGGATGATGACGAACAGCAGGATGCCCATCAGGCCGGTGGCCTGCAGGAATCCGATGTAGGCGCCGGTCATCTGCGCGACGACGGCGACGACGGCCGTGATGATCAGGCCGATCGTCATCTCGCCGTAGGCGCGGGTGACGGACGCGCGCTCCGCCTGCTGCACCTGCTCGTAGGAATAGGCCGCCTGCGCGTTCATCGCGGCGGCGCCGTTCGGGCCGTACGCGTACTGCGACTGGCCCTGCGCGTACGCGTATTGCGGCTGGCCATACTGCGGTTGGCCATTGACGTTGCCGTACTGGTTGTTGTTGCCTTGCGGCTGCTGGCCGAATGTCATGATGACTCCTTGGTTTGTTTCCGTCTCCTATCCTACGGGAGGTCACCTTGGAATTCCATGAGTTTCAGCCGGGAGCTTGGCGGTCGGGACGAGGGCGACACGCCGACGGGGTGATCACGACACGCGTGATGCGTTTCCGGGATCGGCCTTACGCCGCCATCGCCCGCAACGCATCGTGCGTGTCGTGATCAACCGCCCGGCGTGTCGCCGCAGACTCCCGCTCAGTCATTCAGATGTTCGATGGCGTAATCGGCCTCATCGGCGGTGAACCTCTCGCCGTGCTCGCTGACCAGCTGGTCCCGTATCGCCTCGGGCGACATCGCCATGTCGTTCTGATAGGTCTTCGCCTTGGCCAGCGCGTTCGCGTTCCAGTCGGCGTGCACGTTGTCGATGGCGTACTGCGCGGCCTCGGCGGAGAATTTGCCGCCGTATTCGCTGACCAGCTGGTCGTAGACGCCCTGCTTGGACATATGCATGACGTTGGCGTAGGTGTCGGCCTGGATGAGTGCGGACCGGTATTCCGCGGGAACCTTGGGTTCCTCCTGCTTCGCCGTGTCGTTCGACCGGTCCGTCGTATCGGACCGCTGGCTTTGGCTGGATGACGGCCGCTGCGTATCGGATGCCGACCGGCTGTCGTTGCCGTTCATGTTCGCGGCGACCGCGATGACGATGACGACGGCCGCGATCCAGAACCACCAGCGTTTCCAGATCGGCTTGCCGCCTGACCTCCGCGCGGGTCGGGCCGACGGCTGCTGCACGTTGGGAGCGGACATGATGTTCCTTCTTTCTCGTTTGTAGGTGACGTATTCGACGCTACAGAAGACGGCGTCGGGACGTCAGTGGACGAACGGTCATGGTTCGCTGCCCGTTCGGGCATCGGACGGATGCCATCGCCGCCCGCATGTCCAATGGTCGGCGAGCGGGCGGCGCAATACAGTGGGACCATGAGCTTTCCACGAATCGCATGGCCGCCCCGACCGTCCGATGATGACGAGGTACCCGTACGCACCCGTCGTTGGTGCACGGCGCTGATGATTCCCACGTCGGCGTTCATGTGCCTGACCCAGGTGTCGTTTACGGCGGAACGACTGGATCCGAGTCTCGGTCTTCTGTACCCGTGGTTGATGGTGAGCACCTTGATGACGTTGGCGTGGCCGTTCGTCCTGCTGAAACGGGGTGTGTATCCCGAACCGGTGTTCTGGATCTGTCTGGCGGTGGTACTTGTCTTCCCCTATGACCCGCTGCTCATGTTGATGGCGTTGACCGCACTGGTCGCCCGGCGTTCGGCGACCGTGCGCATCGTGCGCGCGGTCGCCGTGGCCGTGCCTGTGGCCGTCTGGGCGCAGGTGCGCGACGCGATGCGCCCGGCGGGCACCTCGTTCTGGCATGAGCTCTTCTCTGCACGATCCAGCGATGCGGCGCGTGTGACGACCAACGAGACAGCCATCGTGCTCACGGCCGTGGCGACCGGCCTGATCGGCGTCGCCGTCGCCACGCTGATCGGTCTGCACATCCGTTCGCGGGCACGGCTCACGCAGGCCGACGCGCAGACGCAGGCGGCGCAGCATCATGTGCGGCATCTGCAGCACGATCTCGACGATCAGAAGCTCGCGGACGCGATCGCCGCCGAGGCGCACGACACGCTCGCACATTCGCTGTCGCTGATCGCCCTGAATGCGAGCGCCCTGCAGGCCGAGGCGAACAGACTGGCCGCATCATCGCCCGATGACGATGCGGCGATCGGCGCGGACATCGCGTCCGTGGCGGCTAAGGCGGACGAAATCCGGCGGCAGGCCGCCGGCGCGCTGGACGAGGCGCATGCGATCATCGACATGCTGCGTCATCCGCAGCAGGCGTGGGAGCAGCTCGCGCCTACCGACGACACCGCGTTGACCCGTGAATCGTTGGATGCGCTGATCACGGATGCGCGGCAGGCCGGCGCACGGGTCAACACGTGGATCGATATCCGTCAGCTGGGCGATCTGGATGAGTCGATCGGCAAGGTCGCCTACCGGGCCATTCAGGAGAGTCTGACGAACGCGCTGCGCCATGCGGCGGGCATGCCGATATCGCTGGAGGTGACCGTCAGCCCGCAGACCGGCGTGCACGTCCACGCGAGCAATCCGGTGGCGCCGACGTCGCCACCCACCGCGATCACATCATCCGCTGATGCCGACCTGCACGCCGGCGACCCGGCGGCACCGGAAACGAGAATCGGTTCCGGACTGCCCGGGCTCACGGCACGGGTGCACGCCGTGGGCGGCTCATGCCGGTACGGCGTCGACGGGCGCGGCATGTTCCATGTCGATGTGGCATTGCCGTGGACGGCGACGGCATCCGGCGCCCGGTCGTGACCGTTCCCGCGGTCGACGACGTCGTCCGTTCATGTCCGGATACAATGAAGCCGTGAACATACGCGATCATGATCCCCGGTCATCGTCCGGCGTCGCCGGCGCACGCCCCGTCGTCACGGTGAGCATCGTCGACGACGATCCGATGGTCTGCCAGGCGATGCGACTGATATTGACGGATTATTCGAGCGGCGGCATCCACGTCGTCTCCACGTCGACCAACGGCTCGGAGGCGGTGGAACAGGCCTCGCGGGAGCATCCCGACGTGGTGCTGATGGACATCGCGATGCCCGGTGCGGACGGCATCGAGACGACTCGCCGGCTGCGGGCACTGCCGAGGCCGCCGCATGTGCTCATGCTGACGTCGCTGAATCCGTCGAACACGGTGGAGCGTGCGGTGGAGGCCGGTGCCGAAGGCTTCGTGTCGAAGACCGATGCGCCGCAGGAGATCATCCGCCGTGTGTTCGACGTATGCGACGGCGTCCCGCAGTTCAATACCGCGAGCCAGCGGCAGCTGATCGCCGATCTGGGTGCGCAGCGGCCGACCGCCCGACGCGACGAGGCGAGACGCCTGCTGGATTCGCTGCCCACGCGCGAACGCGAGACCGTGCTGCTGGCCGCGGAGGGATATACGAACGCGCAGATCGCCGCGCGCATGTTCATTTCGGAACGGACCGCGAAGGCGCATCTGTCGAGCGCGGCGAACAGGCTGAGCATGGGCCGCGTGCAGCTGGCACGTCTGGTGGAGCGGGCGGATCTGCCGATGATGCAGTGACCGGCGGGCTGGGCGGAGGCGACACGCCGACGGGGTGATCACGACACGCGTGATGCGTTTCCGGGATCGGCCTTGTGCCGCCATTGTCCACAACGCATCGTGCGTGTCGTGATCAACCGATCGGCGTGTCGCCCGAGATTCCGCCGCGACACGCCGATCGGATACCTTTCGACCACATGGTCCGAAAACCGCCCGGTCGCATCGGCGAACGCGATACGGTGCGATCATGTACGAAATATGGCAGGAGCCGCACGAACGACAGATCAACCGCCACGAGGCATGGCGGACGCAGCAGCGCACCGTGGACCGGTGCCTCGACGCCCAGCGCCGGCTCGGCTATGAGCCGGTCTTCGCCCTGACCACCGCATTGGGGCTGTTCGGCGTGCCCGCTCCCCCGGGCATCATGCTGGACGACGGCCCGCTGCACATGTGTCGCGGGCCGAACATGCCCCGGCGGCGCGTGCCGCTGGGGCTGCGGCAGCATCAGTGGCGGGCCGTGACCTCGCCGGGCGCCGTCACGCGGGTGTTCGGCATCCGCTGCACCACGCCGGCGGCGACCTTCGCCCATATCGCGCGATATGCGATGTTCGAATCCCTGATCATGCTCGCCGACCGGCTCTCCTGCCGGGATCCGCTGCTGCGGCGCGCCACCGGGCGGGAGCTGGCAGCGTTCCTGCAACGGCATGGCGGCCTGGCCGCGCGGGACACGGCGATCCGGGCGTTGCACCTGTCACGGGACGGCACCGACTCGCCGGCAGAGACCCGGCTGCGCAACGCGGCGCTGCAACGGGGGTTGCCCATGCCGGTCGTCAACCACGAGGTCGCCGTCGGATTCGAGACCAGCCGGTTCCTCGACATGGCGTATCCGCGGTTCGGCGTGGCGATGGAGTTCAATGGGCGGCATCATGCCGTGCAGGCGGAGCGCGACTCGACCAGGTTGAATGCGTTGGGTGCCCGGAACTGGCGGATCTTCCAGGCGTGGGGTTCGACGCTTGCGGACGAGCGGGCGTTGGATGAGTACTGCGACGATGTCAAGCGCGGATTGGAGGGTGCGGGAGCCTCGGGATTCATGAGGCCACGCATGGGATTATGGGAACTCGGCGACCGGAGACTGCATCTTGACGTGCTGTCGTCTCGCGACACGCCGAACGTCTGATCACGACACGCACGATGCGTTTCCGGGATCGGCCTCGCGCCGCCATCACCCGCAACACATCGTGCGTGTCGTGATCACCCCGCCGGCGTGTCGGCGCCCAACCATCCCGCCTCACCGCCGCAGCCGGTACTCCTGCCAGATGTCGCTGAGCTTGCGGCCGTCGGAGACGCGCTTCCACACGTCCAGTCCCCCGCCGCTGCGCCCGCCGGCGGCCCGTGCGGCCGCGGTCGGCGACGCGTACTCCGACCCATCCTCGAGCCGGAACCGTCCGTTGTCGGTCACGGTCGCCACCCAGCGTTCGCCCTTGCGCGGGCGCTCCCAGACCAGCGTCTCGCCGGGAATCAGCAGTCCGGCCTTCACCACCTGCGCGATGGTGACGCGCCGCGATCCGCGTCCCGCCCGCGTCGCAGCCGCACCACCGCCCTCGCCGGCGGCCAGTCCCTCGATGTCCTGCGCGGTCAGGTCGACGTGCCGTTCGTCGTACCGGATGTCCCAGTAGTCGGCGAGCAGCCGGATCGTCTCCTCCTGCCGGTGCCGGATCATCGCCGGCGTGCACGCGGTGAAGTCGGCCAGCTGCTGGGTCAGCGGGAACCGTTTCGAGTCCGGACGCAACAGCATGCGTTCACGACGCTGCCGGTAGTCGCCGATCCGGTCCAGCTGGTCCGCGCTCCCCTGCACGAGCGCCATGTTGCCCAGCCGATACATCCAGTAGTCGTGTTCGTCCTGCGTCCACTGCGCGAACGACGTCTCGTCGGCGATGTCCAGCGGCACGATCGGCAGTGCGCTGAGCCGCCGTGGCCGGGCGATCCGTCCGGAGGCCGCCTGTTCATTGGCACGGACGAGCAGCAACCGTACAAGATCGTCGTCGCCCTGCATCTCGCCGTGCAGACGGATCAGTGCGCCGGTGCGATCGTCGGGTTTGACGGACAACCCACGCACCAGCCGGACCGGATAGCCCTTGTCGAGATCGCGGATCGCGGCCGCCGCATGGCCGCGTCGCTCCAATGCCCCGGTACGGTTCAGCGTGTCGATGCCGGTCAGCCGTTCGAGTGCGGCGAACAGTTCGTCCAGCCGCTGCCGATCATGCAGACCGAGCGCCGATTCGTCGACCGCATCACGCCGCGTATGCGAGCCGCGCTGCACGAACGGCGACAGCCCGGGCTGGCCGAGGTTGCGGAACGAATGGACGAGCGCCCACATGGCGACCGGTTTCCATTCCCGGTTGCGGTAGTCGTTCAGCAGCTCGATGCGGTCACGCAGCCCCTCCGCCAGCACGGTGTCGCCGGGCTTGTCGAGGATGCGCCACGCCGTCGCGTACGGCGCGAGCACGCGGTCGATGAACGCCGGTACCGTGCCGCCCGCCACATGCGCCTGCAGCACGTCGGTCAGGAAGTCCTCGATGAGTTTGCCGGTGGCCGGTTTGTGGGTGAGGATCATGTGCAGTGCGGCGAAGAACTCCTCAGTGGCGCGCGCATCGTCGCCGAGCGGATCCATGATGTCGTCCCAGCGCGTCGCGTACGCGTCGAGCTCGACCGGACGCAGCCCCGACATGGCGCGCGCCTTGAACACGTCGGACGGGGTGAGCGGCAGACCGCGCATGTTCATCACGTCGAAGATGCGGTGCGCGCCGTCGAGGTCGTCGGTGGTGACGATGACGAGCGTGACGCCGTTGACGAGGTAGGAGGCGAAGCGGCGGCGTTCGTCGTCGGTGAACCGCGCGAGCGCGTCGTAGGTCTGCCGCGTGTTCACCATGATGTTGTGTTGCGCGGCGGATGACAGGTCGTCGTCGGACAGATCGAACAGCGCCTCGAGGTTGCCTTCCTGCACGTATTCGCGGAAGAACGCGGCGTCGCGGTCGCGCAGAACGAGCCGCGGCTCGTTGCGGATGCCGCGCAGTTTGTCGCCAGGTTCCACGATGAGCGCGTCGAGCAGACGCATCCACTCGGGATCCTGTTCGAGGTCGCGCAGGGCGGCGATGATGATCGACAGGGATACGAGACGCTGCTGGCCGTCGATGACCGCGTATTCGCCGGCGTCGGATTCGCGTACGAGGATGAGCGAGCCGAGGAAGTACGGAACGGCGGGAGATTTGCAGGCCTCGTCGAGGTCGGAGACGAGTTGGAGGATCTGCTCGGGTTTCCAGATGTAGGCGCGTTGGAACGAGGGGATGCGGAACCGATAATCCGCGGTGAACACCTTGCCCAGTGGTTGTTCCGTTGCGTTGATCGCCATGATTGCCCCCTTCGATTCGTGTCCACTACCAGCTTAGACACGCCGAGGGCCTGATCACGACACGCGTGATGCATTTTCCGGTTCGGCGGGATTCCGCCGTTGTATGGAATGCATCGTGCGTGTCGTGATCAGGCCCTCGGCGTGTCGCCGGTACCGTCGGTCACCGCATCAGGTTTCTCAGCACATACTGCAGGATGCCGCCGTTGCGGTAGTAGTCCGCCTCGCCGGGCGTGTCGATGCGCACGACCGCATCAAACTCGGTCGTGGATCCGTCGGCGTGCGTGGCGGTGACGTGCACGGTCTTTGGTGTCGCACCGTTGTTGAGCGCCTCGATGCCGTCGATGTCGTACGTTTCCGTGCCGTCAAGGCCGAGCGACGTGTAGCTTTCGCCGGCCGGGAACTGCAACGGCAGCACGCCCATGCCGATGAGATTGCTGCGGTGGATGCGCTCGAAACTTTCGGTGATCACTGCCTTCACGCCGAGCATGAGCGTGCCCTTGGCCGCCCAGTCGCGCGACGATCCGGTGCCGTACTCCTTGCCGGCGAGCACGACCAACGGAACACCGGCGGCCTTGTAGTTGAGCGACGCGTCGAAGATCGTGGACGGCTTGCCGGTGGTGAAGTCGTAGGTGAAGCCACCGGGCGTGACCTCGTTGCCGGTGGAGGCGAGCAGGAGGTTGCGCAGGCGGATGTTGCCGAACGTACCGCGCACCATGACCTCGTGGTTGCCGCGGCGCGAACCGTACGAGTTGAAGTCGCGCGGCTGCACGCCGCGTTCGGTCAGGTACTTGCCGGCCGGGCTGGACGCCTTGAACGCGCCCGCCGGGGAGATGTGGTCGGTGGTCACCGAGTCGCCAAGCAGGGCGAGCACACGGGCACCGTGGATGTCGGCGATCGGGTCCGGCACGGCCTTCATGCCGTCGAAGAACGTCTGGCGGCGCACATACGTGGACTTCGGATCCCATGCGAACAGCTCGCCTTCGGGCACGTCGAGGCCCTTCCAACGATGGTCGCCTTCGAACACGGAGGCGTAGTCCTTGAGGAACATCTCACGGCTCACGGTGCCGTTGACCACGGCGGCGACCTCCTCGTTGGTCGGCCAAATGTCCTTCAGATACACGTCATTGCCGTCGGGGTCCTTGCCGAGCGGCTGGGTCGCGAAGTCGAAGTCCATCGTGCCGGCGAGCGCGTACGCGATGACGAGCGGCGGCGAGGCGAGGTAGTTCATCTTGACGTCCGGGCTGATGCGGCCTTCGAAGTTACGGTTGCCGGAGAGCACCGCGGTGACGGTCAGGTCGTTCGCGTTGATCGCCTCGCTGATCTCCGGCAGCAGCGGACCGGAGTTGCCGATGCAGGTGGCGCAGCCGAAGCCGACGAGCTGGTAGCCGAGCCGGTCGAGATCGTCTTGCAGGCCGGCCGCTTTGAGGTAGTCGGCGACGACCTGCGAACCGGGGGCGAGTGAGGTCTTGACCCACGGCTTGGGGCTCAGTCCGCGGGCGACCGCGTTGCGGGCGATCAGGCCGGCGGCGATCATGACGGACGGGTTGGACGTGTTGGTGCACGACGTGATGGACGCGATCGCCACATCGCCGTTGGTGAGCTCGAAGTCGCCGCGGAAGTCGGTGGACACGGCGACCGGCTCCTTCACGGTCTTCGACGTTTCATAGGCGGGCAGCGTATCCTCGAACGTCCGCTTGGATTCGGACAGCACGATGCGGTCCTGCGGGCGCTTCGGTCCGGCGATCGACGGCACGACGGTCGACAGGTCGAGCTCCTCGTATTCGGAGTACTGCGGTTCGACGTAGTCCGGGTCGGACGCGTCGCCCCAGAGATGATTGGCCTTCGCATACGCTTCGACGAGCGCGACCTGCTCGTCGGAACGGCCGGTCAGGCGCAGGTAGTCGAGCGTGACCTGGTCGATCGGGAAGATGCCGCAGGTCGAGCCGAATTCAGGGCTCATGTTGCCGATGGTGGCGCGGTTGGCGAGCGGCACGGACGAGATGCCGTCGCCGTAGAATTCGACGAACTTGCCGACGACGCCGTGCTTACGCAGCATGTCGGTGATGGTGAGCACCACGTCGGTGGCGGTGACGCCTTCGGGGATGGTGCCGGTGAGCTTGAAGCCGACGACGCGCGGCACGAGCATGGAGATCGGCTGGCCGAGCATGGCGGCCTCGGCCTCGATGCCGCCGACGCCCCAGCCGAGCACGCCGAGGCCGTTTTCGGTGGTGGTGTGCGAGTCGGTGCCGACGCACGAGTCGAGATAGGCGAGCTGGCGGCCGTCGTCCAGACCGGAGGCCTTGGTCATGATGACCTTGGCGAGATACTCGATGTTGACCTGATGGATGATGCCGGTTCCCGGCGGCACGACACGGAAATTGCGGAACGCCTGCTGGCCCCAGCGCAGGAACTGGTAGCGTTCGCCGTTGCGCCGGTATTCGATGTCCATGTTCTGTTCGACCGCGTCGGCGACGCCGTACTTGTCGATCTGCACGGAGTGGTCGATGACCATGTCGGACTGGACCTGCGGGTTGATGACCTCGGGGTCTCCGCCGAGCTGCTTGACGGCGTCGCGCATGGTGGCGAGGTCGACGATGCACGGCACGCCGGTGAAGTCCTGCATGACGACACGGCTCGGCGTGAACTGGATCTCGTGGCTGGGCTCGGCGTTCGGATCCCAGTCGAGCAGCGCCTTGACGTGATCGTCGGTGATGTTCGCACCGTCGATGTTGCGTACGAGGTTCTCGACCAGCACCTTGAGCGAGTACGGCAGATGGTCGATGCCGGGCAGGTCGGCAATCGAATAGTAGTCATAGTCCGTGCCGTTCACGCTGAGCGTGGACAGCTGGTCGTCGCGTACGGACATATTCCCTCCGGCTTCTAGGACTGTAATCGGTAACGTCGCCGATTATCTGACGCCCAGAATACCGGCATGTTACCTCACCTCTGGCGTGTCGGCTTGCCATGTGAGATAATCCCCGCCGCCACGGCGACGATCACGTGGCACAGGGCGAACACGGCGGCCGACAGCAGCAACGCGACGGCGGTGGCGCTGATCTCGCGGCCGCCGGGCACCTCAAGCGCGAAGAAGTTCGCAACGAACGGAATGAACATGCCGATGACGCCGGCCGCCGCGAAGACGGCGACGAGGATGCCACGCCACGAGTTGAGCGGCTGCGCGACGCGGGCGAGGACCAGCACGCCGAGCACGAACACGATGATCGCGTTCGTGGCGCGCAGGCTGGTCAGATCGGCGGCGTTCTCGACGTTCCAGCCCATGACGTGCGGCAGCACCCACGACGCGCAGAGCACCGCAAGCGCGACCGCCGTGCCGCCGGGCAGGGCGAAACGGACGACGCGCCGCAGGAATCCGGGCAGGTAGCGGCGTGTGTTCGGTGCGAGCGCGAGGATGAACGCCGGCATGCCGATCGTGAGCGCGCCGATGTACGTGATGTGCCGGGGCAGATACGGGAACGGGATGGCGGTGAGCACCACGCCGAGCGAGATGAGCGCCGAATACACGGTCTTGACGAGGAACAGGCTGGCGACGCGTTCCATGTTGGCCATGACCTGTCGGCCGCGGGCGACCACATCGGGCAGATGACTGAATTTCGAGTCCACGAGCACGACCTGGGCGACGGCCTTGGTGGCGGGCGCCGCGTTGCCCATGGCGATACCGAGGTCGGCCTCCTTGATGGCGAGCGCGTCGTTGACGCCGTCGCCGGTCATCGCGACGACATGGCCGTCCACATGCAGCGCCTGGACGATGGCCTTTTTCTGGTCCGGCAGGACACGGCCGAGCACGTCGACGGTCTCGAGCGTGCGGGCGAGTTCGTCGATGTCGCTCGGCAGCTGTCGCGCGTCCATCGCGACGGGCGCGCGGTCGCCGGTCAGACGCACCTTGGCCGCGATCGCACCGACCGTGACCGGATTGTCGCCGGAGATGATGCGGCAGCGCACACCCTGCTCGCGGAACCATGCGAGCGTGGCCGCGGCGTCCGTGCGGATCCGTTCCGCGCACAGTACCAGCGCCATCGGCCTCGCCTGCGGATCGAGCGCCGGTTCCTCGGGATCGATCAGCGTCGCGGCGCGGGCGATCATGAGCACGCGGTTGCCGTCCGCGGCGAGCGCGTTCACCTGCGCAAGCATGCTCGCATGGTCCCCGTCGAGCGCACTCAGCAGCACTTCCGGCGCGCCCATGTACCACGTCGCCCCGTCGTCGTACCGCACCGCGCTCCACTTGCGTGCGCTCGAGAACGGCACGCGCGCCGCAACCGTCCCGGCCGTGAATCCCTTCCCGCGCAGTCCGGCGAGCACCGCCTGTCCGGTGCCGTTCGGCTGTTCCTCGTTCGCAAGGTCATACAGGGCCTGCGTGGCCACATGTTCGCCGTTGCCGGAATCATCGTTGCAACCTGTGCTATCCAGCATCACCACACGGTCGAACGCGATCCCGCCGTCGGTCACGGTGCCGGTCTTGTCGAGGTTCAGACAGTCCACGCGAGCCAATGTCTCCACCGACTCGAGCTCCTGCACGAGCGTGTCGTGCCGGGCCAGTCGCATGGCGGCGATCGCGAAGTTCAGCGACGTGAGCAGCACGAGTCCTTCCGGAATCATGCCGACCACGCCGGCCACGGCCGAGACGACCGCCTGCCGCCACGCGCCGGTCGAGATCGCGACCGACCATCCGCCGACGGTCTGCATCTGCGACCAGATGAGCAGCGCGCACAGCGGCACGACGAGGAATGTCATGAACTTGAGGATCGTGTTGATGCCCTTGTTGAGGTCGGACACGGTCTTCTTGTACACCTTGGCCTGCGCGGTGAGCCCCGCCGCGTAGCCGTGCTCGCCGACCGCGGTGACGCGGGTCAGGGCCATGCCGGAGACGACGGTCGAGCCGGAGTACACCGGGTCGCCGGCTCGTTTGCGCACGGTGCGCGATTCGCCGGTGAGCATCGATTCGTCGAGTTCGAGCCCGTACGTGTCCACGACCGCGGCGTCGGCGGGCACCTGGTCGCCGGCGCGCAGCCACAGCAGGTCGTCGAGCACGATGCCGTCGTGCGGCACGGTCTTGTCCCGTCCTTCACGATGGACGACATAGTCCGCGGCGACGAGGATGGACAGTTTGTCGAGCGTGCGTTTGGCCTTGAGTTCGGTGACGATGCCGATGCCGGTGTTGATGAGGATCACGAAGCCGAAGACCGCGTCCTTCCACGAACCGGTGGCGAGCACCATGACCATCGCGGCGAGGATGATGCCGTTGAACAGGGTGAACACGTTGGCGCGCACGATGTCGGCCACCGATCGCGACGTGGTGGTCTTCACCGTGTTGGCGAGGCCGCCGGCGACGCGTTCCGCGACCTGCTGTTCGGTCAGTCCGAGTTCGGTGGTGTGCGGCATGGTGGGGCTCGCGTTCGCGTTCATGCCCACCAGCCTACCGCGTGTGGCGGCCGGCCGACATCGTTCCGTGGACGGATGTCGACCCGCGGGGTCGCCGACGGTCGGATCAGCCGGTGCGAAAGCGGTCGGTTACGGTCGGATAAGCGGATCGTCGGCGACGGTGGAGACCATGATGTCGCGGTCGTGCGGCACATCGTCGATGATGTCGGCCAGCGCGGCGGCGACCGGCGTGGCGTCGGCGGCACGGTCGTTCACGGTGAGCGAGGCGGCATACAGCGTGTCGTCGGCCGGCAGGTTGACGGGGTTGAGCAGGGCGACGGGGATGCCGGCGGCGCGCGATTCGTTCAGGACCGCGGTCCAGGAGTCGGTGTGCGTGCCAGAGGCGTCCAACGCGTCGATGACGATGACGCTGGCGCGGCGGTCGATGAAGTCCTCGACGCTTTGCCTCATGGCGGCAGCGGTAGCAGCGTGCGCATCATCGTCGCCGTTGCCATTGTCGCCGGAGACATCGCCGACGGCCGCATACACGGCGTGCACATCGGCGCGCTGCAACGCGTCCAATACCATCCGGTCCATATCGGCAGTGCCGGACGCGCCGACGAGGCCGATCAGCATGTCCTGTTTGATCTCGCCGATATGCGCGACCTCGGGATCGACGTCCTGCGTGTCGCCGACGGCCCGGCCGACCGGTTCGCATGCGGCGAGCGACAGGCATGTGGCCGCGCAGGCCAGTACGGCGACGGCCCTGCGGACGAGGTGACGAGGGGGACGGTTGCTGCTCATACGCCCGATTGTACCGAAACGCGCGGTGGATCAGCGCCGGAACAGCGCGACCGTCTCGACGTGGTGGGTCATCGGGTAGATGTCGAACGCGCGCACGTCGGCAAGCCGGTAGCCGAGGCCGCGCAGCGTGCCGGCGTCGCGGCCGAGACTGGTCGGATCGCACGCGATGTAGATGATCGACTTCGCGCCGGAGGCGGCCATCTGACGGCACACCTTGGCGCGGGCGCCGGCGCGCGGCGGGTCGAGTACGATCAGGTCGGGCCGGCTCAGGTGTGCGGGCACGCGCATGAGAGTCTTCTCGACGTCGCCACAGCGCGCGTCCACGTCGGCCAGATCGAGATGGCGCAGGTTGCGTTGCGCGTTCTTCACCGCGACGCGCGCGCCTTCGACGCTGAGCATGCGGGTGCGCGGCGTGACGAGCGTGGCGAGTGGCAGCGTGAACAGGCCGGAGCCGGAATACAGGTCCCAGATGCAGGCTGACGGACGGTCGCCGATCTCCTGCTTGGCCAGATCGATGACGTGGTTGGCCAATGCGATCGGCGCCTGCCGGTGGATCTGCCAGAAACCGTTCGCGTCGACCGTGTATTCGAACGTGGTATCGCCGACGGTGACCTGTTCAGCGAGCGACGCGCTGCCGGAACGCAGTTCGCCGTCGACGAGCACGGCGTAGTTGTCGCCGACGGCCGCGATCGCATCGGCATCGCGCCGGTCGCCGCGCGGCTCGGGCACGGACAGGCGGATCTGCGCGCCGGGTTCGAAGCCGCCGTCCCACACGTGGTCGGCGTCGGCCACGGCGAGCAGGGACTTCGTGGCGAGCGGCATGGTGTCGAGCGCGACGCGGGCGTGCGATCCACGGCGGCGCATGGACGGACGGCCGTCGTCGTCGGCGATCATCTCGATGCGCGTGCGCCAGTGGAAGCCGCCGAGCGCCTCGTCGCCGTCGATGCGTTCGATAGGCACCGCGACCTCGACGTGGCCAAGCCGGCTGAGCTGCTCGGACACGGTGACGGCCTTCCACCGCAGCTGGCCGGGCAGGCTGACGTGCACGAGGTCCGCGCCGCCGACCCCGCCGCCCATGGCGAGCGGACCGGCGAGCAGCCATGCCGGGGGCACACGGTCCTCGCTTGCCTCGAGGACCTCGGCCACTTCGCCGGTCCAGAAGCGGTCGTCGCGGTCGTGCGGCTCGTCGAGGGTGACGCGCACGAGTTCGCCGGGCAGGGCGAACCTGACAAACACGACGCGTCCGTCGATATGGCCGACGCAGCGTCCCTGATCGGCGTATCGTTCGATGCGCACCTGAACGTCCATGGTGTCCTTTCCTTGGGTTGCTTCCCTCCCCCGATGGGAAGCCGGTGAAGATTGTTGTGTTCCGCCGATGATCGGCGTCAGGCTTCGTTGCCGTGCGCCGCGGCCTGATGGCGGTGCAGCGGCGTGGCGATGACCAGATACGAGACCCAGATGGCCAACGCCCAGAACGGGATGCCCATGAGCAGGCGCGCGGTGCCCAGCAGCGCGACACTGTCGGTCAGGTACAACGGCACCTGCACGAGCAGACGCAGCGCGAACACGCCGATCCACAGTGCGGTGACGGTCATGTACGCGCGCTTGAGGTCGCGGTCGCCCATCCAGTCGTCCAGCCATGCCTTGAAATGCTCGGTGGGCAGGGATCGGATGAACTCGACCACCAGACCGAGTCCGGGCACGCGCACGAGCAGCGAGATCGACAGCAGCACGAGATACACGGCGTTCGAGATGAATCCGAACATGTAGTAGTTGCGCGCCTCGTGGCTTTTCCACGCCCAGACCAGGCAGATGCCGACGGCGATGAGCCCGCTCAACGCGCCCATCGCGGACTGCCGTTGCACCAGTCGCGCCACCACCTGCACCACGGCCAGCGCCGCGGACACGGCGATGGTGAGGTTGAGGTTGCTGGTCGCGACAAACAGCACGACGAACACGACGCCGGGCAACATCGATTCGACGATGCCGCGCGGCCCGCCGATCGCCTCGATGACGGAAAAGTCACCGTCGTCGCCCGCGGCGGCGAGCGACGCCATGCCGGTGCGTGATTGCTTCTTGTCTTCGCTCATCGGCGTGCCGACCACGTTCCCGCAGCGCCGCCGTCAGCGGACTTCGGAGAACATCGGACCGCGCGACAGCGTGGTCTTGACCTCGACCTGCTGGTCGGAGTCGAACGGGCCGTCGGGCTTGTTCGGGATGTCCTTGAAATGCTCCTTGCCGTCCGTGGCTTCCGCTTCGGCGGCGGCGCGGGCGCGGCGCTCGGCCGGGGCGACCGGCGGGTGCATGGGGATGAGGTCACGAGGGGCGAGCGGTTCCTCGCCGCGTTCCACGACGATGTCGGCGAAGAACTTGTTGAGCGCGAGGGTCTCCGGATCGGTCGGATCGGTGGCGGCCTTGCCAGAGAAGATGCCGCGCAGCATCCAGCGCGGACCGTCCACGCCGACGATGCGCGTGTCGAGCACCTTGCCGCCCTTGAGGCTGACCGGCAGCTTGAGCTCGGTGCCGAACACGCCGGGCTGTTCGACGGCGGCCTTGTTGGCGTCGAGCAGGTCGGCGCGCACGTCGTCCCACAGGCCGAGGGTCTTCGGCGCGGCGAACGCCTCGATCTCGAGGCTGGACGAGCCGTAGGTGATGGTAGAGCCGAGGATCTGCTGGGTGGCGCGGTTCGCCTTGATGCGCAGCTGGATGCCCTGCAGGAACGGCAGGAAGTACGCGCCCAGATCGAGGTAGTCGTCGTAGTCGGGCACGTCCTCGTCGTTGGAGTCCCACGGACCGTAGGTCTCGCCACGGCCCTCGTATTCGCTCACGGCCTCGGTCGGGTAGGCCGGCTCCGCCTGCTCGTCGGCGACGTCCGCGGTCTCGTCCTTGGCGGCTTCGGCGGCCTGCTCAGCGGCGTCCTCGTCCTGATGCTTCTTCTTGCCGAATCCAAACAGTCCCATTGGTGTTCCTCATTTCCCTATACGGTTGACCTCGACTAGCGTATCACCATGCCTTGTGATTGGCTGGAAACACGGCGCGATGTCCCACGCGGCGGCGGTTCACACGTCGTACGTGATCGTCAGCGGCGCGTGGTCGGACCAGCGCAGGTCGTAGGTGGGCGCCTTGTCGATGACGAACCCGCGCGCGGTTTCGGCGAGTTCGGGCGTGGCGAATTGGTAGTCGAGCCGCCAGCCGACATTGTTGTCGAACGCGCGGCCGCGCTGGCTCCACCACGTGTACGGCCCCTGAATGTCGCCGGCGAGGTCGCGCATCACGTCCACGAACTCGCACTCCCCCAGCCACCGGTCGACGTATACACGCTCGGCGGGCAGGAAGCCGGCGTGCGTCTCGTTGGCCTTGGCGTTCTTGATGTCGAGCGGCGTGTGCGCGATGTTGAAGTCGCCGCACAGCACGGCCTGCCGTCCACCATGCGCCGCCTCGTCGCGCAACTGGCCGAGCCGGACGAGCATCTGATCGAGGAAACGGAACTTCTGGCTCATCTTCACCGGATCGTCGGCGTTGCCGGCGTGCACGTACACGCAGACGACGGTGATCTCGTATCCTTGCGGCGTGCGGATGTCGGTTTCGATCCAGCGTCCTGAGTCGACGTCCTCGTCGAGTCCGGGCAGGCCGTATCGTCGTGCGACGACCGGCAGGTCGGACAGCAGCGCGACGCCGGCGCGGCCTTTGACGCGGCAGATCTCGTTGGTCGCGTCAAGGTCGGCGGCGTCGCCGATCGCCCCGGCCTCGGCGTAGGCGTCCGCGAACCGGCCGACGATGCGGTCGATGTCGGGCTGCGGCGCACGCACCTCCTGCATGCACCAGACGTTCGGCGTGTTGCGCGCGGCCCAGTCGGCTATGCCCTTGCGTTCGGCGGCGCGGATGCCGTTGACGTTCGACGTGGTGATGGTGATGGTCATGCGGCTCATGATACACGTCGCGCAACAAAAAGGCGCCCCTTCACGAGAAGAGACGCCTGTCGATGGCCTATCGCGGATCAGTCGAGGCCGAGCTTGAGCTTGCCGCCCGGGATGGCGTCGAGCAGATCCTTGGTGTACTGCATCTTCGGATGCGCGAACACCTCGTCGGTGGTGGCATGCTCCACGAGCTTGCCGTGCTGCATCACCACGACCTCGTCGGCGATCTGGCGGACGACGGCCAGATCATGGGTGATGAACAGGTAGCTCAGGCCCTGCTCGGCCTGCAGGTCGTTGAGCAGGTGCAGCACCTGATCCTGCACAAGCACGTCGAGGGCGGACACGGCCTCGTCACACACGATCACGTCCGGGTTCAGGGCCATGGCTCGTGCGATGGCGATGCGCTGGCGCTGGCCGCCGGACAGCTCGTTCGGGTAGCGGGTCATCACGGATTCCGGCATCTCGACCATGTCGAGCAGTTCGCGCACGCGCTTCTGGCGGCTCTTCGCGTCGCCGATCTTGTGGATGCGCAGCGGCTCCTCGATCGAACGGTAGATCGAGTACATCGGGTCGAGCGAGCCGTACGGGTTCTGGAACACCGGCTGCACGTGGCGGCGGAAGTCGAGCAGCTCCTTGCCTTTGAAGCCGGCGATGTCCTTACCTTCGTAGGTCACGGTGCCGGCAGTCGGCTCGAGGAGCTTCAACACCATGTTCGCCACGGTGGACTTGCCCGAACCGGACTCGCCCACGATGGCCAGCGTGGTGCCGCGCTTGACGGAGAACGAGACGTCATCGACGGCCTTGAACATCTCCTTCTTGCGCGGGAGCTTGAACTCCTTGGTCAGGTGGTCGACCACGATGATGTCCTCGCTCTTCTCGAGCGTGGACTCGCCGACCACGTGGTGCTCGAGCAGCGCGTCCGCGTTCTCGCCGCGCTCGTGCGCGGAGATGATGCGCTGCGAGGCGAGCGACGGGGCCGCGGCCACGAGGCGTTTGGTGTACGGGTGCTGCGGGTGCTGGAGCACCTCGAGCGACGGGCCGGATTCAACGACCTGACCCTTGTACATCACGACGATGTGCTGGGCGCGTTCGGCGGCCAGACCCAGGTCGTGGGTGATGAACAGCACGGCGGTGCCCAGCGAATCAGTCAGATAGTGCAGATGGTCGAGGATCTTCTTCTGCACGGTCACGTCGAGCGCGGAAGTCGGCTCGTCGGCGATGAGCAGCTCCGGGCGGCAGGCGAGGCCGATGGCGATGAGCGCGCGCTGGCGCATGCCGCCGGAGAACTCGTGCGGGTACTGACGCGCACGAGTGGCCGCGTCGGGCAGGCCGGCCTCGGACAGCAGGCCGGCGATGCGGTCGTTGAGCGTGGAGCCGGTGACGTGCTTCTTGGCGACGACCCATGCGTCGTCGTCCTTCACGCCGGCCTTGATGAGGTCGTCAGCTACGCGCCAGCGGGTCTCGGAGCCCGGCACCCACGCGTCCTTGAACGCCTTCATGAACGCGTCGGCGCGTTCGCCGGTCACGCCGGCCTTGGTCAGCGCGTCCTTGGCCGCGTCGAGCAGGGCTGGCAGTTCGGCGGAGCCGATGAAGGTTTCGTCGTCGTTGGACTTGACGGCGACCTCATCGCCCGCGAGGGCTTTCGCCAACGCGGAGCGCTTCTCGTGCGCCACGTCCATGCCGTTGGCCTTGAGCGCCTCCTTGACCTGTGTGCCGATGCGGTACACCGGGTTGAGGTTGCTCATCGGGTCCTGCGGGACGAGGCCCATCTTGGTGCCGCGCAGCTTGTCGTACTCCTTGGGCTTCAAGCCGGCGATCTCCTGGCCGTCGAGCTTGATGGAGCCGCCGACGACCTTGCCGGTGCCCGGCAGCAGGCCGAGCACGGCCATGGCGGACGTGGACTTGCCGGAGCCGGACTCGCCCACGATGGCCACCCACTGGCCCGGATAGACGCTGAACGAGGCGTCGCGCACGGCGTGCACGGCGCGCTTGTCGTCGGTGGTGAAGTCGACCTTGAGGTCCTTGACCTCGAGCAGTGGGCCCTGGGCCTTCTGCATGGCGACGAGCTTTTCGTTGACGTTATTGGTTTCCATGTCGTTTATCCTTCACGCTCAGGCCGTACGGCTCTTCGGATCGAGCGCGTCCTTGACGGCGTCGCCCATCATGATGAAGCTCAGCACGGTGATGGCCAGCGCCACGGACGGGTAGAACAGCACCATCGGGTTGGTCATCAGGTTGGTCTGGGCCTGGGAGATGTCGCCGCCCCAGCTGACGGTGGTGGTCGGCAGGCCGATGCCGAGGAAGCTCAGCGTCGCCTCGGACACGATGTAGGAGCCGAGGGAGGTGGTGCCGATCACGATGATCGGTGCCATCGCGTTGGGGATGATGTGGCTGAACAGGTTGCGCATCGGCGTGGAGCCGAGCGCGGTGGAGGCGGTGTTGAACTCGAGGTTCTTGGCCTCCATGACCGAGCCGCGGGCGATACGCGCGGTGGACACCCAGCCGAAGAGGGCGAGCACGAGCACGACCTTCCAGATGGAGCTGGAGGTGCGGAACATCTGCAGCACGACGATGGCGCCGAGCAGGAACGGGATCGAGTAGAAGATGTCGATGATGCGGCTCAGCAGCGCGTCGACCCAGCCGCCGAAGAAGCCGGCGACCGCGCCGATGAGCGTGCCGACGAGCACGACGATCAGCGTGGACAGGATACCTACGGACAGCGAGGTGCGGGTGCCGTACACGGTGCGTGCGAACACGTCGCAGCCTTGGAAGTCGTAGCCGAACGGGTGGCCGGCCTCCGGGTCGCCGAGCGAGTTGTCGAGGTTGCAGTAGTTCGGGTCGATCTTCGTGAACACGCCCGGGAACAGGGCGACGAAGATGATGAAGACGATGAGGATGCCCGAGACGATGAACAGCGGGTTCTTGCGCAGCGTGCGCCACGCGTCGGCCCACATGCTGGTGGCGGGGGCGGATTCGTCGACCTTGTCGACGTCCTGCAGCGGCGTCTCGTCGAGCGGGGCGACGTAACGCTCCTGGCCGGGCAGGATCTCGGTCGCGGGGACAGTGTTGGTCGTGTCAGTCATGAGTTTCTCCTCCCCCACGATCAGGCGTAACGGATACGCGGGTCAAGCGCCGCGTACAGCAGGTCGACGAGCAGGTTGCAGATCACGAAGATGAGCAGCAGCAGGGTGACGATGGAGACCACGAGGTTGCCTTCGCCCTTGAGGATGCTCTGGTAGGTGAGGAAGCCGACGCCGTGGATGTTGAAGATCTGCTCGGAGATCATCGCGCCGCCCATGAGCGCGCCGAGGTCCTGGCCGAGGTAGGTGACGACCGGGATGAGCGAGTTGCGCAGCACGTGGCGCAGCATGACGGAGCCGTTGCTCATGCCCTTGGCGCGCGCGGTGCGCACGTAGTCCTCGGCGATGTTCGAGGAGATCTCGGAGCGGGCGAGACGGATGATGTACGCCATCGACACGGAGCCCAGGACCATGGCGGGGAACAGCAGGTCGAAGAAGCCCGGGTCGGAACCGGCGGTGACGGGGATGAGGCTCCACTCGACGCCGAGGAAGTACTGGCCGGCGAAGCCGGTCACGAAGGTCGGCACGGAGATGAGCAGCAGGGAGATGAGCAGGATGACGGTGTCATACCACTTGCCCTTGTTCAGACCGGAGATGATGCCGAAGACGATGCCGAAGATGGCTTCGAAGCAGAACGCCATGATGCCGAGCTTGATCGTCACGGGGAACGCGCGTGCGATCTCGTCGATGACCGGCTGGCCGGCGAAGGTGTTGCCGAAGTCCAGCGTGAGGGCGTTCTTGAGGAACAGCAGGTACTGGATGATGAACGGCTTGTCGAGGTTGTATTCGGCGCGGATCTGGGCGGCGACGGCTTCGTTGACCGGTTTGTCGCCGAACATCGCCTTGACCGGGTCACCCGGCAGTGCGAAGACGAGCGCGTAAACCAGCAGCGTCGCGCCAAGAACCACGGGGATCATCTGCAGAATACGACGCAGAAGATATTTGCCCATCGGTTTCTCCTTGATTCTTACGGACCGGTCATCCATTGGCCTTGCACCTCGTGGGCGCGGCTGATTATACGGCCGGTCGCTAAGTACCCCGTAAGTTTACCCCACACAATGACCTGAATGTTTCGTGAGGATGACGTGAATCTTAAAAACGCATCCGGCCATCGCCGCTTCCGGCCGTGGGGACGGGGTCGCTGGATATATATGGAATATACGAAAAGACGGGGAACGGATGATGTTCCGTTCCCCGTCTCACTACGTGGTCAGACCAATCGTCCGATCAGCGGGATCACTCGGACTTGAGGGTGATGTTCTCGTACATCGGCACGTTCTGCCAGTTGAGCTCCAGGCCCTCGACGTTCAGCGAGGCGACCGCGACGGCGTTGGAGTAGTACAGCGGGATGGACGGCAGATCGTTGAGCAGGATCTCCTGGGCCTGCTGGTAGATCTTGTTCGCATCCTCGGTGGAGGTGGCGGCGTACGCCTTGGTCATCAGGGCGTCGAACGCCTTGTTCTTGTAGTCGCCGTCGTTCGAGCCCTTGCCGTCGGCAGCGGCGGAATCGTACAGCTGGTACAGGAAGTTCTCGGCGGACGGGTAGTCCGGCTGCCAGCCGGTGCGGAACGCGCCCTTGATCTGACGATCGGTGACGGCGTTACGGAACTCCTGGAAGGTCGGCATCGGGTTGGTGGCGACGTCGATGCCCAGGTTGTTCTTCAGCTGGTTGACGATGGCGTCGTAGATCGGCTTGGCGCCGCCGTCCGCGTTGTACGCGAAGGTGAGCTGGCCGGTGTACTTGGAGATCTTGTCGGCCTTGGCCCACAGTTCCTTGGCGGCGGCCGCGTCGAACTTCAGGTTGTCGACGCCCTTGAGGGAGTCGGAGTAGCCCGGGATCAGCGGGGAGGTGAAGT
Source organism: Bifidobacterium ramosum (assembly GCF_009299505.1). Classification (GTDB taxonomy): domain Bacteria; phylum Actinomycetota; class Actinomycetes; order Actinomycetales; family Bifidobacteriaceae; genus Bifidobacterium; species Bifidobacterium ramosum. The sequence goes on along the minus strand of NZ_WBSM01000001.1, from coordinate 318,351 downwards.
CGACGGCCGGGGTGCCGATGCCGTTGAGGACCTTGTCCGTCAGCTGCTCGCGGTTGATGGCCTTGGAGATGGCCTGACGACGCAGCTGGCCTTCCTCGGTGGTCACGTCGAAGTGCTCGAGGTTGGACGGGATGGTGAAGGTCTGGGAGACGGAGCCGGCCTTGTTGTAGGCCTGCAGCTTCTTGTTGGTCTGGAAGGTCTTGGTGGCGGAGGCCGGGACGGACTGCATCACGTTCAGGTTGCCGGACTGGACGTCGGCGTACTGCGCGTCGTCGTCGGTGTAGATCTTGAAGGTGATGCCGTCGTTCTTGGCGGCGTCGTTACCCTTGTAGTCGTCGTTCTTGACGATCTTGATTTCCTTGTTGTGGTCCCAGGACTCGAACTTGTACGGGCCGTTGCCGACCGGCTTCTCGCCGAACGCCTTCGGATCCTTGTAGAAGGATTCCGGCAGCGGGGCGAACGCGGAATAGCCGACCTTGATCGGGAAGGTCGCGTCGGGCTGGTTCAGGTCGACGACGAAGGTGGTGTCGTCCTTGACGGTCAGGCCGGACAGCTGCTCGTCGCCCTTGAGCTTGTCGGCGTCCTGCAGCTCGTCGAAGCCCTTGATGGTCGAGAAGAAGGAGGAGGACTTCTGCGCGTTCTTGGCGTTGGCGCCGTAGGACCAGGCCTTGGTGAAGGACTCGGCGGTGACGTCGGTGCCGTCGGTGAACTTCCAGCCGGACTTCAGCTTGATGGTGTACTGGGAGGCGTCGTCGTTCGGGGTGATGGACTCGGCGACCTCGTTCTGCGCGTTGCCCTTGGCGTCGAAGGACACCAGACGGGAGAACAGCAGGTCGATGACCACGCCGCCGCCGGTCTCGTTGGTGTTGGTCGGGACGAGCGGGTTCTGCGGTTCGGAATCACCGGCGGTGATGATCATCTTGCCACCGTTGGCGGCGGTGTTGCTGGCGTTGTTGGAAGAGCCGCAGCCGCTCAGCAGCATGGCCAGCGAGCAGGCGGCAGCCGCGAAAGCAAGAGCTTTCTTCTTCATATGATTTCTCCTATTCATAAAGTCCGCCGTGTGAGGCGGCGTATGCAAAAGGAGCCGACCTTCATTCCGTTGTCTCTTGTACGACACACCGGAATGCGTCCAACTCCCTTGCTGATCGGTTCCCATTGTTGCGTATTTTTCCGACAACGGCCAGTTAACCGTCCGTAACGTGGAATCACGCCGATCTTACGGATCCCACGGCTTGCGTTACCGCTAACTACCATAGCAATTCCAAGGTTTTCCCCAGTTTGCCCGCCTATCATATGCGGCTCGTGAGATACGGGGTCTCCCCCGATCGGCGACGTTCGTGTTACGCCCGCGTTAACTTTTGGCCAAAAGAGACGCTTTTTCTTGTCATATGACGCTGGGCGCATTGCTCCCCTCAGTCAGCTTCGCCGACAGCTCCCCTCAGGGAGGGGAGCCTTTCCACTACTGGCTCCCCTCCCTGAGGGGAGCTGTCACCGCAGGTGACTGAGGGGAGCATTCCGGTCCCTACGCCCGCGGGAACGCCTGCGCGTACCGCGACTTGAGCTGCTCGATCGACACGTGCGTGTACCGCTGCGTGGTCTTCAACGAGGAGTGGCCAAGCATCTCCTGCACCTCGCGCAGGTCCGCTCCCCCGTCGAGCAGATGCGTCGCCGCGCTGTGCCGCAGGGCGTGCGGTCCGATGTCGGGCACGCCGGCCTCCTGCGCCCGCTCGTGCACCACGCCGCGCACCACGCGCTGGTCGATGCGCCGGCCTCGTACGCCGAGGAACAGCGCCCGGTCGCCGCCACCCCGGCCCCGCCGGTTCGCCGCCAGCGTCGGCCGCCCGTCGTCCAGCCACGAGCGCAGCGCGCGCATCGCCGGCTCGCCGAACGGCACCACCCGCTGCTTGCTGCCCTTGCCGGTCACCTTCACCGTACGATTCGACCAATCCACGTCGAGGTCGTCCAGTCCCACGAGTTCGGCCACGCGCATGCCGGTGGCGTACAGCATCTCCATGATCGCCGCGTCGCGCAGGCCGACCGCCTCGGCCGTCCGGTCGGCCTGCGTCGCCGTCGCATACGCATCGGTCCGTGCCGCGTCCTTCGCCTGCGTCACGGCCTCCGCCGCGCACTCGTCCGTGTCGTCCATGAGCTGCCTGGCCTGCGCCTCGGTGAGCACGGCGGGCAATGTGTCGGGGATCTTCGGCGTGAGCAGAACGGCCGCCGGATCGGCGGGGATGCGACCATGCGCATGCGCCCATGCGAAGAACCCGCGTACGGCCACGACCTTGCGCGCCATGCTGGAGCGTGCGTGTGTACGCGACTCGCGGGCCATCCACAGCCGCAGGTCGTCGGTCGTGATCTCCGCCAGCGCCGCCGCGCCGCGCAGCCGCAGCATGTGCAGGCATTCGCCCACGTCGATGCGGTACGCCTTCAGCGTATTCTCGCTCAATCCGCGGTTCGCCTTGAGATAGGCGAGAAAATCATCCAGCGCATCGTCGAACATCACGAATCTCCCGTCCATCGCACGCCGGGAGGAATACCCGACTCCTTATACACTATCCATAGCATCATCGACGGGAAACGGGGAACGTATGGGACGACATTCGGCCGCGGCAATCACGACATCCACAGCATCCACAGCATCCGCACGTAACGCGCAGCAGCCAGCCGAGGAGGCCGTCGCCCGCGCGATCGACCTGACCAAGACCTACGGCGACAAGGACGCGCAGGTCGTCGCGCTCGACCATGTCAACGTCGAGTTCATGCGAGGCCAGATGACCGCGATCATGGGCCCGTCCGGTTCGGGCAAGTCCACGCTCATGCATTGCATGGCCGGACTCGACCAGCCGACGAGCGGCAAGGTGATCGTCGAGGGGCTCGAGGTGTCCGCGATGAACCAGCGGCAGCTGACGAAGCTGCGCCGCGATCAGATCGGCTTCATCTTCCAGTCGTTCAATCTCGTGCCGACGCTTTCGGCCGAGGAGAACATCCTGCTGCCGCTGCAGATCGCGAAGCGGCCGATCGACCGCGCTTGGTTCGACAAGGTGGTCGACGTGGTCGGCCTGCGTTCGCGGCTCACGCACCGGCCGAGCCAGCTGTCGGGCGGCCAGCAGCAGCGCGTGGCCTGCGCACGGGCGATCATGGCGCGGCCGAGCGTGATCTTCGCCGATGAGCCGACCGGCAACCTCGATTCGCATTCGAGCCGCGAGGTGCTGGGGTTCCTGAAGAATTCGGTGCGCGAATACGGCCAGACGATCGTGATGGTGACGCACGATCCGCGCGCCGCGTCGTACGCGGATCGTGTGCTCGTGCTCGCGGACGGGCGTATCACGCAGGATCTGCGGCATCCGACCTATGACGAGATCCTCGAGGTGTTCGCCGGCGAGGGCGACGAGGTCGAGGAGTCCGCCCGATGATCCGCATCGGTTTGCGCGACGCGCGCGCCCATTTCGGCCGGTTCGTCATGTCGATCATCGCGATCGCGCTCGGCGTGTCGTTCGTGGTCGGCTCGTTCTGCTTCCGCGAGATGATGAGCAACCAGGTCGACCAGATGATGGCTTCGAACTCCGACGCGGACGTGTATGTGCGCGGCAATACGGAGGACAAGACCGCCGACGACGGCATGGCGATGTCGTCCGGCTCGTCGTCATCGTCCTCATCGTCGGGCACGTCGTCCTCATCGTCAGCGTCGTCCTCATCCGACGCGTCCAAGACCTACAACCGCATCGACGCATCGCTGGCCGACGACATCGCCAAGGTCGACGGCGTGCGGACCGCGTCGATCACCTATTCTGTCTCCGGCATCGTGCTCGTCGGCAAGGACGGCAACGCCGTATCGACCACCGGCACGCCCACGGTCGCGCTCGGCCTGAGCAAGGGCACGTGGCGGTCGGCCACGCTCACCGCCGGACGTTGGGCGCAGGCCAAGGACGAGGTCGCGTTGCATACGTTCGCCGCCGAAACCGCGGGGCTCAGGGTCGGCGATACGACGAAGCTCGTCTACCCGGACGGCGCGACCGACGTGAAGGTCGTCGGCCTGTTCTCCACCGATGCCAGCCAGGCCGGCGCGATCATCGTCGGGCTGGCGCCCGGCGTCGCGAAGGACTACTTCCAGCAGGAGACCGGTCAGATCAACATGGTGCGCAACATCGGCGTCTACGGTTCCGCCAACGACGGCAGACCACTGACCGCCGCACAGCAACGCACGCTCGCCGACCGCATCAACAAGGCGCTGCCGGCCGGGTCGAAGGCCCGCGCGGTCACCGGCCAGCAGGTGCGCGACGACAGCGCGGCGGCCACCAAGAAGGCGCTCGGCTTCATCCAGCCGCTGATCCTGATCTTCGCGATCATCGCCCTGTTCGTCGGCTCGTTCATCATCGCGAACACGTTCTCGATGATCGTGCGCGAATCGATGCGCGGCTACGCGCTGCTGCGTTCGGTGGGCGCCTCCCCCGCGCAGGTGTTCTCGACGGTGATCGTGCAGGCGATCGTGCTCGGCCTGACCGGTTCGGTGTGCGGCATCGGACTCGGTTGGGGCATGGTGCGGCTGATCGTGGCCGGCATGGACCGGATGGGCATGCCGATGTCCGGCGCGGTCGATCCGAGCGTGTCGGACATGCTGGTCGGGTTGGTCGTCGGCGTGGTGGTGACATTGCTCGGCGCGGCGCTGCCGGCGCGGCGCGCGGCGACGGCCCCGCCGATCCAGGCGATGAACGAGACGGTGAATCCGGAGAAGCCGGTGTGGCCGCGCGGCGTGCTTGGCTCATTGATGATCGCGTGCGGCGCGGTGTCGTGGCTGTTCTGCTGGCGGATCGCGCTGGCGAAGGCGGACGACGCGGTGGCGATCTCGCCGTGGGGCTGGCTGAACGACTGGGGTTCGTCGCTGGGCACCGGGTGGCCGCTTGGCGTGGGTGCAGGGCTCGTGGTATTGGGCGTGATCGTGCTCGCCCCGGCGCTGGTCGGACCGACGAGCGTCGTGCTCGGTTGGATTCCGGCACATGTGTTCACGGTGACGGGCCGGCTCGCGACGCGCAATCTGGCGCGAGGCAAGCGGCGTACGGCGAATACGGCGGCCGCCCTGTTCGTGGGCGTGGCGATCGTGAGCTGTCTGGGCGTGGTCGCCTCGTCGGCGAAGGCGTCGGTCGCCGGCATCGTCGACAGCGGGCTCAAATCCGATTTCTCGGCCATGTCCGCATCGAGCGGACGCATCCCCGACGCGGCGATCGACGCGATCAAGAAGACGGACGGCGTCGGCTCCGTCTCGCAGTCGCGCATGTTGCTCGGCGTGACGTACGGCTCCGGCGACGACAAGTCGTCCGCGATGACGTTCGCGGAGCAGCCGTCCCTGTTCACCGAGGTGTTCGCTCCGGTCACGAATGCGGGCGACGCGGATCGCGCGCTACGCGACGGCGAACTGGTCGTCGGCGTCACCATCGCCAAGGACAACGGCTGGAAGGTCGGCGATACGGTCACCGTCAACGGGCGGCAGGTCGTGGTCGACAAGAAGGCGACCGCGAAGGCGCAGGCCGACTATCAGGCGCAGGTGCAGCAGAAGATCGCCGCTTTGCAGGCCCAGGCGCAATCGCTGCTGGCGGCCGGCGACACGGCCGGCGCACAGGCGAAAGCCGCGGAAGCGCAGCAGGCGGCCGAGGACGCACAGCACGTGGATCCGGCGACCTTGGTGAAGACGAAGACCGTCGAAACGCATGTGAAGGCCAGAATCGGCGCGATCATCGAAAATTCGGTGTACCGCTCGATGGTGCTTATGAACGACACGCTGGCCGGCACAATCGCTAACGAGTACACGATGTTCACGATCATGCTGTTCATCAACGCGAAATCCGGCGTGAATACGGCCACATTGAAGACGCGGCTGGTCGACGCGGTGAAATCGTATTACGTGGTGACCGTGCAGGATCGCGAGGAGTTCAAGTCGACGATGAGCACGATGGTCGACCAGATCCTCATCATCCTGTATGCGCTGCTGGCATTGTCGATCGTGATCGCCGTGTTCGGCATCGTGAACACGCTGGCGCTGAGCGTATCGGAGCGCACGCGCGAGATCGGCCTGCTGCGGGCGATCGGCACGTCGCGCATGCAGGTGCGCGGCATGCTGGCGATCGAGGCGGCGATGATCGCCGTGCTGGGCACGTTGCTGGGCGTGGTGGTCGGCACGGGCGCAGGCGCGGTGATCCAGCAGGTGTACCAGTCGAACGGTCTGGAGAAGCTCAGCGTGCCGTGGGGGCAGTTGGGCGTGTTCCTGCTGGCGTCGATCGTGATCGGCGTGGTCGCCGCGCTGCCGCCGGCCCGCCGCGCGCTCAAGGTGCCGGTGCTCGACGCCGTCGCCACCGACTGAGCAGTACCGACCGTCAGCCCCCTCCAGCAAACGCAAGAGGCCGTAACTCAACAGGAACCGTCCGTTGTTGTTGAGTTACGGCCTTTTTGGACCTCCGAAACGACCGTAGCTCAATGCGATGGCGCTTTTCCTGTTGAGTTACGGTCGTTTCGGGCCTGCTGAACGACCGTAACTCAACAGGAAGGTGCGGATGATGTTGAGTTACGGTCGCTCGGGCGTGTGTCCGAACCGTGCGGACGCACCCGTCACGACCCACGGAACCGCGTCACGCGCTACGATGAAGGGATACGCTATCGCCGAAGGAGGCCGTCATGCCGATTCCCAATGAGATTCCCGCGCACGCCCGCATTGTCGTGCGCGTGTCGGAAGGCGTCGATCCGGTCGATCATCGCATGAAATACCGCGATTACGTGGGCCACGTGCTTTCGTGGGACGGGCATCTGCTGGAGCTGTCACGAGACGCGGCGGCCAATGGCTCACGGCCGGCGCAGCGGGTGAGCATCGACGCCGAGTCGATCATCACGTTGAAGCCCGTTCCCGAACGCCACTTCACTCGTCCGTAGTCAACGGCGGCAAGCAAGGCGTGAGCGGGCGGCGGGGGCCGCGCGGTGCCTATATCGCGGAGCGCACCTGCACGCGCACGGCGTGGTCGCCGGCGAATCCGACGATGTGCTCGCCACGCCGTGCCGACGCCAGCAGGTCGGCCTGCCAATGCGCCGGGTCGAACGGCACGTTGTGTTCGGCGTAGTCGGCGATTGCCGTCCGCTGCGCCTCCTTGTAGTTCCGGAACGGCTGACCGTCCGCGAAGAAGCGGGCGAGCGCGCCGTCGTCCCCGTCGTGCAGCGCATCGGCCACGGCCGTGAGTGTCCCGGCCATCGACCGCAGCAACGCTTCCACGTTCGCGGCGTCCTCATCGACCATCGCCCGCGTGCGGTCGGGGTCGGTCAGGGCGACGCGCGTCATGTCACGCCATGATCCGGCGGCCAGTGCGGCGGCGACATTCCGATTGACGTCGGCGGTGAGCTGGTTGATCAGTGCCGTGGCGACGACGTGCGGCATGTGCGAGATCAGCGCGGCGGCCTGATCGTGCACCGTGTCATTCAGGACGATGACGCGATTGCCGACGCCGTCGACGATCAGCCGCATTACCGTGAGGAATCGATCGTACGCCGTGTCGTCGCGCACGGTGACCGCCCACAGTGCGTCGTCGTACAGCGCCGGGTCGGCGGCCTGCCATCCGGACAGTTCGTTGCCGGCCATCGGATGCGCGCCGACGTAACACTCCCCCAGTCCGGCCGCATTGACCTGCTCGCGGACCATGCCCTTGACGCTGCCCACGTCGGTGAGCGTGGTCGCGGCCGGGTCGAGCACCGGCTTCAGGCCGGCGAGGATCGACGGCATGGCCTTGAGCGGGTTGCACAGGACGATGACGCGCGGCTTGGCGGCGGCCAGATCAGCCAACGTCGGCACGCAGCGGATGCCATCGGCTTCGGCCTGCGCGTACGGATGGTCACGATGGTTCCATGCGATCGTGCGTACGCCGCGCGCCACCAGCCGGCGTGCAAGCGATCCGCCGATCAATCCCAGCCCGACGATGCCGACGATCATGCCGTTCAGGTCAGCCGGATCAGTGCCGTCATGCCTATTCCTAGCGTCTGCACGAACATCACCGTTGCGTACGTTGTCGTTCCCGGCTACCACAGCAGCTCCTTTCGTGTCGCATCGTCGTCCTGCCACGCATTGTCCGTTCCGGTCACATTGCCGGAATCCAACCGCACGCCCCCGTTGGGCAGCGACCATGCGTAGACGGGCGGGCTGGGCCGTTCACGGCGCGGGTAGACGGCCAACGTTTTCACCCAGTCACCATGTTCGGCGACCTCGGTGAGCACAGAGCGGAAATGCTCCTGCCAAGGCGCGGCATCCATCGTCGCGATGAAGCTGTACGTGCCGTCGCGGCCCTTGATCGGGCGGGAGATGAAGCTAGTCATGTTCAGGCCCGCGTCGCGCAGCACGTCGAGCAGGTTCGCGAGCACGCCCGGCCCGGTGTACAGCGGGATGAACGCGACGACGGATTCGAATTCGGCCGTGTCGGCGTCACACAGCTGCGCCAGCAGTCCAGCGACGTCGTCGCGTGGCGCGAGCACCAGAAATTCGGTGTGCGCGCCCGGATAGTCCTCGACCGACGTGGCGACGCGGGTCAGCCCGTACAGTTCGCCGCAGATGGACGGGCCAAGCGCGACCTGTCCGGGTGTGAGGTCGCGGCAGCCGGCGCCGTTCGACGCTGCCGGCACGGCTTTGAGATGATGGGCGGCGGCGAATCGTTTGCATTGCGCGAGTCCGTGGGGATGTGCGGTGATCGTCGTGCAGTCCTCGATCAGTTCGTCGGCGGCACGATCGTCGGCAATACGGTCGTCGGCGGCGCGGCCGGTCGCATCGCCGGTCTTCACGAACGCATCGAACGACACGTCCACGCCGACGCGGGCGAACGCGGCCACGTTGCGCGCGTCGATAAGCGCGTCGAGATTCGGCACGACGTAGCCTTCGATGTTGTTCTCCCATGCGATGACACCCCAGTCGCCGTCGGTCTGCACGGCGTCGAGGATCGCGGTCACATCCGGTTCGGCGGCGAGCGTGACGCCGTCCGTCGCAAGCGCACGCAGCGCGTCGGCGGCGTTCATCGCCGCCTGATGGGTGAAAGTGCCTTCGGGTCCGAGATAATGCAGGATTCGCATGCGATCACCGTGCCTGTTGCGGATCGCCGATCAAGTTGTCGGTCGCCGAGTCGTCAGTCACCGGCTCGCCGGAAACCGAGACATCGTCCGCAGCCGGCGCATCGTCCGCAGACGGCATATCGGCGGCGGCATGTGACGTACGGGTATCGATCACGAACCATGACGGCGGCATGAACAGGAACGCCATCTGCACGACGATCATACCGAGCAGCCACAGATAGCCAGCCTTCTGGCTGAAATACGGCAGGTCGCCGCTGAATCCGATCGGGGCGAGCGCGTCGCCGGTGCTGGCCGCGGCGATCATCCACGCGGTCGCCCCGGAGGCGATGAGATGAAACGCGACGCCGGTCACGCCGCACCGCGATCGCGCGCACCACGTCGACAGTCCGACGATCACGAACGCCAACACCAGCCCGTACGGGATGTTCATCGACGCGCCCATGCGATGCGCGAACGTGCCAATGACCGCCGCGCCGACGCCGGCGAGCAGGGTGACGAGCACACGCATCGGATAGCCTTGCCGATGCGACCATGGCAGCAGTTCGTTGTCGCTGCGTACGTTATGCGGGCTTCGTGAAGTCATGCGCCTTAGTATAGGTGCCGGGGAGCCGTTCGCGCGGCGATCGACCGAATACGGGATCGCGTGCCGATGCCGACGATGGTCGGCGATCGGCGGACGTCACGGTTCGAGATGCAGTTCGGCGTGGCCGATGTCGTGCGACCACCGCATGCTCGGCCGCTCCACTGCGACATAGAACAGCCAGGCGAACGCGAATGCCACCACGAGCGCGATCAACGATTGCGCCCAGACGTTGCCGAGGCCGATCCGCGGCAGCACTACGGCGAATCCACCAAAGAGGATCGCATGGGTCAGATACAGGCTGAACGAGATGCGGCCGAGGAACCGCATCGGCCGAGTGCTGAGCAGACGGCGCAGCAGGCCGTCGGCCATCGTCAGCGCGACGAGCGCCGCGCAGGCGACGTTCATCAGCGTCGACCATGTCGCCGTCAGCAATACCGGAGCCTGCGAGTCGACGAACGTGCGCCAGAACTCCGGCAGTTCGATGCATCCGACGGCAGCGACGAACGCGACGACTTCGACGGGCGTGGACACCCTGACCGCGGCGATGCGATCCGCCCGCTTCGCCAGCAGCACGCCCAGCCAGAACATGAGGCACAGGCGCAGCGGGAAGTAGCCGGATACGTGCGAGCACCAGATCGCCGCGACCAACGCCACCGCCAGCCCTAGATCCCTGCGTGTGCGCGCCACGCAATAGACGGCCAACGGCAGGGTGAGGCTGAAGAACATCTCCCAGGTCATCGACCAGACCGGCGAATCCGCGCGCAGCAGCGGACCACCCGACAGTGTGGACACGCCGTCCGAGATGTTGAAGATCAGATCGAACTGCATGAGCACGTCATGCAGGATGCGCGCCGGTCCGCCGCTGAAATCGACGGATTGCGCGGAACGCGACTGCGAGCCGAGACGCCATGCCACGAATCCGCTGCCGATGCCCATTGCGATCGCCACGAACGTGGGAACGGCAAGGCGCACGACGCGGCGCGGATAATAGCGCAGCCAGTCATACGCCTGCCCGGCACGCAACTTGGCGAACGGGGCGAGCGACAGCACCACGCCGGACAGGGCGAAGAACACCATGACCGACGCGGGGCCGGGGATGAGGCCATACGGGGCGTCGGCGCCCCACAGGGTGAACATCATGGCCAGGTGGTAGCACAACACCACCAGGCAGGCTATGCCACGCAGGCCGTCCAGCGCGGGCACACGGCCGGTGCCGCCAGAATGGGCAGCACCGGCCGTTGCATGATGATCAGCAGCGTGAGTAGCTCCGCAAGAGCTCATTGAGCCTACTTGTTGGCCTGGTTGTTCTGACGACGCTGCTTGGCGCGCCACTTGTACCAGTCCTCACGGCCGAGGATGATCTTGCGCACGCGGATGGATTCCGGCGTGACCTCGACGCACTCGTCCTCGTTCGCGAAGTCGAGCGACTCCTCGAGGCTCATCTTGACCGGCGGGGTCAGAGTCTCGAGCACGTCGGCGGTGGAGGAACGCATGTTGGTCATGTGCTTGGCGAGCGTGATGTTCACATCGAGCTCGTCGGGCTTGTTATTCATGCCGACGACCTGGCCCTCGTAGACCTGCGACTGCGGTTCGACGAAGAAGATGCCGCGGGCCTGCAGGCGCTGCATGGCGTACGGGGTGGCCACACCGGCGCGGTCGGAGACCATGGAGCCGTTCTGGCGGGTGACGATCTGGCCGGCCCACGGCGCGTAGCCGGCGGACAGCGAGGAGGCGATGCCGGTGCCGCGGGTGGCGCTCAGCAGCGCGGTGCGGAAGCCGATCAGGCCACGGGACGGCACGGTGAACTGCAGGCGCACCCAGCCGGAGCCGTGGTTGGACATGGAGTCCATGCGGCCCTTGCGGTCGGCCATGAGCTGCGTGACGGTGCCCATGTACTCCTCCGGCACGTCGATGGTGGTGTTCTCCATCGGCTCGTTGATCTTGCCGTCGATGGTCTTGGTGACGACCTGCGGGCGGCCGACGGTCAGCTCGTAGCCTTCGCGGCGCATCTGCTCGGCGAGCACGGCCAGCGCGAGTTCGCCACGGCCCTGCACCTCCCACGCATCCGGGCGATCGGTCGGCAGCACCTTGATGGACACGTTGCCGATGAGCTCGCGGTCAAGGCGGTCCTTGATCATGCGGGCGGTGAGCTTGTGGTCCTTACCTTCGCGGCCGGCGAGCGGGGAGTCGTTGACGCCGAAGGTCATGGAGATGGCCGGGTCGTCGACGTGGATGAGCGGCAGCGGACGCGGATCGTTGGGATCGACGATGGTCTCGCCGATCATGATGTCGTTGACGCCGGCGACGGCGACGATGTCGCCCGGGCCGGCGGATTCGACGGGCTGACGTTCGAGGCCCTGCGTGCGCAGCAGTTCGACGACGCGGAAGTTCTCAATGGAGCCGTCGACGCGGGACAGGCCGTAGGTCTTACCCTTCTCGAGGGTGCCGTTGTAGATACGGACAAGGCCGAGACGGCCGAGGAAGTCGGAGGAGTCGATGTTGGCGACGTGGGCCTGCAGCGGCGCGCCTTCCTCGTACTCCGGGGCTGGGATGTACTTGATGATGTCCTCGAAGAGCGGCTCGAGGTTGTCGTTGTCCGGCAGGGCGCCGTTCTCCGGCTGGTTGGCGGACGCATAGCCGGCCTTGGCCGCGCAGTAGACGACCGGCAGGTCGAGCAGGTGGTCGAGGTCGAGGTCGACGCCCTCCTCGACGACGTCCTGCGCGAGGCCGAGCAGCAGGTCGGTGGACTCGGAGACGACCTCGTCGATACGAGCGTCCGGACGGTCGACCTTGTTCACGCACAGGATGACCGGCAGCTTGGCCTCGAGGGCCTTGCGCAGCACGAAACGGGTCTGCGGCAGCGGGCCTTCGGAGGCGTCCACGAGCAGGACGACGCCGTCGACCATGGAGATGCCGCGCTCGACCTCGCCGCCGAAGTCGGCGTGGCCGGGGGTGTCGATGATGTTGAGGGTGATGCCGTCCGGGTAGCCGTACTTGGCGGCCAGCGGGCCGGTGTATTCCACGGCCGTGTTCTTGGCGAGGATGGTGATGCCCTTCTCGCGCTCAAGATCGTTGGAGTCCATCACGCGATCCGGCACTTCCTCGCGCTCGTTGAACACGTGGGACTGCTGGAGCATCGCGTTCACCAGCGTGGTCTTGCCGTGATCGACGTGCGCCACGATCGCCACATTTCGAATATCACCACGAACCGCCATCGAAAACCTCTCTTAATATCGATTGTCGTTGCTTGCGTAATTCTTCGGTACGTTCAGTTAGTTGGTTCTACCTGCATTCACACACAAACCGGCATAAGCATACCCATACGCTGCGACGGCAGCATTCCCCCCAACGGGCACGACGCTCGCGACGCCACGACCCCACGACCCCACAACCCCTCCCCAACGGAACGGACAACCAGCCGATTCGGGTACCGGTTACGGCTGTATGTCCGTTGGAAAGAGAATCGGCACCGATCCCGTACCATCCCGCAGACTCCACAACCTTCAACGGACATACGGCCGATTCCACATGGGGTTTCGGCTGTATGTCCGTTGAAGGAATCAGGATCATGCCCGTTGAACGCGAAGCATGCGGCACCGAGACGGGCCGCACGGGGTCAATCCTCGAGGTCGAGGCCCTTGCGTTCGGGCAGGCACAGCGCGGCGGCGCAGGCGACGACGAACGCGACCGCGAAGATGATGAACGCGACCGCCTTGTTGCCGCCGGACAGCGCGAGGAACCACGGCATAAGCAGCGGCGCGATGATCGCGGCGACGCGTCCGCATGCGGCGGCCGCACCGGCGGCCGCACCGCGCAGACGGGTCGGGTAGATCTCCGGCGTCACCGCGTACAACACACCCCACGCACCGAGGTTGGACGCGGACAGCAGCATGCCGAACACGAGCACGAGCGCGACGGAACCGGCCTGCGAGAAGGCGAATGCGGCCACGGCGGACACGGCGAGGAAGATGCTCAGCGTCTTGCGGCGTCCCCAGATCTCGACGAGCCATGCGGCGAGGAAGTAACCGGGCAGCTGCGCGATGGAGATCGCCAGCGTGTAGCCGAACGACTTGGTGAGCGAGCCGAACTGGTCGGCGAGCAGCGACGGCATCCACGTGAACGCGCCGTAGTACGAGAAGTTGACGAAGAACCAGGTGGCCCAGATCGCCGCGGTGCGTGCGATGTACTTGGAGCCGAACAGTTCGCGGGTCCTGATCTTCGGCAGCGGCCGGCCCTTCGGCGAGGCGACGGGTGCGACGCCGCCGGCGTCCTCGAAGTAGCGCACGGCCTGCTCGGCCTCGTCCTCGCGGCCCTTGGCTTCGAGGAAACGCACGGATTCGGGGATGTGGATGCGCGTGACGATCGCGTAAAGCAGCGGCAGCGCGCCGATCGCCAGCGCCCAGCGCCAGCCCCAGTCACCGGTGTTCGGGATCACGAAGTAGCCGATCATCGCGGCGACGATCCAGCCGACGGCCCAGAACGATTCGAGCAGGACGGTCATGCGGCCGCGCTGTTTGGTCGGCGAGAACTCCGACACCAGCGTGGAGGCGACGGGCAGTTCCGCGCCGAGGCCAAGGCCGATCACGAGGCGCGCGCCAAGCAGCATGCCGAGCGACCACGACAGCGCCATGAAGCCGTTGGCGATGCCGAAGATGATCAGCGTGGCGGTGAAGACGGTCTTGCGGCCGACACGGTCGGCGATGAAGCCGCCGAGTGCCGCGCCGACGGCCATGCCTACGAAGCCGATGGACAGCACCCACGATTTCTCGGTCGGGGTGAGATTGAAGTGCGGGTCGGCCGCGATGGCGGCGACGACGAAGGAGACGAGGCCGACGTCCATCGCGTCGAACGCCCAGCCGATGCCGGACGCGACGAGGAGTTTGCGGTGCGCCTTGTTGAACGGCAGTCGGTCGAGCCGTTCGTTGCGGGTGAGTGGTTGCGCGTTCGCCGGCGATGCGGCGGGCGCCTGCGTGGCCTGTGCCATGGGATTTCCTCTCTGACTGGCGGAAACGTTACGTTTCCGCACACGAGGAGCTACCCTACCATCACTTATAGTCAAACTGACTATAAGTATTCCGCATAACGATCGGAACCGACATGTCCCGACACGTCGCCGGCACCGACGAACGGTCAGATCGTCGTCAGCGGACCGAGCGCATCGTCCATCGCACCATCGTCCGACATGCCGAACGTCGACGACGCCGGCGCATCCGTCGCGTTCCCGGACGCCCCGGCGTCATCCGGCAGCATCACGCCGCCCCACGGACGGGTGCCCCGCTCCCCCGCCGCCGGCGCATACCGGTACACGGCGGCCGGCCGCTGCCGTCCCTCGCGGATCTTCTCGCCCGTCTCCTCAAGCTCGCCGCTCGCCAGCATGCGCCGCCGGAAGTTCGCCAGATCGACCGGCTCACCCGTCACCGCCTCGACCACATCATGCAACTGCCGCAACGTGAACTCGGGGCCGACGAGCCGCGTCACCAGATCGGGGTATTCGATGCGTTCGCGCAGCCGGCGCAGCGCATGACCCACGATCTCGCGATGGTCGAACGCCATCGCCGGCAGATCGTCCTCCGGGAACCAGCGCACGTTGTCAGCCTCGGCGAAGTCGCGCGTCTCCGCCCGCCCGACCAGCGCCCAGTAGACGACCGACACCATCGGCAGCCCGCCGCGCGACCGGTCGGGACCACCGAACGTGTGCAGCTGCTCGAGATACTTCGGGTGCAGGTCGGTGGTCGATTCGAGCGCCAGATACGCCGACCGCTCCAGCGACAGATCGGCGCGCAGACCGCCGCCCGGCAGCGCCCAACCGCCCAGATACGGCTGCCGTACACGCCGCACCAGCGGCAGCCACAGCCGGCTGCGCCCGGCGCCGCCCGACGACGGCGCGCCCGGCCCCAACGCCAGGATCACCACCGACACGCCCACCTGCGGCGGCTGCATCCGCCGCTCGCTCACATTGCCGTATCCCATGTCGCTCCTCGAACGCAACCCGCCGACCGTCCATCGGCCGGACTCACGCCACCCATCGTACCGTTGCCCGGTGCACGGCCCCGGCATGAGCCGTACCGAAATCGGACGGCATGGCGTACTCTCATAGGCAAGGAGGTAGTCATGGACCGTCGCGTGATCATGTGCCGCACCCACGAGGTGCTGCTGTTCGACTATGACAGCCGGACCGGCCATGCGGCGGGCACGGGCACGATCCTGGATCACGACCGGCTGCCGTTGGAACTGGTCACGCACGGTAAGGACGCGGTCTATGCGAAGCGCATCGACGCATGGTGGAGGCATCGCGCGATTCCTTCGACACGTGACGGCATCCACCGTGCATTGGATACGATGGGCATCCGCTCCACGGTCGAGCTGCTTAATCGTTCGCTCGGTCTGAGTCTGTCCGACCAGTACTGGGTCAGGCCGGCCGACGCCGATCTGCATTGGCATGACGTGAACTTCTTCACGAACAAGTTCGATGAGGATCTAGGCAAGCTGCTGCTCACCACGTATTCCTCGTCGCACGAGCTGAGCTTCAACGCGCCGGACGCCTCCACCGGCGGCGACCTGCCGAAGCGTTGGACAATACGGCCGCAGGATGGCGTGCGGGCGCTGATCAAGGGCGGTCGCACCGGACAGGAGCCGGTCAACGAGGTCATCGCCTCCCGGTTGGCGGAACGGCTGGATATTGCGGAGGTACGATATTCGCTGGGCGAGTACGACAATCGACTGGTATGCTCCTGCGACGACATGCTGGACGACCGCGAGGAACTGGTATCCGCATGGCAGTTGCTCGGATCGGTCAAACGGGACAATCGTCTGAGCATGCGCGACCAGTGGGAGCGTACGGCGACACGATTCGGCTGCGATGCTCGAGCCATCGCCGACGCGACCGACGATTGGCTGCTCGTCGACTATCTGATGCGCAACATCGATCGTCATTACAATAATTTCGGGCTGATTCGCGACGTGGAGACGCTGGCGGTGCGTCCGGCGCCGCTGTTCGACACCGGCGCATCGCTCTGGTGCGGCGAACTGCGCGTGGACAATCGCGACTATCGGACGAAGCCGTTCTACAGCACGTGCACCACACCGACCGCGCGTCGACAGCTCGGACTGGTCCGCTCATGGGATCGGTACGATCTGGGCACGCTGCGCGATTGGCCGGACGACACGGCACATCGTCTGGCCCTGACGAACATGATGGCGCCGGCACGCATCGACCTGATTCGGGATGCGCTCGCGCAACGGGTCGCCGACACGGTGAAAGCACGGGACGGGCGCAAGTGACGGCACGCCACGCACGACCGCAGTCCGCATGGTCCATGATTGGATCCGGATACCGCCGGTTCGGGGGGCACCCTACGAAATACCTGTATCGTCATAGATTCCGTGACATGGAACATATCACGCCGGACGCAGCATCAACGCAACCCGAACAACCCGTTCTCGTCAGCGTGATCGTGCCGGTGTATAACGTCAGACCGTATCTGTCGGAGTGCCTGGACGCCTTGATCGATCAGACCTACCGGACGTTGGAGATCATCCTGATCGACGACGGATCGACGGACGGATCGGCGGCGATCTGCGACGCATACGCCGCACAAGACGACCGTATACAGGTGATCCATCAAGCCAACCATGGGCAGGGCGCGGCACGCAACGTGGGTCTCGACCACGCGCAGGGCGAGTACATCTGTTTCGTGGACGCGGACGACGTCCCAGACCGCAGGTACGTAGCGACATTGGTGCACGGCATGGATGACCACGGCGCCGACATGGCCACGATTCGGTTCAGCCATATCGACGAGAACGGTCATCCGATCGTCCGGCACGCGCCGCACAACCGGTACGACACCATCGTCACGCTGACCAGGGAGCAGGCCCTTGCCCTGATACTCACCAACCAGCTGGAGTCGTTTCCATGGGCGTACGCGGTCCGAAGCGCACTGTATAACGGCCCGAAGCGCATACGGTTTCCCGAAGGTCAGGTCATGGAAGACTCCGCCACCACCTATCGGGCCATGGCCAACGGCTCGCGGCTGGTATACCTGCCCGCTCCCGTCTACGAATACCGCATACGGCCCGGTTCCACCATGAACGGCAGCAATCCGGCCATCACACAGGGCTCCATCCTGAATTGCGCAAGAATACTCAGAACGGTCGATGATCTCGGTCTGCCGGACAACGATGTCATGGATATCCGATGCCATTACTTTGAGATCCTCATCGCATGCCACTACACCCTGTTGAAAGACCACCGTCTATGCCGCCACGATGACGACTGCATGACGCAAGCCCGATACGTCGCCTCACTGGCGCAGTCATGCGCCGAACATATCGATCCGTCCCGACTGCCTCCGGGCACACGTCTACGCTGGCAGCTGATACGTCGGGGACTGTCGCCGATGGTCGCATTCATCGAGCGCATGGTCCGCCGCTAGGACAAGTCATGGTTCAACGCAATCCCAGCAATTCGAACAGCGGCGATTCATCCTGCGCGTCCGTCCAGTCCAATGCCGCGAGATTGTTCGTTATGCGTTGCCGCTCCTCGGGATGATCGGCCAGACGGATGATCGCATCGGCAAACGACTCCGCATCGGCGGCGCGAATGAATCCCGTCTGCCCATCGACGATCTGTTCGCGGAATGCCGGAATATCGGTGACGACCGCAGGAATTCCCAGGATCTTGGCCTCCTGCACCGTCAAGCCGAATCCTTCATGCCGCGAAGTCTGCACGTACACGTCGGCTTGTTTCATATATGGATACGGGTTGCTCACCTCCCCGCGCAATAGGAATCGTTCGTTGAGTCCAAGTTCGTCAATCAAGGTCTGCAGTTCGTCACGACTCGCCCCTTCGCCATACACCTCCCACAGGAACGGCAGCCCGCGATCACGCAACATGGCGGCGATGCGCACGCTCAACGCAAGATTTTTCTCCGACGCCAGCCTGCAGACGGTCACGATTCGCAATGCCGCGGCGCTCATCTGCGTTGACGGCGGCGTCACGGCAAGCATCGCCTTACGTCGGACCCGATCAACGTCAACGGGATTGTGCAGCACGCGGGCCCGGTCGGCAAGTCGGGGATACTGTCGGACAAATGCTTCCAATGCCGTATCCGACACACAGAAAATACGGTCATAGCATCTTGCCAGACACCGATACGTGTCCTTCAGATCCACATCCTCATTGTGCACCCATGTGGCATGAACCGGTGCACCGATACGTCCGCCGATAACGGTGTTGATATGGTTATATCCTTCGAAATCCAGCACGGCATCAAACGAACCCGCGGGAAGCCCGGTCAGATGCCGGCCGGCGTATGCGAACGCCAGATGGTTCCGTTTGCCGCTGAGCAGATACAGCGTCTTGCGGACCAAACGCATCCACCATTCCGGATGATCCCCCTCCATCGGCAATGTGCCAAGGAAACGGCTCAATACGCTGTCGGCGCTGACATATGCCACCGTCACGCCTTTGGGTAGCAGATCCCTCATCACCTTGATGTTCGCCCGTGTCACGAACACCACATCGCATCCTTGCCGGCATAATAACGACATCATTCTGAACATCGCCATTTCGGTGCCGCCTCGCATATGGTGACAGCCACATACCGCAATACGTTTTCTCATTGTCGTTCACCGCCCATCATCGTCTCGCCACGGGTCGTACGAACCCGCGCACCACATCCCACATCTCCATACGTTCCTCGCGATGCAGCACCACGAACGCGCACGGCACGCATGCCATCGCCGCACAGCCCAACGCCGTCGCCGTCAGCACGGTCCAACTGCGCGCGGGAACGAGGACATGGCACAGCGCCGTCACCGCCAGCATGACGGGCAATGCGGCCAGTCCCCGCGCCTCGGCGGAGAACACGCTCCCCGCCGGTATGCCCATGCACCACGACGCATACAGCGGCAACGCCACCAGGTTCTTGGCCGTATCGAGCACGGCGGCCACGACGATGATCGGCCAGACACCCCAATCGGTCCACATCAGCATCGGGATCACCAACACGATGTTGAGCACGCCGCACACCAGGAACATCAGCGACGGCACCTTCACCTTGTTCATCGCCGTATACACGTTGCTGATAGGGCGGCCGCAGCTGCCAAGCAGCATGGCAAGCAGGGAGACCACGCCCATCGACTGCAGCCATCCGGCATCCTCGCCGGGGGCCCAGAGGCGAAAGAAGTCCGTGCCATACACGATGAGGAACCCGCAGGGCAGCGACAGCACCAATCCCATGAACCGAATGGCACGGCCCAGCGAACGGCTCATGTCGTCCTGCCGGTCCTGGGCATACAGACGAAGCACGCGCGGTGCGAACACCGACGAGAGCATCGAGGCCACATTCGTCAGGAACTGCGGCATGGTCTTGGCGATGGAGTACTGACCGGCCACCAGCGCGCCCAGAAAACGGTTGGCCAGAAAGATATCCAACGCGATCAGCAGCGTGTAGCTCGCCGAGTCGACCGAATTCCATATGCCGGAGCTCACCAGTTCACGGACCGCGCGCATGCGGAACGACGACCGTCGGGCCGCCAGCTGCGGCGTCAGTTTGCGCGTATAGTACATATCGGCCGCGCACCGATACAGGTTGAGCGCCAGCATGGACGCGGCGACGAAGCAGAGCATCGGCCTCCACAGGCAGAACAGCAGCAACAGCACGCCGACGCGCAGCACGTTGCCTTCGATGTTGCGCACCGCGTTGCGGTCGAGCCGGTCGCTGACGTAGTACACGCCGCCGTACACGGATGTGACCAGTGAGAATTCCGTGCCGATGGCGCAGAACAGGAACGTCATGCGCACGTCCTCCACCAGGTTCGTCGGAATGTTCATCACGGCCTGCGGGAACATGACGACCAGCGCATACGGCACGGCGAATGCGACGGCAAGCACCATGTCGGCGATCATCACCGAACTGAAGTACTCGTTGGCCTTCGCATAGTCGCCGCGGTTGTAGGCGACGCCGATGAACCGTCCGGCCATCGCGTTCAACGCGCTGGTGAGGATGCCGGCGTAGCCGATGAGGTTGTTCACCAATGGAATGAAGCCGTAGGCCTCCGCACCGAGTGTGGCGATGATATATGGCGTGAGCAGGAAATTCACGCCGAGCTGCACAAGGAACGCGATGATCGTCGCCGTCATGCTGACCACCAGGCGACGGCGTTCGTCACCCCGTTCGTTCATGATCTGCCTCCTTCGGTCAGGTAGATGCGCTGCAGCATCGCCGCGGTGGCACGCATGTCGAACCCCGCCGCGGCCACACGCGACGCATACGACGCACGATCCACCCGCCGGGCGACACCCTCACGCAACACGCGCGCCCACGTCCGCGCGTCATCGGACAGCGAACAGAACCGCAACAGATCGGTGACCGTCGCCTGACCCGTCACCGCCTCACGCGACGCCACACACGGCAAGCCGGCACACTGCGCCTCCACCAACACGAACGGCAGGCCCTCGAGCGTGGACGGCAACACGAACCCGTCCATCGCCTGATACAGCTCATGCATGTCGGCCCGCCCTCCGCCGAGCATCAGCACAGCGCCATCGGGCAGTCCCCGCGCCGCTATGCCACGACGCAGCTCGTCTTCCAGATCTCCCTGCCCGGTGACGATGAACACGCTTCCCGGTTCCATACGGCGGTAAGCGGCGAACACGTCCAGGGCGAAGAGCGGGTTCTTGCGGCTGTTCAGATGCCCGCAGAACCCGATGACATGCGCGTTGTCCGGTATGCCGAGCCGTGCACGGACCATATGCCGCGTCGCATCGTCGAAGCGGAAGAGACCGGTGTCGATGCCGTTCTTCACCCACGTATACGGTTCGTCCGGGAACAGGTACGCCGCATTGTCCGAACAGACGAAGTATCTGGTCGGATACCGGTGCACCTGTCGATCGATTAATCGGGCACGCCATCCTTGATGCTGATCCACAAGGAGACCGTCGCCCTCATGCGAATGCAGGATGCGCAGGTTCACGCCGCTCCTTGCGGCTGCCGCCAGCGGATACACGTAGGGGAAGCAGACGTTCATATGCACGCCGCCGATCTCCGGATGCTCGGCGAACAGCCGCCGCAGCTCCGTCTCGGCACGCCATGGAGAGCGACGAAACGGGTAGATGGAGCGGAATACCCGCCCTCCCAGATCGCGCGCTTCCTCCTCGTACGCCATGGGCGGCATGTCGTAGGGGATCAGAAAGTCGAATTGCACCAGATCGCGGTCGATCTGCCGATACAGGTTCATGATGAACCGTTCGACGCCGCCGCGCACCCATGTCATCCCCTGCTGGAGGATATGCATCCGTCCGTCACCGTTCATGATCTGCCTCCTTCGGTCAGGTAGATGCGCTGCAGCATCGCCGCGGTGGCACGCATGTCGAACCCCGCCGCGGCCACACGCGACGCATACGACGCACGATCCACCCGCCGGGCGACACCCTCACGCAACACGCGCGCCCACGTCCGCGCGTCATCGGACAGCGAACAGAACCGCAACAGATCGGTGACCGTCGCCTGACCCGTCACCGCCTCACGCGACGCCACACACGGCAAGCCGGCACACTGCGCCTCCACCAACACCGTGGGAAACGCCTCATGCTTGGACGGCACTATGAACCCGTCCATCGCCTGATACAACTGGTTGACGTCCGATCGGTCACCGCCCATGAACAGCACGGCGTCATCGGGTAATCCCAAAGCGGCCATACGACTTTTCATTCCCGACACGGAACCGTTCCCGATCACCATCATCCTGCTCTTCGGTCTCATGGACCGGTACCGCGCAAACGCTTCCAAGGCGAACAACGGTCGCTTCGCATCGGTCAGGTACCCGCAGAAACCCAGAACATCCGTATCCTCATCGATCGCATACCGGTGCCGAACGGATTGACGAACGGCGTTGTCGAATCGAAAACGCGCGGTATCGATGCCGTTCTTCACCCAAACATATGGCTTGTCCGGAAACATGAACGCCGCAGCCGTATCGGAGCAGGCGCAATACCGCGAAGGATACCGATCGATCTGCCCACGGACCAAACGATCACGCACCATGGCGGCGACCCTGCTGCGCATATCCTGCCCGGACTGTGCGGCGAAGGCACCGTGCGCATGCAGTATCCGCAGCCGAATACCGCACGCCCGAGCGACCACCAGCGGATAGGCATAGGGGAAACAGGCATGCACATGCACTCCGATGATGTCCGGATGCTCGTGATACACCCTCAGCAATGAATGCCTTGCCTGATACGCCGATTCCGACTGCGAGTACTGCACCCGGAAGATCCGACCCCCATAGTCGGCAATCTCCTCTTCGAAGGCCAGTTTCGGCGCATCATGAGCCGCGAGAAAATCGAATTGCACCAGGTCGCGGTCCATGTTGCGGTAAAGATCCATCATGAATCGCTCAATGCCGCCGATGGAACCGAACATACCCCACTGCATGATGCGAATCGGCCTGTCAGCAGTCATCGTGCCTCCTTCCCCGACATGAACGACCAGCCGCCGTTCGCAGACGGTTCCACCAGAACCGCGCGTCTCCCGCGACCATTGCGATATGGTGACGTACCTCATCGGACCTACGCCGCCATCGCACGGTGCGGACATTGTCCGCGGTCACCCGTTCCACGGGCATCGGTTCGAACGAGTTCGGCAGTATCTGGAACCGGCTCGCGTTCATGTCGCAATCGACGCGCATCCTGCGCCGCTGAAAATGCAGATACATCAGCTCCTGCCGTTCGAACGTGCCCAGTCTGACGAAGCTGCGGCGCAACGTGCCATTGTCCCACTCGTATACGGCACGCAAGTACGGTTCCGTCAGGAACATGTCGAGTTCGTCGTCATATCGTGTCAGCCGTATCGACGTGCTCCGCGACGACACGTTACCGGAGCGGTCCCGCATATAGATCGGGAAACCGTACGTTTGGTAGATGCGGTTGATGTTGGTGGACAGATAGCTTTCGTCGAAGGTGAAGCCGTCGGACGATTCCAGCACCTCGCGATACAGGTTCCGACCATCCAACGGCAGCATGAACCGACGGTTGTTCTCTTCGGTGTTGCGGTACAGCGCCAGGTGGCCGACCGGGAAAAGCTTGTCGTAGCGATCAAGCATATCCCGGGTGATGAAATGGTCTAGTTTGCCGAAGATAAGATCGCAATCGCAATGCCCCCAGAACTCATATCCATGCACATAGTCACGGAACAGATAGCCGTACATCGGTCTCAGATCGCATAGCTTATACGGATTGGGCAGTTCCGGCGCGAAGTCGAACGTGCCGCGCACCCGGGCCTGCATATCGGCAAACGACTCATAATGCACCGTCACGTTGGCGGGGTACACGTACGGGGTCCGGTCATCGGTGAAGATCAGCCAGTCGTAGTCCGCGTTCATGCCGCACGAGTTCAGGAACAGCTGGAAGTAGTTCGGAAAACGACCGTAGTACGGCAATATGATGACACACTTATTCACGGCCACTGACTCCTTCCCGACCCCTGCCATACGGCAACTGCCCTATGCCGCCCATGGGATCGCGTATCCCCCACCGCACCATGCGCATTGGTCTATCGTCCATCGGAAACCTCCCGCATATTCATCAGTCTCCCCACGCAACGCCATGCCCGCACGCACCATCTGAAGCAGTACGGCATGTGCCCGATCATCCAGATCTTCGCCTTGCGCGACAGGGAGACCTGGCCGTCGGCATATGCCGCACGCGAATACGCGCGGATGGCTTGTGAGTATCGCCGCACTTCCCGCGGATACGCGCCTCCCATCAGGTAGGTGAACAGCACGTCGTAGCAGCGCATCGTGCGATACACAGCGAGCGCCGTGGCGTCCTTGTACCCTTCCGCGGCCAGCCGTTCGCCGGTGAGTTCGGCGATGGTGATCTTGTTCTCGATCGTTCCGACGAAGCTGGAGCAGATCGACCGTTCGCGTCTGCGATACCGGTAGAGCGGCCGCTCGTTCATAGAGACCACATGCGCCCGGTAGTAGGCGATGGCGTTGACGTAGTAGTCCTCGCTGGTCAGCCCTTCCGGGAAACGCAAGGTCGTTCCCCGGTCCAATACGTCACGGCGATACAGCCGCCCCCATGCCGCGTCGGGGATGCGTCGGCCGATGTACAGCAGATCGAGCAGGGCCTGCAGACCGGTGTACCGACACGTCTCGTATCGGGGCGCGTCCAGCGTCGTCGTTCCGTCATCCGAAACCACACGTAGACCGCATACTGCGACATCCGCCCGATGCCGACGCATATCGTCCATCAGCACGTCGATCATCGTTGGTTCGATGATGTCGTCGCTGTCCACGAATGCGACGTATTGCCCATGCGATACGGACAGTCCCGCGTTACGTGCGGCGGACAGTCCTTGATTGGTCTGATGGATGACACGGATACGAGCGTCCTTCGCCGCCCATGCGTCGCAGAGCGCAGGGCAGGCGTCGTCCGATCCGTCGTCCACGAGAATGATCTCCAGCTCACGGTAGGTCTGTTCCACGACGCTGGCGACGCATGCGTCGAGATAGTCCGCAACACGATAGACGGGGATGATCACGCTGACCATGGGTTTCCCGTTCATGATCTCACCCACGCGATCATATGTCGTGCCGTCCATCGGCACCATCCATATAACCCCAGCACGACAGGGCTGCGGAACGACAGCGTCCATGCCGCCAACGCGGTTGCCGGATCCGTGGCGTTTCGGCACCGTCGCGCGGCGGCATGCACGGTCCCGTCCCGTGCGATCTCCGCGATCATCCCGCGACGCAGCCGCACGTTCGCGGGCTCGAACAGCCGCCCCACGATGACGCCTGTCTGATGCACGAACGAGCCGTCAAGCGCGGTGACGCACCGACGGTCATCCCATCCGGCCGTCAGACGAAGCATCTCCTCATGCACCATTCGGCGATTACGGAACCGATCCCGGCTCAGGCTGTTGCAGAGGCTCTGTTCACGCGATACGTAGCGGTACAGCAGGTCGGGGATGCATGCCATGCGATCTGCCATGGCGATCAACGCCGCATTGAATACCTGATCGCTGCCGACATGCAACGACTCGTCAAACCGCACATGGCTGCGTTCGATGAACGACCGCTCGTACAGCTTGTTCCACACCGGGTTCAGGGAGTACTGCCGCATCATCTCGAAAAGATACGGTTCGATCTGGCCGTGCGCCGTCGTCGCGGGCATGGTCATCGCATGCCGTCCGGTTTCCCGATAGGCTCCCCCGGCATACCGCATGTTGCGGTTGCCGCCTGCCACGATCTGGCAGTGCCGCGACATCGCCGTTCCCAGCATGGTCTCGATCATGTCGGGTTCGGCGATGTCGTCCGGATCCGCGAAGGCGATGTAGTCGCCCGTCGCCGCGTCCAGTCCAGCATTGCGGGCGGAGGCCACGCCGCCGTTGCCTTGGTGGATGACCCGCACCCGCGCATCCTTCGTGCGCCATGCGTCGCACATGCGCGGGCTGTCGTCCGTGGACCCGTCGTCGACGAGGATGATCTCCAGACGGCCGTGCGTTTGGCTTGTGATGCTGGCCATGCACTGGTCCAGATATCGCTCGACGTTATACACCGGTACGATGACGCTGACCAGCGGCCGTTCATGCATCGGCTGATTCATCGTGCGTGCCTCCTTCTGCGGGCGCTGCGGGTTAGTACCGGCAGACCGTCCAGCAACGCGGCCCATTGCGTAACGATCGCGTCACGGTCGAACCGGCGCGCGTCGTCCAGCGCATGCCGTGCGAACCGTCGCCGCAGCTCCTCGTCGTCCATGAGCGACGCGACGCAGCGGGCCATGTCCGTCACCGACAGTTCGTCGACCAGCCAGCCGTTCAGGCCATCCGTGACGATGTCCGCCGGGCCGGTCGGGCAGTCGAACGCAGCGATCGGCAGCCGGTGGGCCTTGGCTTCGAGCAGCACCATCGGCAGTCCCTCGTAGCGTGAGGTGAGCACGAACATGGCGGCGCGGCGCATCCAGCCGTCCATGTCATCCGTCTGGCCGGCCAGGGTCAGCCGGCCGTCCAGTCCGGCGTCCGCGATGCGCCGTTCGAGCATCGGCCGGTCCTCGCCGTCGCCGAGGATCACCCATCGCCAGTCGGGCCGGTCCGGCAGCACGCGTGCGGCCACGTCCACGAGCAGGTCGAAGCCCTTCTGCCGGGTCAACCGACCGGCGCTGAGGATGAGCCGGGAGCCGGCATCGTAGGTCGGCGCCGGCGTGACGGCGGGCATCGGGTTAGGGATAGCGACGACCTGGCGGCGCGTCGCGAACCGGCGTTCGTAGAGCGCCCGGTCGGTGTCGGTGAGCGTGACGATGCGGTCGGCGCGGCGGGCGGCCCAGCGGCGGGTGAGTTCGCGGTACGGCACGTCAGGGTTCGTCAGGCAGTTGAAATGCTCCCAGGAGACGACGCTGACGCCGGTCAGCCGTTTGACCGGCAGCGCGTACAGGTCGAGGATGCCGTCGATGTCGACGAGCACGTCGACCTGCTGCCGTCGGACGAACGAGAACAGCTTCGCGACGGTGGCGGCGTATCGCCAGACACCGTGCACGGCGAACGGGTAGAGTGCGAAGCGGCGTATGCGTTCGTCGATCGGGAAGCACGGGTCGTCATGCTCCTCGAACAGGCTGACGAACGAGATGCGGACGGGCGGTTCGCCGGCGATCGTCGTAACGTCGGCGGTGTTGGTGGCGTTGGTGCCGGCGACGTTGACATCGGTATCGACGTACCGTGCGACGAGCGCGTTCGCGATGGTCGTGGCGACGCGTTCGGTGCCGCCGGAGCGGGTGATATCGCCGGAGAAGAACGCGATGTGACGGCTGGTGCGTGGCGCGGTGTTCATGCGAGGCCTCCGTCCATGATGCGGTGCGTGGGACCCGGCGATGTGCGGTGCGGCGATCGTCGGCCTGCCGGGAGCGCGGACAGTATCCGCATCTCGCCGTCCGCGATCCGCTGGTACCGATTGACGACCAGCAGGTGCAGCACGGGGAACGTGGCGGCTTCGTGGCGTGTCCACGAGCCGAAGTCGGGTTCGAAGACGAACGAGGCGAGCGCGTAGCCGAGGAACACGCACAGGGCGAGGAACAGCGCGGGATCGCGGATCGTGTTGATCTGCCGCAGCAGGTTGATCAGGTATCCGGTCACCATGAGCTGGAACGCGAAGAACGGCAGATAGTAGACGCCGCGCAACGCCAGCTCGACCGGCACCATCATGCGCAGCGCGTTGACCGCATAGTTGGCCATGAACACCGGCAGGCCCTCCCCCGGTATGAGGTTGCGGATATAGGTGACCGAGTCGACGCTGCCGAGCATCGCCTGATCGTAGCCAGCGCGCAGCGACATCACCTGCGCGTATTCGGCGGGCATGAGCCGGCTTGCGACGGCAATCATCGCCCATACGCCGGCGAAGAGCAGCGCGACGATCGCCGCGACGTCGACCGCGCCCAGCCGACGCCGGCGTCGGCGGAAGGCCGACAGCACCGCGTACACGGCCAACGCCAGCGCGGCGACGAGGATGTAGTACGCGCGAAAGAACACGCTTTCGCCGTACAGCACCGCCGCGGCGAGCGCGATCTTCGCCGTCGGATGGTCCGCAGGGAACGTCAGCACGGCGTAGACGGCGAGGAAGAACACGAATTGGATGAGATCCTTGCCGATGGTGAGCACGTAGATGTTGAGTAGTCCGGCCGTCGCCATCAGGAACAGCAGCTGCGCCGTGTCGGGGGCATCGGCGCGCAGCATGAGCCACATGGTCACGACGGTGAACGTCAGCCCCATGCACACGGACCAGCCGAGCATCGTGTCCAGGCCGAGCAGGTTGACCGACGCGAACAGGTTCGCGGCGACGCGATACGATCCCTCCCATGCGATCAGCACGCTCGACTGGCCGGTCGCCATCGCGAGGATGCGGTTGTTGTCGTAGAAGTATTTCGCCGGCAGCACGAACGCGACCATCAGCTTCGCGGCGACCATCGCCAGCGGCACGCCGACGATGAGCAGGTTGCGCATGCGCGCGTCCGCCGTCATGCGGCGCAGCCTGCGGGCGCGACGTCCGGTCGCGGTCTCGTTGCATACGGTGCGGTCACGCATGGCGGCCGCCTTCCGCCTCGGCCAGCGCATCCAGATACCAGTCCTGCAGCCGTTTGGCGTTCGTGACGATGTCATAGCCGGCGTCGGCGACCATCCGGACACCCCCGGCCCGCCATGCCGCCCCTTCGTTGATGCCGGCCTGCGCAAGCGTCGACTCGGCCCATCGCTCCGGACCATCGGCGAGCGATGCGACGCGCACACGGCCGGTCACGTCGCATTCCACGGGCACCCGTTCGGAGATCACGCACGGCAGGCCGGCCGACTGCGCCTCGATCATCGTGACGGGCAGCCCCTCGTACAGGCTGGGCAGCACGAACACGTCCATGCCCTGCATGAGCCGGGCCACATCGTCGCGTATGCCGAGGAATCGCACCGCGTCGGCGATGCCGAGTCGTGCGGCCTTGGCCTGCATCGCATGCTTGAGCCGGTCATCCCGTTCGCCGCCGCCGACCAGCCACAGCACGCTGTTCGGACGTCTGCGGCGCAGCACGGCGAACATGTCGAGCAGGAACGTGTGGTTCTTCTGCGGGAAGAACCGGCCGACGTGCCCCACGACGAGCGTCGCGGGATCGACGACGCCGAGCTCACGGCGGACCGTGGCCGCGACGTCGGCGTCGTACCGGTATCGCGCGGTGTCGATCGCGTTGCGCAGGATGGTCGTCCGCGGGCGCGCCGCATGGCCGAACAGCCAGTCGCCGGCCTCCCGGCCGCACGCGAACCGGTGGGTGGCATACCCTCCCAGCCGCAGCCGGAGCCGGAAGTATTCACGGAAGACGAGTTTCGCGTCGACGCCGCGCGGCCGGTTGTGCGCGTGGGCGATGCGCACCGGCACGCCCTCCTCGGCGGCGATGCGCAGCGGGAAGTAGCTACGTTCCTCGAGGTTTGAATGGATGATGCGGTATTCGGGATGGCTGCGCAGGAACGCGCGGAACTCACGCCGATACCGGCCGAAATACTGCGGGTACATCGGGCACATGCGCCGGACGCAGCCGCCGAGCGCCTCGATCTCATCCTCGTAGGCGCCACGCCAGTCGCGGTTGACGAGGAAATCGTAGACGACCTTGGTGCGGTCCATGTGCCGCAGGTAGTTCATCATCATGGTCTCCGCGCCGCCGCGGTCCATCACCGTGTCGAGCACGAGCACGCGGACCGGGCCGTCACCGCTGGCGACGGCATCACACGATGAGTCAACCGTACGGGTAACGGCATGACCGGCCGTGCCCGTCGCGTCGTCCGCATTGCTCGCGTCGTCCGCATCATCCATGTCGCCCGTTGCCGCGAACCGGATGCGTTCGACGGATAGACCGCCGTTCGATCGTACGAGCGACCCAGCCGGTATCGGCCGGTCGATCACGCTGCCGGCGCCGATCACGCAGTCGTCGCCGATCGACGCGCCCTTGAGCACGGTTACGTTCGAGCCGAGCCAGCAGTGCCGGCCGATCGTCACGGGGGCGACGGCGTATCCCGAGTCACGGTACGGCACGGACGGATCGGCGAAGCGATGGTTGTGGTCGTAGACACGCACGTTCTCGCCGAACACCGTGCCGTCGCCGATACTGATAGACCGCATGGCATGCAGCGCACAGCCGTTGTTGAAGAACACGTCGTCGCCGATGACGATCTCGCCGTCACCGTCCACGGTGGCCTGGAAGCCGCGGCGCATGTGCCACGCCCGCCCCCAGTGCATTTTGCGGCCGTACAACATCCGGTACAGCAGCTTTGTCAGCAGACCCGTGAACCGGTACCACGCCTTGACCGCGTTCATGCCGCGTTCCGTCCCGCGACGCCGGCGCGCGCCACATACTGCGCGGCGATGTTCTCCAGCATGTCCTCGACGCGGAAGCGCGTCAGGAACCGTTCGCGGACACGCTCCCTCGGCAGTGGATCCGCGAGCAGCCGCTCCACGGCCGCCGCGCCGGCGATCTCATCGCCCACCGGGAACAGCAGACCGTTGCGTCCCTCGCACACGACCTCCTCGCTGCCGGTCACATCGCTCGCCGCGACCGGCACGCCGGCGCGGATCGACTCGATAAGCGAATACGGCAGTCCCTCATACAAGGAGCACAGCAACGACACGTCGAAGGCGGCCACCAAGGTATCCGCGTCGCTGCGGTCCCCCAGGAAATGCACGTTGGCGTCGATGCCGCACGCGGTGCAGAACCCGCGTACGTCGCCTTCCAACGGTCCGGAACCGACGAATGCGACGTGCACGCGCGGATCACGCGCAATCAGCAGCCGGGCGATGCGGGCCGCGGTCATCGGATCCTTCTGGTCCACGAGCCGTGCCACCACGCCCACGATCGGTACGTCCTGCGGCAGTCCGGCCCGTTGCCGGGCCTGCCGGCGCGAAGGCATCGGCACGTCCGCCAGCCCGTTGACGATCACACGCAATCGGTCCGGGGCTGCCAGATGCCGGGCCAGCGCGATGTCTCGCTCCCCTTCGGACACGTTGAACGTGCAGGTCGTCGCGGCGCGGGCCATGACCAGTTCCGCGGCCGTGTACAGCCGACGCTTCCACCGACGCACCTGCGGCGATTGGAACGCGTAGGCGTGCGGCGTGTACAGCACCACCGGCACGCGGCACAGCCAGGCCGCCGCACGGCCGATCACGCCGCCCTTGGTGCTGTGGCAGTGGACGATGTCCGGGCGGACATGACGGATCGTGCGCACCGCCGCGGCCAGCGCCGACAGGTCGTGCCTGGGATCGATGTTCCGACGCAGATCGTCGCAGGGAATCATCCGCGCGTGGCGGCGCAGTTCCGGCATGCGCGACCGGTAGTACGCGTCCATGCGGCTGGTGCCGTACAGCACCGTCACCGCGAAGCGCGACGGGTCGAGTCCCGTCACCAGATCGGCCACATGGCGGCCGCATCCGCCCATCGCCTCCTGCACGATCAGGACGCGCAGCCGCCGGTCCGAATCCATGCCCGGCCCGTGGCCGTACCGGTTCCCGCTCATCGGGCATCACCGGCCTTCCGTCCGTCGGCGGCGTCCGCATCCGAAGACGACAGGATTCCGCCGTGCCGCTTCGACCCGGCGTAATACACGTCGTAGGTCTTCGACACGAACCGGTTCGGGTCGGCGAAGTTCCATACCACACCGACCGGCTGCACGCCGATGGCGTCGAACTCGTGGTCCATCTCGCGCAGCTGGTTCCGGTCGGCGAGTCCCTGTCCGACGACGATCACGAGCCGGGCGCCCTGTTTGGCGAATATGGCTGCATCGTTGGCCACGGTCATGGGTTCGGCGTCGACCACCACCCAGTCGTACTCCTGCGATACGTCGCGCAGCAGGTCGCTCATGGACCGCGAATTGATGAGGATGCCGGGGTTGGCGACGCGGCGGCCGGCCGGCAGCACGAAGAATCCGGGTTTCCAGTACTGTCGCGCGGCGGTCGTCATGTCGACCTGACCGGTCAGCAGATGGCTCAGGCCCACGCCGCCTTCCATGTGAAGCCGTTGCGCGATGGAGGGATGCCGCAGATCGGCGCCGATGAGCAGCACCTTGCGCCCCTGTTCGGCGAACGCCGACGCCAGTTCGATCGACAGCGTCGTCTTGCCTTCGCCGGAACCGTGCGAGGAGATCACGAACACGTTCGACAGCTCCACCCGATCGGGTACGACGAAGGTCAGGTTGGAGGCGACGCGGCGGATCGTCTCCGCTTCCAGCGATTCGGCGTGACGGATGATGACGGGCCCGTCCTGGAACGTCGCCTCGCGCGGTATCGCACCCAGCAACGGCGCATGCAGCAGCCGCTGGATCTCCGACGACCTGCGGACGCGGTTGTCGCACAGTTCGAGCACGATGCCGCAGAAGCATGCGAGCGCGCAGGCGGCCAGCGTACCGACGCCCAGAATCGCCTTCACATTGGGCGACGACGGCGAGGATGCGGCGACGGCCTCGTTCACGATGGACAGCCGCAGGTGAGAGGGGATGTAACGGTTCGCGTCGCTGCGGTCCGGCGAGGCCAGTTGTCTGGCGAGGCTGGATGCGGCGGCGTTGGCGATGTCCGCGGCCCGCTGCGACTGCTGATCGGTGGCGGTGATCGTCACGAAGTATCCGTCGGATACGGATGCCGTCAGATGGTCGGCCAGGTCCTGCGACGACGACAGTCCCAGCTGGTCGGCCACGCCGTCCAATACCGCCGGGGTGGTGACCAGCGCGGGGATCAGCTGCAGCTGCTGGTTCACATAGTCGGTCGGCGCGTATTGGAAGCCGTTGCCGGACGACGCGTTCGCGCCGGCCGAGGCGCCGTCGTCATCCATCCCACCGTCCGCGCTGAAGCTGATGTAGACGCGGGTCGAGGCGTCGTACATCGGCGTCTGCAGGTACAGGTATCCGCCGACGACGATCAGTGTCGCCACCAGTACGGCCAGTTCGAACCGCCAACGGCGTCGCAGCGTTTCCGCGATGTCCTGAAGCGTCATGGTCTTCACGCCTCGGCAAGCGGTTGTGCGGCGGCGGGGACGGCCGACGTGGCCGCGGCTTCGGCGGCGCGGCCGGCGGTCCCGAGCGCTTCGGCGGCGTCGTTCGGCGTATCGCGCAGTTCGGTGCGCAGGCGTGCGATCTGGTCCTCTAGCTCCTGGATGCGACGCACCTGCAGCACGATGATGCGCTCGTCCTCGACGATGCGATGGTGCAGGCTCACGGCATCGGCGCCCTCGGACGCCGTGTCCGGCACCATGATGCGGTGCATGTGCGCGTGGGATTCGACCGGCGGTCGGTCGCCCCGCCAGCGGGCGATGCACCGCTCGATGCGCTTGTAGCCGATCACCTCGGGTCCGAGGCCGGATTCGCGGAAGATCTGGACGCCGGATTCACCCTGCCAATACCGGCGCATGCATTCCTCGCGGAACGCCGTCGTATAGGTGATGCGGGTCGCCGTGACCCTGGACACCGCGGCCAGGGACCGCAGATAGGCTTGTTCCTCCTCGTTGAACCGATCCCGGCTTCTCACCGCGTACCTCCGCACGACCACGTGCCGGGACGGTGCGTCCTGCTACGCGACGCATGCGCGTCCGATTCACCGCACCGTAGTCGACTCAGAGGCAAGGGGCGACGACGATACCCCCCCCCCAGGAAAATTCGCATCGCACAGCCATGACGTTCCATTCCCTAGTTCAAGATCGTTCGGGTCATCGCTTTCGCAATATACACCGTACGTACTTGTTACGGGGGTATGAGCGGCGTCAGACCTTGCAATCGCTGGCGTGTCACATCGGGGGTATCGGGTGGACTACGTTGCGTGGCGACCAGTCAGTGCCGCGAGCCGGACGCGGCGTCATGCGCCACGTCGCCGGCGGAGTCCGGCAGGAACGGGGCGAGCGACGGCAGGTCGTCGAGCGAGTCCAATCCCAGGTATTCCAGGAACAGCGGTGCGGTGACGAGCAGCGCGGCCCGCGATTCGGGGTCCACGCCCTGTTCGCGGATCAGACCGCGCACGGCGAGCGAACGGATCACGCCGTCCGAGTTGACGCCGCGGATCGCCGCGACCTGCGCACGCGTCACCGGCTGACGGTAGGCGATGATCGCGAGTGCCTCCAGCGCGGCCTGCGACAGTCGCGCGGCCTGTCCGCCCGTCACGAACGCGGTGACGACCGGCTCGTACGCAGCACGGCTGGCATACTGCCATCCACGTGCCGTATGCCGCAGTTCGAAGCCCCGCTGCGTGATCTCATACGCGTCGCGCATACGTTCCAGCGCCGCGCCGATCAGCGACGCGTCGATACCGAGCACGCGCGCGAAATCCTCTTCGCGCTGCGGCTGGTCGGCGGCCATCAGGATCGCTTCGAGGCAGCCGCGCAGCCCGCCCGGATAGTCCTCCACGGCGACGATCGCGGGTGCCGTCGCGACCGCCGCAGTATTCGCCGCATCGGTTCCATCGTGCGTCGTGCCGTCATCCATCACATCATCATCCGTCATGCGAAATCCTTCTCACTGATATCGATGTCCGCACCATCCGCCGCACCGTCTCCACGATCCAAGCCAGCCGTACCGGACACACCGGCCGCCCAGCGCACATGCAGCGGCGCATACGGACCGTCCTGTTTGAACTGCACCGCACCCTGCTTGAAGAACGCGAGGATCGCCAGGAACCGGGCCACGATCTCGATGCGGCTCGTCGCATCCGCCGTCAGTTCGGCGAACGTGATCGATCCTCCGGCCGGCAGCGCGCGCAACCGGTCGCGCACCAGCGCCGATTGGGCGCGCAGGTCCACGAGCGGCACGTGCAGCTGATGCGTGGACACCTCGTCGGCGGGCGCGTTGGCGAACGCGTGCGCGGCGAGGCGCGCCAGATCGTCGGGAGTCAGCGTCCATACGAGATCGGGCAACATGGCGGCGACCGCGTCATCGACCGCGGCGGGGTGCGGGAACCGTCCGGCGTTGGCGGCGATGCGCGCGCGGAAGTCGCCGGCGGCGCGTTTGAACGCGCGGTACTGCAGCAGCCGGGCGAACAGCAGGTCGCGTTCGCGCAGCGCCTCCATGCTCGCCTCGTCGCGCGCGCCGTCGTCGTCGCCGGGCAGCAGCGCCGCGCTTTTCGCCTCGACCAGCACGGACGCGACGTCGAGGAACGCACTGGCCTCGTCCATGTTGCGCGCGAAGTCCATGCCGCGCACGTACGCGAGAAACTCCTCGGTGATCGCCGACAGCGACACCTCGGTCAGTTCCAGCCGTTTGTTGGCGATCATGCCGAGCAGCGCGTCGAACGGACCGGCGTACACGTCCAGACTGACGTGGAATCCGGCGACCGCCTCAGCCTCCTCGTCGCCGGCCGCGCGATCGGCGTCGTCCATGCGGCTCAGGCGATCACCCCGCGGGCGATCAGCTCGCGCGCCACCTCGCGGTACTCCTTGCTGGTCTTGTGGCCGGGCGCGTAGATGGTGATCGGCGCGGCCGCGACCGTGGAGTCGGGCAGCTTGATCGACCGGGAGATGACCGTGTGGAACACCTTGTCCTGGAACGCCTCGTAGATGCGCTGCAGCACTTCCTCGCAGTGCAGCGTGCGCGTATACATGGTGACGAGCACGCCGTAGATCTCGAGGCCCGGGTTGATGCGCGACTGCACCTTTTCGATGGACTGCATGAGCAGGGCCACGCCGCGCAGCGCGAAGAACTCGGCGGCGACGGGGATGATCACGCCGTCCGCCGCGGTGAGCGCGTTGACGGTGAGCAGGCCGAGCGACGGCTGGCAGTCGACGATGATCACGTCGTATTCGTTGCGGATCGGGCGCAGCACGCTGGCGAGGATCTGCTCGCGGCCGACCTCGGTGACGAGCTGCACTTCGGCGGCGGACAGGTCGATGTTCGCCGGGATGATGTCGAGGTTCTCGAATTCGGTGTGCTGGATAACGTCGTGCACGTCCATGCGCGGGTTGAACAGGGCCGTGTAGATCGTGTTGTCGATGGTGTTCGCGTTGATGCCGAGGCCGACGCTCGCCGCGCCCTGCGGGTCGAAGTCGACGATGAGCACACGGCGGCCGTACTGGCTCAGCGCGCCGCCGATGTTGATGGAACTGGTGGTCTTGCCGACGCCGCCCTTCTGGTTGCACATGGCGATGACCCGCGCCGGACCGTGCTGTCGCAGCGGTTCGGGGGCGGGGAAAGTCTCATATTCGCGTCCAAGCAGATCCGTAGGCATACCGTTTACCTTATCATCACCGTCGCTGATGTCCTTCGACGCGTCGGCCCGGACCGGCGCGGTCGCCTCCAGATCGGGCATGTCGAGGGCATCTTGCTGAAATCTCACATCCCTTATCATCGCACTTCGGCGCGTCAAGTCGGCCGAGCCGGTGTCCGCGTGTCTCATCGCGCCCGCGGGTGCGCGGTCAGATACGTTTCGATGAGGTTCTCCGGACTGACGTGCGTGTAGATCTGCGTGGTGGTGACGGATGCGTGGCCGAGCAGTTCCTGCACGGTGCGCACGTCGGCGCCGCCCTGGATGAGATGCGTGGCGAACGAATGACGCAACGTGTGCGGGTGCAGTGGCTTGTCGATGTGGGCGCGCGCGCCGGCGAGCTTGATGATCTCCCAGACCGACTGGCGGGACAGTCTGGCCCCGCGTTTGTTGAGGAAGATCGCGCGGCGTTCCGGGACTCCGCGTCTGCGGGCGGCCTCAAGCGTGGGACGGCCCTCGTCGAGATACCGGCGCATCGCCGCGCAGGCGTAGGTGCCGAGTGGCACCAACCGCTGTTTGGAGCCCTTGCCCATGAGCCGGGCCACATGCTCGTCCAGATCGATGTCGTCGAGATTCGCGCCGACAGCCTCCGACACGCGCGATCCAGTGGCATACATGAACTCGAGCAGCGCCTTGTCGCGTAGCAGCACGGCGTTGGCCGCCGCCTGGCCAACTGGTGATGCCGTGCCGCCCGTCGGCATCGGAGACGGCTGCGGCACCGCGTCGAGCAGCCGCGCCACCTCATCCACGGTGAGCACGTCCGGCAGGGTGCTGGCGCCCTTCGGCGCCTTGATCGCGGCCGACACGTCGTCGATCGCCGCATGCTCGGCCACGGCGAACCGGTGGAACATGTGTACGCTGGCAAGCCGGCGTGCTTTGCTGCGCGCGCTTTCGCCGCAGGAGTCCAACCAGGCGACGTAGTCCTCGACGTCCTGTTTGCCGATATGGCGCGGGTCGTGGATGCCGCGGCCGCCCAGCCAGTCGATGTATTTGCCGAGATCGGACTCGTACGCCGTGATCGTCGCCTTCGACAGGCCGCGTTCCACGTCGAGGTGCGCGAGGAATCGTTCCCGCAGCCGCGTCAGTTCGTTGTCCGAGTCACCCATGGTCCCCCATCATATGCGCCCGCGTATCCCCGCGTGGCGGAAAACGCTCGCCTGAGCCCTGCTCAGCGAGTCATTTCCGCCACGCGATACCATGTCTGGCGGTTTTCGCTCGCTGGCAGTGCGCCCAGCGAGTCATTTCCGCCACGCGGTGCGGTTCGTGGCGGTTTTCGCTCGCGAACGGTCCGCCCAGCGAGCGTTTTCCGCCACTCGGGGATGCGCCACGGCGAAAACACGAAACCCCGCACGATGGCGGGGTTTCGTTGCGAATGATCAGTCGTTACCGGACTGTCGATTTCACGCCCGGCGTGCTGCCGCACGCCCTTCGCGGATGCCCGTATTGCATCCGCTCACCTCGGCTATCGACAGTCCACCGGACTGTCGATTTCACGCCTCGGCAGGAGCGTTCACGTCGGCCGGCAGCGCGTTCTTGGCCTCGGCGACGATGGCCTTGAAGGTCTCCGGATCGGAGACGGCGAGCTCGGCGAGGGCGCGGCGGTCCAGCTCGATGCCGGCCAGCTTCAGGCCCTGCATGAAGCGGTTGTAGGTGATGCCTTCGGCGCGGACGGCGGCGTTAATGCGCTGGATCCACAGCTTGCGGAAATCACCCTTGCGGGCCTTGCGGTCGCGGAAGTTGTAGGTAAAGGAGTGCAGCAGCTGCTCCTTGGCCTTGCGGTACAGGCGGGAGCGCTGGCCGCGGTAGCCGGAAGCCCTCTCGAGAACGACGCGACGCTTCTTGTGGGCGTTCACTGCGCGCTTGACACGTGCCATAATCTATTCCTCAGCTTTCTAAAATATCTTCGCGAATTCGGCTTCCGGCGCTCAGCGGCCCAGCAGCTTCTTCATGACCTTGGTCTGCGACGGAGCCAGCACGGCATCGGCCTTCAGGGCGCGACGCTTGCGAGCGGACTTGTGCTCCAGGTTGTGGCGCATGGCGCTGCCGTTCTGGACCAGCTTGCCCTTGCCGGTGACGCGGACGCGCTTGGACGCGGCGGAATTTGTTTTCATCTTCGGCATTGCTGCCCTCCTTGTTGGTTACTTCTTTTCGGAAGTCTTCTTGTCTTCGGTGTCGTTCACCGCCGCCTTGGCTTCGGCCACGGCCTGAGCCTGAGCCTCCTGCTTGGCGGCCAGACGCGCGGCCTGACGGGCCTGACGCTCGGCACGGGACTGGTCGCCGCGTCGGCGCTGCTCGGACTGGGTGTGCACCTTCTTGCCCTTGGGCGCAAGCGTCATGATGATGTTGCGGCCCTCCTGCTTGGGAGCGGACTCAACGGTGCCGTACTCCTGCACGTCGTCGGCCAGGCGCTGCAGCAGCTCCACACCGCCGATCGGACGGGACTGCTCGCGTCCGCGCAGCATGATCGTGACCTTGACCTTGTCGCCGCCGCTCAGGAAGCGGGTGACGTGGCCCTTCTTGACCTCGAAGTCGTGGTCGTCGATCTTCAGGCGGAAGCGGATCTCCTTGATCTCCGCGGTGCTCTGATTGCGGCGGGCCTCACGGGCCTTGATCTTCTCGTTGTACTTGAACTTGCCGTAATCGATGAGCTTGGCGACCGGAGGCTTCGCGTTGGGTGCCACCTCGACGAGATCGAGGTTCGCTTCCTTGGCCAGGTTCAGGGCGACGGAAGTCGCGATGACTCCCACCTGCTCGCCGTTCGGTCCGATCAGACGCACCTGGGAGACGCGAATCTCGTCGTTAATGCGTGGTTCGTCGCTGATGATGACTCCAATCCTCATGGTTCCTCAGCGGGAGAATCCTGCCGGTAGCGGTCATCGCACGAGTCCATGGCAAGCCAAGACCAGCATGTGCATGCCGATCATCACCACGTTGCAAAAGTCGCAATCATGTGCATGTCGTATCGTTGGCGATACGTGTCCAACGTCGTCCGTTGGATCTGGCTGTTGCCGTGAACCCGAGGCCATGACAGGCTTCCAGGTGGGGTTGCCCCGCTTTCTTGATTTCTCAAGCCTTGTAGATAATACCATACCCCGCGACCTGCGCGTGTCGCACGTCGACCGCACGCCGTCCGTGTGGCACATGCCCGTCACTGCACGGCCTTGAGCAGTCCGGCGATGCCTTCCTTGCGCAGCAGTTCGCGGTACGGGCCGGCCTGTTCGGTGATGATGTTGTCGATCGCGCGCATGCCGAGCACCTCGACCGGCGCCTTGTCGTCGGTCAGAATCGTCACGTCGGTCCTCTCACGCGGGTCGTCGACCACCGTCATCCGCCCGGCCACCGCGTTCATCGTTGCGGCGAGCTCGTGACTGTGCGTGCGGTCGTACGCGCGCGTCTCGAGCGTCCCCGGATCGGACAGCGACGCCATGTCCTCGCCGTCCCGCATCGCGCCGTCCGCATCGCCGGCGTCCGCGTTCTTCGCGAACAGCTCGCGGTTCGTCGTGTCCGGCACGTCGGCCGTGCGCACGTTGGCCGAACCGAACACGGTCGAGATCGTGTCGGTGAGCGCCTCGTTGATCGAGCCGCGCCCGTCCGAAATCATGTTCATGTTGACGACCATCACGCCGCCCGGGTTCAGATGCGCACGCACCATCGTGAAGAACTCGGTCGAGCTCATCTGGAACGGGATGGTGATGTCCTGGTACGCGTCGACCATGATCACGTCGTACGTGTCGTGGCTGGCGGCGAGCCACGCGCGCCCGTCGTACGTCGACACGTCGATGTCGCTCGGCTCGTCGAAGTACTCCCCGCCAGCCTCGTGATCTTGCCGTCGATCTCCACGCCGGTGATCGCCATGTCCGGATAGTACTGGCGCAGCTGGCGCGCGTACGTGCCGGTTCCCATGCCGAGGATGAGTGCGGAGTCGGCCTTATCGGCGAGCGCGGGCGCGGCCAGCGCGGTGTCGTAGTACATGCCGGTGAGCCCCGGCCGCTTCATGGTGACGGACTGCACGCCGAACAGCACGTTGGTCGACAGGATCGTGCGATCGGACAGGTTCTTGACTTGCAGGTAGTTGTAGATCGACTCGCCTTCATACGCGATGGTCGACCGGTTCTCCCAGAACGCGAAGCCGGTCATCGGCGAGAACACGCCGGACGCGACGAAGATCACGGCCGCGACGGCGCACGCGACGCGGCGCACGCGCGCGGCGAGGAAATAGACGACCGGCAGACACAGCAGAAGCCCCGAGAAGATGAGGAACGTGACGAACGTGCCGACGGCGGGGATCGTCACGAACGTCGGCAGGAACGTGCCGAGGATCGAGCCGACCGTGTTGCAGGCGGACAGCCGGCCGACGACGGACGCGTTGTCGTCGAGCGAATCGGTGGCGAACTTGTTGAGGCCGGGCGTGACGGTGCCGAGCAGGAACAGCGGCGGCACGAAGATGATCATGCAGCTGACGAACGCGGCGACGACCAGGAAGTTCGTGGAGACGGTGACGATGAGCAGGCCGGAGACCGCGATGATGAGATACTTGCCGACGAGCGGGATCAAGGCGATCCAGACGGCGGCGACGAGGATGCGGAAGTACAGTTTGTCGGGGTTCGGATCGCGGTCGGCCCAACGGCCGCCGAAGACCGCACCGAGCGCGAGGGCGATCATGATGGTGCCGATGATGATGGTCCACACGATCTGCGAGCTGGAGAAGTACGGCGCGAGCAGGCGCGATGCACCGAGTTCGGCGGCCATGACGGCCATGCCGGAGAAGAATTCGGTGACGTACAGGAAGATCTTCGATCTGAGGATCGGCCGTTCCCGTTTCGCGTCCGCCTTCGCCATGTCGTTCCTCCCGCTCGCTCGTTCGCCGCAGTGCGCGTATACCGTGAGCCTACACCACCGCCCGTCGTCGCGCACTGCCCGGTTCGGCCGCGAGCGAGGCGTACAGTGGAGCCTATGAACGAACAGACTTGCGTGATTTTCGCGGCGGGCGAATACTACGACGATCCGATCGACGTGCCGGACGGCGCGTTCGTGATCGCGGCGGACGGCGGACTGGATCACACACACACGCTCGGCGTGCGCGCGGACGTGGTGATCGGCGACTTCGACTCGCTGCACGGCGCGCGTCCGGCCGACGCCGACCGTACGATCACGCTGCCCAGCGAGAAGGACGACCCCGATCTGCTGAGCGCGATGAAGGTCGGGTGGTCGCGCGGCTGCCGCACGTTCCATATATATGGTGCGCTGGGCGGACGCATCGACCACACGATCTCGTCCATCCAGCTGACGGCGCTGCTCGCGCATCACGGCGGCATCGGGTTCCTGCACGGCGACGGCACGATCGTCACCGCGATCCGCGACGGCGCGCTGTCGTTCGCGGCGCACGACGCGGCGCCCGGCCGCATGGTGTCGGTGTTCGCGCACACGGACGTCGCGCGCGGCGTGAACGAGCCGGGGCTCAAGTACGAACTGGTTGACGGCACGCTGACCAGCGACATGGTGCAGGGCGTGAGCAACGAGTTCCGCGCGGACGTGCCGGCCGAGATCAACGTGCACGACGGCACGCTGATCGTCACGTTCCCGGCCGAGGCCCCGATGCCGCGGGTGACGCGCTACCACGGATTCGGTGGCGATCTCGGCGCGCTCGACACCGACGTCTCCCCGCTGCTCGTGGCCGGCGATCATGGCATGTGAGCGTTCACGGAAAGTTTGCCCAATAAGCGGAAAACACGCCCCGAAACGTTGGCAATAGTACAGACGACGCATTAGAGTGGGTGATGTTGGTAAACAATGGTCCTACGTGTGTTCGCGCGTAGGGTCACCCTACAAGGGAGAATTACATGACAGTTAAGATTGGTATTAACGGCTTCGGTCGTATCGGTCGTCTCGCCTTCCGCCGCATCTTCGATCTGCAGCAGAAGGGTGGCGAGGCCGCTGATATCGAGGTCACCGCTATCAACGATCTGACTTCCCCGTCCGCTCTCGCCTACCTGCTGAAGTACGACAGCACCCACGGCACCTTCAAGCACGCTGACGGCACCCCGGTTGACGTCAAGGCCACCGACTCCGCCATCGTCGTGGACGGCAAGGAGTATCCGGTGTACGCCGAGCCGGATGCGAACAACATCCCGTGGGTCAAGAACAACGGCGTCGAGTTCGTCCTCGAGTGCACCGGCTTCTACACCTCCGCCGAGAAGTCCCAGGCCCACCTGAACGCCGGCGCCAAGAAGGTCCTGATCTCCGCCCCGGCCAAGGACGCCACCACCCCGACCGTCGTGTTCGGCGTGAACCACACCATCCTGAAGCCGGAGGACAACATCGTCTCCGCCGGCTCCTGCACCACCAACTCCATGGCCGCGATGGTCAAGCTGCTGAACGACAAGTTCGGCATCAAGGTCGGCTTCATGACCACCATCCACGCCTACACCGGCACCCAAATGATCCTGGACGGCCCGCGTGGCAAGAAGGAAGGCCGCGCTCTGCGCGCCGCCGCCATCAACACCATCCCGCACTCCACCGGTGCCGCCAAGGCCATCGGCAAGGTCGTGCCGGAGGTCAACGGCAAGCTGCAGGGCCACGCCCAGCGCGTTCAGGTCCCGGACGGCTCCATCACCGAGCTGACCACCGTGCTTGAGAAGGAGACCACCGTCGACGAGATCAACGCCGCGTTCAAGGAAGCCTTCTCCAACACCCCGTACTACGGCTACAACGAGGATGGCATCGTCTCTGGCGACATCATCGGCGACACCCACGGCGGCGTCTTCGATCCGACCCAGACCGATGTCAACACCGTTGACGGCGTGACCATGGCCCGCACCGTTGCCTTCTACGACAACGAGTACGGCTTCACCTCCAACATGGTCCGTACCCTCGAGTACTTCGCCGAGATCTCCGAGTGAATCCGTGCGGGTTCGCCCCGCTGATTCATAACGAATCGATCTGGTAGAGCGAAGGCCCCTGTTCCGATGCATGCGGAACAGGGGCCTTCGCGTTTCATAGACTAACTTCTCATGGCTTCCTCTCCGAGGGGAGCTGTCAGCGCAACTGACTGAGGGGAGCCACACGATCGCTACCCACCATCGCGTATCCGCTGTATCCCAACACCTCTATGATGGGGCGCATGAGCAAGAAATCCAAGAACGAGAAGGGCAAGGGCTCAACGCCTGCGACCGTGCAACTGGAGCAGGCGGGCGTGCCGTTCGAAACGTACGAATACGAGCATTCCAACGACCATATGGACGACGGCTACGGCGTGGAGGCGGCCACCAAGCTCGGCTTCGACGAGCATCAGGTGTTCAAGACGCTGATGGCCGACACCGGCTCGGAGCGCGTGGTGGGCGTGGTGCCAGTGAGCGGGCACATGGACTTGAAGGCGCTGGCCGCGGCGGTCGGCGCGAAGAAGGCCGTGATGGCCGATCCGAAGGTCGCCATGCGAGAATCGGGGTATGTGGTCGGCGGCATCTCGCCGCTCGGCCAGAAGGTGCACCACCAGACCGTGCTGGACGAGTCGGCGCTGCTGTACGACCGCATCCTACTGTCGGGCGGCAAGCGCGGCTTCTCGATCGGCATCGCGCCCGAGGACCTGCTCAAGGTCCTCAACGCCACCGCCGCCCCCATCGGCACGTGGTGACCTCGGTGGCGGCGGCCGACCGCGAGGAGCACGTCGGTGCCTCACTCCTCGATCCGTGGCGTGGCGGTTTTCGCTCGCCAAGCGCATGCTTGGCGAGCGAAAACCGCCACGCCACGGATGATGAGCGCTATGCGCGCGCAGGTTGCCGGCCACGAAGTTCGGCCGACTGAGCCGTCAAATGGGAAGCACGGTGTGCTTCCCATAGGCGAAGTGAGCGTGCGCGCTATTGCGCACGCGAAGGCTGCCGGCGGATTTCCGCCGGCAGCACGAAGTGCATGTTCTCCTTGATGGTTTCGACGGACGTGACCTCGGTGAACCCGCGCGACCGCAGCGCCTCGATCACCCCGGCCACAAGTTCGTCGGGCACGGACGCGCCGGACGAGATGCCGACCGCCTCGACGCCATCGAACCACGCCGGATCCATCTCCCCCGCATCGTCGACGCGATGCGCGACGCCGCGTCCGGCGAGCGCGTCCTGCGCCACTTCCATAAGCCGCACCGAATTGGACGAATTCGCCGAACCGACGATCACCACGCAGTCCGACTGCTCGGCAACCAACTTGACGGCGGCCTGCCGGTTCGACGTGGCGTAGCAGATGTCGGAGCTCGGCGGTTCCTTGATCCACGGGAAGCGCGCCTTGAGCGCGGTA
This sequence comes from Bifidobacterium ramosum, assembly GCF_009299505.1. Lineage (GTDB taxonomy): Bacteria > Actinomycetota > Actinomycetes > Actinomycetales > Bifidobacteriaceae > Bifidobacterium > Bifidobacterium ramosum. The sequence goes on along the minus strand of NZ_WBSM01000001.1, from coordinate 273,647 downwards.
ATGGTGCCGGCCGTCTCGTCGATGCTGAGCGTGGTCTGGCTCAGCAGCACCAGTTTCGTATCGGGCGTGAAATCAAGCGTTTCCACGTCGCCGGCGTGTTCGATCAGGTGCACGTGCTCAGGACTCTCCCCCACCACGCCGACCGCCTCGTCATGCCCCTTGTGCCCGATGTAGATGATCTCGTAGCCTTCCTTGACGAAACGCAGCACCTCGCGGTGCACCTTGCTCACCAGTGGGCAGGTCGCGTCGACGACGTGCATGCCGCGCGCGGCGGCCTCGGCCTTGACGGACGGCGACACGCCGTGCGCGGAGAACACGATCGGGATGCCGGCGGCCGCGGCCGCGTCCGGAATCTCGGCAAGCTCCTGCACGAACACCGCGCCGGCCGAGGCGAGATCCTCGACGACATGCCGGTTGTGCACGATCTGACGGCGCACGTACACGGGCGGCAGTCCGTCCTCGCGGGGCGCGCCGGCCGCCTTGAGGATCGTCTGCACGGTCAGGATCGCGCGATCCACGCCCGCGCAGAAACCGCGCGGGTCAGCCAACACGATTCGTTTCGCCATCACATTCGCCTTTCGTCGTCGTATTCCGTCCATACCATACCCGTTCCCCGTCGATATCCGGTCCGCCCGGCGCGACCCTTGTCATAACCATCACTCGGTGCGCGCGATCACGAGACATGCGCGCACCGAGTGATGTTTGACGCATCCGAATTGTCACTGAGCGCGCGCCGACTTCCCGATTGCGCGCACTGAGTGACGATTCCATGTGCCGCGCTGCGGTCACGTCGTACCACATACGCGGTAAACTGGATTGTTAGCGGTAACATCCGTTACCGGACACACGAATCCTCACTATGGAGTGATGCATATGACGAAGCAATTCCCGCCGCGCACCGGCCAGCAGTATTCCATCCACTACGGCGACTACGCAGCCGTGATCACCGAGCTGGGCGCGACGATGCGCAAGGTGACCTATCAGGGTAAGAACGTGATCGTCCCGCTCGGCCCGGACGATCCGGTCACCTGCTGCCACGGCCAGCTGCTCGTCCCGTTCCCGAACCGCATCGAGGCCGGCACCTACACGTTCGAGGGCAAGACGTACACGCTGCCGATCGACGAGCATGACCGCAACACCGCCATCCACGGCTACGGCTACCGCTCCTACTGGAAGCTCGAAGAGCTGACCGAGACGTCCGTCACGCAGTCGTGGCGCGTGCCGCACCTCAACGGCTACCCGTTCGACGTGATCGTCACCGCCAAGCACGAGCTGGACGCCGACGGTCTGCACATCACCGTGAGCGCGTACAACAACGGCGGCGAGGACGCGCCGTGGGCCCTGGCGATCCACCCGTGGCTCGACAACGGCTTCAACGGCTACGGCGACGAGATCGACGGCCACAACGCGCAGTGCCATCTGACGGTGCCGGCCGACACGCACGTGACCGTGGACGAGAACCTCATCCCGACCGGCACCGAGCCGGTGGACGGCACGAAGTATGATCTGCGCGACAACCCGCTGCTGACCGGCCAGCCGTTCGACGACGCATGGACGAACGTGCATCACGACGCCGACGGCACTACGACCGCGACGTTCACCCGCCCCGACGGCCTGCAGATCAAGGTCGGCGGCGACGAGACGATCACCTCGTTCCAGGTGTGCACCGGCACCGGTTTCCCGGCGTGGCAGCATCCGGCCGGCGCTGCCGTCGAGCCGCAGACCGCGTACGCGAACGCGTTCAACACCGGCAACGAGCTGATCGTGATCAAGCCGGGCGAGACGAGCACGACCACGCTGTTCATCAAGGCCGAGCAGCACTGATCGGACGATACGGCCGAACGATACGGAGAGTTGCGAACGTCTGCGGGATGTGCGATAATCCCGTAGGCTTATTAAATCGTTCAGTAAAGGAGTCCATCATGGGCATGCGCGGACGCAAGCGTAAGGATCGTCGTAAGAAGGCCGCCAACCACGGCAAGCGCCCCAACGCCTGATCCAAGCCTGATTCAGGCTGCGTGAACAACGCCAGAGAAGCCCCTGCACCACACCCGGTCGCAGGGGCTTTTCGCATTGATCGGATGTCGTCGTTTCCGTTCCTTTACTTCTCAACGGACATACAGCCGATTTAGGTAGGCAAATTGGCTGTATGTCCGTTGAGAAGGGTGCAGAATGCCGAATCCGGCGAAGCGTCCGACGAACATCATTCCGCCGAATATCTTGCCTCTCTGCCCATTCTTCTTCCCTATTCGTCCCATCTTTAACGGACATACAGCCGATTTGCATGCCGCAATCGGCTGTATGTCCGTCAAAGAGTAAGGAGTTAAAGATAAAGAGTTACAGAGCTAAAGAGCCCAGAGCATTACATTGGAGGCCGGAAGATCACGAAGCGCACCCACGAACGGAGGTTCACTCGTCGGCATCGTCGCAGCAGCAGTGATCGAGCGTCTCGCGCAGCCGGCGCATCAGGCATTCCGGCGCCACGTCCGGCCGCAGGTAGGCGCGCATCGCCATGATGAGCGCCCGCTCGCGCGCATCGCAGCAGGTGTCCGGGTCGAAACAGTCGCCGGAGCCGGCCGCGCCATCAACGCCGACAACGGCATCATCGGCACATCCGGCACCGACACCGGCCAAGGCATCCGGCTGCACGCCGGGCCGCGTGGCGGGATCGGGATGCACGGCGCTCACGTGCACGTCCGCGCGGATCACCGTGCCGTCGGCGGTTTGGCGGGTCACCGAGATATGCCGTTCGATCTGCCCGTTCATGCCCGCTCCTTCCGCGCCGTCATCGTCTTCCCGTCTCCATTATCGCCGCCCGCGCCGTGCTTCGCGGACAGTGAACCGGACGCATTCGCCGGCCCGGACACGCCGGCGCCCGCCGTCGCCTTACCGTACCCGCGTTCGCGCGCATACGACGCCAGCTCGCGCTTGAGCTGCGTGCGCGCACGGTTGAGTCGGCTCATCACCGTGCCGATCTTCACGCCCTGCTCGTCGGCCACCTGCTGGTAGGTCTTGCCGTCGATCACCGTATCGATGAACACCTGCCGCCGTTCGGGCGACAGCCGGTCGAGCGCGGCGACGATCTCCTCGGGGGCGAACGTATCGAGATATTCCTGTTCGGCGGATTTAAGCCCTTCCGATGAATGCTCGGACGCCGAGTAGATGTCCCAGTCGTCGTATTCGCCGGTGGAGTCGTTGGCGCGTTGCGGGCGGCGCTTGGCCTTCGCGTACTGGTTGAAGTAGGCGTTGCGTTCGATGGTGGTCATCCACGCCTCGAAGTTCGACCCTTCCTCGAAGGAGTCGAACGCCTTGAACCCGCGTTCGAACGTGTCCTGCACGAGGTCCTGCGCGTCGTCGGCGTTGTTGGTGAGCTTCATGGCCTGCCGGTACAACGCGTCGACGGCGGGCATGGCGAGCCGTTCGAACCGTTCGCGCCGTGCCGCCATCGTCTCGTTCTGCTGCTCGTCTGTCACGTCTCCCCATTGTAGCGGCGGGCGCGTCGAGGCCCCGCACGGCGCGCACGGACACACCGTCGGCCGCCACCGAACGTGCACATGCCGCACGGTAGAATGTCCAGTTGATACGACACAAGGGAGAATCACATGTCTTTGACGTTGCAATCGGCCGCCCGGCTGCTCACCGAGCATCATCTGCTGCGCGAGATCATCGCGGGCGACCTGTGGACGCTGGACGCGACGCAGGTCGACGGTTCCGACCGTCCGTTCGCCGACATCACGTACGACACGCGTACGGTGGCCGCCGGCTCGCTGCTGTGCTGCAAGGGCCGGTTCAAGGCGGAGTATCTGAACGGCATCGACGAACGCGGACTCGCCGCGTACGTGGCGGAGGCCGACTTCTCGTCGGCGACGCATGCGCCGGGCCTGATCGTCAACGACGCGCGCAAGGCGATGAGCCTGCTGGCCGCCGAGTTCTTCGGCCGCCCGCAGGACGAGCTGACCGTGATCGGCATCACCGGCACGAAGGGCAAGACCACCACGTCGTACTTCACGCAGGCCGTGCTCAACGCATACTCCGACGGCAGATGCGCGCTGTTCTCCTCGGTCGATAACTGCCTCGACGGCCACACGTACGTCGAATCCGATCTGACCACGCCGGAGAACCTCGACGCGTTCCGCATGATGCGCACCGCGGTCGACAACGGCATGCGCTATCTCGTCATGGAGGTGTCCTCGCAGGCGTACAAGGTCGACCGCGTGTACGGCCTGACGTTCGACGTGGGCGCGTTCCTCAACATCTCCCCCGACCACATCAGCCCGATCGAGCATCCGTCGTTCGAGGACTACCTGTACTGCAAGCGGCAGATCGTCGCGAACGCGCGCACGCTCGTGTACGGCGCGGACATGGACCACGCCGATCTGGTCCGGCAGGACGCGGCCGCGCACGGCATCGCCGCGCATGCGTTCGCGCTGCACAACGACGGCAAGGACTCCGGCACGCCCGCCGAGGCGGCCGCATGGCCGATCGATGCCGCGCACAGCGCGTACCACATCGCGCTCGACGGCGTCGATCTGGGCGAATACCGGCTGGCGCTCGACGGCGACTTCAACTATCTCAACGCGGCGGCCGCCGTCGCGATCGCGCATGCCGCCGGCGTGCCGGCGGACGCGGCCGAGGCCCTGCACGCGATGGAGCCGGTGCGCATCGCCGGCCGCATGGAGCAGTTCCGCGACCCGCAGTCGAACACGATCGCGATCGTCGACTACGCGCACAACTACGCGTCGGTGACCGCGCTGCTCGACTTCGTCGACGAACGTTACGGCGCGCAGAACCCGCGCATCACGCTGGTCACCGGCTCGGCCGGCAACAAGGCGTACGACCGGCGCAAGGAGATCGTCGAGGCGGCCGAACACCGCATTCACAACTTCATCTTCACGGCCGAGGACACCGACACCGAACCGTTCATCGACATCTGCATGGAGATGCAGTCCTATATCACCGTGCCGGGCATGGCCTCCACGGTGATCTCCGATCGTCCGACCGCGGTCACGAACGCGATCTACGACGCGCGCGCTCACGCCGACCGGTTCAATATCATCCTCATCATCGGCAAGGGCGACGAACGCTGGATCAAGGAGCATAACAAGCACGTGCCGTTCGAAGGCGACGACCGCATCGTCGAGCGCATGTTCGGCGTCACGACGGGCGACGCGCGCCCCGACGCCAAGTGATCTACGAACGCAGATAGACAGAGATCGAAACAGACAGATTAGGAGTGTTTTCATTGATCACGCTGCAAGCAGTCACCCCAGCGGAACTCGAGCAGGCCGCCGCCGAGCGCGGCGTCACGCTGCCGATCGAACAGACCGCGATCTGGGCCACGTACCAGGCCGACATCCCCGGCCGCACGCCGTGGGGCGCGTATCTGATCCAACGCGACGGCGAGACCGTGGCGTTCATCTCGCTCATCGACTTCGAGACGCACGGCTACCACTACCTGCGTTCGCTGCACGGTCCGACGTGGGTCGCGAAGCCCGACGAGGCCGAGGAGCGCGAGGCCGTGGAGGCGCTGACCAAGGCCGTGCATGCGAAGGACGGCAAAGTCGCGTTCCTGCGCATCGATCTGTGGTACGCGGACGGCACGAAGCCGGTGCTGTCGACGGTGCCGTACGACCAGACCGTGGTGATCGACGTGACCGGCGGCGACGACGCGATCCTGACACGCATGAAGCGCCGCGGACGCCGCGACGTGCGCAAAGCGCTGCGCGAATGCCCGGCCGAGTGCGCGGACGAGACGACGCAGGCGCTGGCCGATTTCGCCGAATACTACGACGTGATGGTCGAGACGGGCGAACGCGACGGGTTCACGCCGGCGCCGATGAGCGACTACGAGGACATGATCGGCGCGCTCGGCGAGGATCATTGCCGCGTGTTCGCCGCCCGCATCGACGGCCGCGTGGTGGCGTGGTCGATCGTGACGGTGAACGGCGCGCATGCGGTGCGCTACTACGCGGGCATGCGCTCCGAAGTGATGCGCCTGCATGTGACCGACAAGCTGCTGTATCAGGAATGTTGCATGCTGGGCGCGCGCGGCATCGCCGAATACGATCTCATGGGCATCGGCTCCGATTTCGCGCCGTCGCTCAAGGGGCTCAACGAGTTCAAGACGAAGTTCACCGAGGAGGTCACGCCGGTGGCGCCGGGTCGCGACGTGCCGATCAAGAAGGCGTTCTACGCGTCGCTGTGCGCGCTGCAGCAGGTGCGCCGTTCGCTGCGCAAGTAGCTTCGCGGGCGACGTTTCCGGGCCGGCCATGCCGGCTGATGTGGGCGGCGGCCGATCATGCATGACTCATGTCGTGGACGATCGGCCGCCGCCCACGTTGTTGTTCCGTAATATTCATGAATTGTTAAGGGAGTATGCCTTGAGCATGACATGGTCTGAAGGAGAAAGGAGCACCATGCACAGCAATCTCTCCAAGGTGCTGGCCGCGGCGGCGGCCGCCATCGCGATGACGTTCTCGATGGCGGCCTGCGGATCGCAGACCACGAAGAACGACTCGGCCTCGGCCGATGGCGGCGTCATCACCGCGATGAACTCGGAGCCGGCCACGGCGCTGCTGCCCGGCAACACGAACGCGACCACCGGCGGCAAGGTCCTCGATCTGATCTTCTCGCAGCTCGTCGCCTTCGACGCGAACGGCAAGCCGGTCAACGAGGTCGCCAAGGAGATCAAGTCGAACGACGACGCGACTCAGTTCACCATCACCATCAAGGACGGCTGGAAGTTCACCGACGGCACGCCGGTCACCGCCGAATCGTTCACCAAGGCGTGGAGCTACGCGGCGAACGCGACGAACGCGCAGATCAACGCGAACTTCTTCTCCGACATCAAGGGCTACGACAAGCTGCAGGAGAAGGGCGTCGCCTCGGACGCGCAGCTCGAGGGTCTCAAGGTCGTCGACGAGCACACGTTCACCGTGGATCTCAACGCCCCGAACTCGAACTTCCCGATCAAGCTCGGCTACATTGCGTTCGCCCCGCTGCCGGAATCGTTCTACAAGGACCCGAAGGCGTTCGGCGAGAAGCCGGTCGGCAACGGCGCCTACAAGCTCACCAAGTGGGAGCACAACAAGGAGATCGACGTGGTGAAGAACCCCGACTATCAGGGCAACTTCCCCGCGAAGAACGCCGGCGTGAACTTCATGCTGTACACCAGCCCGCAGTCCGCGTACGCCGACGTGCTCTCCGGCAACCTCGACGTGATGGACGCCGTGCCCGCGACCGTGGCCGGCAGCCTGAAGACCGCGAAGAACGTGCAGGTCTACAACAAGGCCGGCTCGTCGATCACCATGTTCGTGATCACGCAGGACTATAAGCACTTCGAGCCCGGCAAGGAGGGCCAGCTGCGCCGCCAGGCCATCTCCATGGCCATCAACCGCGAGCAGATCTGCGAGAAGATCATGTCCGGCCTGTGCACGCCGGCCACCGACTTCGCCGCGCCGGCCATCAACGGCCACTCCGACTCGCTCAAGGGTGTCGAGAACCTCGCCTACAACCCGGACAAGGCGAAGGAACTGTGGGCCGAGGCCAACAAGATCTCCCCGTGGAGCGGCACGTTCGAGATCGCGTACAACTCCGACGGCGGCATGAAGAGCGTGTATGACGCGGTCATCAACTCGATCAAGAACACGCTGGGCATCGACGCGGCCACGCAGGTGTTCGCCACGAGCGCCGAGCTGAGCGAGGTGACCGACGGCCGTACGCTGCACAAGCCGCACCGCATGGGCTGGTCGCCGGACTATCCGTCGATCGAGAACTACCTGACCTCGCTGTACGCGACCTCCGCGGCCGACGGCAACGGCGCGAACACCGGCGACTACAAGAACCCGGAGTTCGACCAGCTGCTGGCCAAGGGCAACGCGGAGTCGTCGACCGACGCGGCCATCAAGGACTACCAGGCCGCCGAGGAGATCCTGCTCAACGACCTGCCGTCCGTGCCGCTGTACTACACCAACGCGAACGGCGTCGCCAGCAAGGACCTGAAGAACTTCGAGTTCAACTGGCAGAACAGCCCGATCTACCGCGATATGACCAAGTGACCCGGTAACGCGTCCGGTTCCCGATCCCCCTGTGCCGATGTGGTGCAGGGGGATTGTTGTATGCGTGGTGGGGCTGGCCGGGCTGCTCCCCTCAGTCAGCTTCGCTGACAGCTCCCCTCGGAGAGGGGAGCCAAGTCACACGTCACGCACATCGGCTCCCCTCCGTGAGGGGAGCTGTCGCCGCAGGCGACTGAGGGGAGCAATCCGGCCAGCCAACTATTCCGCTTACCAACCCCTATCCCCGTTCCAGCCGCTGGGACACCACGGCGGTCACGCCGTCGGCGCGCATCGTCACGCCGTACAACGCGTCGGCGATCGACATCGTACGCTGCTGGTGCGTGATGACGATGAGCTGCGCATGCTCGCGCAGCTGCTCGAGCGCGTTGATGAGCCGCGTGAGGTTCACGTCGTCAAGCGCCGCCTCCACCTCATCCATCACGTAGAACGGGCTCGGCCGTGCGGTGAAGATCGCGAACAGCAGTGCCAGCGCGGTGAGCGACCGTTCGCCGCCGGACAACAGGCTGAGCTGTTTGACGCGTTTGCCGGCCGGACTCGCCTCGACGATCACGCCCGTGGTAAGCAGGTCGTCCGGGTTCTCCAGCCGCAGCCGCCCGGTACCGCCCGGGAACAGCGTGGCGAACACCTGCTCGAACGCCGCGGCCGTGTCGTCGAACGCGCCGCGGAACACATCGACCATGGTCGCGTCGAGGTCGCGGATGAGCTGCATGAGGTCGTCGCGGGATTTGGCGACGTCGTCGCGCTGGTCGTGCAGGTACTGGTTGCGCGCTTGCAGGGCGTCGTATTCCTCGGCCGCGAGCGGATTGACCTTGCCGAGCGCCGCGAGGTCACGCCGGGCCTTCTCGAGTCGCTGCTCCTGCTCCTTGCGCACGTACGGCACGGTGCGGTAGCGTGGCGGCTCCGTGTCGCTGTCACCGGACGCCGTGCCGTCACTGTCGTCGTCGCTGGCGTCGCTACGATCATCATCGTCGCGACCGTCGTCCTCGTCCAGCGGCACCGGTCGCCCGTCGTCGTCCAGCACCGGCACCGGCTGATCCGGCCCGTATTCGCGGATGAGCTCGTCCACGTCACGGCCGAGTCCGTCGGCGATCTTCTGCGTGATCTGCCCGTATTCGGCGGCGAGCCGTTCCCGGTCCACGTCGAGCGCGTGTTCCCGGGCGGCCAGATCGGCGACCTGTGGTTCGAGTTCGTCGCGGCGCGTGCGCAGGGTTTTCAGTTCCTCGTCGTGACCGGAGGCGGCCTGCTGCAGCGCGTCGCGTTGCGCGGTCACTTCGGTGACGGCGCGGTTCGCCAGTGCGGCGACGGCCTGTGCGTCGGCGGCGATGCGACGGATGCGGTCGATCCGCTGGCGACGGCGTTCGTTCGTTTCGGCGATGCGGACGCGACGTGCGGCGGCCTCGTTGGCCTGATCGCGCAGCAGACCGGTCTGGCGGGCCAGGGATTCGGCCTTGCGGTCGGCTTCGGTCCATGCCAGTTTCGCGGTCATTTCCTGTTCGCGGGCGGTGTTGAGCGCGATGTCGAGCGACCGTTCGCGGTCGGCCAGTTCATCGCCGTCGGCGTCGCCGTCACCGCCGGATTGCGCGGCCGCGAGCGCACGGTTGAGATCGTCGACGGTGAGCTGCTTCGCGGCGCGGGTGTCGTCCGATGCGGCGCGCTTGTCGTTCAACCCGCGCATCTGCCGTTCGAGGTGGGCGATGCGTTCGGTGACGGCGGCAAGCTGTGCGGCGGCCTGCTGCGCCTTGAGCCGCGTCTCAGTGCGCATGGCGGCCGCATGGTCGACGGCGAGCCGCGCACGGTCGCGTTCGGCACGTGCCTGTTCGACCTGCACGTCCAACGCATCGACCTGCGCCTGCAGATCGGCGGCCTGTGCGAGCGCCTTGTCGCGGCGCGCGACGAGGGACAGGTCGCTGTGCGACGAGGACGAGCCGCCCACGCCGCCCACCGTGTTGACAAGGTCGCCGACACGGGTGACGGCCCGCGTGAACCGATGCGACGTCGCCGCCATGGCCGCCGCAGCATCGTCCAGGGTCTCCACCGCGACGGTGTCGGACAGTAGCAGCCGCACCGCACGCGCCACGGCCATGGCCTGGGCGGCATCCTCGGCGTCCGGGTTCGCCGTCACCAGCGCCGCCGCGCATATGCCGGCCGCATCGTCGATCGTGTCATCCGCCGTGTCATCCGTTGCACCGGATCGGATATCGCGAACGATGCCATCGTCCTCCGTCACCGGCGTCAGCACCACGGCCCTGCCCAGTCGTCCTTCGCGGGCGAGCTCGAGCGCGCGCAGCACATTCGCCCGGTCCGGCACCACGATCGCCCCGGCGAACGCGTCGAGCGCATGGGCCACGGCGTCCTCCCAGCCATCGGCCACACGGATGAAGTCGGTGAGTCGGCCGAGCGAGCGCACGTCGGGGTCCCGTTCAAGCGCACCGGACGCGGTGCGGCTGTCCAACGTGTCGTGCAGGGCGTCGGCCTTGGCCTTGAGCGAGATGATCCGGCCGTTGAGTTCACGCTGCCGGTCCTGCAGGTCGTTGAGCGCGTCCTGCGCGGTCGCCAACGCACGACGCGCCTCGTCCAGAGCATCCGTGCCGTCGTCCGCGTCATCGGTGTCACGCGCGCGTTCCAAGGCATCGCGTTGCGCGACGGCCTCGCCATGCTGCCGTTCGAGCTGGTCACGCTGCGCGGCGAAGTCCTTGGAACGGGTGGCCGCGAGTTGCACGGCCGCCTCCTCGCGTGCGATCATCTCGCGCAGGTTCGTGATCTTCGCCTCGCGCCGCTGCGTCATGCGGCGCAGTTCGATCAGGGTCTGGCGCACCGATGCGAGCCGCTGTTCGTGGTCGGCACGCGTTTCGGTGGCCTTGTCGAACGCGAGCCGCGCGTCCTGCGCCGTCTGCCGCTGCCGTTCCGTCTGCGCGGCGAGTTCGTCGGCGCGCCGGTTGAGCAGGTCCGGATCCTCGCCGGGCACGGCCGTCATCTGCCCTTCCAGCGAGCGTGCGCGTTCCTCGGCCACGGAGGCGAGCGAGCGCAGCCGTTCCTCGATGCGCGACAGCTCGTGCCACTGCTGGTTGGCCTGCGCGATGGCCGGCGACGAGGCGGACGCCATCGCCTCGACCTGCTCGATGCGGATCTTGACGCGCGCCAGATCATGGCGCATCGCGTTCAGTTCGCCGCGCACCCGGGTCAGGTCGGCGCGCACGGCGTCGCGTCGGGCCATCGCGCGTTGCGCGTCGTCGGCGTACAGACGCGACATGGCGTCGCGCAGGGTCACCTGGATGCCGTCGGCACGGCGGGAGACGCGCGCCTGCCGGCCGAGCGGACCAAGCTGGCGGTGGATTTCGCCGAGCAGGTCGTCGAGGCGCGACAGGTTGGTTTCGGTGTTCGCGAGCTTGCGCAGCGCGCGTTCCTTACGTTTGCGGTGTTTGAGGATGCCGGCGGCCTCTTCGATGAACGCACGATGGCCGCTCGGGTCGGCTTTGAGGATCTGGTCGAGCCGGCCCTGCCCGACAATCACGTGCATCTGCTGGCCGAGGCCGGTGTCGCTCAGGAGCTCCTGGATGTCGAGCAGGCGGCAAGGCGACCCGTTGATCGCGTATTCGGAGCCGCCGTTGCGGAAGATCGTGCGTGAGATCGTGACTTCCGTATAGTCGATGTCGAGCGCGTGATCGGTGTTGTCGATGGTGAGCGACACCTGCGCGCGGCCGAGCGGCGGACGCGACGACGTGCCGGCGAAAATCACGTCCTCCATCGAGGTGCCGCGCAGGTTCTTCGCGCCCTGCTCGCCCATCACCCAGGTGAGCGCGTCGACGATGTTCGATTTGCCGGAGCCGTTGGGGCCCACGACGGCCGTGATGCCGGGCTCGAAACGCAACGTGGTCGCCGACGCGAACGATTTGAAGCCGCGCAGCATCAGTTCCTTGAGATACATGCAGGTCCGCCTGACCGTATCGCAGTCGAACGGCCGGTACTATTCGGCGTCGACCGAACCGGCGTCGTCCGCGTCGGCCGCATCGTCCGCGACGTCGTGTTCCACGGCCTCCTGCGCAAGCCTGGACAGGCCGAAGTCACCGAAGTCGTCGTTGTCGAAGTCCGGGTTGGCGTCGGTCGCGAAGTCGCGGTCGGCCGCGTCGTCGTCCGTCGCGTCGGCGGCGCCTGACGCACCGTCGGCGGCACCGTCCGCGACGGTGCCGAGGTTCGGTTCGACGCGCTCGTGCTTCGGCTTGGCGAGGTCCGGGTTCATGCGTTCCTTGAGCAGCACGCGTGCGTCGCCGGCGGTGACGAAGCTGCCGCAAATGAGCACACCGTGGCCGTAGCCCACGCCGATCTCATCCTCCACGTCGACCATGTTGACGGCGGTCTGGATCGCGTCGGGCAACGCATCCTCGCGGATCACGCGGTCGCGGCCGAACACGCGCACGGCGATCTTCTCGAGCTCCTCGGCCGGCATGACGCGGTCGCGCCACGAGTTCTCGGTGACGACGATCTTGTTCAGGATCGGTTCGAGCACGCCGAGATACTCCTCGACCTGCTTGTCGGCCATCATGGCGACCACGCCGACGAGCTGCTGGAAGTCGTAGCTTTCCTCGATGGCGTCGCGCAACGCCTGCGCGGCGTTCACATTGTGGCCGCCGTCGATGATGATGGTCGGCGACGTGCGCACCTGTTCGATGCGTCCCGGCACCTTCACGCCGCTCAGTGCCTCGCCCACGAGGTCGCCGTCGAGCGCGCCGGACACGGGGATGACGACCTCGGCGGCGGCGAGCGCGGCGAGCGCGTTGTGCGCCTGATGCTCGCCGAACTTGGAGATCGGCACGTCGGCGTAGGTGCCGAGCGGCGTGCGCAGCGTGGCCATCTGGCCGCCGACGGCCGGAGTGCGCGAGACGACCTCCATCTCGTAGCCGTCGCGTTCGAGCTTGGCGTCGTTGCGGCGCGCGGCCTCCTCGAGGATCGGCATGACCTCATCCTCGTGCGGCTGGCGGCCGATGATCGCCGTGCAGCCGGGCTTGATGATGCCGGCCTTCTGCTCGGCGATCTTCTCGACGGTGTCGCCGAGCCACATCATGTGGTCCATGTCGACGGGGCCGATGATCGCCGCGTCCGCGTCGAGCACGTTGGTGGCGTCCTGCAGGCCGCCCATGCCGACCTCGACGATGGCCACGTCGACCGGCGCGTCGGCGAACTTCCAGATCGCCATCGCGGTGAGCACCTCGAAGAAGCTCATGCGCGGCTTGCCTTGTTCGGTCATCTTCGCGTCCACGAGGTCGATGAGGTCCTTGACCTGATCCCAGATGTCGATGAAGTCGTCGTCGGAGAGTTCCTGGCCGTCGATGGCGATGCGTTCGTTGATGCGTTCGAGGTGCGGCGACGTGTACAGGCCGGTGCGCATGCCGTACGCGCGGCAGATCGCCTCGGCCATGCGCGCGGTCGAGCCCTTGCCGTTCGTGCCGGTGACGTGAATGACGCGGAACGACTGTTCTGGGTGGCCGAACAGGTCGAGGATGAGGTTCATCCGGTCGAGGTCCATGTTCGTGGTGTTATGCTCCGGCGGACGACGCATGATATCGCGCTCCACGTCGCGGATGGTCTCGTTGTTACGGTTCGGATGCTCGTATGACATGCCCTTGCGGCTCCCCTCTGTACTGGCTGATGCGCAAACTTCCCCTATTCTAGACGAGAGCGCGCACCATGCGGGCCGGGCGTCGTGCTTACGCCGCGGACGAACTAGGATGGGAGCGGTAACACCGTGACTACGCCAATGAGAGGAGTGTCGATGAGCGAGGTCATCACCGAGAAGGACAGGGAATACGAGGCCGAGGAGCAGGCGAGCGCGCCGGGCGCGAACCAGCCGATCGCCGACCGCGTGAACAACCGGTCGCTGCGTCCGAACAGCGACGCGTTCAGCGCGTTCATGAAGACCGGCTGGGACAATCAGGAGCCCGAGGTGGAGCCGCTCGAGTCGTCGAAGTTCACGCCGGTGCGTCTGGCCAAGCTCGGCAAGGCGTTCCCGGGCGAGCGTCTGGTGATCCCGGCGGGTCAGCCGAAGGTGCGCAACAACGACTGCGACTACATGTTCCGTCCGGACACGTCGTTCGCGTACTACACCGGCCTCGGCCAGGATTACGAGGCGGGTGCGGTGCTCGTGCTCAACCCGGTCGATCCGTCCTCCGAGGAGGCGAAGGCCGGCAAGACCCATACGGCCGAGCTGTTCGTCGCGCCGCGCGCCGATAATTCGACCGACGACTACTATCGCGACGCGCATTACGGCGAGTACTGGGTCGGCCCGCGCGCCGGTCTCAAGGAGCTGGCCGCGATGACCGGTCTGGAGACGCATGACATCGCGCAGCTGGCCGATGCGCTCGGCAAGGACGTCGGTGCGGAGGCGGGCGCGGTGCGCGTGCGCGTGATCGCCGACGCCGATCCGCAGGTCACCGCGCTGGTCGAAGGCGTGCGTGAGGCGAACGGCTTCGCCGATCCTGACCGGAACGCCGCGGACGACGACAAGCTGCACGAATTCGCCGCCGAGGCCCGTATGCTCAAGGATTCCTATGAGATCGGCGAGATGCGCAAGGCGATCGCCGCGACCAAGGATGGTTTCGACCGCATCCTGACCCGTCTGCCGCATGTGATCGACAAGCCGAACTCGGAGCGCATGCTCGAGGGCGCGTTCAACTCGAACGCCCGCGAGGAGGGCAACGGCCTGGGCTACGACACGATCATCGCGTCGGGCGAGCATGCGCCGATCCTGCACTGGATGCGCAACACGGGCGTGGTGCGTCAGGGCGATATGTTGCTTATCGACGCCGGCGTGGAGGTCAACAGCCTGTACACGGCCGACATCACGCGTACGTTCCCGGTCGGCGGCAAGTTCACCGATCTGCAGAAGCGTCTGTATCAGGCGGTGCTGGACTCCCAGCAGGCCGGTTTCGAGGCGGCCAAGCCGGGCGCGACCTATTCGGACATCCACCACGCGTGCATGCGCGTGATCGCGGAGCGTCTGCACGAGTGGGGCATCCTGCCGGTCGGTGTGGAGGAGTCGCTCTCCCCCGGAGGCCAGCAGCACCGCCGTTGGCTCGCCTGCGGCGTGGCGCACCACCTCGGCCTTGATGTGCACGACTGCGCGCAGGCCCGCTACGAGTCGTACCAGGGTGCGAAGATCACGCCGGGCATGATCTTCACCATCGAGCCGGGACTGTACTTCGCGAAGAACGATCTGCTGCTGCTGCCGCCGGAGATGCGTGGCATCGGCATCCGCATCGAGGACGACGTGCTCATGACCGAGCACGGCCCCGAATGGCTCTCCGCCGGCATCCCGAAGCAGATCGACGAGGTCGAACAGTGGATGGCCGACCGCGCGACCGCCGCACTGGTCTGACCTCTCTTCTTGGCTCCCCTCGTCATCGAGGGGAGCCACCCATCCGTCGAAAGGATCCATCTATGCCAACTCCAGATTTCGTACTCGAACTGCGCAAAAAGATCGGCCATGATCTCCTGTGGCTCATGGGCGTGACCGGCTGCGTGCTGGACGATGCCGGCCGCATCCTGCTCGGCCGCCGCTCCGACACCGGCGAATGGGCGATGGTCTACGGCATCAACGAGCCGGGCGAGCAGCCTGCGGACACGGTGATCCGCGAGATCAAGGAGGAGACCGGCGTGGACGCGGTCGTCACCGATCTCGTGGCCGTGATCTCCTCCGACAAGGTCATCACCTACGCGAACGGCGACAACACGATGTACATGGACCATTCGTTCCTGTGCTCGGTGAAGCCGGGCGGCAACGCCGACCCGTTCGTCGGCGACGAGGAGAGCCTCAACGTCGGCTGGTTCGACCTCGACGCACTCCCCCAGCCGCTCGCCAAGAGCACCGTCGAACGGCTCGCCCTGTTCCGCCGCTACATCGACAACAAGCATCACGGCGACGCCCACGCCTTCTTCCTCACCGAAGGCCAGCTCCACTGACAGGGCTCAAGCCGTTTCGTACATCTCACACGGGCGTCCGCATGGTCTCCCGTACAAATCGGTTCGACTAACCCTTACCGGCTGGCACTGGTTATTGGATCAGCGGTGGATCGTCATGGTGTTCGAGCACGGCCGCGACGATCACGTTGATGGCGTAGCGTGTGTACTCCGCGAGATCGACGGGACTGTCGTCTTCGGACGTTTCGGTCTCGTCGTTCTCGCCTCCCTGTTGCAGCAGCCACTGATATTGCAGACCATCCATGACCGCGATGATGGCCGAGCTCGCCATCTCAGCCTCGGCCATGTTGATGGTGGCTTTGCGCTCCTTGGCCATCTGGACGAACGAGGCCATCAGGTCGTTGCGCAGGTCACGGTAGCGGTCCCGGAAGTACGGCATGCTGGCGTTCTTTTTGACGACCGATTCTCCGGACATCATGGTGAACAGGCGCACCATACCCGGATGCTTGGCGTTGTCGTCGGCCGTGGCAGCGAGATGGCGAAACCAGTCCTCGCCGTGGTCGATGTGCGTCTGTTCACGCCGCTGGCCGCCGGAGACGTCTCGGTTTTTCACCACCTCCATCAGCAGGGCGCTTTTGGACCCGAAATGGTGAAGCACGCCGGCCCGCGTGAGACCGGTTCGTTCGGCGATCTCTTCCAGCGTCCCATCGTTGAATCCCTTTTCCGCGAATACCTGCGACGCGGCGGCGATGATCTCGCGTCGTTTCTGCTCGGTTTCCGGGCGATGCTTGCGGGGTTTGCCCCCGCGGTCGCGTTCATTGTGCTGCGCTTTGTCCTGCATAAATTGACCTACCTACTACGATCAGGATTTTCCATACGGCGTTTGCCAGTCATGTCGTCATGGCTGCACTGTTCCCGCACGTGCCCACCGGACGAGCCACACCCTCGCATAGCATGCCAGTCCGGGGAAGAAGAACAGCGCCACGAACAGCAGCCACGGCACGAACACCACCGACAGCACGGCTGCCAGCAGCACACACACCATCAACGCGGATTGCAGCACATGTCCGAGGCCGGCACGGACGGCCTCACGGAACAACACCACCACCGGAACGTCCAATGCCGGCCGAGACGCGAGTAGAGGAAACACGTTGACGCATGTCAGCATCCACACGGCTCCGACCACGATCAGCGGCATCAGCACGTACTGGTTGCCTCCCGTCAGCATGGAGACACCCCAGTATACGGCAAGCAGCAAGACGAATCCGACAACCACGATCAGCCATGCCGGTACCGCACGCCTCAAAGCACGCAGGTAGGCCGACCGGAAACGGGACACTATCGGCACGGCCCCTTCTTCGATCATGTCGAACCGCACGCGGAACATCGCCGCCGCACTCGCCCCGATCGTAACGATCGGCACGGAGCCGAGCAGGAACAGCAGGCTCAGTTCCATCACCTGCCAGACCAGTTCAAGCGTGCGGTACAGCCTGCCGCCAATGGAAAACAATTTCATCGCATGCCATTATTCTCGTCGTTCCAGACCACGGTCAGCGCGGCCTTGGCCGGCATCGTAGCCGTGCACGGCGAACCGTCCATGCCACACACTTCCACAACGACCCGCACGGCATGATCCGCGTCGTTGAACAACACCGCGACCGTCGAACCGTCCGTGTTGCGGCAGGCCAGCGAACGCACGCCGGCGGTCTGACTGCTGTCGATACGCACCGCGTCGGGGCGGATGAACTTGCTGAAGTGGGCCAGACCGTAATAGTCCAGCGTGTATTCCACGGTCCGGTCGGTCTGGTCGACGCGCAGCAGACCGCGACAGGTGCTGCGGCCGAAGCCGGGAACGACCGGCCCATTGTGCTCGTCAAGTGCGAGGTTCCACAGGATGAACGATTTCGACCCGTTGCGCAGGATGTCGATGCCGGTGCGCATGAGGTTGCTGAACGCCGGCTCGAATTCGGGTATCCATTCGCCTCCGGAGCCTTCGGTGAAGTACACGTCCTTGCCGGGGAAAATCGCCGCGACGCGCGACTGGCTGACGGGTCGGCCGCCGTACCAGTGCCATGCGATGCCGTCGAACGCGTCGGCCGCCTCGTCGAGCAGATTCAGCGGATAATCGATGCGGTCCCAGTTGTGGTCGTAGCCGAACACGCGTGTGTCGAGCCCCGCATCGTGCAGGGCGGGACGCAGGAAGTCACGCACGAAACGCACCTCCCGGTCCGCCGGCATCAGCATGCCCGGATAGTGGCCGGGCACGAACAGCGGCTCGTTCTGCGGCGTGACGGCGAATACCGGAACGCCCTGTTCGGCATACGCCTGAAGGAACCGCACAAAGTACCGGGCATAGACCTTGTAGCGATCCTCCTTGAGTTCTCCGCCGATCATGGAACCGCTGGTCTTCATCCATCCCGGCGCGCTCCAAGGCGAGGCGATGAGCTTGAGCTGCGGGTTGAGTTCCATGGCCCATTTGGTCAAAGGGATGATGCTGCCCGTATCGTGATGGATGGAGAAGTGCTCAAGTTCCATGTCCTCGTGCCCGTCGGGCATGTCGTCGTAGCTGTAGATCGTACGCGCGTAGTCCGAAGCCCCCATTGGGTTGCGCAGCAACGACAGCCCAATGCCGAGTTTGGGATCAAACAGTTTGGACATCGCGTACGTGCGATCCCCGTCGTCGAGCACCTGACCGATCAGGTGGGCGGACGAGTCGGTGAACGATGCGCCGAATCCGTCGATGCTCTGATGTCGGTGTCCGGGATCGACGGTTATCGTCACGTCGGCGGCGCCGGCTGCGTCCTCTTCGATCGGCGTGAACATGCGTTCCGGTCCATCGGTCATATATATGGTGTTCATGGGATTGGCTTCCTTATGGTCATACATGTTGGGTGTGAGACGTTTCGGGTCTGTCCAGTCACGGGGCAGACCCGAAACGATGGCTTATTCACCGAGCAGCTTCTCGTTGGCCTTGATCTTCTCGTTGCGCACCTTGTTGATGGCGTCGATGTCGTTGTTCTTCAGGAACGTTTTGTATTGGTCGACGATCTTGTCGAATTGCTTGTCCGAACCGGCTCGGATGAGCGAGACCAGCGTGGACGACCATTTGGTCGTGATGGCCGAGTACGAGCGGGCTTCCAGCGTGCCGGCGTCCGGCGCGATGTTCTCGATCTCATACTGCGGGGTCAGATACTGCTGGTTGTGCTCTTGGAACTGCTTGATGGCGTCGGCGAAGGAGTCCTTGTTGAGCGCCTTGTACCGGTCGTGGCCGAAGAGCACAAACTCGCCCATGCGGTATTCCTTCTGCCATTTTTCGGAGTCGTTCAGGCGGATCTTGTTGGCTTCGGGAGTCCATGAGACGGTGCCGTCGGCGTTCGTCGTGTAGGTCTTGCCTTCGATGCCGTAGTTGACGAGCATTTCGCCGTAGTCGGACAGCAGGTAGGTGAAGATCTGGATGGCCTTGGCCGGGTTCTTGCACTGCTTGGTGATGTAGCTGACGGTCCAGCCGCTCAGACCGGTCTCACTGAGCGTGGGCTTGCGCCCCTTGGTGCTGCGAATGCCGTCGATGGCGACGTACTGGCCGTCCGGGTCGGTTGAAGCCCACTGCTGCAGGGGCGCGCTCTGGCCGACGAAGCCGGTTACCAGCATGGTGGCGTATTTGCCGGTGCTCTCCTTCTCCTTGAACGTGTCGCCGTCGTCGGCGAAGCTGTCGTCGGAGATGTTGCCATCCTCGTGCACCTGCCGTAGCGTCTTGAGCCAAGTCAGGTAATCGTCGTCCATCTGCCGATCGTAGAACGTGCCGTCCTTGCTCAGGGTGGGCACGCCGAGCATGTTCTGCAACACAGTGTCGAGCGAGCTGTTGCCGCCGCTGAAGTCGTTGAATCCGAACGGCACGAGGTCGGGGAACCTCTCCTTGATGGCCTTCATGCCGGCGATGAACCCTTCGGGCGTGGTGAAGTCCTGGTCGCCGATGGCCGCGAGCACGTCCTTGCGGATGACGAACGCCTGCGAGGTGTGGATCATGCCTGACTTATAGTCCTCGGACGTGTTGGAGTACGAAGGGTATCCGTGTGTCTTGCCGTCGGAGAGCTTGAACCAGTCAAGCGTCTCCTTCTTGGCGACCTTCATGAAGTACGGGTCGTATTTCGCAGCAAGGTCCTGCAACGGGTACGACCAATTCTTCGCGGCCTTGGCAACGCGCGACGTACTATCGAACACGGTGATTACGTCGGGCAGGTCGCCACCGGCGAAGTACGTGTTGAGCTTGGTGTCGTCGCCCGTGACGAACTTGATGTCGACGTTAAGGTCCTCCTTGATTTTCTTGGTGATCAGGTCTTGCCCGAACGACTTGTTCCACCAGTCGGCGTTCACGTACCAGGTGAGCGTGTTGTCCTTGGACGTGTCCGACTGCCAGGCCGGCTTGTCCGCAGAGAGCGTGTACGCGGGGTCAGGCAGGGCGTCGACCGTGTTCGTGGTGTAGGCGTTGTCGACGCCGCAGGCGGCCAGCGGGGCGACCATTGCCATCGCGGCCAGACCCGCGATGAGAGTTCGGATGATGCGATTGCGCTTCTTCATTGCTGTGCTCCTTGCTTCCGTTAGCGTCTCAGTCTCAGCCCTTGACCGCGCCGAGCATCGTGCCGCCGACGAAGTATCGCTGCACCAACGGGTAGAGCACAAGGATCGGCACGATCGTGATGATGATGGTCGACAGGCGCACGCCTCGCGTGGTGGTGTCTAGCACGGCGGAGGCCATGTTGCCGTTCTCGGACGCGGCCTGCGACTGCATGATGATGTTGTATAGGCGCATCTGCAGCGGGTACAGCTGCTCATTGTTAACGTACAGTTTCGTGGTCATGAAGTCGTTCCACTGGGCGACGCCGTGGAACAAGCCGATCGTGGCCAGTCCGGGCATCGATAGCGGCAAGATGATCGAGGAGAAGACGCGCCATTCGCTCGCGCCGTCGATCTTCGCGGATTCGATCAGCGATTCGGGGATCTGGCGGAAGAAGTTCATCAGGATGATCACGTCGTAGTAGCTGAACAGCGCGGGGATGATGTACACCCAGAACGTGTCAAGCAGGCCGAGCGACTTGATGAGCAGGAACGTGGGGATCATGCCACCGCCGAAGAACATGGTGATGATGCCCATTGCCGAATACAGCTTGCGGCCCTTGAGGTACGCTTTGCTCATCGGGTAGGCGAACAGCGCGCAGAACAGCGTGTGCGCGACCACACCGACCGCGGTCTTTGCCACGGAGATGAGCAGCGCGTTCCACATGCCGCCGTCGGTGAACACGGCCTTGTAGTTGTCGAGCGTGAACTTGTCAGGCACCAGCGCGAGTCCACCGGTCGAGCCAGACGCGGAGAACGATGCGACGACGATGTTCCACACAGGCACGGCAATCAGCAGCGTGAAGATGACCAGTAGTGTGCAGTTGACCACGTCAAATGCACGGGAGGAGTGGCGGATGCGACGCTTGGGATCGAGCGCGAGCGATTTGTCTTGTACCATGATGCTGCTTCCTTACAGTACCGACTGGTTGTCGTTGATTTTCTTGGTGACCGCATTGGTGACGACCAGCAGGATCGCGGAGATGATCGAGATGCCAAGTCCGACCGCGGTGGCGTAGGAGAAGTCGCCTTGCGTCATGCCCATGCGGTAGACGTACGAGTTGATGACCTCGGCCTTGGACTGGTTCTGCGAGTTCATGAGCACGAGGGTCTGGTCGAGGTTCGAGTTGAGGATACCGGAGACCGACAGGATCAGGTTGAGCGTGATCATGTTGCTGATGCCAGGCAGGGTGATGTGCCAGATGCGCTTGATCTTCGACGCGCCGTCGAGTTCTGCCGCCTCGTACAGGCTCTGGTCGATGCCGGCCATGGTGGCCAAGTAGAGGATCGTGCCCCAGCCGGCCTCCTTCCACACATCGGACAGCGACGCGATGCCCCAGTACTTGTCGGCGTCGAGCAGATAGTTCGCGCCAGCATCGATGCCGAAGACGTGCAGCGTCGAGTTCAGCAGGCCGTTGGAAGACAGCCAGCTGATCAGCATGCCACCGAGGATGATCCAAGAGAAGAAGTGCGGCAGGTAGGTGATGGTCTGCACGATCTTCTTGAACGGTTTCCATGGCACCTCGTAGATCATCACGGCGAGGATGATCGGCAGGATGAATCCGAGGACGAGCTTGATGACGCTGATGCCCAGCGTGTTGACGACGGAATCCCAGAAATAAGAGTCACCGAGGATGATCTTGAAATTGTCGAGTCCGATCCATGGGGCGTCGCCGATCGTGTCCACCACGGTGTAATTCTTGAATGCCAGCACCAATCCGTAGATCGGGATGTAGTTGAAGATGATCATGAAGATGATGCCAGGCAGCACCATGATCTGTAACTGCCACTGGTAGAAGAAGCCCTGCCACCAGCGCGCGAACCGCACGCCCAACGACGCACGTTGCTCCGCAACAGCCATGCCTGTTCCTTTCCTTGTCTCGTGGATGCGCGACAGCGGTGCCACCTTGGCTTTCTCTACATTGAGGGAATCCACTGCGCTTCGACATCTGAAGTATATTACTCAGAGTAATCGAAGTCAAATCCATGAATCGCGGCAGATTGTCACTATCTTTCGTTGAAATTTCAGCTTTTTAGTCATATATACACCCACGCCGCAAAAAACACGTTAAACTTACTGTCAGTAACTCAATATTAGTTGTTCCTTGCCATGCCCACATACGGCAACGGGCGGAACAATCGCAGACCAAAGGAGGAAACCATGCGCCCAGCAGCTGCACGGCGGGCACGCCACAAGCCGACAACCTCTGAGGACCCAACCGTTGTATCCACGCGATACGGCCTGCTGAAAGGCCTTTGCACGGTCAACAACAAGGGGCCGGAGGACCTCGTCGAATACCGAGGCATACCCTATGCCGAACCGCCGGTAGGAGCGTTGCGCTGGAGACCACCGCAGGATCTCAAACCCTGGAAAGGCGTGCGCGAAGCCTATCACTACCAATCCATGCCCATGCAGGATCTCGAATCCGACATTGAACCGTGGTGCTCCGACTTTTACTACGGAACCGTTCCGCAGACGAGCGAGGACTGCCTCTACCTCAACATCACCACCACACAGTCCGCGTTGATCGACACGACCAAACGGCCGGTTTACGTATGGTTCCACGGAGGAAGCCTCGACAAGGCGTATGCATACGAGCAGGAAACAAACGCCGCGGCTTTTGCAGCCCACGGAATAGTCGTCGTCAGCGTCGAGCAACGACTTGGAGCTTTCGGCTATCTCGCCCTAGAGCAATTATCAAATGAACAGGGCCATAGCGGCAACTACGGTCTGATGGATCAGATCAAGGCCATGCAATGGATAGTCGACAATATCGCGGCCTTTGGCGGAGATCCATCCAGCATCACCATCGGCGGACAATCGGGCGGCACTACCAAATGCATGGCGATGGCGACCTCTCCCAAGCTGTCCGCACCAATACGGGGCATGATTCTCGAAAGCGGGCTGAAATGGACCGATACCTATCAATCCCAATCAGCTGCCGAGCAACGAGGAGCCATCTATCTCCACGATCTCGGCCTCACCCCAGACATACCGCTGGATAAGCTACGCTCCATGAGCGCCGAACAGCTCATGGATACCGACAGTGCAGGCTGGACGGGCCATATAACGCAGGATGACAATTACATTGTCCATGCATCGGCGGCCGATGCGATACGCGCCGGGGCACTCGACTCGATCAACATACTCACGGGCACCAACTACGGCGAAGGTGACAACCACGGAATCATCACGGCGCAGGATTTCTACGCCCACTATCGGCAACTACTTGGAGACCTATACGACGAATATGACTTCAGAAACCTTGTCACCGTCACCGACCAGACCGCAGCGTATACTGCGCGTGAATTGGAAACATACGGGCTCGGCACCAACGGCGGCAGGAATTTGATGGTCGCCCGTGCCTTCGGCAGGATGATGAACAGACGCATCGGCAGCAAACAGGCCACATACGCCTATGTGTTTTCGCACATCACCCCGCAAAGCATTGGTGACATCGGCACCGTCCGGTCCCGAGCAGCAAACTGGGCATGGCATTCCAGCGAACTGTGGTACACCTTCGACTCGCTGGACGCCGGCGTGCCGCCGACACGTCAATGGACCGCCTACGACCGAATTCTGGCCAAGCAAGTCAACGCCTATTGGTCCAACTTCATCAGGACCGGCGTTCCCAATGGTCAATCCGAGGGAATCCCATTGCCTGCATGGCCTAAAGCCGACGACTCGCTGGGCTACATCGATCTGGGCGATGGCATACAGGGTCATGTCAAGGAATCCTCACGACTGGAGCAGCTTCTCGACGAATACGCCACCAAGGCATTCGAACTGGGCTGAATCAACAGCGAAAGCCGACGATTCAGCGGAGCTTTCATCACCGCTCCGGCCACCATCACACATCAGCACATCAACGAAAGGAAACCAATCATGGACGAAACAGCACACATCGCCGATCTCATCGCGACCCGCACACAGGAACGACACCTGAACGTGTACTACATACAAACACGACGAGCCGGAAAAATCACCGCCGACTTGCACCGACTTCCACGCAAAACCCGATTGAACATGTACTCCGTCAGCAAAAGCGTCACATCCATCGGCGTAGGACTGGCCATTCAGGAAGGATTGACCGAACTCGACGAACACATATGCGACGCCCTTCCCGAATACGTTCCAGACAACCCCAGCACCAATCTTCAAGCGGTCACCGTGCGAGACCTGCTCACCATGAGCTCCGGGCTTCGCGATCCGCTGTTCTTCTCGGAGGACGAGAACCGATACCGGGTTCATGACTGGATCTCGTACTTCTTCCATGCCGATTTCGTGAACCAGCCGGGTACACGGTTCCTGTACAGCAATTTCAACACCTACATCGCCAGCTGCATCGTGGAACGACGGGCAGGACAGAATCTACTGAACTACCTGCGCAACCGTCTGTTCGAGCCTCTAGGCATCGGCAATCCGGACTGGACACTCTGCCCGCAGGGTCACGTCCACGCCGCCAACGGCCTATACCTCACCATCGACGAACTCGGCAATTTCGGACAGATGCTCTGCCAGAACGGTGTCTTCAACGGTCTGCATCTCGTCGACGAACGATATGTGCGGGATGCGACGACCAAACACATCGACACCGACCCAGACCATAAGGAAAAAGCGAGTCACTCATACGGATACGGATACCAGTTCTGGATGGCGCCGTGGCCGGGAGCCTTTCTCTGCGACGGCAGATACGGCCAATATTGTCTCGTCATCCCCAACCAGGAAACCGTAGTCAGCATCATGTCGATGGACCCCAATTACGGCGAGATACGTGACATCATGCTGGACAGTACCGCCGAAGCTCTCGCGATCTAATCCTGCATCCCCTTCTTCAGATCCGGCTTATGTACCGCGCTTTTCTTTCGTTCGAATGGAGGAGTGCTATGGCAGCATGTGTTCGGCGTCGATCAGGTGCAGGTTGTCCTCCAGTTCGGCCTTGCGTCGGGTGGTTTCGCTTGCAGGGTGTTTGGTGAACAGGTAGTAGATCCGATCTCCAGGCTCCTTGATCAGTGGCGATCTGCTTTTGAGCGTGTCGATGGTTTCGGTTTCGTTCACGCTCTCTCGCCATTTGCATTCGCCCAACAGCACTCTGTGGTTGAACGAGTCGGTCATGACGATGTCGATGTCGGCCTGTTCTCGGCGCATCGGGTCGTTGCCCCACCACTTGCCCATGCTGGTCGGCACAAACTCGTCCTGGTCGTCGTCGTAATGCCTCAGCAGCCACTGCTGGCACATGGTCTCGAACTGCTGCCCGACATACGTGTCGAACGCCGGCCCTTCGGTGCCGACTCGGCCTGCCGCACGTCCCCTTTGCATGTCGATCATCTGCGTGGCCGGCGCGACGAACCGATACCAGTACGCGAAGAACAGATCGCGCAGTTTCCACAGGCCCTTGCGGGAATGTGCGGGATCCTCGCCGAACGGGACCTGCCGTTCGACGATCTTCAACTGTTCGAGCGTGCGCAGGTACGCGCCGATCGCATTCTGCTCAATACCGGCGTATTCGGCTATCTCCTTCGGCCTTGTCCGGCCCGAACCGATAGCGTCCAGCACGGCACTGTACGCGGCCGGCTCGCGCAACTCCTGACGCAACAGCATCATGGGCTCCTGGTAAAGCAGGCCCGACTGGCTGAAGCACTGCGCCATGACGTTCTCCTGAAATGTCTTCGCCGGGTCGATCTGCTCGAGATAATAAGGGGTACCGCCGAACACCGCATAGTATTGGATGCGGTCCTTCCAGTCCGCGTCACCGGGCATCATGCGGCACGCGTCGAACAGGCCGAACGGCTTGAGCTGGATCTGCGCGTTGCGCCTGCCGTACAGGGGACTGTGGTAGCCGAGCACCTTGCTTTCCATGAAACCCTCGTTGCTGCCGCACAACACCATCATGACCTGGGTGGCCTTGAACCGGTGGTCGATGGCTACCTGCAATACGGATGGCAGGCTCGGTTCCACGGCGGCCGCGTATGGGAATTCGTCGAACACGAACACGAACCTCCGATCATCCCCCTCGGCCTTTCGAGCGACATACGAGAACGCGTCCTCCCATGTCCTGAACGGCCCGCTGTCCTCGGTCTCCCCGAAGAACCGGCGGACCTCCGTGGAAAAGCCGCGCAGGTTCATCGCCGCGCTTTGCTCCTTGGCCGTGAACCACAGCGTCGGACGATCCTCGCAGAACCTGGACAGCAACGCGGTCTTGCCCACACGGCGCCGACCGTACACCACGATCATCTGGAACTTGTCCAACGAATAGTGGTAGTCCAGCGTGTCAAGCTCCTCATCCCTGCCAACGAATTCCATATGCTGCCTTCTTATTCGCAATGTGTCTTATATAATGTTCATACATTAACATTATATACAGCAACATTAAAGTTAAATAATGTTAACAAGGAAACACAATACTTACTGACAGATTAACGGACCATTGCGATGCATCGCACTTGGGCTTATTCCCACTCCCGAATGCGGGCACAGCAACGCCGAGACATCCGCTCCCCGTATGATGGTGGCTCATGAGTATGTCTTCCCTTCTCGACGACGAGCTGCGCGACTACGCCGACCGTCGTTTCGCTGAACGTACCGATCTGATCGACCGGCTTCCCGCGGCATCGTCGCTGCTGAAGACGCTGACCGGCGACCGGCTGACGCTGACGCGGCTCACCTATGGCACGCCGCCGGCCAACGATGTCATCGACTGCGATCCGTCCGTGCTGCTCTCGTTCGTCGACCATGCGCTGATGCTGCGTCGCACGATGGCGTGGACGCGTGACCTGCCGGTCGACCTGTTCGTCCATTACGTGTTCTGGCCGCGCATCAACAACGAGGCGCTGGCCGACTGCCGCCCGTGGTGCCACCGCGAGCTGATCGGCCGCGTACAGGGTCTTGACGCCACGCATGCGATGCTCGAGACGAACTACTGGTGCGCCGAGCACGTCACCTATCATCCGTCCGACAACCGCACGCTCAACGCGATCGGCACGCTGAACCTCGGCCTCGGCCGGTGCGGCGAGGAGTCGACGCTGCTGGTCACCGCGCTGCGTGCGATCGGCATTCCGGCCCGGCAGGTGTATACGCCGCGATGGGCGCATTGCGACGACAACCATGCGTGGGTGGAGGCGTATGTGGATGGCCGTTGGCGCTTCCTCGGCGCGTGCGAGCCGGAGGAGGTGCCGGATCGCGGCTGGTTCGACAAGGCGTCGACGCGTGCGATGCTCGTGCATGCGCGCGTGTTCTGCGATTTCTCCGAGGGCAACGTCGACGCGTCGGCGAGCGCGGGCGGCGACGGCACGATGCTGCTGTGCAATCTGACCTCGGATTATGCGCCGACGACCGATCTTGCGGTGACCGTGACGGACGGCGAAGGACGGCCGTTTGCGGGCGCGAACGTGGCGTTCGAACTGCTGAACATGGCCGAATACTATCCGATCGCGACCGCGGTCAGCGACGATCAGGGGCATGCCCGCATGACGCTCGGCAAGGGCAGCATCCGCGTGCACGTCAGCCGCAACGGCACGTTCGCCGACGTCATCGTCAACACCGCCAATACCGATGCCGTCACCGTCGTCTTGTCCCCTCGACCGAGTGCAGAGAACGGAGCGTTCCCGCCGGCTTCCGCGCCCGTCATCCCATCCTGGACATCGGTCGACCTCGTCGCTCCCCCGAGCGGCACGCCGCGCAGTCTGCCGTTGACCGACGACCAGCAGCGGCGCACGATCGAACGCCGTGCGCAGGCCGAGGCGATGCGCACCGCGCGCGTGGCCGGATTCGCCGATCTCGTCGATCAAGCGACCCGTCAGACATTGGCAGATCGATATCGGAACGTGTCCACCGACGCCGCCGATACCGTCACGAATCTGCTGGCCGCCGCAGGCGCGAACGCTCCCGTCATCACGTCGTTCCTGCTCGACGATACCGACGACACCGCCGAATCGGCCGTCGACGTCACCGACCGTGACCGTCTCGCACTGCTGTCGGCGCTCAGCGTCAAGGATCTGTGCGACGTGTCCGCCGCCGCATTGGATGACGCTGTACGCTCCGCCGCCAACGCGCGCGATTACGCGCTGGACGTCGCCCTGTCCGGCATTGCGGAAGCCGACCGCTACGACCTGTACGCGCGCTACGTGCTGGGTCCGCGCGTCGGCTATGAGCCGCTGGCCGGCGACCGTACGCGGCTGCAAGCCATGCTCGAACGCACAGCCGATACGGATGCGTTGCGCGCCCAACCGCAGCGCGTCCAGCAGTATCTGCTCGATCATATCGACGCCGCGCAATCCGTGGAGGAGACGCCGGAACCGATCTCCCCCACCGGCATGCTGACGGCCGGCATCGGAACGCCGCGCTCTCTGGATACCGCGTTCGTCGTCGTCTGCCGTGCGCTGGGCGTGCCGGCGCGGTTCGATCCACAGACCGGCGAACCCGAGTATTGCCAAGGCGGCACGTTCCATCACCTGCCGTCAACGCGTTCCGCCAATGATGCGACCGCGCCAGCCGAACGGACGGCGACACTTACCGTCGTCGCGCCGAACGGCGAATATCCCGCGTACGGTACGGATTGGAGTCTCGGCCGACTGATCGACGGCGCGCACGGCACCGATTTCGCGTCGCTCGACCTGTGGGAGCGTCCGTGGGACGGCGACCGCATGACATTGACGGTCGAGGAGGGACTGTACCGGCTGATCACCACGGTGCGGTTGCCGAACGGCGGCCAGCAGACCAACGAGACGACGTTCCGGCTGGATGCCGGCGAGGAGCGGACGGTGACGCTGGCGATGCGCACACCGAGCGAGGACGAGTTGCTGGAGCATATCGTCGTCGATGACGCGACGTTCCATACGGCGACGCATGATGCGACGCGGCATCTGTCGCAACTGCTGCCCGATCGTGCGATCGTCGCGATCCTCGACGCGCACGGTGCGGAGCCGAGCATCCACGTGCTTGACGAGTTGATCGCGCGGCTGCGTCGTGATGCGCACGATGGCAATTCCGACGGCGAGGTTGAGACCGGTGATATTCCGGTCGTGTTCGCCGCATGCCCGGTCGACGCGCCGTTGAGCGCCACGCTGCGTTCGATGGTCGACCGGCTCGGCGGCGACTCCCCCGTCGTGTGGCGATGCGATGCGACGACCTACGAGCGGCTGACGCGCGGCATGTACGTCGACCCGGACAAACTGCCGATGATCCTCGTCGCCCGCAAGGAAGGCGACCGGATCATCGGCACCTACGCCTCCACCGGTTACAACGTCGGCTCCGTCGACCTCGCCTTCCGTCTTGCCGCGAAATAACAACACGAGATGGCGTCGGACAGTGCAGTCCGACGCCATCTCGACCATCATACGAACCGGCTACTTGAGTTTGCGGCCGGCGCACCACACGTCACCGACCGTCCACGTGGCCGGATCGGTGAGCAGCAGGTCGGCGGCGAATCCGGGCGCAACCAAGCCGATCGGCGCACCGGTCACCGGATTCGGCTTGTCGAATCCGAACGCGCGGGCCGGCGTCAGCGTCGCGGCTTCGACCGCGGCCGGCGCATCGAACCCGAGCTCGAGCACCGCACGCCGCACGGCGACCTCGAGCAGCAGCGTCGATCCGGCGATCGCGCCGTTGGAGACGAGCCGCGCGTGCCCGTCCACCACGTTCACATCGAGCGCGCCGAGCTTGTACGCGCCGTCCGGGCAGTCGGTGGCGGCCATCGCATCGGTGACGAACGCGATCCGGTGCGGCGCGAAGCCGAAGCCGAGCCGCACCATCGGGTTCTGCACGTGGAACCCGTCGTTGATCAGCTCGATGGTGACGCGCGGATCCTCCACGGCCGCCGGAATCGGACCGGGTTCGCGGTGGTGCAGCCCGTTCATCGCGTTGAACATGTGGGTCATGATGCCCGCGCCCGCGTCGAAGCCGCGCTTGGCGGTCTCATAGTCGGCGTCGCAGTGGCCGACCGCCGGCACGACGCCGGCCGCGGCGAACTGCCTGATCGCACTGATGCCGTGCGGCAGTTCGGGGGCGATGGTGATCTGCCGGATGCAGCCGTCGGCCGCGTCGAGCAGCTCGTCGACCAATTCGGGCACCGGATCCTTCAGACATTCGGGATCGTGCGCACCCTTGCGCGCGAGCGCAAGGAACGGGCCTTCCAGATGCGCGCCGAGGATATCCGGCCGCTCGTCCATCTTGGCCCGTACGGTGCGCACGTTGTGTTCGATCACGTCGACCGGATTGGTGATGAGCGAGAGCACCTGTCGGGTCGTGCCGTGCACGGCGTGGCCGGCGCGCGCGACGTCGATGCCGTCCGCGCCGTCGTCGAAGCTGTGCTCCCATGCGCCGTGCGCGTGGATGTCGACGTAGCCCGGCGTGAGCAGTCGTCCGTCCGCATCGATGATCACGGTCTCGTCGGCCGGGTCGATGCCGACCGACCGGCAGGCGGATTCGAACGCCTCCTCGTCGGTGCCGGTGGCGACGATCACGCTGCGCGCATCGGCGACGACCCAGAAGTGGTCCTGCACGCCGCGCGCGTCGATCTTGCGCGCACGGTGAATGGCGACGGGCGTCGGCTCGCCGGTGAGCGCGGCCGTCACGCGGGCGACGGTCTGTTCGCGTGGTTCAGTCATGGTTTGTATGCTCCTTACCTACCGCGACACGCCGGCAGGCTGATCACGACACGCACGATGCATAATTCGCGTCCTTGGAAATCCGCGGATGTCGCAAACGCATCTAGCGTGTCGTGATCACCGTGCCGGCGTGTCGCCGCGTTCACGGAACCGGTCAGATGCCCTGCCAGGCCGGCTTGTGCTCGAACGCGTAACGATAGTAGTCCTTGTGACGCAGACGGCTCGCGGCCTCCTCGTCGATGATCACGGTCGCATGCGGGTGCAGCTGCAGCGCGGAGGCCGGGCAGAACGCGCTCACGCCGCCCTCAACGGTCTCCTCGATGGCCTCGGCCTTGCCCGAGCCGAACGCGAGCAGCACGAGATGACGGGCCTTGAGCACCGTGCCGATGCCCTGCGTAATGCAGTGGGTCGGCACCTGGTTGATGTCGTTGTCGAAGAAGCGCGCGTTGTCGATGCGGGTCTGCTCGGCCAGGGTCTTGACGCGCGTGCCGGACGCGAGCGAGGAGCCGGGCTCGTTGAAGCCGATGTGGCCGTCGGTGCCGATGCCGAGGATCTGCACGTCGATGCCGCCCGCAGCCTCGATCGCCGCATCGTAGGCGGCGCCGGCGTGTTCGATCTTCTCGCCGTCCTCGAGCGGCGCGCCGTCGAGCACGTCGCCGGGCACGTGGACCTTCGCCGGGTCGAGACCGAGCGGTTCGACGACGGTGCGGTGGATGGTGGAGTGGTAGGACTCGGGATGGGTCAGCGGCAGGCCGAGGTACTCGTCGAGCGCGAAGCCGCGGACCTGGGAGACGTCGATGTGCTCTTCCTTGACCTTCGCGGCGAGCGCCTTGTAGGCGGCCAGCGGGCTGGAGCCCGTAGCGAGGCCGAGCACCGCGTCCGGCTTGCGCCGGATGAGATCGGCGACGCAGTTGGCGTAGAGTTCGCCGGCCTCGTCTTCGTTGCGAACGATGATCACTTCCGTCATGACTATTCCTTCCTTGGAGATGCGTGCATGGATCGGTTCGGTTATGCCGGTTGCCGTGGATGCGGCCCCGTATTCGGCATCGTACATCAGATCGGTGCCTCTTATTTGTTAATGATAATTACATAAATGAAAAACCGCCACTCTTCGGCGTTTGTCAGCATGTCTCGATCGGATGACTCTCTATAATGAAAAGAAAGTTGATATTTCCTGCAATGAAGCGGGTATCATAACGTCGGGTATACGGATGGCTTTCGCGCCCATGTGACGACGAACGACTGACTTGTTTCGGAAAGGCGGCACCGTGATCGACAACGACTCCCCCGGCTCCCTCCCCCTGCACACGGCGGGACGGACGAGCAAGGCCAGTCCCTCGGATGTCCGTCGCAACAACCGGTCCCTGATCTTCAGCCTCCTGTTCCCGAACGACCAGTGCTCGCGCGCCGAACTCGGCCGCCGTACCGGCCTGTCGCGCGTGGCCGTCTCCGACGTGGTCAACGACATGCTCGCCGAAGGGCTGATCTGCGAAAGCGGCGTCGAGACCAACACCACCGGCAAAGGCAAACGCGGCACGCTGCTAAGCATCGACACGATGCGGCTGCGCATCATCAGCATCGATCTGTCGCAGCCGCGTTTCATCCAAGGCGCGGTCACCGACCTGCTCGGCCGGCCGCAGCAGCGCATGGAGATCGCGCTCGGCCCGGACAACCGCATCAGCGCCGACGCCATCGTCCAGCTGGCCGATCAGCTCGGTGCGGACACGCTCGAGACCGTGATCGGCATCGGCATCTCGGTGCCGGGCGTGACGCGCGCCGGTGTGATCCTCGAGTCAACGAGCCTCGGCTGGCATGACGTCGATCTGGGATCGATGCTGTCCAGCCGGTTCGACGTGCCGGTCGTCATCGCGAACGACGCGGACAGCTCGATGCTGACCGAACGGTTCTTCGGTCAGGCCGGACCGAATCTGCTGTTCGTGAAGTTCGATCGCGGCATCGGCGCGGCCACGCTGATCAACGACGCCACCGTGGTCGGCGAAAACAGCGCGAGCGGCGAGATCGGCCACATCTCGATCGATCCGGAGCACGGCCCGCTGTGCCCGTGCGGCAAGCGCGGCTGCATGGAGCAGCTGATCTCGCTGGACGTCCTGCGCGAGCGGATGCACGGTCTGGACGAGGATGGGCGACGTGACGTGATCGCCGGCGCCGGCACGTATTTCGCGGCGGCGCTGGCGATGCCGATCGGACTGCTCGACATCGCGGACGTGTGCGTGTACGGCCCGCCGGACGTGATCAACAACACGTTCCTCGAGGCGGCGCAGCGGCGGCTCGACCTGGCCACCGCCTCGACGTTCCATGCGCATACGGTGATCCGCCGCTGCCAGTGCGGCGCCGATATCACGCTGCGCGGCGGCGCGATCGCCGTGGTCCGCAACTACATCGATCACCACTAACGTCCGTCCGGGTTCTTCGGCCTCTGCCCCCCTCTAACGGACATACGGCCGATTCCGGCACCGGAATCGGCTGTATGTCCGTTGGTGTTGAATAGCGCGGTTCCCCTCGCTGAGGGGAGCTGTCGACGCAGCCGACTGAGGGGAGCAATCCGACCAGCTGCACTCGCCTACAGCCGCACCCGCCTACGCGGCGAACGCGGCGCCGATAGCGCCAAGCGGCGCGTCGGCCGGCGCCAATCGCAGCCGCGCCCCGAGATCAAGCCCCGCAAGGAACCGGCATGCGGCCTCGCGCACGTGCAGTTCGTCGAGGATGACGCCGAGCAGCGGTTCGCCGGTCTTCGCCATACCGCCGCCGAGAATGATGAGCCGCGGATCGACCGACTGGGCGACGATCTGCACGGTGTCGACGATGGCGTGCTTCACCATCGCCAGCACGCGCACGGCCTCCGGATCGCCGGCCGTAGCCTTCGCGATGAGGTCGGGCATGGGCGGCACGCCGTCGTCGGTCGGCCACAGCCGAGCCACCGACGCGCCGGAGCATACGGTTTCGAGGCATCCGGTCTGCCCGCACGGGCAGGGGAACCGGTTCGGGTCGACCGGTACGTGCCCGACCTCGCCGGCCGCGCCGCTGAACCCGTGCTGCAGCACGCCGTCGATCATGATGCCGGCCGCCAGCCCGGTGCCGAAGTTCAGGAACGCGATGGTGCCGGCGACGTCCGAGCCGCACAGTACGCGCGCCGCACCGACGGCGGCCGCGTTCACGTCGTTCTCGACGTGCACCGGCATGCCGAGCCGTGCGCCGGCGAGCGCGCCGAGTTCCAGCGTGGCGATGTCGAGGTTGACGACGTTGGCGATGCGGCCGGTGGCGGAGTCCACCTGACCAGGGATGCCCACGCCGATCCGGTCGACGTCGCCGATCCGCTCTCCTGCCACGTCGCGCACGATCGCCGCGACGTCGTCGACGACCTGTTCGCCGCCGCGCCGCGCCGGGATGCGTCGGGAGGCGATCACCGCACCGTCCGGCGAGACCAGCGTGGCCTCGATCTTCGTGCCGCCGATGTCCACGCCGACACGCAGGTCGGCGGCGTCACGCGCCGCCGTGTTGACATTGTCCATGACAATCCCCCTTTGTTGTTGAGAATGATGCCGTTCATGCGTGTGCGGGCCGGCTGCCGATCGCCGTGACCGACGGCCGGCCCGCACACATCATCCCATCAGGACATGCGATCCGACGACCGCACGCCCGCACGGCCCGTTACAGCCGTCGCCAGGCGATGGCGCTGGCGTCGAGGTCGAAATGCTCGCTCGTGCCGTTCGGCAGCGCCACATCGGTGGACTGCGGGCGGTCGGTGTTGTTGATCACGCAGTACCAGCCGGACTTGGGGAACCGCGCGACCTCGCATTCGGGGTTGGTCGAGCTGTAGGCGGCGTACCGGTCCTCGTGGCGGCTCGCGGAGAACAGGATGCGTTCGAGCAGTCGCGCGTTCGCGGCCGAGTATGGCAGGCCGGACACGTATACGCCGCGACCCTGTCCATACTCGTTGAGCGCGAGCTGGACCTCGCCGCCGTCGGCGCGCAGCAGCGTCACGTGCTCATTGATCGGGAACGTGTTGGCGATGGCCTCGCCGAAGTCGATGCCGCCGAACGGCGCCTTGCCCTGACCGCCGCCGCAACCCGACAGCGGGATGCGGTAGCCCGCGGCCTCCCACGCCTCGCGCGCGGCCGGGTCGACGGACACGTCGGCGGTGATGAAGTGGTCGGGCGTGACGGGCGGGAAGTACTTGTCGACCGACAGGGTCTGGAAGCGCTCCTCGTCCACGCCGAGCACGTCGGCGAGCTGGAAGAACCGGCCCTGCGCCCATTGCGCGCTCGGTTCGCCGACGCCCACGAGCGCGCCGCCGCCGTATACCCAGGCGCGCAGCGTTTCGGCGAGCTTCGGTTCGCGGGTCCACACGTCGCCGCCCGAGTACGCGGTGTCGACCGGGCCACCGGTGATGATCACGTCGAGATCATCGTCCACGCCGTGTTCGATCACGTCGTCGAAGCTGATGAACCGCACGTTGACGCGCATGCCGGACAGCGCTTCGAGGATGCCGTAGTACGAGTACGTCTGCTTGTTGGGCAGCGCGTGCGCGACGGTATACGCCATCCACGAGCGCATGCGTCCCCACGAGTTGAGGATCGCGACGTTGAGCTCGCCTTCGGCGGCCTCGCCTCCGGTGCGATCGTGGATGTCGCGGAATTCGTCGGCGATGTGCGTCACCGCGTCCACGAACTTGGGGAATTTCGCGGCGAGCGACAGGTAGCCACCGTAGCCCATGCGGGCGATCGGCGAGCGCAGGATGGCGCGGCGGGCCTTGCGCCAGTTGTCCCATGCCTCGATGCTCGGGTCATTGCCCTCGTAGAACGTGTCGGGGAAGAAATACGGCAGGAAGCGGCCTTCGGTGTACTTGACGCCCTTGATGTCGGCGATCATGCGGGTGGTGGTGCCGTCGCCGATGGAGCCGACCACGGCGTCGAGGCCGAGATCGCCGAAGCCGTCCTTGTACGGTTCGGTGCCGATCCACTGGTCGCCGAGGAACATCATGGCCTCCTTGCCGGCGGCGTGCGACATGTCGGCGAGGCGCTTGACGTTCTCGCGCACGAAGCCGGAGAGGAAGTCGATCCAGTCGCGCTGGGCCTTGCGCGGCACGCGCCATGCGGAGTTGTAGCAGCCTTCGTCCACGAAGTCCTCGGGACGCAGACGGTAGCCGTATTGCCGTTCGAAGTCGTCGAGCGCGGCGGGCGAGACGGTGCACGAGCAGCCGAACCAGTCGACGATTTTCTCGCGGTGCTTTGGGTCGAAGATCAGCGTGAACTGGTAGAAGAACGTGGTGAAACGCACGACGTCGGTGTCCGGGTTCGCTTCAAGCCACTGCTCGAACGTGTCGAACACGAACTTGCGGGTGGCCGGATGGTAGATGTCGAACGGGATCTCGTGTTCCTTGTCGCCCCAGTCGTTGGTGAGATGGTTGTACATCTCGACCGGATCCCAGATGATGTAGGCGAGGAACGAGACGGTGTACTCGTGCATCGGGGTCGCACCGGCGACGCTCACCGTGTGCGCGGCCGCGTCGACCGTCCAGCCGGACGGCGGGACGACGGCGCCGGTGGTGCGGTCGACGACCTCCCAGTACTTGGCGGGGTCGGCGTCGTAGTTCGGGGTGAGCTGCTCGGCGTAGAACGTGGCCATGAGGTCGATGACGACGGTGTCGCCGGTGGCGAGCTCACGCTGGGTGAGCAGGTAGACCTGCGGGGTCTCGTCCATGTGCAGGGTGATCCACTCGTTGTGGGCGCGGGTCGGGAAGTATGCGCTGTAGATCTTCTTGCCGAGCGCGCGCACGGCGTCGTCGAGCTGCGTACCATCCGAGTTGCGGATCGCGTCCGCACCCCACAGATCGGCGAGCTCCTTGGTCTTCTCGGCGAAGTTCGATTCGCTCGGAAGGGTGAAACGTCCGGTGGTGGTCATGAAGTATTGCTCCTTTGCAAATTGTTGTGGCTCGTGCTTAACGGCTCGCCTTCGGCCCTGCAATCAAGGACTCGCGCTACGTGCGAGGCTCAATGCTGCCTTCGCTCGCCTATCGGCTCAGCCTTTAACCGCACCAGCGGCCAGTCCGGCCTGCCAATAGCGCTGGAGGCCGAGGAAGAGGATGATCACGGGCAGCACGCCGAGCAGCGCGCCCATCATGAGGGCGCCGCGCTCATTGAACGTGGCGAGCGAGACCATGCCATACAGGCCGAGCGTGACGGGCTTGAGCGTATCCGCCGAGATCATCATCAACGGCAGCAGGAAGTTGTTCCACGTCGCGACGAACAGGAACAGGAAGATCGTCACCATCGCCGGCGCGAGGATACGCAGCACGATGGTGAAGAAGATCCTTGCTTCGCTGGCGCCGTCGATGCGGGCGGCCTCGAGCAGTTCGTTCGGCACCGAGGTCTGCGCGTACACGCGGCCGAGGAAGAAGCCGAACGGCGAGACGCAGCACGGTATGATGACGGCGAGCATCGTGTCGGTCAGGTGCATCGCATGGAAGATCGAGTACTGCGGGATGGTCAGCAGCGCGGCCGGCATGAGCATGCAGCCCATGATGACGCCGATGGCGAGGTTCTTGCCGCGGAAGTTGAACTTGGCGGTGGCGTAGCCGGCCATGACGGCGACGAGCGTGCCAACGCCGGCCGAGACGCCCGAGTAGATCAGCGAGTTGAGCACCCAGCGCCAGAAGTTGCCGCGCGTCCAGCCCAGCAGCTTGCCGTAGTTGGTGGCGATCGCGTTCGGCAGGTCCGCGATGCCGACGGCGAACCACAGGCCGTTGCTGCCGGTCATCTGCGACGGCGTCTTGGTGGAGGCGATGATCGCCCAGTAGATCGGAAACAGGAAGTAGATGAGCGTCAGCACCAGCACG
The DNA here is from genome assembly GCF_009299505.1 of Bifidobacterium ramosum. Lineage (GTDB taxonomy): Bacteria > Actinomycetota > Actinomycetes > Actinomycetales > Bifidobacteriaceae > Bifidobacterium > Bifidobacterium ramosum. The sequence continues at coordinate 235,589 of NZ_WBSM01000001.1, read as the reverse complement.
ACGATGGTGACGGTCTTGACGGCCGCGGACGGCTGCATGGAACGCGGCAGGTCGTTGGCGTGCAGGTCGCGGATGCGATCGGCCTTCTTGCGCGCGCGCAGGGCGGCGCGCTCCTCCTGGGTCATACTGCTCATTCCTGGTTCACCTTCCTTTCGGCGAGGGCGTACAGCGCGGCGAGGATGCCGGCGATCAACGCCATGACGATGGCGATGGCGGATGCGGGGCCGTCGCCGCTCGGGGTAAGGGTGCCGCGCGAGGTGTAGAGGGCCATCATCATCGGCGTGAACGACTTGGAGATACTCGGGTCGGACACGGACATGATCTCCGGCTCGTTGAACAGCTGGATGGTGCCGACGATCGACAGCAGCATGGCGAGCAGGGCCGCGGCGCGCACGTTGGGCAGCTTGATGCGCATGGCGATCTGGAAGCCGTTCGCGCCGTCGATGCGAGCGGCCTCGTACAGATCGTGCGGGATGGCCTGCAACGCGGCGAGGAAGATCAGCATGTTGTAGCCGGTGAACGTCCACGTGGTGATGTTGGCCATCGAGCCGATCACGATGTTCTTGGCGAAGAAGTCGACGTTGATGCCGATGGCCGCGAGTCCCTTGACGATCGGCGAGATCTGGCCGTTGTACAGGAACACCCAGATGATCGACGCGACGACGCCGGGGATGGCGTACGGCAGGAAGTAGCCGAGACGGAACACGGTGACGCGCTTGACGATGAACGAGTCGAGCAGCATGGCGAGCGCCAGTGCGGCGATGATCATGAACGGCACCTGGATGAGCGTGTAGAGCAGCACACGGCCGATGCCGGACCAGAACGCGCTGGAGGTGACGACGTACTGGAAGTTCTGGAGGCCGACGAACTTGTTGACGAGTTTGCCGCCGCCGTATGCGCCGCCCCCTTCGGCGACCTGACGGAAGAAGCTGGAATAGATGGCCCAGACGATGGGCAGGATGAAGACGAGCGCGAACAGGATGGCGAACGGGGCCATGAAGGCCCAGCCGGTGCGGTTCTCGCGCTTGGCGGCGTCGGAACGCTTCGGCTTGGATGTTGTTCCGGCCTTGGTCGCGTTCGCCGCATGCGTGGTGTCAGTCATGGGAACGACCTTTGCTTTCGGAGATACGATGCGATTCATAAGGAAAGGCCGGAGCGTTGGACTCCGGCCTTTCTTCAGATGGTGTGGGAACGGCTGTCATCTGCCGGAAAAGGCCCGGTCAGCGACCTGTTCGTCACTCCTTGACGGACAGGTTGAGGTTCTTCAGCGTGTCGATGGAGGTCGTCTGCGCGGTGGAGAAGATGTCCTCGACCTTGCCGGAACCGTCGACGGCCTTGGCCGCGGTCGTGTTCATCGCGGCGGCGACGGCGGAGAAGCCCGGCATGTAGGTGAAGTCGCCCATGTTGTTGTTCGCGGTCTTGAACTCGGCCATGATGTCCTGGCCGCCGAAGAACTCGGCCCACTTCTCGGGGGTCTTGGCGTCGGCGGTGGTGGCGGCCGGCACGAGGCCCTGGGAGACGAGGTCGGAGATCTGCGTGTTGAACCAGTCGAGGAACTCCATGGCCTCCTTCGGGTGCTTGGAGGTCTTGAGCACCGCGACGCCGGAGCCGCCGTCGGGGCCGGTCTTGCCGGCGTTGTCGAACCAGTCGCCGAGCTGGGCGACCTGCCAGTCGCCGGCGCCGGTCTCGCCGGCGGAGGCCATGAACAGCGGGGCCTCCCATGCGGCGGCCACGGTGCCGATCAGCGAGCCGTCCTGCAGCGAGGCGTCGAAGGAGGCGTCCCAACGGGCGTTGGTGGTGGCGGCCTTCGCGTCGATGAGCTGCTGGTAGAGGTCGGCGACGGCCTTGGAACCGTCGGTTTCGGTGTTGACGACCCACGCGTCGTCCACGACCTTGTACCAACCGCCGGAGGCACCGGCCAGACCGGAGATCATGTTGCCGGCCTCATCGGGCTGGTAGGACATGATGTACTTGCCCGCGGCCGCGGCCTTCTTGGCGGAGGCGATCATCTCGTCGGCTGTCTTCGGCACGGTGATGCCGAGCTTGTCGAATTCGGCCTTGTTGTAGAAGTAAACGAGCGGGCCGGTGTCCTGCGGCAGGCCGAAGTACTTGCCGCCGACCTGCATGAGCGAGTACGGGCCGGACGCGAAGTGGTCCTTGTACTGTTCGGCGTACTCGGTGACGTCCTGCAGCATGTCCTTGGTGAAGACCTCCGGCAGCTCGGCGTAGCCGACCTGCGCAAGGTCGGGCGCGTTGTCGTTCTTGACGTCGGTCTCGAGCTTCTTGATCATTTCGGAGGCCTTGCCGTCGAACTTGGTGGCCTTGACCTGGATCTCGGGATGCTCCTTGTTCCACTTGGCGACGATGTCGTTGACGAGTACCATGCCGTCGTTGTCGGGCAGACGGTGCATGTAGGTGATGTTCACCACGCCGCCGTCGGACGGGTCTCCGCCGGACGCGTTGTTGTTGTCGTTGGTGGTCGAGCCACAGCCCGCGAGCCCCACGGACAGTGCGGCCACCGCGGCCAGGGACGCCATCATTCGTTTGTTGACCATTGTTCCTACTCCTCTATGAGATGGGAGCCACCGCCTCATTGCGGCAACTACCTGTCAGCATAGAGGTATGCGGACTATTTGTCAACTTCCTTAACATGAATAGCGTGTCACCGGAAATCCCGTGATATCACGGGAATTCCAGCGGCAATACCACACTTACTTACCGTGCATTCATTATCTTTATGGCAATCATCTTTGCCATATTGCCACGGCGACGGCGCAGACACCTTGTGCGCACCATCGCCGCACCATCGCCGCGCAGCGTCAACGCATGGCGGCGACGGCGGCGCGCACGATGCCGCGGTCGGTGCGTTCAATCGGCGCATCGCCGCCGCCTCCGGGGCCGCCGGCCGAGGCGACGAGCGTCTTGGCCGACAGGTGCACGGCGTCGACGCCGGTGGCGCGCACCGCGGCGATGTTGTCCGGGCGCACGCCGCCGCCGGCCTCGATCTGGATGCGTCCGGCCGCATACCCCACCAGATCGCGCAGGGCATCGAGCCCCTCAGGCACGCTCGGCGCGCCGCCCGAGGTAAGCACGCGCGTGAATCCGAGGTCGACAAGCGTGTCGAGGGCGGCGTGGCGGTCGGGCACCATGTCGAACGCGCGGTGGAACGTGATCTGCACATGCCGATTGCACCGCTGCGCCTCGGCGTGCGCCTCATCAACCAGTTGGCGGGCGAAGTCGACGTCGATCGTGCCGTCGGCGTTCAATCCGCCGACCACCACGCCGGACGCGCCGGCGAGGATCGAGGAGCGCACGTCGACGATCTGCACGCGCTTGTCGGCGTCGTCGAACACGAACGAGCCGGCGCGCGGCCGGATGAGCACCTGCACGCCCTGCGGCAGCCCCACGTGGGCGCACGACTGGATCATGCCGTAGCTGGCGGTGAGGCCGCCCGTCGCGCCGAGCGCCGCGCACAGTTCGATGCGGTCAGCGCCCTCCTCCAGGGCGATGCGGGCGCCCTCGACGTCCTGTACCGCAATCTCCACAGTCATCTCCCACCATCCTCCTCGATGCCGTGCTGCCGGGCATCACGCACCGCCCGTCAGCGATCATGATCACCGTATCATTGCGGCCGCGACCACGGCGAACCGGCGACACGCCGGACTTGTCCACGTGAGTTAACGTCGTTAATATATGAATCACGTTCAGATTCGATGGAGATGAACACGAGGAGGTGCATACGATGAACATGACGACGACCACCAACGCAACCGCATCACAGGCGTCGGTATCGGAATCCAACCGTTCACGCATCCTCCAGCATCTCTACCACAACGGCATCAGCTCGCGCGCGCAGATCGCGCAGGCGCTCGGCCTCACGCCGGCCGCCATCACCAAGATCACCGCACGGCTGCTCGAGGCCGGCGTCATCGCCGAAACCGGCGATTTCGAAGGCAGCAAGAACCGCCGTTCCATCGGACTCGAACTCGACACCACGCGCTTCCACGTCATCGGCGTCAAATTCGCCCGCAGCCTCGTGCAGGTGGGCGTGTTTGACCTCGCCGGCAAGCCGCTGTCGGTGCAGGAACTGCCGAAGGTCTCCGAGAACACCATCGACGAATCCGTCGCACTGCTGCACGGCATCATCGACGACCTGCGCCGCAAGGACCCGGCCGTCGTCGCCGTCGGCATGGCCGTGCCCGGCCCGTACCTGCGCGACGTCGGCCGCACCGCGGTCGTCTCCTCGATGCAGGGCTGGCGCAAGGTCAACTTCCTGCGCGAGTTCGCCGACGACTCCCCTCTGCCGCTGTTCGTCGAACAGGACGCCCGCGCCGGAGCACTGGCCCAGTACCTGTTCGATCCCAACGTGACCACCGACTGCCTCGCCTACTACCTCGTCGGCGAAGGCGTCGGCCTCGGCGTGATCGACCACGGCGCGCTCATCAACGGCGCGCAGGGCGCCGCCGCCGAAATCGGCCACATCAGCATCGACATCCACGGCAAGCCCTGCGACTGCGGCAACGTGGGCTGCCTCGAACGGTACTGCTCCACCCCCGCCATCCACGAGATGATCCTCGAGGAGGGTGACCTCATCCCCGACGCCACCGAACTGTCCCACACCGAAGCCAGCCGCCGGCTGTTCGCCATGGCCAAGGACGGCAACGCGCGCGCCGAACGACTCGTGCGCCAGGTCGCGCGCACCGTCGGCTTCGGCTGCGTCACCGTATTCAACGCCTTCAACCCGCAGCATATCGTCATCGGCGACATCGTCGCCGAAGCCGGCCCCATGCTTCTCGAGGAGGTGCGCCACGTCGTCGACGCGCACACCATCCCCGAACTCAACACGGCCACGACCATCAGTCTGTCATCACTCCCCGCGGACGCGGCGCTCAACGGCGCGGCGGCCGTCGCGATCACCCAGTTCCTCACGAACCCATCGCTGTTCTTCGAACTGACCTGACCGCCCATCAAGATTTCCCGGACCACACGGAAAAACCCAACAACCAAGAAACAAGAAAAGGAAAGGAACCGACATGGCAAAGCCCATCGTCCTGTCACTCGGAGAACTCCTCTGGGATATGCTGCCCACCGGCAAGCGCGCCGGCGGCGCCCCCGTCAACTTCGCGTACCACGCGATGATGAACGGCACCGAAGGCTGGTCCATCAGCGCCGTCGGCGAGGACGAGCTCGGCGACGAACTGCTCGTGGAGGCCGAGAAGGCCGGCATCCACACCATCATCCAGCGCAACGCCTGGCCGACCTCCACCGTCGAGGTGGCCCTGAAGAACGGCATCCCGGAGTACACCATCGTCAAGGGCGTCGCCTGGGACCACCTGCTGCTCACCCGCGAGCTCATCGAGGTCGCCGAACAGGCCGACGCCGTCTGCTTCGGCACTCTGGGACTGCGCTCCCAGGAGTCGCACGACACCATCGTCGAGCTGCTCAAGCACACCAAGCCGTCCGCGATGCGCTTCTTCGACATCAACCTGCGCGGCGACCACTACTCCAAGGAGCTCATCGAGGAGCTGCTCGGCTACGCCACCGTCTTCAAGATCAACGACGCCGAACTGCTGCTCCTGCGCGACATGTTCGATATCCGCGGCACCTCCGACGACGAGGCCTGCCGCTGGTTCATGACCGAGTACGGCCTGGACTACGTGATCCTGACCGGCGGTTCCACCTTCTCGACCATCATCTCCAAGAACGGCGAATCCTCCACGCTCAACACCCCGCATGTCGAGGTCAACGACACCGTGGGCGCCGGTGACTCGTTCTCCGGCACGTTCACCGCGAAGATCCTGCTTGGCAACACCCTTGCCGAGGCGCACCGCGCGGCCGTGAACACCGCCGCCTTCGTGTGCACCCAGGCCGGCGCCTGGCCGAAGTACCCGGAGGTCATGCCGGACTACCTCGCCGAAGCCGGCGAGTGACCCATCGTCGGTTCGGTTGCGCCGCATCCATCGTCGGCGCGGCGCAACCGAACCGATCGGGCTGGCAACGAGGCCACTTCCTTTCTCTCCTCTCCCATCCACGGCATACGCGTTCCCGCAACAGCCGACGCATCGTCATGCGACGGCATCGAACCCGTTTGCCGGGCAATCCGCATCACGTCATCCCCTATCATCCGACACCAACCACAAGGAGTCATCATGGCCATTCAGGACACCGTCACCGGCGTGCAGCACGTCGGCATCCCCACCACCGATCTGGAAGGCACCATCGCCTACTACGAGAAGCTCGGCTTCGAATGCCTCGGCATCTACCCGAACGGCGCGGACCGCTGCACCTTCCTTCGTCTGAACAACCTCACCCTCGAGGTGTGGACGATGGACCCGACCCCGATGGAAAACGGCGCGATCAACCACTTCGCGCTCGACTCCACCGACATCGAGGCGTCGTTCGCCGAAGCGCAGAAGCTCGGCCTGAACTTCGTCGAAGGTTCCATCCAGCACATCGACACGTTCTGGGAGCACGGCATCCGCTACTTCAACGTGCTCGGTCCGAACCACGAGGTCATCGAGTTCTGCCAGATCATGTAGTCCGCCACCGCGGAACGCCACTCTTTCTCTTGGACATGCCGTGCGGGCCCGCACACCGTTCGTCGGACGCCCGCACGGCGAAACAACGCTGTTTTTCATCAAAAAAGGGATCATAAAAAGGGAATCACCAATGAGCAAGACAACCTCCGCAACGACGCCGTGGGTCGAAAGCCCCGACGGCTACCTCGACCGCACGCCGGTCCTCCAGTTCGCCATGACCTCGGTGCTGTTCGCCTTCTGGGCGATAGCCTCCAGCCTCAACGACGTGCTGATCACCCAGTTCAAGCCGGTGTTCGAGCTGACCGACATGCAGACCGCCCTCGTACAGAGCGCGTTCTACGCCGGCTACTTCATCATCGCCATCCCCGCCTCGCTGTTCATCAAGAAGACCAGCTACAAGGTCGGCATCATGACCGGCCTCGCGTTCTTCGCGCTCGGCTGCTTCATCTTCTTCCCCGCCTCGCGCCTGATCACGTACGAGATCTTCCTGTTCGCCATCTTCGTCGAGGCGATCGGCCTGAGCTTCCTCGAGACCTCGGCCGACACGTACGCCACGCTGCTCGGCCCGAAGCGCCTGAGCACGCTGCGCCTCAACGTCGCGCAGACCATGAACGCGCTCGGCCTGCTGTCTGGCGTGCTGCTCGGCAAATACTTCGTGTTCCAGGACTCCAACCTGCACACCGAGATGGAGAAGCTGCGCAAGACCAACCCGCAGGCGGCGCTCGACCTCGCCTCCGAGCAGCTCGGCCGCACGCTGCAGCCGTACATCGTCGTCATGATCGTCATGCTCGTGTTCATCGTGCTGTTCGCGATCGTGAAGTTCCCGAAGTGCCGCCCGCAGACCAAGGAGGGCGACGTCGCCAAGGCCACGCTCGGAGAGACGATGACCTACCTCGGCCACAACGGCCGCTTCTGGCAGGGCATCGCCATCCAGTTCATCTACATCGGCGCGCAGACCGGCATCTGGTCGTTCACCATGCGACTGGCCCTGAACGTGTCCGAGCAGGCCGGCAATCCGATCTCCGACCGCGAGTCCGCGAACTACATGATGATCAGCTACATCATCTTCTTCGTCGGCCGTATCTCCGCCTCCTACCTGCTGTCGAAGTTCCGTGAGACGCGCGTGCTCGCGGTCTACATGATCGTCGGCTGCGTGGTGCTCATCGGCACGGCGTTCGTGCCCGGCATGGCGTCCGTCTGGCTCGCGGTGCTCGTCTCCCTGTTCCTCGGCCCGGGCTGGCCGACGATCTACTCGCGTACGCTCAAGACCGTCGAGGACCGCCGCCACACCGAGACCGCCGGCGCGATCATCGTGATGGCGCTCGTCGGCGGTGCGATCCTGCCGATGGCGCAGGGCGCGCTCTCCGACGCGGTGAACATGCAGTTCTCGTTCATCCTGCCGGCCATCGAGCTGCTCATCGTCGGCCTGTACTTCGTCTCCGAATTCAAGCGCGACAAGTACACCCCGGCCCAGCTCAAGGCCATGACCGAAGACGGCGAGATCGCCAACTGACGGCGAACAACCGCCCACCCCGGTTGAGCACAGCCGGTCCCCACCGGACGCTCAGCCCCGTGCGCCCCGAACCCTTCGGGCGTCCGCTCCCCTTAACGGACATACAGCCGATTCCACCCCCGGAATCGGCTGTATGTCCGTTAAGGGTTTGCGGTTTCAGAGGTTAAGCTGTCAGTTCCAAGACAATACACTGCCGGTCGCGGAGTCTCCACACGGTTCCGGAGTCCCCGCGACCGCTACGTCATCCTTTTTTCAACGGACATACAGCCGATTCCGGTACTCGAATCGGCTGTATGTCCGTTTTTGGTTGGGGTTCGCGGAGTACGTCGCGTGTCGCCAACTAAAGCGGTTTAGAATGGCACCGTACAACATATCGGAGTACAGCAACCCGCCATCCTTTGACAAAGAAGTTGGAGCCATGACCTACACCGAAGTGCCGCAGTCCGTCGCGGCGTTCATGCAGCATATCACCGACCTGTGCGGCGACGAGCACGCCCGCTGGGCCGAGAATTTCAACGCCTGTTTCGCCAACACGCTGCTCACCACCGTCAAACGGTACGACGATGGCACCACGTTCCTGCTCACCGGCGACATCCCGGCCATGTGGCTGCGCGACTCGACCGCACAGGTGCGCCCGTACCTCGTCATCGCCAAGGACGATCCCGATCTGGCCGACATGATCGCCGGTCTCGTACGCCGGCAGTTCCGTTGCATCGGCATCGACCCGTACGCGAACGCGTTCAACGAGCAGCCGAACGGCAACACGTGGGATCCGCGCGACTCGTCCGACTTCTCCAGCCCGTGGCTGTGGGAGCGCAAGTACGAGGTGGATTCGCTGTGCTATCCGATCCAGCTCGCGTGGCTGCTGTACGCGAACACCGGCCGTACCGACCACTTCGACGACACGTTCGTCGCCGGCGTGCGTCGCATCCTCGACGTGTTCGAAACCGAGCAGGACCACACCGCGCGATCGCCGTACTTCTTCGTACGCGACACCGACATCCCCACCGAAACGCTCGCCAACGACGGCAAGGGCTCCCCCGTCGCCGTCACCGGCATGACATGGTCCGGCTTCCGTCCGAGCGACGACGCGTGCACCTACCACTATCTGGTGCCGTCGAACATGTTCGCGGCAGTGGTCATGGGCTATCTCGAGCGTATCTTCGGCGGCGACGTCCTCGACGATCCGACGATCGCCGCACGCGCGCGGACGCTGCGCGAATCGATCACGCACGGCATCGAAACGTACGCGAAGACCAGCAACCGCGACGGCGAGACGATCTACGCGTATGAGACGGACGGTCTGGGACACTACAACGTCATGGACGACAGCAACGTGCCGAGCCTCATGGCCGCGCCGTATCTTGGCTACTGCGCGAGCGACGACCCGACGTATCTGGCGACGCGGCGCACGCTGCTGAGCGACGAGAACCCGTTCTATTACGAGGGCGAATACCTGCGCGGCATCGGCTCGCCGCACACGCCGCCGCGTTACGTGTGGCCGATCGCGCTGGCGATCGAGGCGATGACGAGCGGCGACCGCGAGGTCGAGGCGCGCATCCTCGACCGACTCGTCGCCACCGACGCCGGCACGCATCTCATGCACGAGGGCATCGACGTGGACGATCCGACGAAGTACACGCGCGAATGGTTCAGCTGGTCGAACATGATGTTCTGCGAACTGGTCATGGACTATTTCGACATTCGCGTCAAGCGATGACGACGACTGGCAGTATTATGGAAAGCGTTTACCGTACGATATGACCGATGTGCACGACGGGACGACCAGTGATGGACGGCACTCGCCGCGCACATCATATCCAAGGAAGGAACAATAATGAGTACCAATCCGAGATATGTCCTCGGCACCGAGGCCAACCGCATCTTCATGGCGTCCGAAACCTACGAGCTACTGAACTTCGGTAAGGGCTTCCCCGCAGCGGTCGGAGGCTCCGGCTGGTTGAACGCCGACGGCACCATCGACCCGTCGCACGGCGAGGAGACGTGGATCACGAGCCGCATGGCGCACGTCTACTCGATCGGCGAAATGCTGGGATACCCGGGCGCGGGCGAGCTGGCAGACAAGGCGCTGAACGGCCTGACGGGCGTGCTGCACGATGACAAGAACGGCGGCTGGTACCCGCAGGTGCATGAGGACGGCACCCCGGAGCCGGGCAAGGTCTGCTACGCGCACGCGTTCGTGATCCTCGCCGCCTCGTCCGCACTGCTGGCCGACCGCCCGGGCGCCAAGGCGCTGCTCGACGAGGCGCTGGCCACCTACGACAAGCACTTCTGGGACGAGAAGATCGGCCTCGCGGTCGATACGTGGAACACCGAGTTCACCGAACTCGACCCATACCGCGGCCTCAACGCGAACATGCACACCACCGAGGCGTTCCTCGCCGTGGCCGACGCCACCGGCGACAACTCCTACCGCGTGCGCGCCGGCCGCATCATCGACCATGTGATCGGCTGGGCCAAGGACAACGAGTGGCGCATCCCCGAGCACTTCGCCTCCGACTGGACCGTCGAGCTCGAATTCAACGCCGACAAGAAGGACGACCAGTTCAAGCCGTACGGCGCCACCCCGGGCCACGGCATCGAATGGGCGCGCCTGATCACCCAGTGGGCGCTGAGCTCGTTCGCGAACCTCGAGGGCGCCGAGCCATACATCGAGGCCGCCGAGCACCTGTTCGCGCGCGCCGTGGCCGACGCATGGAACGCCGACGGCACCGTCGGCCTCGCGTACACGACCGACTGGAACGGCAAGCCGGTGGTCACCGACCGCATGCACTGGACGCTGGCCGAGTCGCTCAACACCTCCGCCTCGCTGTACGCGGCGACCGGCAAAGAGGAGTACGCGCAGTGGTACGCCACGTTCGCGCAGTACGTCGACGAGCATGTGATCGACCACCAGGGCGGCTCGTGGTTCCACCAGCTCGACAAGGACAACCACGTGATCGACACCGTGTGGCCGGGCAAGTCCGACCTGTACCACGCGTTCCAGTCGACGCTGATCCCGTACCTCGACCCGGCGGTATCCATCGCCACCGCCGTCAAGAACGCGGCCTGACCTATCCCCTTCCCTCTCCCCTTGACGGACATACAGCCGATTCGGATACCGAAATCGGCTGTATGTCCGTTAGAAAAAAGAAACGCAAGAACACGCGGTAAAGAAGACAGCGAATAGGGCAACGAATACCAACGAATAAGAATGTCGTCTTTACTGCTCACATGTCTCAACGGACATGCAGCCGATTCTTCCTATGAAATCGGCTGTATGTCCGTTAATGTATTGCGGGAATCGGAAACGACGAAACGCCACTGCGACCTCACACCATCACGTCCAGTACGACGTCACGTCATGATCAACAATCACCGCTCCCCCTCAACGGACATGCAGCCGATTTCGTATGGGAAATCGGCTGCATGTCCGTTTGAGTATAAGGCGGCATCGGTAGGTAACGTCAGCGGCGTACGTGACGTACGCGACGCGCAACCTCAGCGGTCGGAACGTCAGTGACGCAACGCACGCAGGTAGTCGCAGGCCTTCCAGAGGACGGCGGCGATGCGACGCAGCTCGGACTCGCGGCTGACTTCGCGCCACTGATCGCAATACCGTTCGAACCACGACTCGAGCTTGTCCGCCAGCGCATCGGGGGACGGCAGGTCCCCCGCCACATCCTCCGCGCGCAACGCGCCCGCATCGATCGCCAACGCCAGACCGACGTCGTTCATCAGGTCCTGTCCTCGCGCGGCGAGCAGCCATGCGGCCACGTCGTCATGCGGCACCGCCGCACCGTCGTACGCCGCACAGCAGGCGTCCTGCATGATGCGCAACGCATCGGAACCACGGGCAGCGCCATCGTCACGCGCACCGCACGAGCCATCCGTACCGTCCACACCGCGTGCATCATCCACATCATCCGCGCCGCTCGCACCGTCGCGCAACTCGGCGACATGCTCCGCGACCGGCTGCATGACGATCCGCCGTGCCTCCTGCAGATCGCCGCGACGACATACCTCGGCCCGCCGGTCCGCGTCGATCCACCATACCGAGTTCACCACGTCGGCGTTCACCGAGCCGTCCGGCTCCTCGACCTCGACGAACCGCACGATGTCCTCCCATACGGCGGCGGTCTGCGCCGACGCATGCTCGGCGGCAGCCACGAATCCACCGGACCGGTCGCCGTACTCCAGCCGCGCGATCATCGCGGCCATCGCCTCGAACGACAGCTCCCGCGCGCTCCACGCGCACTGGCCGCCCATGACCAGCGCCGGTATGCTCATCCGCGGATCGTTGACATGCCCGTAGTCGCCCCAGTCGGTAAGCAGGAACCCTTCGGCGTGCGCCTCGCGGCCATACCGCGCCAACCGCGCGATGTTGCGCCACGTCGGCTCGACGAACGGCAGCATCCGGTTCCACGCGTGCGCCGCCGGGCAGACGACCTGCCGCACGCCGCGGTCGGCCACGAGCCGCACCTTCTCGTCGGTGCAGTCGGGATCGTACTGCCAGTTGAGCAGGATCGCATCGGACGGCAGCTGCGGCAGCACCTCCGGCATCTCGATGGCGATGTCGCCCCACAGCATCGGCTCGCGGCCGCGCGAGGACACGTACGCGCACAGCCGGTTGACGTAGCGCACATACAGCGCGGAGATGCCAAGCCGTTCGGCCGTCTCGTGCGAGCGCCCCTTGCCGAGGTCGAACGTCTCGTCGGCGCAGATGTTGAACCTGCGCGAGCGGAACAGCGGCATGTATTCGTCGATGAGCCGCTTCGAGAACGCGAACGACTCTTCGAGCGTGACGTTGAGCGTGTGGTGGTGCATGCGTTCGACGAAGCTGAACGGGCGGTCGGCGGCGTCGGGGAACTCCCCCAGTTCGCGCAGCGCGTTGGTGCGCAGGGCCATGTACAGGTGGCCGAACGTGGACACCGACGGCACGAGTTCGATGCCGCGCTCCCAGCAGTATGCGTCGAACGCGGTGATGTCGTCGGCGGTGAGCGGCGAGGCGCCACGCCACGCCTCGCTCATGCCGCGGAAGGCGAACGCGTGCTCGATGTAGAGCTGCAGCTGGTTGTATTTGTAGAGGCACAGTTCGTCGGCCCAGTGCTTGAGCCAGTCGAGGGTGGGGACGCGCCCGCGCGACACGTCGAGGTAGTAGCCGCGCATCGGCGTCGCCGGACGGTCTTCGATGTGCAGCGCCGGCAGGACGGGGGCGGTCTGGCGTATGATCTGGCGCAGCGTCTGCACGCCGTACCGCACGCCGGCCAGGTCGCCGCCGCGGATGACGACGCCACGCTCGTCGATGTCGAGCGTGTATTCCTGCGCGGCGAGGGCGCGGTCGATGCGCAGGGCGATCGTCGCATGGTCGGTGTCGCGGGGTTCCGATGATTCGTCGCGGACGGTCGCATCGCGTACGATGGCGTATGACGTGACGCCACGTCGCCGCAGTTCGTCCTGCAGCTGACGCATGATGACGTCGCCGGCCCGGCTTGGTTCGTACCACTGCGCTATGCCGACGTGGTCCAGCCGCAGTGCGGGACCGTTCGGCTCCCGCATGACGTTCGGTGTCGGGATGATCGTCGGCCCATGATGCTCGGCAATGTCATGAATGTCGGTTTCGGACATGGTAACGCTCCTTTACGTTGCGTTGATTGAATATCGAAAAGTCGTATGTTCCGCGAACAGGCAGGCGCCATCGTCAGCGGGAATGCGCCGGACCGGTGCTGTCACGGACGATCAGCTGCGGAGTCAGTATTTTACGGTTGCCGCTTACCGGTTCGCCGGCGAACACCTTGAGCAGCAGATTGGCAACCTTGGTGCCGTATACGCCGGCATCGCGGTGCACCGATGTGATGGAGGGGTAGGCCGCCTCGCATACGAAGCTGTCTTCGAAGCTCACGATGGCTGGAAGATTGTAGGGATATGGCCGCTCATCACCATCGGGCCGCCCGGCGTTTCGGCCGAAGTACTTCGCGGCCAGCGCATGCAGGCTCGCCGCGGCCAGAATTTCGTTCTCATAGATGAACGCCGTAGGCGCGGGGTTCTCCCCCAGCAGGCGCAGCGTCTCGCCGACAGCCACGTCGGGATCGAAATTCGTAAATGACACGGAGGAGAACTCAAGATCGTTCTTCGCGGCGAATCGCCGGAATGACTTCTCGCGATCATGGGAGTAGTCCAGGGTCGAATCACCGGACAGATAGGCGATCTTTCGATAGCCCCGCGACAGTAGATGATCGAGGATCGCGCCCATGGTTTTCGAGTCGTCGATTGATAATGACGGCAGCAGATTGCCGGGATCGGGTCCACCGGCGAGCACTGCGGGCAGTCCGAGCTCGTTCAGCAGTTTTGGTCGTGGATCATCGGCCTTGAGATCCACCAGGATCACGCCGTCCACCCGTTTGCGCGATGCCCAGTCGCGGTATACGGTCATCTCCTCCTTGGTGGATGCGCACGGACGGTAGAGCAGGCCGTACCGCTGACGGCTCAGTGATTCGTGGACGCCGGCCATGAAATGCAGCATGAACGTCTCTTCCTTGAGCCCTCGCACCGAACGCGACGGCGCGAAGCCGACTGTCATGGTTTTCGAGGATCCCAGAGCCTGTGCGGCGTATACCGGGCGCCATCCCATTTTCGTCGCCGCCTCCTTGACCCTGCGTTTGGTTTCGGCGGAGACTCCCGGACGGTCGTTGATGGCGAAGGACACGGCGGTCTGCGATATGCCAAGCTCGTCGGCGATATCTTTGAGACTGACCCGCTGCATGCCGGAGGTCGCTGCATCAGAGGCGGATTTCATGGTGCTTCTCCATTCTGCGATGTGATGCTCGGCATCGAATATCAGGCGTCCGGCATGGCCGCTTATACTATTGTGTCACGTCGGGGGCTTGGCGACGTGCGTTTGCATCATATTGCGGCCAAACGGCCGATCGGCCATCGGCGCATCCATGCATGTCGAATGGGTTGCGCCGATGGCCGATCAGTCCACGGATTCAAAGGCCGGATCGGAGACCGCGGAATAGAACCGCGCCGCATACGGCGACGTATCCCGATGCAGTTCCATGATGCCGCGTCGGCTGAGTTCGCTGGCATCGTCGGCGACGGACGAGGTGACGATCGTCGGTCGCTTTCCGGCAACCTCGAGTTTCATCCACAGGTCGCAGATCGAACCTCCCGGGCCGAGCGTGGAACGGTCGACCGGATTTCCGGTCTCATCCACGTCCACGACGACGGCCACCGACTTCGCGTCGGCCGGCTTCATGTCGCGGTACTGTTCCGCCAGTTCGCCGTACATGCGCCCGATCGGCTTGACCCGGCCGTGTTCGTCGAACAGCCCGAGCGAGTATTCGAGCTGCGGGAAGTCGGCGAGGGATGCGGCCACGTCGTGCGAGCACCACCAAGTGATACCCCACAGGTTCGGACAGTCGATCGCCTTTTCGACGGCACGACGGCAGAAGTCCGGGGTGTCTTCGGTGGCGAGCACGTTTTCGGGGGCGCCGATCTCCTGCAGCCACACCGGACGATCGGCCGGCCCGAACGCCTTGGCGAGTTCGGCCAGGTACAGGACGTACGCGTAGCATTCCTCGCTTTTCGCGCCGTAGCCTTGCCCGATACCGTTGAACACCCACGAGTGGATGGTGGTGAGATCGCCCTTGGTGGCCGACTGCACGGGGGTGAACGGATGCTTGTCGAGGAACCATACGCCGTCGTTGACGCTGTACAGCGACAACGTGCCGTCACGCTTGGCCGCCGGCAGGAGTTCATCGAGCCATGCGTCGATCTGCTCCGGCGTCGCGGTCATCTTGGTCGGATGCGGCCGATCCGAAAGCTGGTTGACTTCATTGCCGAGCGTCAGCCCCTTGAATGCGCTTTCCTTGGCAAGCGTATCCGTCATGACCGAGATGAGCTCTCGCTCGGATGCCACGGCGTCCGGATCGGTGAACATGTTGCCCTTATGCCAGGTGACCAGCCAACTCGGGATGAAGTCGAAGCTTGACAGGTGCCCTTGGAACACATCCACATAGCAGTCAAGCCCGTGTTCGCCGGCCATATGCACCATGCGGCGCACGTCGTCCACGCCCTTGCGGTTGATCCAGGTACGGTTCGGCTGCAGATACGGCCACACCGGGAAGACGCGCACGTGGTCCATGCCGAGATCCTTGATCTGGCGCAGATCGTCGTCGATGCTCGCCCAGTCGGGGTCAAGCCACGAGTGGAACCACCCATGCGAAGGAGTGTAGTCTACTCCGAATTTCATAGGTATACCTTTCTTGCCCGGTCAGCCCTTGATGCCACCCTCTTCCACGCCGCGGAAGAAGTAGCGCTGGAAGATCAGGAAGAAGACGATGATGGGCACCAACGCGATGACCGTGCCCGCGGCGATCAGACGAGGATCGGAGACGAACTGGTTCTTGAGCCTGTTCAGACCGACGGTCAGCGTGTAGACCGAATCGTCGCCGAGAATGATCAACGGCCAGAGGAAGTCATTCCATGCGCCGACGAAGGCGAAGATGACGACGACGGTCATGGTTCCCTTGACCTGCGGGAGGCAGACGTTGAAGAAACGCTGCCAGATGCTGGCCCCGTCCACCTTGGCGGCCTCCTCCAGCTCGATCGGGATGCCGGAGAACGCGTTCATCATGAGCAGCACGTTCATGGCGCTGCACAGGCCGGGAAGCGCCGCACCGAGCAGGGTGTTCTGCAGACCCACGGTCTTGACGATGAGGAACTGGGAGATCAGCAGGGTCTCTCCGGGGATCAGCATGGCGCTGAAGATCAGCAGCACGACGAGTGACTTGCCCTTGAACTTCAGTCGGGCCAGCGAGTATCCGGCGAGTGTGGCGCCGATGACGTTGCCGCACACCGAGATGGCAGCGACGATCAGCGAGTTCTTGAAGTAGGACAGCACCGGAATGGTGTTGAACGCCTGAATGAAGTTGTCGAAGGTCGGGTCCTTGGGCACTAGGTACGGCGGGATCGCGTAGATGTCGTCGCCCTTGCCTTTGAACGCCAAGGTCAGCTGCCACAGCAGGGGTCCGATCAGGATGAGGAAGAACAGCGTCAGCAGCACATATTGCGCGACCTTGTTGGCCTTTTTACCTCGCATCGTTATCGACCTTTCGTTGCACGAAGAACTCAATGGCCACCAGGCTGCCGACGATCACGAACACCAGCATGCTGACCGCGCCGGCATAGCCGTACTTGGCGTTCAGGCCGGTGCCGTAGTTCTTGATCAGCATCGTCATGGTCACGTCCTTGCCGCCGACGCCACCGGTACCGCCGGTCAGCACGTAGATTTCGTTGAAGACTCGGAATGCGGCGGCCGAGGACAGCAGCATGATGAGCACCATCGTGGAGCGCACGCCGGGAACGGTCACGTGGAGGAATCGGCGGATGACTCCGGCGCCATCCAGCTCGGCAGCCTCATACAGGCTGGGATCGATGTTGGCCAGTGCGGACAAGTAGATGATCATGTAGTAGCCGAGACCGGTCCAGACGGTGATGAGCATGGCGCTGAACAGCAGCAGCCAGCGGTCGGTAAGGAACGGGATGGCGGTTTTGATGAGGCTCGCGCCTTGCAGCAGCGCGTTCACCAGACCTTTCTGGCTGAGCAGGTTGGTCCAGACCAGACCGACGATGACGGTGGACACCACGACCGGCAGGTAGAAGGACGCGCGGAAGAAGGCGAGGATCTTGGAATTGCCGGAGACCAGCGCCGCGAGGATCAGCGGCAGGATCACCATGCACGGCACCACGCACACCACGTATAGCGAGGAGTTCAGCAGGCCGATGTGCACGGATTCGTCCGAGAACATCTTCTGATATTGCTCAAGCCCGACGAAGTGGCCAGGATTGGAGAAGGTAGCGTCGGTGAAGGACAGGCGGATCGTATTGATGAAGGGGGCAATGACGAAGGTCAACGCGATGAGCAGCGCGGGCACCACGAACAGCCAGCCCGCAACGTCATTGCCTTCCTTGATGCGATGGGCGTCATCCACCTCCCACGCCGTTTCGTGGGAAGAGCCGCCGCGGCGGCCGGCCTTGCCGGCCGCCAGCGACTTCTTGTCGGTAGTCGACGAGGTCATTACTTCAGATCCTCGTTAGCGACCTTGACCGCCGCGTCCAGGGCCTCCTGCGCGGTCTGTTCGCCCTGAATGGCGCGGGCGATCTGCTCACGCAGCACGTTCTTGGCGTTCTCGGAGAACGGGCCCGGGGCGATGAACCAATCGTCGTCCTTCACGGCCTTAGAGGCGAGGGCGACGGCCTGGTCCTGCAGGGAGTCGCCGGTCGGGCTGAACGCCTCGTCGTCGATCGCGCCGGCAACGGACGGGAAGGTGTGGGACTTGGTGCAGAACTCGGTCTGGTTCTCCTTGTTGGTGACGAACTTGGCGAACTTCATGGCCATGTCCTTGTTCTTGGTGTTCTTGCTGACCACCAGCGTCTCCATGGCGACGTTCATCTTGCCGCCTTCGCCGAGCAGTCGCTCGGTGATGCCGAGGTTCTTGTACAGTTCCGGCGCGTTGGCTTCGAAGTCGGCGACGGAGTAGGCGGAGCCGGCCAGGGAGGCCACGCTGCCCTGCTTGAAGGCGTCGCCTTCACCGGTCCACGTGTTGTTCAGCGCCTCGGCGGACAGCGCCTTCTGGTTGTACATGTCGATGTAGTGCTGGACGAGTTCGACACCCTTCTCGTTGTTGAAGGTGAATTCGGTCTGATCATCGTTCATGAGCTGCACGCCGTACTGGCCAAGGGATTCCAGCGTCGGCACGGATGCGACCATGCTCACGGAGCCGTTGCACTTTTCGCCCATCGTCTTGGCGGCCGCGAACCATTCGTCCATGTCCGCCGGCAGATCGGTGACGCCGCACTGTTCCATGACGGCCTTGTTGTAGTACTGGACACCGGAGTTGAGGTACCACGGATAGGCGTAGGCGCCTTCCTCGATGTTGTCACCCTTGAACGTCACGTTGTTCCAAGAGGATGCGGTGAACTGGGATTCCGCGTCCGGGTCCTCCTTGGACAGGTTCAGCGTCACGCCGGCCTTGGCGAGGCTGTAGGCTCCGGTCGGGCTCATGTCCACGACATCCGGCAGCGTGCCGGCGGCGGCGTCGGCGTTGATTTTGTCGGTATAGCCGTCGGCGGGCTGGTCGATCCACTTGACGGTGACGCCGGGGTTCTCCTTCTCGAAGGCGGCGATGAGGTCGTTGAAGTACGGCGTGTAGGTGTCGTTCTTCAGGTTCCAGGTCTGGAAAGAGATCTCATTGCTGCTGGAGGAGGTCGAATTGCCGCACGCGGCCACTGCGAACAGCATGGAGCCCGCTCCGATCACAGCAATGGTCTTCTTCATGGAAAACATACCGTTTCCTTCTTTCTTTTCGTTGGAGTCCCGCATCCTGCGATGGATGAGGAAGCCTTACCGGTCGCATGTCATCGAGCTCGCACGAGGGCAGTCTGCGATGTTGTGCGATTATGTAGGTCTCACCGCTGAGACTAAACCGCTTTAGTTATCAGCCCGTTTCAAACTCATTAACTAAATCGGTTTAGTTGATAATATAACAGCAGACCATCCATAACGCAACCCGCCAGCAATCCCTGCGTGTCGCGCCGTTTTATGCCGATCATGTACTTCACAACGGCATGTCGTCACAAAATATGATCATAATTATATTCATAAATATGATTATTTATTGAGCGGAAGGAATTGATGCCGGTATGGCGGGAACAATTTCACTGGATAATCTCGTGTCCGTGTCCGAGTTGAGCCACGGAGGGGTCAGCCGCACGCTTGGCCGCGTATCGGACGACAACCCGGTCGTGGTCATGCGAAACAACAAGCCGGCGGCCGTGGTCATCACGCCGGACGACTACAAGCGGTATACGGAGGCGGAGGAGAATTTCGCGCTCTATCTTGAGGCCGTCGACCGTATGAAGCACGATGACGGCGAGCGACGGACCATGACGGACGTGTTCGGCGAAGACTATCGTCCCGTCGACGACGGATTCGAACCGGAGTTCGAGTAAATGGCCTGGCGTATCGAATTCACCAAGGCCGCCGCCAAAGACGTGGCGCAGTTGAGGGAACCCGCAAAGAGCCACGTCTACGCAATGCTCAACAAAGTTGCGGAGAACCCGTTGCCATTCACCGAAGGAGGGTATGGCAAACCGCTCGGCCATAAGCGCGACGGCAATCTCACCGGTTATCTTAAGGTCAAGCTCAAGGGGGACGGACTGCGAGCCGTGTACCGCTTGGAACGCACTGAGCACGCCATGACCGTCATCGTCGTGTCGGTGCGCGACGACAACGCCGTCTACAAAGAGGCCGCAAGACGAATCAAATAGGAGCCATACACCATAATCACCGTGGGGCTTCTCGCTGAGCAACGGCGAGAAGCCCCACGGGAAGGCGTCATCGGCGGATACGCAGTGTGGCGAGCTGGAACGGGGCGAGCGCGATAGCGGCACCGTCGGCCGGCATCATGCCATCACCAGCGGCGAGCGCCCGCGGCAGTTCAGCATCCAAACCCGGCTCCTCCATCAACGTCACCTCTTGCACCTTCGCATCGGCGAGCGCATGATCAAGCCGCAACGTGGCGCTGGCAGCACCGCCGGCGGCCTCGTAGATGCGCACGATGAGGTCGTCGGAGCCGTCGTCGGCGAGTTTGATCCAGTCGAGCACGGGCGTGCCGGTCACGTCGGCGAGCGTCACGAGCGGCGCGATGGAGGGCAGCTCCTCCACGGCCGGGCCGTTCAGCCGTGATGCTTCGGCGAGCACGGCATCCATCGGCGCCCCGACGACCACGCTCCATGCGAACGAGTGCTCGCCCTGGTCGGTGCGCGGGTCGGGGTAGAGCGGCGCGGACAGCAGCGACAGACGGATCATGGTGCCACGGCCGGTGCCGTGCGCCGCATCCTCGTGGATGGGACTGACGTCGGAGCCGTAGGTGGACGCGTTGACGACGGCGGTCGCATAGCCGGAGTCGGCGATGCGTACGAAGCGGTGCGTGCAGCTTTCGAACTTGGCGTCGTCGGAGCGCGTGTTCTTGTTGATCGATCGTTCGACGATGCCGTACTGGCATTCGTACTGTGCGTTGACGGCCTGCACCGCAACCGGCAGGTCGACCTTGAGGAACTGCTCGACCGCATGCCAGTCCACGTCGGCGGCGAAGTCGAGCGTGTCCGCGCCCGGCCGCAGCGTGATCGTCGTGCGGATCTCGACGCCCTGCACCTCGGTGACGACGTGCACGGCGGCGCTGCCGTCCGCGCCCGTGTCGACGCCTTCCACGCTCGCGTCGTCCAGGCCGTTCGCGGTGAGGAACGCGTCGCGCTGGATGTCCCAGGCGTCCCAGTGGAATGGTTCGTCCTTGAGCAGCTCGTAGCGGCCGAGGCGGGTGCCGGCGGGCACGAGTTCGCGGCCGGCGGCTAGGTCGGTCAGCGAGGAGACGGTGCCGTCCGGTTCGATGCGGGCGCGCAGTCGTCCGTTGTCGAGGATCGTCGTCTCGCCGTCACGCGTCACGGACACCTCGCCGTCGGCAACATGCGCGACGTCGGCAGCGGAACGCACGGTCCATGCGTCGCAGATCTCGCGTGAGTACGGGGTGATCACCGCATCCGCGACCGTCGCGTCGTCCGGCTCGGCGGCGACGATCGCGCGACCGGCCTCGAGGGCGATCTCGCGCAGCCGGGTGATGTCGCGCGCGTATTCGGCGCGCGCTTGGCGGTGTACCCATGCGATTGCGGAGCCGGGCAGGATGTCGTGGAACTGGTTCAGGAGCAGCGTCTTCCAGATGCAGTCCATCTCCTCGCGCGGGTAGACGTAATCCGGGTTCTTGACGCGGGCCGCGGCGCACAGGTATTCCGTCACGCGCAGCATGGCCTCCTCCTGCCGACAGCCGCGCTTCATGTCCTGCTGGGCGGTGAGTGTGCCGCGGTGCAGTTCGAGGTACAGCTCGCCCTTGAACACCGGGGTTTCGCCGCGCGCGTCGCCGACGATGTCCTTGCGGACGCGGTCGAACAGCTGGTCGGGGGTGCCGAAGTCGATCTTCGGGGCGCCGGCGAGGTCATGGTCGCGACGGATGCGCGCGGTCATCTCGCGGGTGGGGCCGCCACCGCCGTCGCCGAAGCCGTACAGCAGGATCGCGTTGCGCGACAGGTCCTTGTCGAGGAAGTTGCGCTGCGAGTACATGAGCTCGTGCATGCTCATGGACGAGCAGTAGGTGTCGGACGGCGGGAAGTGCGTGAGGATACGCGTGCCGTCGATGCCCTCCCACATGAACGAGTGGTGTGGGAACTTCGTGGTGTCGTTCCACGAGATCTTCTGCGTAAGGAACCAGTCGAAGCCGGCGCGGCGGGCGATCTGCGGCCACGAACCGGTGTATCCAAAACTGTCAGGCAGCCAGATGCCGCGCGGGGTGACGCCCAAGTGCTCCTTGAAGTAGCGGTGGCCAAACGTGATTTGGCGGACGAGGGACTCGCCGGATGGGATCATGTTGTCGGATTCGACCCACATGCCGCCGACCGGGATGAACCGGCCTTCCTTCACGCGTTCCATCATGCGGCGGAACAGATCGGGGTGCTCGGCCTCGAGCCACTCGTACTGCTGGGCGGAGCTCATCGCGTACGTGAAGTCCGGGTCCTCGTCCATGAGCGCGAGCACGTTGGAGACCGTGCGCGCCACCTTGCGGCGGGTTTCGCGTACCGGCCACAGCCATGCGGAGTCGATGTGCGCGTGGCCGATGGCGATGTGGTTGATCGCACTGGACGACGCGTGCTCCGCCAGCACGCCGGCGAGCTCGCCGCGGGCCGTGGGGAGCGTGCCGCCGATGTCGCGCTCGTCGTATGCGTTGAGCGAACGCTGCAGGGCCTTGGCAAGCTGCCAGTAGCGCGGGTCGTCGTCCGTGAGTTCGCGCATGAGCGACGATACGGTTTCGAGATCCATGGAGTAGGCGAACACGTCCTCGTTGAACACGGTGACGTCCATGCGGCTCAACGTGTACGGGAAGTCGTACCTGCCGGTCGGGCCTTCGCCGAGTTCGGTAGGCGAGAACGGGGTGGGGCCTTCGACGAACGGGTTGGCGGCCGCCTCAATGTAGACGGTGAAGTTGCCGTCCTTGTCGAGGTCGACGGTGCTGGTGCCGTCGGCGTAGACGAGCGGGACCCAGTGGTTCTTCGGGTTCGCGGATTTGATCGCGGTGCCGTCGGCGCGGTAGACGAGGCCTTCGGACTGGAAACCGGGACCGCGGTGGCCGAGCCAGCCGAGATCGATCTCAAGTTCGACCTTGCGGCCCTTGGTCGTCTCGCGGTCGATACGGCCGGTCACCTCAAACCATGTGGTACCCCATGTGGTGCCCCACATGCCGGGAATGGAGAACGGTTTGAACTCGACTTCGCCGGCGCGCACCTGCGCGAGGAATTCGCCGGAGGGCACGGGTTCGCCGGGGTTGTCGTGCGAACGCAGCACACAAGATGCCAGCGTGGTGTGGATGTGCGGTTCGACGCGCTGTTGCATGACGCGGTCGCATCGTTCGAGTTGCTGGTTGGGTAATAAGAACATAAGAGGGACGCCCCTTTGCCGAGTCGATGAATCCATGTCAGCGTCCGCACACCCGGACCATCGTCGTGTCCGTTCGCGCAGCCTCCGCCGAGCTCGTCGTGAACGACGAACTAAAACGCTTTAGATACAGCATGGCGCACACCCAAGACGTATCCACGCCAATCGCCGCGACACGCCTTAAATTCCTCAAGAAACGCGGAATAACGCCAACTAATTCGCTTTAGTTCCGCCGAGGTAATAGCATCATCATCCGACTGCGACACACAGCCGTTACCCGCCCCCAACCACACCACGCACCGCCGCAGGCAAGGAAGTCCGCCATGCTCGAATTCACGTCCCGCTATCTCGGCACCGATGCCAGGGGGACCCGCACGTTCTTCGTCATCTCCCTATCGTCGTGCATCTACTGGTTCCTGTCGATCAAAGGCGTGATCTACGAGCCGTTCCGCCAGGCGCTCGGCGTGACCAACACCCAGCTCGGCTTCCTGCTTGGCGTCACCGGGTTCGTGCAGGTGTTCGGCTATCTGCTGCTCGGCTGGATCCAGGACTTTCTCGTGATCCGCAAGGTCATCGCGTTCGATCTCGTCGCCTACGGGCTGATCGCCATGTCGCTGGCCGTCGCGACCGACCTGCCGTTCTGGTATCTGGTCATCGCGTTCGCCTGCTTCGGCCTCTTCGGCGAGGCGCTGTACTGGCCGACCATCCAAAAAAGCACGCGCGGCCTGTCCGACGGCGTTCATCAAGCGGCGCTGTTCAGCACGCAGGAGGCCATGCGCGGCGTGATGGGCCTGTTCGCGAACATGGTCACGCTGGTTTTGTTCACCGTGAGTCTCTCCCCCGTGACCGGCGCGCGCACGGCCATGACCTGCTATGCGTTGCTCATGATGGTGTTCTCGGTCATCGTGCTGCGCAACATCCCCGAAGACTTCCTGCACGACGACCGTCACGACGCCGCACGCGCAACACGCGGCAGCGGTGACGTCCGCCGCACCGGCCTCGCCGCCATCGTCGGTGCGCTGCGGCTGCCGATCGTCTGGACGACCGGACTGGCCACGATGGCCGGCTACACGGCCTACATCGCCGCCACCACGTACACGCTGCCGCTGCTGCAGCAGACGTTCGGCCTGAGCGACACGCAGGCCGCGGTCTACGGCCTGATCAACACCGGCATCTTCCCCGTCGTCTCGGCGCTGGCGTCCGGCGCCGTCGCGAAACGCTTCGCCGACAGCCCGCGTTGGATGGTCGTGCTGTTCCTGGCCTGCGCCGTCTGCGCGCTACCGTTGGCGCTGCTGCCCAAACGTCCCGGCTGGTTCGCGGCGTGCACCGTCGTCACCTGCCTGCTCGCGCTGACCTGCTATGCGATCCGCGCCGTGTATTACGTGCCGATCGGCGAGTACGGCGTGCCGAACGACCAGTCGGCGACCGTCATGTCGGTCACGTCGTTTCTCGGCTATATGCCGTCGTTCTTCGCCTATCCGCTGTTCGGCGCCATCATCGACGGCAGCGCGACCGGCGCGGACGCCTATCGCACGGTGTTCGTCATCATCCTGCTGTCCAGTCTCGCCGGTGCGGGGTTCAGCCTGTGCGGACACCGGCTCATCGCCGCGAAGCGACGCGGCTGAACCACACGCCTTCGACTATCATCATCAACCATCAAGCAAAGGAGCACCCATGAAAATCAAGCAACTCGGCACCGCAGCCGCCGAACGCATCCCCGGCATCTTCTGCGAATGCGACCTGTGCCGCCACGCCGCCGCGGCCGGCGGCAAGGAGATCCGCACGCAGTGCCAGGCCATCGTCGACGACGCGATCCTGCTCGACTTCCCTGGCGACACGTATCTGCACTATCTGCGCGACCGGTTCCCGCTGCCGTCCGTGCGCTCGGTGCTCGTGACGCACTGGCATTCCGACCACTTCTACGGCGAGGACGTCGCCTACCGCATGAACGGCTACGTGATCAGCAATCCCGTCCGGCATATGGAGGTGTATGGTTCGGAGACCGTGCACGGCTTCCACGAGCGCGCATTCTTCCTCGAACAGCGGCACGACGAGGACAGCGTGGCGTTCACGACAGTGCGGCCCGGCGACGACTTCACGGTGTGCGGCGGACCAGTCGACACCGACGAATCCGGCAACGCCGTTGACGGCGGCACCGGCACGCTGCGCAAGTACCGGGCGCACGCGTTCGAGGCGGCGCACGGCCACCACGCCGGCGACTGCCTGTTCTATTCGCTGACGGACGGCGAGCGCACGCTGCTGTACGCGCACGACACCGGCTGGTTCCCGGACGTCACATGGGACGAGCTTGCGCGGGTCGGCGGGCATTACGATTACGTGTCGCTCGACTGCAACCATGCGCTGCACGGGTCGTCGCTGAGCATGCACATGAACTTCGAGGACAACCTGCGTGCACGCGACCGCATGGTCGAGCTCGGCGTGGCCGACGAGCGGACGATCTTCGTGGCGAACCACTTCTCGCACAACGGTCGCACCACGCACGAGGAGATGGCCGAGGCCGCGCGGCGCGAGGGTTTCCGCTGCGCGTGGGACGGCATGGAGGTCGAGTTCTGAGCCGCCGATACCCCACCTACTGATATGCAAAGGCGCGCGGGATGGTTTTGTGACATCCCGCGCGCCTTGTTGCATACGCGGCATAGCGAGCACGATACGACATGCACGCCATACGCAAACGACGGTGCCTTCCGGGGAAATTCCCGGAAGGCACCGTCGTTATGAGGAGGAGGAAATCATATGCATGTCATCGGATCATAGGCAGCTCACTTCACGGTCCGAGTGATGCGCAGCGTCGCGAGCTGGAACGGGCCGAAGTGCAGCGTCGCGCCATCGGCCGACTGTCCGGGTTCGCCGACGAGCGCGGTCGGCAGATCGGCGGCGATCTCGTCGCCTTCGAGCACGTTCGTCTCACGCACCGCGGCGTCGCGCAGCACGTCGGCGACGTGCAGCGTCGCGTCGGCCCGGCCGCCGGCCGTCTCGTACGCGCGGACGATGAGGTCACCGGAACCGTCGTCGGCCGGCTTCATCCAGTCGATCACGACCGTGCCGCGCGTCACGTCGAGCGACGCGAGCGGCGCGATCGCGGGCGCGTCGCGCAGCACCGGCGCGTTGAGCGTGCAGGCCGCGTCGATCGTGCGTTCCAGCGTCGCGTCGGCGACCACGGACCAGTCGAAGACGTGCCGCCCCTGATCGGTGCGCGGGTCGGGGTACGTGGGCGCGCTCAGCAGCGACAGCCGGAACATGGTGCCGTTGCCGATGCCTTGCGCCGCGTCGCCGTTGATCGGCGCGGCGTCGGAGCCGTAGATCGACCCGTTGACAACCGCGGCCGCGTAGCCGGCCTCGCGCAGGATGGCGAACCGGTTGGTGTCGTTCTCGAACTTCGCTTCGTCGGACGCGCTGTTCTTGACGATCGGCCGTTCGATCAGACCGTACTGGCAGTCGTAGGTCGCACGGTCGGCGACGATCGACAGCGGCAGGTCGACCTTGAGGAAGCGCTCCTTGATATGCCAGTCGATGTCGGCGTGGAAGTCGAGTTGACGCGAGCCCGGGCGCAACGTGACCGTCGTGCCGATCGTCGTGTCGCCTTCGCCGGCGCGCACGCTCACGGACGCCGCGCCGGCGCCGTCGACCGTCTGGCCGACGATCTCGCCGGTCAGACCATGCCCCAGCAGCAGGGATTCACGTTCGATCTCCCAGGCGTCCCACACGGCCGGCTCGTCCTTCATGAGCTCGTAGCGACCGAGTCTCGTGCCGGACGGTACCAGCTCACGGCCGGCCGTCTCGTCGACGAGCGACGAGACAGTGCCGTCCGGTTCGACGATCGCGGTCAGCAGACCGTTGGCGAGACGCACGCGGCCATCGGCCAGCGTGTCGACGGTGGACGGCTGCGCGGCCGACACCGTCTTGGCTACGGACGTCGGACGCACCTGCCACGACGCGCCGTCGGCGCGGTACTGGCTGATACGCGCCTCGGACAGCACGTCGGCGGTCGGGTCAACCTTGCGCAGCACGGCGCAGAAGTCCTCGGCGAGCTCGGCGAGCCGCTTGAGGTCGCGCGCATAGTTCTCACGCGCCTCACGATGCACCCACGCGATGCCGGAACCGGGCAGGACGTCGTGGAACTGGTCGAGCAGCAGCGTCGTCCAGATACGGTCCATCTCCTCGGTCGGATAGACGAACGTCGGATCGGCGATCGTGGCAGCCGCGCCGAGATACTCGACCGTGCGCAGCAGCGACTCCTCCGCACGGCAGCCGCGCTTCATGTCCTGCTGCGAGGTGAGCGTGCCACGATGCAGTTCGAGGTACAGCTCGCCCTTGTATTCGGGCATCTCCGGGCCGGCGTTCTGCGTGAGCTGCTCGTGCGCCTTGCGGAAGAACTCGTTTGGGCTTTCGACGGTCACACGGGACACGCCCTCGAGGTTCTCATAGCGGTGCAGGTGCTCCATCATGTCGCGCGTGGGGCCGCCGCCTCCGTCGCCGAAGCCGAAGAGCAGCAGCGAACGGTCGGCGAGATCCTTGTCGCGGAAGTTCTTCTCGGCGTAGTCGAGCTCCTTGACCTCGCACCATGCGGAGTACGTATCGGACGGCGGGAAGTGCGTGAAGATCGGCGTGCCGTCGATGCCGCGCCACAGGAACGAATGATGCGGGAACTTGGTGGTGTCGTTCCACGAGATCTTCTGCGTGAGGAACCACTCGTAGCCGGCGCGGCGGGCGATCTGCGGCCAGGCGCCGGTGTAGCCGAAGCTGTCCGGCAGCCAGATGCCCTTGGGCTCGACGCCGAGATGTTCCTTGAAGTAGCGCTTGCCGTAGCTGATCTGGCGGATGAGCGATTCGCCGGCGGGCAGCATGCCGTCGGATTCGACCCACATGCCGCCGACCGGGATGAACCTGCCCTCCCGGATGCGTTCGAGCATGCGCGCGAAGATGTCGGGATGGTCCTGCTCAAGCCAGGCGTACTGCTGGGCGGAGCTCATCGCGTATTGGTAGTCGGGGTCGGCGTCCATGAGCGCGAGCGCGTTCGACACCGTGCGGGCGACCTTGCGGCGGGTTTCGCGCACCGGCCACAGCCACGCGGAGTCGATGTGCGCGTGGCCGATGGCGCTCACGTTCATCGCGGAGGCGTTGGCCGGCTTGCCGAGCACGCCGGCGAGTGCAGCGCGCGCCTCGACGACGGAATCGGGATGCTGCTCGTCGAAGACGTTGAGCGAACGCTGCAGGGCCTTGGCGAGCTGCCAGTAGCGCGGCGACTCCTTGTCGGCCCGCTCCATGAGCTGACGGACGACGTCGAGGTCGACGGCGTAGTCTTCGTACCGCTGGTCGAAGATGGTCAGATCGGCCGACTTGAACACGTACGGCTCGTCCGGGGTGCCGGTGGCGTGGTCGCCGAGTTCGGTTTCGACGAACGGCGGCACGCCGAGCAGCAGCGGGTTGCTGGCCGCCTCCAGATACACGGTGAACGTGCCGTCGTCGGCGACCGGCACCTGCGTGACGTCGTCGGCATTCATGAACGGCACCCAGGTGTTGAGCGGGTGCACGGCCTTGATGACGGTGCCGTCGGGGCGGTAGACGAGGCCTTCGATATGGCCGCCGCAGGAGTGCGGGTACCAGCCGAGGTCGAGGACCAGCTCGAGCGGGCGGCCGTGGCGATCGAGGTCGGCGGGGATGCGCCCGGTCAGGCGAAACCAGACGGTGCCCCAAGTGGTGCCCCACTCATGGCCGAGCGTGAACGGATGGAAGTCGATGTCGCCGGCGGCGAGTTTGGCGAAGAACTCGGCGCTGGGCATGGGCTCGCCGGGGATGTCGAACGCTTCGACGGCGAGGCCGGCCACGACCGGGTGGATGTGCGGGGCGACGCGCTGGCGGAGCACACGTGTGCACCGCTCGAGCTGCGCTTCTGGTTTGAGATACATGACGGGTCGTCTACTCCTTTGTCGTTGTGGCATTGTGGCGAGCCGGTACCTCATCGTATCGCCCGGCCGCCGCTGCACGCTCGTTCACACGCCATTACTAAAGCGCTTTAGTATCATGATGGCGGAGACTGTCTCGAATGTCAAGCGGCATACGATTTCGCGTGTGTCATCTGTGTCATCACGGGCAGCGAGACACCCTCTCCGCACTTCGCCTCAAGCCTCCGCTCCTCTCCCTCTTTCTCCTCTCAGCGGACATACAGCCGATTTGGCACACCAAATCGGCTGTATGTCCGCTGAGAGGAGAAAGGACTTCCGCGTTGAGCAGTGCCGCGGAACGACGAAGGGCGCCGCTCCTTTCACGGAACGACGCCCTTCGTTGATGTCTGGTGGAGTCGCGGGGAATTGAACCCCGGTCCGGTAACCGTACCCTCAGTCTTCTACGTGCGTAGTCTGCTGGCCGTTTGGCAGTTTTTCTGCCCCCGTCTATGTCGCAGACAACGGACGGCGGGCATATTCGCAGTTAAAGTCCCGATGCAGCCCTGCAACGCAGCTGCATCAGCAAGTCTTCTTAACGACGCTCAGCATCCTCCCAAAGACGAGGAGGAGTGAACGGAGCGGCTGCTCACTGGTTAATCCTGGCGCGAAGCTCAGGCAGCGAGAGCGAACTCAGTGCGGTTAGATTTAGCACTTATTCTTTTGCCGGGGGCATCCACGAGCGGACCCGGCGTTCTCGGCACGCTTCCCTGCGACGAACAGGTCACCGTCGAAACCGATCGACCCCAATCTTGAATTATCAAGCATCCGTTTGCACGGACATTTCAATATACCGCCGATCATGAGCGCTGTCAACCCGTTCACCTCGCTCGCCCGCACCGCTCCCCCTCAACGGACATCCAGCCGATTTCGCATACCGAATCGGCTGTATGTCCGTTGGGATATGGGGCCGGATACTTGTGGCGGACGCATTTCCCTAGGACAGACGCGCTTCCTTGGGACAGACGCGCCTCCCCTTCCTCGACCCCGCTTCTTCAACCGCTTCTTCAACCGCTTCTTTAACGGACATACAGCCGATTGCACATACCAAATCGGCTGGATGTCCGTTGAGTTGAGAAGCGAGGGCGTCGGCAGCCGCTACTTGATGATGGGACGCGAGGGGGCGGAGACGTCGACCTGCGTCTTGTCGCCGATCACCTTCGGATCGCCCAGGATCTTGTCGACGATGGCCTGCTTGAGCTCGAGATCCGAGGAGTCGCCCCAGACCACCACGTGCTCGCCGCCGTTGAGCTCCGTGGTGATGGAGTCCTGCGTGGCGGCGGTGACCTTGGTGATGCTCGCGCGCATCGAGTCGGGCAGACTGCCGAGGATGGTCAGAGCCTCCTTGACGGCCGCGCTGCCCAACGCACTGTCGACGTTGCGCACCTGGATAACCGGGATGCCGTCGGTCGACGCGCCGCCCACCTTGTTGAGCACGCGCGCCTTGCTGTCGACCGCCACCATCTGACTGCCGGAGTCCTTGAGCATCGCGGCCGGCTGCTGCGCCTTCACGCTGACCGACAGCCCGTCCGGGAACCGCTTGGATACGCTGGCCTCGGTGACGCCGGGGATGTTCGTCAGCTGCGCGACGACGTCGTGCGACGAGACGAGCAGCAGCGATTTGCCCGACTGCTTGTCGGCGATGGCGAGGATCTGGCTGCGGCTCACCCATTCGTTGCCGCCGCTCACGCTGATGTTCGCCGTTTCGAGACGAAACACGGTCGAGAAGAACAGCAGCCATATCAACGCCACCGCGACGCCGAGCGCGGCGACGCCGGCGGCCACGCGCACCGCGATGATGCGCGCGTTGGCCCTGCGATGCTCCTTGAGCCGGGCGCTGAAATCCACGACCTTCGGCCGCGTGGGGATGCCGAGCGTACCTGCTGTCTCGCGCAGCGTTTTGGACACGACGTCCTCGCTGGGCATGCGTCGCGCATCCACGAAGCCCTCGCGGATCGCCGTGCCGTTGCGGCGGGCGCCCGTCCGATCGTTGCCGCCATGACGCGCACCGGCACGTTCTCCCGCCGACGAGACGGTACGCGCGGTATGCGAACGCTGACGTTCGGCGATCGTCGTGTCGTCGCCGGACGATGGACCGGCGGCGCCGGCAGTCCCGGACGCCGTACGTGAACGCGCGGTGCGCGACGAGCGCGACGTCCGGGTCCGCCGCGTGCCATCCGCACCGGAGGCGCCGTCCGCACGACGAACGTCATGCGAGGCGACCTCGCGCGCCACATCGTGCGATCCGCCATGCGGCTCGTCGGATGAACTGACGATCCTGCGACCCATCAGCATCCGTCCGTTGCGCCGCTCGCGGCATCATCAGTACCAATACCAGCAGCAGCGACGCCGGCGACATCGGACGTGACGACCGTGTCCCCGTCGCCGGTCGGGCAGTCGAACCGATGCGCGGCGAGCGCATGCAGCAGCACGTCGCCCATCGCCGTGATGTCGCCCGCCCCGACGGTGAAGATCACGTCGCCGTGGTGCGCGCGCATGGCGAGCATCTGCGCGGCCGTGCGCATGTCGTCGACGGCCGAGATCCAATGGTCCGCCGGCTCGTGCGGCAGTCCTGCGGCCGCGTCCACGATGGTGCGCGCGGTGATGTCCGGGAAGTCCTCCTGCTTTTCGCGCGCCGGGAAGATGCCGGTGATGATCACGTCGTCGGCCTTGGCGAGCGCTTCGGCGAACTCGCGGGCGAAGAACTTCGTGCGCGAGAACAGATGCGGCTGGAACAGCACGTGCAGCGTCGAGCCCGGGTAGCGGCGGCGTGCGGCGTCGAGCAGCGCGGCGATCTCGGTCGGATGGTGGGCGTAGTCGTCGACGACGGTGACCTGCGCGACGGTGCCGCGGATCTGGAAACGCCGCGCCGCGCCGAGGAAGGTGCCGACCGCCGTGGCCGCGGCCTGCGGATCCATGCCAAGCAGGACGGCCGTGACGATGGCTGCGGTGGCGTTGCGCGCGTTGTGGATGCCGGGGACGATCAGGCTGACCGGCAGCCGCAGCCCGTCGCCGCCGACGATGGCCGCCGGCAGGTCGATGGCGAACCGTTCCGCACCGCTGCCCGCATGCTCGCTTTCGGAGGCGATGCGCACGAACGTCGCGCCGTTGAGGTCGCCGATCTGTGCGGCGTCCCGGGTCGAGTAGGCGATGACGCGCGCCGCGACGGCCGGGTCGAGCGCACGCAGCACGGTGAGCGCGCCTTCGTCGTCCACGCACATCACCACGTGCGCCTGGGCGTGGCCGGCGTGCTCGACGAATGCGGCGTGATAGTTGGCCGCGGTGCCGTAATGGTCGAGGTGATCGGGTTCGGCGTTGGTGATGACGGCGATGGTCGGACGGTATTTTTCGAAGCTGCCGTCGGACTCGTCGGCCTCGGCGACAAGCACGTCGCCTTTGCCGGCGTGGCCGCCGTCGATCGTCCGGCCGTCCGGCCCCTGGATGGAGCCGCCGATCGCGTAGCTCGGATCGGCGAGCGCGCCGGTACCGGCGTGGGTGAGCACATGGGCGATCATCGAACTGGTGGTGGTCTTGCCGTGCGCGCCGGCGACGGTCACGGCGCGTCGGCCGTTCATGAGCAGCGCGAGGATGTCGCTGCGGTGCACGATATGTGCGCCGGCCTGGTGCGCGGCGACGATTTCGGGATTGTCCGGCTTGATGGCGCTGGAGTAGACGACCGTGGACGCGCCGGCGACGTTTTCGGCGCGCTGGCCGAATGCGACGGCGATGCCGAGCGAGGCGAGGCGGTCGGTTTTGGCGCTGCGTTCGCGGTCGGATCCGTCGACCTCGACGCCCTGTTCATGCAGCATTTCGGCGAGCACGCTCATGCCCGCTCCCCCGATGCCGATGAAATGCGTGCGGCCGAGGCCGTGCACCGTGTCGTCCGCGCCGAACGCGGCGTGCGTGGGGTCGAGGACGGCCATGTCGTCCTGGTTGATATCGCTCAACGGTATGCTCCTTTGTTATTTCGCCAGTTCCAGCACCTTGCGGGCCATGATGTCGGCCGCGTCGCGGATGCCGTAATTCCAAGCTTTTTCGCCGAACTGCCGCAGTTTGATCGGATCGGCCAGCAGCGTGGGCACGTGTTCGCGGATCCATGCCGGCGTGCAGTCGCGGTCGGCGACCATGAGTCCGCCGCCCGCTGCGACGACCGGCTGCGCATTGAACCGCTGTTCGCCGTTGCCGATCGGCAGCGGCACGTAGACGGCGGGCAGGCCGAGCGCGGCGAGTTCGGACACGGAGCCGGCACCGGCGCGGCAGATCACGAGCGCGGCGCAGGCGAATGCGAGATCGATGCGTTCGAGGTATTCGGCGACGTGGTAGTCGCCGCCGGTGGCCTGGTCGAACAGTCCGGACAAGGCCGATGCACCGGCCTGTTCGGCGACGGTGGCGCGCACTTCGTCGATCTTGCCGCGGCCGGTCAGGTGGATGACCTGCGCATGTTTGAGCAGGTCGGCTGCGGCGCCGGACACGGCACGGTTGAGGCTCAACGCGCCGAGCGAACCGCCGGTGACGAGCACGAGCGGTCGGGTCGGGTCGACGCCGAGCGTGGCCGCGGCCTCGTCGCGTACGGCGACGCGGTCGGCGCTGAACCGTGTGCACAGGTCGGCGATGGCGGGGCGCAACGGCAGGCCGACGCGTTCGATGGGCGCGCCGTTGCGGGATTTCAGCCCGGTGTTCTCATAGGCGGTGCCGATGAAGTCGGCCCAGCGTGCACCGAGCTTGTTGGCCATGCCGGCGCGGGCGTTCTGCTCGTGGATGGCGATCGGAATGCCCATCCGGTGCGCCGCCGCGTACACGGGCGCGGACGCGTAACCGCCGAATCCGACGACCACGTCGGCCTGCCGACGCGTAAGAATATCGTGGACTTTCGCGGTCTCGCGCTTCCAGCGGCCGGGGAACCGCAGCGCGTCGAGGTTGGGGCGGCGTGGGAACGGCACCTTCTCGATGGTGTCGATCTCGTATCCGGCGGCCGGCACGAGATCGTGCTCCAGACCGACGGCCGTGCCGATGACGCTGACCTTGGCTTGCGGGTCGATGCGGCCGATCGCCGCGGCCACGGCGAGCAGCGGATTGACGTGGCCGGCGGTGCCGCCGCCGGCCAGAACGATATGACGAACTCCAGTACTCATAACACCTCAGCTTAGTTCACGGACGCAACGTCGCCGGCTTACGGATGCAACGTCGCCTGCTCACGGACACGGCGTCGAACGCGACCGCACGCCGTTCCGCTCCGATCGATCGTCCTAGTCCAATCGTCCTTCGGCACGGACCTGCGGGTGCGACCGCATGATCGCGACCGCGACGCCGGCCGCGCACAGGCACATCAGCATCGACGATCCGCCGGCGGACACGAACGGCATCGGCACGCCGAGCACCGGGAAGATGCCGACGACCACGCCGATGTTCACCAGCGCCTGACCGACCAGCCAGACGGCGACGCACACGAGCGACGTCGCAAAGCACCGGTCGTCCAGCTGCATGGCGACGCTGATCAGGCACCAGCCGATCACGACGAACAGGAGGATCACGATGGCCGCGCCGATGAATCCGGTCTCCTCGCCGATGATCGCGAAGATGAAGTCGTTGTGCGCCTCGGGCAGGTAGTTCCATTTCTCGCGCGAGTTGCCGAGTCCCACGCCGAGCAGCCCGCCGGATGCCAGCGCGTATTTGGCATGCGTGGACTGGAAGCATACGCCTTGCGTGTCGGTGCATTCCTGATATGCGGCAAGCACGCGGTTGAGACGGTTGGG
Source organism: Bifidobacterium ramosum (assembly GCF_009299505.1). GTDB lineage: Bacteria > Actinomycetota > Actinomycetes > Actinomycetales > Bifidobacteriaceae > Bifidobacterium > Bifidobacterium ramosum. The sequence goes on along the minus strand of NZ_WBSM01000001.1, from coordinate 200,283 downwards.
GCTGCTGATGACCAGCACGGCGACGACCGCGCCGAGCGCGCCGGCGAGCATCGCCATGTACCGTAGCGGGAAACCGCTGATCAGGAACGCGACGACGCCGATGAACACGAGGATCATGGCCGTGCCGAGATCCTTGCCGAGCATGACCAGTCCCAATGCCGCCACGTACATGCCGCCCGGCACCGCGTACGCCTTGAGCCCGTCGCGCGGATACGCCTTGGCGGACCGGTGCAGTGCGATCGGCAGCCACAGGCACAGCGCGAGCTTGGTCACCTCGGCGGGCTGCATCGAGAATCCTCCGATGGCGATCCAACCGTTGTTGCCGGTGGTTTCGCTGCCGACGCCAAGCGGCGTCAGCGTCAGCATCTGCAATACCAGCGAGCCGATCATGACGCCGCCGGCGACATGCCGGTAGAACTTCACGCTTCGCCGTGCCAGAAATGCCGCGCAGATCAGGCCGACGCCGCAGTACAGTCCCTGGTTGAGACCACGCTGCCACGGTTTGAGGCCGCTGGCGACCAGCGTGACGGTCGAACTCGAGAACACCATGATCACGCCGAAGCAGCACAGTACCAGCACCGCGCCGATGAACCCGTGGTAGCACCACAGCGGGTTGACCAGCGAACGGATGCCGGTGAAACCGGCGAAACCGGTACGGCCCGGTCCGTCGGCAGCCGGCATGGTCGGCGTGGGGCTGGCCGTGGCGCCTCGGGTCGGGCGCGCTCCGCCGGACACGGATCGGCGCGACGTCGCCTTGGCGGTCGGCTTGTCAGTCGATCGAGCGGCCGATCCGCCGGCCGTCCGATCACCGGTCTTCGCCGTGCCGGCACGCCGCGCGGAGCCGATACTGATGCGGCCGCCGCGTCGTTTCGGATCAGCGCCCGCCATGCACGCTCGCCCAACGGGTCGCCGCGGCCGCGAACTGATCGCCGCGGTCGGCATACGACTTGAACTGGTCCATCGACGCGCAGGCCGGGGCCATGAGCACCACGTCGCCGGCCGTGGCGTACGTGCCGGCGGCGTCGACCGCACGCGCCATGACGGTGTCGTTCTCGGCCGGGTCGATGACGGTCAGCGGGATGTCCGGCGCGCTGGCCGCGAACGCGTCGAGCATGGGCTGCTGGTCCTTGCCGATGATGACGGCGGCCTTGATGGTGTGCGCCTGATCGGCCACGAGCCGTTCGAAGCGGCTGCCCTTGGCGAGGCCGCCTGCGATCCAAACGACGGACTTCGGACCGAAGCTGCTCAGTGACGCGTTGGCCGCGTGCGCATTGGTGGCCTTGGAATCGTCGACGAAGCGCACCGTGCCGCCGTCGGCCAGCGACGCGGTGGCGACGGTCTGGATGCGGTGGCCGCCGGGTGCGAAACCCTGCAGCGCGCGCACGGCGGTGTCGCGGTCGGCGCCGTAGCCGAGCGCGAGGGCCAGCGCGGTGAGCGCGTCGGCGAGCAGATGCGGGTAGACGGTGCCGTCCGGTTCGGTCAGATGCGTGAATTCGGCGACCGGCGCGATGCGTTCCTCCTCGCCGGGCGCGGCGCCGGCGACGCCGCTCATATCGACGATCCAGCCGTCCTTCACGCCGATCTGGCCGGCGGTCGGCTCATGCAGCGTGAAGCCGACCTTACGGCAGCCCGGCGCGGTCTCGGCCGCGGCCGCGAGCCCGGAGACGCGCGCGTCGTCGGCGTTGTAGACGAGCGTGCGGGTGACGCCGTGGAAGACCTTGGCCTTGTCGGCGGCGTAGTTGTCGATGCCACCGTGCCAGTCGAGGTGGTCGTCGGCGATGTTGGTGATGACCGCGCAGTCGAGCGCCAGCGAATACGTGAAGTGCAGCTGGAAGGAGCTCAATTCGACGCACAGCACGTCGTGTTCCGGTTCGACGGCGGCATGGGAGACGGATTTGCCGATGTTGCCGACCGCGGGAGCGTCGAGGCCGCATGCGGTGAGCATCTCGGAGGTCATTTCGGTGGTGGACGTCTTGCCGTTGGTGCCGGTGATGCCGATCCAGCCGGCGTGTGCGCCCTTGCCGTCGCGGTCGGCACGCAGCATCCAGGCGAGTTCGACCTCGCTGATCACCGGGATGCCGCGGCGCTGCGCCTCGAGGATGAACGGGGTGCGCGGGTTGAACACCGGCGACGTGCACACGAGATCGACATGCTCCCAGTCGACGTCGTCGAACGAATGCAGGTCGGCGTGCTCGTTGCGTTCGTCCACGCTGAACGCCTTCGCCGCGCGCGTGCGCAGCACCTCCATCATGCCTCGGCCGGACACGCCGAGCCCGGCCACCATCACCGTTTTGTCATGCAGTTCCATATCCATCCTCGATTCGTTCGTTCCCGACACACGCACGGCATGCCGGCCGATCGCAGCGCGCACGGCCTCGGCCGCGGCCATCCGTCACAGCAGGCCGGAGCGCGCGACCCAATCGCCGTAGAAAATCATAAGTCCGCACAGCACGAACAGCAGTTCGACCATCCAGAAGCGCACCACGACCTTCGTCTCGGTCCAGCCGCACAGCTCGAAGTGGTGGTGGATCGGCGCCATCTTGAACACGCGCTTGTGCGTCATCTTGAACGAGCCGACCTGGATCACGTCGCTCATGGCCTCGATCACGTACAGTCCGCCGAGGATCACGGCGAGGAATTCGGTATGCGTGGCGATCGACATCGCGGCGAACAGGCCGCCGAGCGCGAGCGAACCGGTGTCGCCCATGAAGATCGTGGCCGGGTTCGAGTTGTACCACAGGAACCCGAAGCAGGCGACGGCCGCGCACACGGCGATGATGGTCAGGTCGAGCGGGTCGGACACCGCGTACGAGAAGCCCTGGTGCGTGCCGCCCTTGATGTGGTAGGACTCCCAGAACGCGATCATCGCGTAGCCGGCGAACGAGATCATCGACGAGCCGGCCGCCAAGCCGTCAAGCCCGTCGGTGAGGTTCACCGCGTTCGTCCACGCGGCCATGAGGAAGTTCACCCAGACGACGAACAGGATGATCGACACGAGCCGGCCGGCGAATTCGAAGCTGAAGAACGGCGTCTCGATGAAGCTCATGCCGGCCTGCGCGCTCGGGAAGCCCGATTTGGTGGGGATGATGAGCGCGAGCACCGCGTAGATCGTGGCGAGGATGAACTGGCCGATGAACTTGCCGGCGACGGTCAGGCCCTCGTTCTGCTTCTTGCGGACCTTCGCGAAGTCGTCGACGAAGCCGAGGCAGCCCATCGAGAACATGGCGAACAGCACGAGCACGGCCGACCACGACGGCACGCTGCCCGAGTTGACGTAGCGGTACAGCGCGGAGGCGGCCCAGCCGAGCAGCACCGCGAAGTTGATGACCACGCCGCCGAGCGTGGGCGTGCCGCGTTTGATCTGATGCGATTTCGGCCCGTCCTGGCGGATGTACTGCCCGTAGTGCAGCTTGTGGACCAGACGGATCAGCATCGGTGTGCCGATCATGGTGACGATCAGCGACACCAGCATGCCGATGATGAGTGCGATCATGGTTTCCTCTCCCGGTTCGACTCTTCGAAGACTCCGTGTGTTCTATTTCCGGACGCCGTCTCGGCTCGGCTCAGACGCCGGCCGGCGCCCACCGCGACGCCAGCGCGCTCAGGCCGGAGGCGTGCGATCCCTTGAGCAGCACGACCGGTTCGCGCCCGTGCGCGTCCGCCGCGAGCCGCATGACCAGCGCGTCGGCCTCGTCGGCCGTGTGCGCCCAGTCGATCGACGGGGCGTCGGTCCCGCCGCGGGCCTGCCGTGCGCCGTCGGCCAGCGCACCGGCGAGCTCGTCGAGATGCGGGTCGACGCCGCCGACCGCGATGACGGCGTCCGCACCGACGTTGACCGCGTAACGGCCCATGTCGCGGTGCAGCCGGTCCTCGTCGCCGCCCAGTTCGAGCATCGCGCCGAGCACGGCGATGCGGAACGGCTGCGGGTCCTCCCCCGCGTGCCATGCGGCCAGGCCGTCGAGACCGGCGCGCATCGAGTCCGGGTTGGCGTTGAACGAATCGTCGATCAGTGTGAAGGTCGCGTCGCCGCGGCTGACCGTGGAGACGGCCATGCGATGCGCGCTGATGTGGTTTTGCGCGGCGAGGAGCTCGGCGACGCGCGCGAGCGGCATGCCGAAGTACAGGGCGACGCTGGACGCGGCCAGCGCGTTCATGACGTTGTGTCGTCCGCGGATGCCGAGCGTGACCGACGTCGTCTTGGTCGTCTCATGACGTGCGGCGGCGTCCGTCACGGCATCGTCCGTCGAGGCCGTGTCCGTCACGGACAGCGTGAAGCGCGGACGTCCGGTGTCGTCCTGCGTGATGTCGCCGGCGGTAAGCGTCGTGCCGGACACGTCGGCGACGGCGTCCGTGACGCCGAACCAGCGCACCGCGCCGGGCGCGAGCGCCGCCATCGCGGCGACGTGCGGATCGTCGGCGTTGAGGACGCTCACGCCGCCGGGCAGCAGGCCCTGCACGATTTCGCTTTTGGCCTGCGCGATGCGTTCGACCGAGCCGAACTCGCCCAGATGCGCGCAGCCGACCTTGAGCACCACGGCCACGTCGGGCGGCGCGATGGTGGTCAGGCGCGCGATTTCGCCGATGTGGCTCGCACCCATTTCGGCCACGAAGAAGCGCGTGCCGGCGTTGACCTTGAGCGCGGTGAGCGGCAGGCCGATCTCGTTGTTGAACGAGCCGATCGGCGCGACGGTCGGGCCCATGTCGCCGAGCAGCGCGGCGAGCAGGTCCTTCGTGGTGGTCTTGCCGACCGAGCCGGTGATGCCGACGATGGAGAACGGCGTGCCGAGCGCGCGGCGGCGCGCGATGTTGTGCTTGGCGAGCAGGCCGAGCGCGTCGACCGTATCGCTCACCACGATCTGCGCGAGCGGCGCGTCGACCTCATGATCGACCAGTGCGCACGCGGCGCCCTTCGCCGCCACGTCGGCAAGGAAGGCGTGGCCGTCCACGCGCTCGCCCTTGATCGCGACGAACACGGTGCCCGTCGTCGCCTGCCGCGAGTCGCTCACGGCGCCGGTCGCCACCGGCCGATCCGTCGCGACGCCCTGCGGCACCCGTACGAGCGTGCCGCCGACCGCGTGCGCGATCTCCTCAAGCGACATCGGCATCATCGTTTCGGTATTCACTGTCGTTCCTCGTTCCTCATCACTCGTGGTTGTCCACGTTCGTCGATCGTTCGTCTGCTCGTCTGTTCGTCAGCCGCCGCGGTCACCGGCTCAGATCATGGCTGACCCGCAGGGCGTTCCTGATGTTGCTGCGGCGCACGCCGGCCGCCATCACCATGGCGATCGCCAGCGACGCCCGTTTGACGTCGGCCATGCCCTCGTCCCCTTCGACCGGGAACTGCATGGCGGTCTGGTCGGATTCCGCGGTGCGGCCGACCAGATGGGTCTGCTTGTCCATCACGAAGCCGTACCGTCCGCAGGCCGCGCGGCCAAGATCATGCTTGCGCGGGTCGCTGTCCATGCCGTCGACGCCGAGCACGTCCACGTTCACGCCGCTCAGCGCGCCGGAACGGAACGTCGCCTCGTCGAGCGCGACGATCACCGCGGCCGCGCCGTCCTCCTGGCAGACGGCCAGCGCGCGCTGCACGTCAAGGATGCCGAGCGGATAGTCGAGTTGCAGCCGGCGTTCCAGCGACTGCGAGCCGGCGGCGTCGATCACGGAGACCGGATTGCCGAGCATGTGCAGCAGCCGCGCGACGCGCCTGACGTTCGCGTGGATGGCGTCGGCGTCGCCTCCGGTCACGGCGAACACGGCGAGCATGCTCGACGGGGAGCCGGCCATGTCCGCGGCGATCGCCCCGAGCTGCCGGTCGTCGAGATCACCGACGAGCAGCGGGATCTCGCAGGCGGCGCATGCGGCGCGCATCGTCGGCGGGATCACCGCGGCGTACGCGCCGCGTTCCTGCGCCTGTTCGATCATGTTCGCATCGACGCCGTCACGCGGCACGAACAGCGCGCCCGGCGCGACCGACCGCACGTCGTCGGCGAGCGACGTGACCGTCACGTTGGCCGTGAACGGCGGCACGAGTCCGCATCCGTAATGTTCCGACAGATATCCCAACGTCATCCGACGCGCGACCGACTCACTGACCGCACTCATCACGCCGCCTTTCCGTTTCCCCGCGCACGTGCGCATGCACCGCGCGGCCACCGCCGTTCCCGCCATCACCGTTCCCGTCATGGCCGTCCTACCATTCCACCGGAATAGCATCGGTGCGCTTGGCCGAGGCGGGCACATTGTACTTCTGCATAAGGAATTCACCGATGTTGGCGAACACCGGGCCCGCGGTCACGCCGCCGAAGGAACCGACCTTCGCGTCCTTCATCACCACGGTGACGACGAACCGCGGATTGTCGGCCGGCAGAATGCCCGCCCAGTCGCTGATGATCGACGACAGCGTGCCGTCCGAGCCGACGACCTCGGCGGTGCCGCTCTTGGCGGCGACGCGGTAGCCGGGCACCGACACGAAGCTCGAATACAGGTCGGAAACGGACTCCATCGCGTTGAGCACCTGCTTGGCGGTGCTTTCGTCGATCACGCGCGTCGCCTCGTTCGAACTCTTCGTCTTGGTGACGTGCCCGTCGGCGTCGGTGGTCGAATCGATGATCCTGAACTCGGGCATGACGCCGCCGTTGGCGACGGTGGCGATCGCGCGCGTGATCTGCAGCGCGTTCATCGTGTAGCCCTGGCCGAACAGCACGGTGTTGCGCGTGCGCAGATCCCACTGGTCGTAGTTGTACAGCAGGCCCTCGGATTCGCCGCTCAAGCCGAGGCCGCTGAGCTGGCCGACGCCGAACTTCTTGAGGTATTCGTAGCGTTTCTGGTCGCTGTAGTTGGACGCGGCGAGGATCATGCCCACGTTGGACGAATGCTGCAGGATGCCGGCGTACGTCCAGCGGCCGTCCGCATGGTTCTCGGCGTCCTTGTACGTCTGACCGTCCACGGTGAGCGTGTCGGGCACGGTGAACCTGTCGGTGGCCTTGTGCACGCCCTCCTGCAGTTCGCCGGACATGGTGAACACCTTGCCGATCGAGCCGGGGTCGAAGGTCTCGCTCACGACGCGCGAAGTGTTGAGCTTGGCGTCGTCGCTGCCGGCCTCGTACTGGTCGGTGTCCTCGAGCGCGATGACGCCGCCGGTCTTGAGGTCGTACACCACGCCGAGCGCCCAGCTGGCGTTGTACTTCTTGATGCCGTCGAGCAGCGCCTTCTTGACGTACCAGTCGACGGTGCCGTCGATGGTGAGCGTCACGTCGGAGCCGTTGACCGCGGCCTTCGATTCGGTGAGGGTGCCGGGGATCTCCTGGGTGCCGCCGTTGCTGCGCTGGTAGACCTCGTAGCCGTCGGTGCCGTTGAGCTTCTTGTTGAGCATCAGTTCGAGGCCGGCGACGCCCTCGCCGTCGGCGTTGACGCCGCCGAGCACGGGACCGAGCAGCGTGCCGGACGAGTAGACACGTTCGTTGGTCAGTTCGCCGTAGACGATGCCGCCCAGGTTCAGGTCGTCGATCTTGCGTTTGACCTCGGGGGTGACGTCCTTGGCGATGACCGCGTACTGGCTGTTCGGGTTGCTGATCTTCGCGCCGAGCTCCATCGCGTTCACGTCGGTGAACACGGTGGCGAGCAGACGGGCGACGGCCGCGGCGCCGGTGGCGCCGACGGGCTTGCCGTCGATCTGGTGGCAGTAGCTTTTCGTCTTGTCGTTGCAGGCGATCGGCGTGAATTCGGTGGCGGCCTGCGGGTTGGCGATGATGTTGTAGCGTTCGAGGCTTTGCGCGAGCACGGTGCCGTTCGCGTCGAGGATGCGGCCGCGCTTGGCGTTGGTGACGACCTTGAGCGTGCGCTGCTGCGTGGCGGCGAGAGCCGTGCTATGGCCGAGCAGCTGGATGGAGGCGAGCTTGAGCAGGCATGCGGAGGCCACCACGCCGAGGATGACCGCGACGATGACGCAGCGGAACGCGAAGCCCTTGGCCTTGGCGCGCTGGCGCGGGGTGGCGTTCATCACTGGGCTCCTTCGGTGGAGGATGTGCCGTTCGTCTGATCGGACGTGGCGGACTGGGCTGACTTGTTTGATTCGGTGGACTTGGAGGACGTGCTCGACTTGCCGTGACCGGGCTTCTGATAGCCGCTCAGGTCGATGGTGAGCGATCCTTTCGGTAGCTCCATACCCATCTTCTGCGCCTTGTCGGGCAGGGACGCCTCGAGCGCGTCGAGTTTGGCCTGGTCCTCGTCCACGTCCTGCTGGAGCGTGGCGATGTTGGCTTCGATGTCAGCGGCCTCATAGGAGTTCTGCACCATTTCGGTGCGCAGCAGCAGCGCGCCGACGAGCGTGGCGGCGAGGAACACGGCCGAGGCGACGATGTGGAACAGCGACGTGCTGCGCGATCGCGTCCAGACCACCAGTCTGGCGAATCCGCTGGCGTCGCGTCGTTCGTTGCGCGTCGTACCGGCGACGACGTGCAGCTGCGGGCGGGACGGCGTGGCGTTGGGCACGGGCCGTCGGGTTGCGGGCATGGCGTTGGACCGCACGGTGCGTCCGTGATTGGTGCTCATCGGCGGGTCCTTCCTGTGGTGCGGTCCATGCTGGTGCGCACCGCTCCTTTCGCGGTGCGTTCGTGATGCTGTTCGGTGCGTTGGCCGCGCTGGCCATGTTGGCGGCCGCGCTGGTCTCGGCGTCCGGCGCGGCGCGATGCGACGCCGTCTGCGGCCTCCTCGAGCCGGCGTCGGCGGCTGTCGGGGATGTCCTTGACGAGCTCGACCGCGCGCAGACGGACCGAGGCGGACCTCGGATTGGCGGCGATCTCGGCCTCGTCGGCCTTGACGGCGCCGCGCGTCAGCTCACGCAGGTACGGTTCGGCGTCCGGCGGGATCATCGGCAGGCCGGCCGGCGCGTCGACCTTGAGGCCCTCGTTCATGAACGATTTGACGGTCTTGTCTTCAAGCGAGTGATAGGACTCAACGACCAGACGGCCGCCCACGGCCAGATGCAGCGCGGCCTGCGGCAGGGTGCGGGCGAGCTTGTCAAGTTCGCCGTTGACTTCGATGCGCAGCGCCTGAAACACACGTTTGGCCGGGTTGCCGGCCGGACGATGCGCCTGCGGCACAACCTCGTCCACCAGCCGGTTGAGCTGGGCGGAGGTCGTCAGCGGTTCGGCCGTGCGGCGTTTGACGATTTCGCGGGCGATCTGCCGGGAGAACTTCTCCTCGCCGTATTCGCGGAAGATACGGGTCAGCTCCTCGGCCGAATAGTCGGCGAGAATACGTTCGGCGGTAAGCGGCTGGGAGACGTCCATGCGCATGTCGAGCGGCGCGTCGTGGGAATAGGAGAAGCCTCGGTCGGTTTCGTCGATCTGCAGGCTGGACAGGCCGAGGTCCATGAAGACGGCGTGCACCCGGTCGATGCCGAGATCGACGAGCACCTGCGCGAATTCGTCGAAGGCGGCGTGCACGGGCGTGAACCGGTCGGCCAGTCCCTCGGCGCGCATGCGTTCGGTGGCGAGCGCCAGCGCCTCGCTGTCGCGGTCGATGCCGATGAGGCGGGCGTTCGGCGCCGCCTTGAGGAAATGGGTGGCATGGCCGGCGAGGCCCAACGTGCAGTCCACGGCCACGGATCCGGGCGCGGCGAGCGCGGGCGCGACGAGATCCACGCACTGGTCGAGCAGTACGGGCTGATGTATGGCAGTCACATCGGTCATCAGAATTCCACCACCGGCAATACGTCATCGGCGATGTCGGAATACCCCTGTTCCTGAGCGGCCAAGTATTCCTCCCACGCCTTGCTGTTCCAAATCTCCGCACGGGTGCCCACGCCGATCACCACGACGTCGGTCCCGAGGTTCGCATAGTCGCGCAGCATCTGCGGCACGAGGATGCGCCCCTGCTTGTCGGGTTCCTGGTCGACGGCGCCGGACAGGAACACGCGCAGGTAGTCGCGCGCGGCCTTGTTGCCCATCGACGTGCGCTGGATCTGCATGGCGATCCGGCGGAACTCGCTTTGCGGCAGCAGATACACGCATCGTTCCTGACCACGGGCCATGACCATGCCGGGGCCGAGCTGGCCGCGCAGCTTGGCCGGCAGGGCCAACCTGCCCTTCGCGTCGATTTTCGGCGTGTAGGTGCCCAGCAGCAACGGCGGCATGCCGGCCATCGCCGGGTTCTGCGCGGGGTCGGGCATGGACTGCGCGGTTGTCTGCTCGTCCATGTCCCACCTCCTTGCCGTCGCCCCAAAAACGCGCTGCTGCCACAACTAGCTCACCACTCTACCCCACTGATCACCACAAAACCCCACTTCTTTACATTTTCTGTGCCTTTTGCGCGCGATCCTTCACCATCGACGTCGTGCGGCGATCCCGACACGGCCCGCGCGCACGGCGGCGTTCACGAGGAATTCATCTTGCCGGACCATCGGAGGCACCGTTCCGGTATGGGGTTCGGAGTACATTGGAATGCCTGAGTTTTCACGAGAGAAGGAGCAGCAGGCCCATGTCGGAGTACTCGGCGCAGATCCACGAGGAGCAGCGGGCGGTCGACCGCGCGTACGATCGGCTCGACGCGATGCGCACGCAGGTCAAGGCCCGTCTGGACACGGTGCGCGCCGCGGGATCGCACGGCTCGCCGACGATGCGCACCGAACGCGACTCCTTCGCCACCATGTACGAGGACCGGCTCACCCAGATGCGCGCCGTCGAGGACCGGCTGGTGTTCGGCCGGCTCGACGACGTCGATGGCAACCGACGGTACATCGGCCGTATCGGCCTGTCCAACGAGAACCACGAACCGATCCTGACGGACTGGCGCGCCGAGGCCGCACGGCCGTTCTACGAGGCGACGCCCTCGCATCACGGCGACATCGTGATGCGCCGCCACCTGACCCTGCGGTTCCGCGAGGTCGTCGGCATCGAGGACGAGGTGCTCGACGTCGATTCGTCGCAGGTCGACGACGCGTCGCGCTCCGGCACGCTCACCGGCGAAGGCGCGCTGCTCGCGTCCCTGAGCTCCCGGCGCACCGGCAAGATGACCGACATCGTGGCCACGATCCAGGCCGAGCAGGACCGCATCATCCGCTCCGACCTCAACCAGGCGGTGGTCGTGCAGGGCGGTCCCGGCACCGGCAAGACCGCGGTCGCGCTGCACCGCGCGGCCTATCTGCTGTACACGCACCGCCGCACGCTCGAACGTTCCGGCGTACTCATCGTCGGCCCGAGCTCCACGTTCCTGCGCTACATCGACCAGGTGCTTCCCTCGCTCGGCGAGACCGGCGTGGTCAGCCGCACCATCGGCGATCTGATCCCCGGCGTCTCGGCCACCGCCGAGGACACGCCGCAGGCCGCCATGCTCAAGGGCGACCGCCGCATGGCCCGCGTCGTGGCCGACGCCGTCGCCGCGCGCGTGCGCGTGCCCGCCGACCTGCCGACCGTGCGCGTCAACGGCTTCCCCGTGCCGATGCTTGCCGTCGACATCGAACAGGCGCAGGCCGACGCCCGCCGTTCGCACCAGCCGCACAACAAGGCGCGTGAGACGTTCGTGCGCAGCATGCTCGCCGCGCTGCGCAACCGGTACGCCGAGCAGCTCGACTACACCCCCGACGAGGCGGAGCTGTCGCGCGTCACCGAAATGCTGCGCCTCGACGACAAGGTGCGCAAGACCCTGAACCTCGCGTGGCTGCCCATGACCGGCCCGTGGCTGATCGACCAGCTGTGGTCGCGTCCGGTCAAGCTGCGCGCGCTGGCCCCGTGGCTCACCGACGAGCAGGTGGCGCTGCTGACGCGGCCGAAGGGCTCGCCGCTCACCCGCTCCGACATCCCGCTGCTCGACGAGGCGATGGAGCTGCTGGGCCCAGATCCGAAGGCGTCCGGCCGCGACGGCGCCAAGGATGCGGCGCGCGCCGAAGAGGAGCAGTTCGCCCGCGACACCCTCGCGCAGGCCGGCATCGGTTCGGGCATCGTCACCGCGCAGATGCTCGTCGACAACATCAACGCGCCCGAGGAGGGACTGACGGCGCAACGTGCGGCCGCCGACCGCGAATGGACGTACGGCCATGTGGTCGTCGACGAGGCGCAGGAGCTCACCGCCATGGACTGGCGCATGCTGATCCGGCGTTGCCCGACGCGCTCATTCACCATCGTCGGCGACGTCGCGCAAACGTCGGCGATGGGCGGCACGCGGTCGTGGCGCCGCACGATGGACCGGCTGTTCGGCGAGGGGCACTGGACGCTCAACGAGCTGACCATCGACTACCGCAACCCGCAGGAGGTGTCCGATCTGGCGTCGCGGTTCGCCACGGCCGAGGGACTGTACATCTCCACGGTCAAGGCCGTGCGCGCGCTGCCCGATTCGGTCAAACGCGTGGCGGTGGACGACCGTGCGGCGCTGTTCGACGACGTGGCGGCACGCGCGGTCGAGCTGACGCGCGAATTCGTCGCGGCCGACGGCACCGGCCGCATCGCCGTGCTCGCGGCCGATTCGATTCGCGACGAGGTGCGCCGCCGTGTGCGCGAGGCGCTGCGCTCGGCGCTGCCCGCGGCCGAATTCGAACGGCTGTCGGCGCAGAGCGCGTGGGACGAGCAGGTCAACGTGTGCGGCACGCAGGAGGTCAAGGGCCTTGAGTACGACGCCGTGATCGTCGTCGAGCCGGGCCTGATCGAGCAGGAGGCTCCGTCGCGCCTGATCGCCGCCTCCGACCTGTATGTGGCGATGACCCGCCCGACGCAGCGCCTGCTTATAGTGCGGACACATGACGATGAAAACGATCTGACCATCTAAGGTGGGGGTTATGCCTAAAGCTCTGTTACTGGAAAACATTCACCCGTTCGCCGCGCAGTCGTTGCGCAACCACGGGTTCGAGGTCGAGACGCGCAAGGGCGCGCTGAGCGAGGATGAACTGATCGAGGCCCTGGACGGCGTCGATCTGCTCGGCATCCGCTCGAAGACCTCCGTCACGCGCAAGGTGATCGACGCGCGTCCTCATCTGACCGCGGTCGGATGCTTCTGCATCGGCACCAATCAGGTCGACCTCGACTATGCGGGCAAGCATGGTCTGGCCGTCTTCAACGCCCCGTATTCGAACACGCGTTCCGTGGTGGAGCTGGTGATCTGCGACATCATCTGCCTGATGCGCCGCATCCCCGCGCACACGCATCATATGAAGCAGGGCGTGTGGGACAAGTCCGCCGCCGGCTCGCATGAAGTACGCGGCAAGACGCTCGGCATCATCGGCTACGGCAACATCGGCTCGCAGCTGTCGGTGCTGGCCGAGGCGCTCGGCATGCGCGTCGTGTTCTACGACACCGAGGAGAAGCTCGCCATGGGCAACGCTCACCGCTGCGATACGCTCAACGAGCTGCTTGAGCAGTCGGACGCCGTGTCGATCCACGTGGACGGGCGCAAGGAGAACACCGGCTTCTTCGGCGAGGAGCAGTTCCAGCACATGAAGCAGGACGCGATCTTCATCAATCTGTCGCGCGGTTTTGTGGCCGATCTTGACGCACTCAAGCGCCATCTCGAATCCGGGCATCTCTCGGGTGCGGCGGTCGATGTGTTCCCCGTCGAGCCGAAGAAGGTCGGCGACCCGTTCGCCACGCCGTTGGCCGATGAGGACAACATGATCCTCACCCCGCATATCGGCGGTTCGACGTTGGAGGCGCAGGAGGCCATCGGCCACTTCGTATCGCAGCGTCTTGAGGACTACTGGGAGAAGGGCTCCACGATGCTGTCGGTGAACATGCCACAGATCACGCTGACCTCGCTGCCCGGTACGGCGCGTATCGCTCATCTGCACGCGAACCTGCCCGGCGTGCTGGCGAAGGTGAACCGCGTGCTCGGCGAGGAGAACATCAACATCGCCGCGCAGGCCCTCGGCACCGAAGGCGAACTCGGCTACGTGGTCACCGACGTGTCCCAGTCCCCCAGCCCGGCGGCGCTGGAGGCGTTGCGCGACATCGAAGGCACCATCCGCATGCGAGTCATCCGATGACGCTTCATTGATCGGGCCGGTGCCTGTCTCGACCGTCGATTGGCCCGTCGACTGAGGCACCGACCCAATATGGTCACACAGCTCTGTGGTCTTCTTCGGATTCCCCGCCTATTCTCCGGCCTTCAGTTCGTCGATGGCCTTCTGGAAATCCTCAAGACCATCGAAGTTCTGATACACACTGGCGAACCGCAGATACGCAACCTCATCAAGATCCTTCAACGGGGCGAGAATGGCCTTGCCCACATCCTCGGACTTCACTTCGGCGAGGCCACGCGAGCGCAGATCCTCCTCCACCCGCTGGCCAAGCCGCTTGAGGTCCTCCTCTTTGATCGGCCTGCCTTGGCACGCCTTGCGCACGCCGGAGATGACCTTGCTGCGGTCGAACGGTTCGGAGTTGCCCGATCGCTTGGTGACCAGCAGCATGGTGGTCTCCACCGTGGTGAACCGCTTATGGCATTTCAGGCATTCACGGCGACGGCGTATCGAATACCCATCGTCGCTGATGCGCGTATCGATGACCTTGGTATCTGGTTGTTGGCAAAAAGGACAATGCATGTCCCCAAGAATAGCGTGACCACCCGCGAACACGCCAAACGACCCGGCATCGCCCACGATCAATCGTCCACCGGCACCACGATACGCTGACCGACTTGCAGCGCCGTGGACTCCAGATCGTTCAGCCGCATCAGTTCGTCCACCCGTTGCGACACGTCGCCGCCTTGCGGAGTGATGCTCTGCGCATAGGACCAGAGCGTGTCCCCCGGCCGCACCGTGTAGCTGACGACCTCCATCGCACGGGGCGCCGAATCCGCACGCAACGGCATCATCACCCCCACCACGAACCACGTCAGCACTGCGCATAGCAGCGCCACGCCGATCCGTTTCCGACGGCTTGTCTGCATGCGCGCGGCCGACCGCCGCACGACGATTCCTTCTTCCGTATGCCGCGACGCGTGCACGTACGCATAGGTACGCGGCCCCCTTACGCCACGCGACGACGCTGCGCCTGCCATCGATACATCAGACACCATCGTTTCAGACATCATGACAACCACATCCTTTCGAACGAGTGTTCTATCGAACATCCGTTCTTAGTGTGGCACATCTGTTCGACAAGCGCAACACGATGCGTCGAACAGATGTTTGATTTTACCCGCCATTCACGTTATGCTGGAGAACAACACGAAAGGAGTCACCGTGAGCACCATCCCCTTCACCCCGAAACCGACGGCGGCAACGCCTCAGGAGAGCGCACTGACGGATCGCCAGCGCAAGGTGCTGCACGCCATCCGTTCCCATGTCAGCGAACGGGGTTTCGCCCCCTCGTTCCGTGAGATCGGCGAAGCGGCCGGTCTGAAGAGCCCGTCCTCGGTCAAGCACCAATTGCAGGTGCTGGCGGACAAGGGGTTCATCCGCATGAATGCCAACAAGGGGCGCGCCATCGAACTGGTGGATGTCGGCACGCCTAGTTCCGCCCTCCCGACGGTGCAGCCCGCAGAGGCCGTCGCCACCGTACTGCCGTTCCCCGCAGGCGCCAGCGCGTCCATCATGCAGTCGCGCGACGTGCCGCTGGTGGGTCGCATCGCCGCCGGCGTGCCGATCACCGCCGAACAGCATGTCGATGACGTGATGCGTCTGCCCGAGCGGTTGACCGGCACCGGCAACCTGTTCATGCTGGAGGTGCATGGCGATTCGATGGTGGATGCGGCGATCTGCGACGGCGATTTCGTGGTCGTGCGCGAGCAGCACGAGGCGGAGAACGGCGATATCGTGGCGGCGCTGCTCGACGACGAGGCCACGGTCAAGACGTTCCGCAAGGACAACGGCCATGTGTGGCTCATCCCGCATAACCCGGCCTACTCCCCCATCGACGGCACCCACGCGCAGATCATGGGCAAAGTCGTCACCGTCCTGCGAAAGCTCTAGCCCGCTGAGACACCCTGGGGATCACCCCCTACTCCCCTCAGTCTCACTGCGCTCGACAGCTCCCCTCTGGGAGGGGAGCCATGGTCTGCTACTGGTGTGGATGTTCGCCGCTGGCGGTCTGGTACCCCTCCGGTTCGAGCTGAAAGGTGGTGTGAGGCACCGACACGGGGAAATGCTCGCGCAGACAGTCCTGCAACTGTTCGAGAATGGCGGCGCCTTGTTCCATGGTCAATCCGCGTTCGACGACGATGTGCGCCATGAGGATCGGCATGCCGGTGGAGACGGTGCTGGCGTGCAGGTCGTGGACGGCAACCACATGCGGCACGCTTTCGAGATGTTCGCGCACCGCATCGAGGTCGAGTCCCTCCGGGGTCTCCTCAAGCAGCACCCTGACCGCGTTGCGCAGGAGCACTATGGCGCGTGGGATCATCATGAGCGCGATGACGGCACCGGCCACGGCGTCGAAGCCGTCCCATCCGGTCGACATCATGACCAACGCCGACAGCACGACGGCGACCGAGCCGAGAGCGTCATTCATCACTTCGAGGAACGCGGCTTTCATGTTCATGTTGTCGGAGCGCTGCGAGGCGAGAATGAAGATCGAACCGACGTTGGCAGCCAAACCGAGAATGCCGAAGAACAGCAGCAGTCCGATGTCCTGGATGCCGTGGTCCGCACCGCCGAACAGGCGCATGCAGGCTTCGACCAACGCGTAGACGCCAACGATCATCAGGATGAGCGCACCACAGGCGGCGGTGAGCACTTCCAGCCGCGCCCAGCCCCAGGTGCGATGGTTGCTGGGTTTGCGGCGCATGAGGATGGCGGTGATCGTCGAGGCGAGCAGCACCGACATGTCGGTGAGCATGTGGCCCGCGTCGACGAGCAACGCCAACGATCCGGTGATGGCCGCACCGGCCACTTCGGCCACGAACACCGTGCCGGTGAGCGCCAGCGTCATCGTCAGCCGCCGCTGGTGTGCCTTGCCGTCGCCGGCCGTGGCTTCCGTCGTTATCGTATGGTCATGCGTATGCGCCATATCGCCTTCCATTTGGTTCGTCAACGATTATGAGACCGCTTCTCACAATCATTCTCAATATCCCCATAACGCAGGAAACCCCGGCACAAGGCCGGGGTTTCCTGCACTGTATTCATGAGCGAAGCAGAATGATACACCGCATGGTATGCAGGCGCATCACGTTGCTCCCCTCAGTCGCCTGCGGCGACAGCTCCCCTCCCAGAGGGGAGCCACTCATACGCCGCGAACACACGATTTTTCGAGCGACGAGTGCGGCTGCAAGGCGCACCGAGGGCAGCGGTACAAAGGTACCGCAACCGAGGAGCAACACAGCAGACGCTCCGCTCATCATGCGTCATTACAAATATTCGGCTGATGCGTGCGGAAACCGCCGTCCGAAACCGAAGGCGTGCGAAGGCACGTCAAGGTTGAGGAAAGGCGGTTTACGCTCCATCAGCAGATCACCGCGATTTTTCGAGCGACGCGTGCGACTGCAAGGCGCACCGAGGGCAGCGGTACAAAGGTACCGCAACCGAGGAGCAACGCAGCAGACGCTCCGTCGCTCGGAAAATCGTTAGAAGCCGAACTGGGCGGCGGTCTCCTTCAGCGTCTCCGCGGAGCGCTTGAGGGCCGCGAGCTCACGATCGGAGACCGGGGTGTTGATGGCGGTGTTGACGCCGTGACGGTTGAGGAGGGTCGGGACGGACATGCACACGTCGGAGATGCCGTGGAAGTCCTTGAGCATGGAGGACACCGGGAGGATGCGGTTGGTGTCGTGGAGGACGGCTTCGATGATGTCGACGCCGGACATGCCGATGGCGTAGTTGGTCGCGCCCTTGCCGTTGATGATCTTGTAGGCGGCGTTCTTGACTTCCTGGTGGATGGCTTCGCGCTTGTCGGCGTCGAGCGGCTCGTGGCCCGGCAGCGGGGTCCAGTCGCACATGGGGACGCCACCGATGGTGGCGGAGGCCCACAGCGGGACTTCGGAGTCGCCGTGCTCGCCGGCGATGTAGGCGTGGACGTTCTTGACGTTGACGCCGGTCTGCTGGGCGATGAGGAAGCGGAGGCGGGCGGAGTCGAGGTTGGTGCCGGAGCCGAAGATCTGGTTCTGCGGCAGGCCGGTGATCTTCTGGGCGACGTGGGTGGCGATGTCGACCGGGTTGGTGATGAGCATGTAGATGGCGTTCGGGGCGACCTTGACGAGGTTCGGCATGATGGCCTGCAGGATCTTGACGGTCGCGCCGACGAGCTCGAGGCGGGACTGGCCGGGCTTCTGGCGCGGGCCGGCGGTGATGACGATCATGTCGGCGTCGCGGCAGATCTCCGGGTCGTCGGAACCGTCGATGGAGACGGTCGGGTAGAAGCTGGAGCCGTGCTGCATGTCGAGCACCTCGGCCTCGACGCGCTCCTTGGCGATGTCTTCGAGGACGATCTCACGGGCCACGCCACGGTTGGCGGCGGCGAAGGCGAGCGTGGAGCCGACTGCGCCCGCTCCGACGACGGCGAGCTTGGTGGGCTTGATGAGTGATTCAGCCATGTTGTTAGCGACCTCTCTTAACAAAATCTGCCGATTGTGTCGGCATTCATCCAAACAACACCATTCACTCTATCCACATACGATGACGTTTCGAGCGCGCGTGCCGCACACGCTTTCCGTGATCTTCGTCACACTTTGAGAACGCTCACATCACATGTCCACAAACGATGCCGCATCGTGAAAATCAACGATCCGGCCACAGAACGCCGGACACCAGCGATCGCAAGGAAACGACGGCGTCCACACGCGAAAAAAACGAGCCCGCCAGCCAAGCCCTTCAGTCGATGGCCTGGTCGACAACCTGCGCGGCGAGCTGGCTGTCGACCTCGGCCTCGACCATCATGCCGTCGTCGCGGTAGTCGACGGCGATGACGTGGCCGTATTCGCGGATACGCGACAGGAGCGAACCGGATGTGTACGGCAGTAGGGCGTGCACGTGCACGTTGGGCACGGGCAGCATGGATTCGACATGGTCGCGCAACGCGTCGAGCCCTTCGCCGCTGAACGCGGAGACGATGTGGGCGTCGGGTTCGAGCGACGCGAGCCGTTCGCGCACCGTGGCATCGATGCGGTCGGCCTTGTTGAACACGAGGATGCGCGGGATCTCGGCGGCGCCGTCGATGTCGGCGAGCACGTCGTTGACCGCGTCGATCTGCGAGAACGGATCCGGGTGGGAGCCGTCGACCACGTGCACGATGAGATCGGCCTCGGCCACCTCCTCCAGCGTGGATTTGAACGCCTCGATGAGCTGCGTGGGCAGGCGTCGCACGAATCCGACCGTGTCGACGTAGGCGTAGAGACGCCCGTCCTTGGCGCGGGCGCGCCGCACGGCCGTGTCGAGCGTAGCGAACAGCGCGTTCTCGACGAGCTCGGCCGAGCCGGTCAGCCGGTTGGTCAGGGACGATTTGCCGGCGTTCGTATAGCCGACCACGGCGACGGTGGGCAGGCCGTAGCGTCGGCGCGATCCTCGTTTGACCTCGCGGGCGGGTGCCATCTCGCGGATCTGCTTGCGCAGTCGGGCGATACGCGTGCGGATGACGCGACGGTCCATTTCGATCTTCGTCTCGCCCGGGCCGCGCGAGCCGATGCCCGCGTCCGCGCCGGCCGCACGGCCTCCGGCTTGGCGCGACAGCGACCCGCCCCAGCCGCGCAGTCGCGGCAACATGTATTCGAGCTGCGCGAGCTCGACCTGCGCCTTGCCTTCGCGCGAGGTCGCATGCTGCGCGAAGATGTCGAGGATCACGGCGGTGCGGTCCACGACCTTCACCTTGGTGGCGTCTTCGAGCGCGCGGCGTTGGCTCGGCGGCAGGTCGTCGTCGACGATGATCGTGTCGGCCTCCTCGCGCGCGACGATGTCGGCGATCTCCTTCGCCTTGCCGGAGCCGACGTAGGTGGCCGCGTCAGGCCGGTAGCGGTGCTGCAGCAGACCGTCGCAGACGACCGCGCCGGCGGTTTCGGCGAGCGCGGCCAGCTCGCGCAACGATTCCTCGGCAGCCGCGGCGGTGGTCACGGCCGACGACCAGACGCCGACGAGCACGACGCGTTCGAGGCGCACCTTGCGGTATTCGACTTCGGTGACGTCCTGCAGCTCGCCGAGGCCGGCGACGTGCTTGAGCTGGTTGCGCGACTCGCGCTCCTCCCACGCCTCGCTGGACTGTGCGCCGAATCCGGCGCCGTGGTCGTTCTCGTCGAGCAGCACGTCGGACTGGTCGGCCAGCACGCCGGTCAGCGCCGGCTCCTCCTCGACAATGGGCTGGTTCACGACGGTCTTCTCGACGGCGGACGGCTGGCTTTGCTCGCTCAATGGCACCTCTTGGCTGGTTTGCTTGACTCACGATTGAACTATGGTGGTCTTTATTATCATCGTTTTGGACGACATGCTTCGCGCATGGATCATTGATGGCCGCAAGGAGAGGTATGGTCGAGCAGTATTTTTCCGCCGAACCCGCATCCGAGGACGTGCGTCGCACGTTGACCGTGACGTTGCAGGGGCGTGAGGCGACGGTCGAGACGTCGAACGGCGTATTTTCGGGTTCCCGGCTTGATCTGGGCACGTCGGTGCTGCTGCGCGAGGTGCCGGAGCCGCCGGAGTCCGGCACGTTCCTTGATCTCGGCTGCGGCTGGGGCCCGGTGGCGTTGTCGTTGGCGTTCGCCGCGCCGGATGCGGACGTATGGGCGGTGGACGTGAACACGCGTGCGCTGGAACTGACGGCGGCGAACGCGAAGCGCAACGGCTGCGCGAACGTGCATGCGGCGCAGACGGACGAATCCGGCGCTCCCCTGCCCGAACAATCGGCGGCGTCCTGCGAGACGCTGCCGGGAGACGCGCAGTTCGACCTGATCTGGTCGAATCCGCCGATCCGCATCGGCAAGGAGGCGCTGCACACGCTGCTCATGACGTGGCTGCCGCGTCTGAAACCGAACGGCGGCACGGCGTATCTGGTGGTGCAGAAGAACCTCGGCGCCGATTCGCTGATCCCATGGCTGGCGAATGAGCTCGGCGACGGTTACGAGGTGAGCAAATACCATTCCGCCAAGGGATACCGCGTCATCGAAGTGGTGCGGAACAAGTAGACGCATTCATGCCATCCGCGGCTCCCCGTCATCGGGGAGCCGACCGTATGTATAGGGACGATTCACTGATGAAATTCGAATATCCACCGGAACTGCCGGTGTCGGCCGCGCGCGACGAGATCGCAAACGCCGTACGACACAGCCAGGTCGTGATCGTGTCCGGCCAGACCGGTTCGGGCAAGACCACGCAGCTGCCGAAGATCCTGCTGGAACTCGGCCGTGGCAGCCATGGCCGGCAGATCGTGCACACGCAGCCACGTCGTCTCGCCGCGCGCACGGTCGCCGAACGCATCGCCGCGGAAATGGGCGTGCGATTGGGCGACGAGGTCGGCTATCAAGTGCGGTTCACCGACGAAAGCTCGCCAAAGACGCGGCTGCGCGTCGTCACCGACGGTATTCTGCTCGCGCAGATCCAGCGCGATCCGAAGCTGAACCAGTACGATACGATCGTCATCGACGAGGCGCACGAACGCAGCCTGAACATCGACTTCCTGCTCGGCTATCTGACCGCGCTCCTGCCGCAGCGCCGTGATCTGAAGCTCGTGATCACGTCCGCGACGATCGATTCGGTGAAGTTCAAGGAGCATTTCGAACACGCATTGCACGAGAAGGTGCCGGTGATCGAGGTGTCGGGCCGTACGTTCCCGGTGCAGATCGTGTACGAGCCGCTCGGCACCGCGCCCGCGCTCATGCGCAACGTGCCCGGTTTCGAGACGGGTGCGATGCCCGGAGAGGAGGCATACGCACAACTGTCGGCCGCGCCGAGCGCCGCCGAACGGGGCGGCAGCGGGAACGGCCGCGGCACGGACCGCGATACTGACATGGACATGCCGACGGCCGTGGCACGCGCCTGCGCCGAACTGGTCATCCATTCGAGCCATGAGCGCGGCGCCCGCGACATCCTCGTGTTCGCGTCGGGCGAACGCGACATCCACGAGTTCGAGAACGCGCTGCGCCGCCACTACGGCCCGCGAGCCGACGACATGCGCCGGCCGGACGCGATCGAGATCATGCCGCTGTTCGCGCGCCTGTCGGCCAAGGACCAGCACCGCGTGTTCGAACCGCACACGCACCAGCGCATCGTCATCGCCACGAACGTGGCCGAGACGTCGCTGACCGTGCCGGGCATCCGCTACGTGGTCGATCCGGGCACCGCGCGCATCAGCCGCTATTCGAAGACCGCGAAGGTGCAAAGGCTCCCGATCGAGCCGATCAGCCAGGCAAGCGCCGACCAGAGGAGCGGCCGATGCGGCCGCATCGCCGACGGCATCGCGATCCGTCTGTATTCGCGCGAGGACTACGAGACGCGGCCGCGGTTCACCGAACCGGAGATCCTGCGCACGTCGCTGGGCGCCGTCGTGCTGCACATGCTGTCGGTCGGCGTGGCGCGCACGGCGGAAGACGTAACGAACTTCGGCTTCATCGATCCGCCGGACATGAAGGCCGTCTCCGACGGTTTCAACGAACTGACCGAGCTCAAGGCCGTGGCCCGCAAACGCGGCGAGGTGGTGCTCACGCACATCGGCCGCCAGCTGGCGCGCATCCCGATCGACGTGCGCTTGGGGCGCATGGTGATCGAGGCGGCGAAGTCGACCACGCCGGACACGCTGGCCGCGGTGCTCGTGATCGTGGCGTTTTTAAGCCTGCAGGACCCGCGCGAACGTCCGGACGAGGCGCGCGACGAGGCCGACCGCATCCACAACCGCTATGCCGACTCGACGAGCGACTATCTGACCGCGCTGAACATCTGGGACCGCATCTTCCAGGCGGACGGCGAGCCGAGCAATTCGGCGTTGCGCCGCATCTGCAAGACCGAGTATTTCAGCTGGATGCGCGTGCGCCAGTGGAAGGATCTGGTGAACCAGCTCACCGACATGTGCCATGAGCTCAAGTTCACGGTCGGCTCCCCGCAACCCGCGTCGCGGCCTGGTCTGGAGATCCGTCAGCTGCCGATCAACCAGCAGGCGGCCGGTTCGCTGCGTTGTTCGTGGGACGATCGGGGCATTCACACGTCGATGCTCGCCGGTCTGCTGTCGATGATGGGCATGCAGATCATCCGCGAGCCGAAGGCGTCCGACTTCACGGGACTCAAGGGCGCGGCTCGCGCGAAGGCGATCAAGCGCGCGCAGAAGATGGCGAAGAACGACTATCAAGGCGCGCGCGGCACGCATTTCGCGCTGTTCCCGGCCTCCAGCGTCGCCAAGAGCACACCCGCATGGGTGATGAGCACCGAGCTCGTGGAGACGAGCCGGCTCTGGGCGCGGTATTCGGCGGCGATCGATCCGGCGTGGGCTGAGCCGTTGGCCGGCCAGTTGACGCGCACCACGTACGCGGAGCCGCACTGGTCCGGTTCGCGCGGTTCGGCGGTCGCGAGCGCGAAGGTGCTGCTGTACGGCCTGCCGATCGTGCAGGACCGCACCGTGCAGTGGGGACGTATCAATCCGTTGGAGGCGCGCGACTTCCTCATTCGGCAGGGGCTCGTCGAAGGCGACATCCAGCAGCGGTTCAGCTATGACGAGTTCGTGGGGCGCAACCGCGACGTGCTCGACGACGCGGCCGACGACGCGAGCCGCACGCGCCAGCTGGCAGCGACGGTGAGCGACGAGGATCTGTTCGACTTCTACCAGTCCGTAATCCCGAACGACGTGACGTGCGTGGCCGATCTGGCGAAGTGGTGGAAACGCGAGCACGACGAGCATCCGCATCTGCTCGATTTCGACCCGGACAAGGTGGAACGGCTCGCGTCGAGCGAATCCGTGTCGTTGGCCGACTATCCCGACCACTGGCATACGCTCGGCACGGACGGCCAACCGATCGATCTGCGGCTGAGCTACGTGTACGATCCGCACGATCCGGCCGACGGCGTGACCGTGCACGTGCCGCTCAAGGCCCTGTCGCGGTTGACGCCGGAACAGTTCACGTGGAACGTGCCCGGTCTGCTGGACGAGCTGATCGTGGGGCTGATCAAGGCGCTGCCGAAGTCGTTGCGCGTGCAGTTCGTACCCGCGCCGGACACGGCGCGCAAGATCCGCGCATGGATCGACGACCATGTCGCCGACCTGCCCGGCTCCGGCGAGCGAAACAAGCCGAACCTGCCGCCGGCGGGCGGACTGGACGGATCGGATGACGGCACGAACGGCGGCGGAGCGCAGGCGGACGCGGCGCGATGGCCCGACCTGCCGCACGTGTTCACGCGGGCGGCGATCGCCACGGTCGGCGCGCAGATCCATCCCGAGGTGCTCACCGGCGACCTATGGGATCGACTGTCGCCGTATCTGCGCATGACGTTCGCGGTCGAGCAGCAGATACCCGCGCCGAAGAACGCGCGCGGGCGGCGTGGCGGACGCGGCCCGGTCAAGGTGCTGGGCACCGGCAAGTCGCTGGTCGAGCTGCAGCGTCGGTTCGCGGCGCAGGCCGAGGCGTCGGCGCGGCAAATGGTCAAGCGGCAGGCCGATCGCGCGGCGGATCAGGGCAAGCTGGTCGAACAGGCGAACCTGCTGCACAAGGCCGGTGCGACGACCGAGTCGCGCGCGACGATGCTGTGGCATGGCGCGCTGGACGCGCTGCGATTGCCGTCCGAGCGGATCTCGTCGCGCTGGCTCGGCACGGAAGCGCTCATGCTGGCGTCCGCGCCGTACAAGACGACGAAGGATCTCGTGGAGGATCTGCAGTTGGCGGCGGTCAAACGGCTGCTGCCGAAGGTCGACGCGCTGCCGGACGATGATGCGCTGGCCGATGCGGTGCTCGGCGTGACGGAGGTGTACGAGGACACCGTGTATGCGGTCGCGCATGACGTGATCACGATCCTCAAACGCCATGCGGAGGTCGACAAGGCGACGAGCGGCAAGGCGGACTTGCCGATGCTGTCGGTGCTGCAGTCGGTGCGCGAACATATCGCGACGCTCGTGTTCCCCGGGTTCATCGGCGCCGCTCCCCCGGATGCGCTGGCGAACATCCCGCGGTACCTGCAGGCCGACATGCTGCGTCTGACCAAGGCGAAGGCCGACAAGAACCGCGACGTGCGCTGGGCGTGGGAGGCGGACGAGGCCCGGCAGCTGGTCGATAAGGCCACGGCCCGCGCCAAGGCCGAGCCGGCCGGACCGCGCCACGAGGCGCTGACGAAGCGGGCGACGGCGGCCCGCTGGATGCTCGAGGAGTTCTATGTGTCCCTGTGGGCGCAGGAGCTCGGCACCGCCAAGCCCGTCAGCCTCAACCGCATCAAGAAGGCACTCGCCGCCTGATTCCGGCTCTCTCCTCCCCGATCTCTCCTTTCTCAACGGACAACCAGCCGATTGGAATACCGAAATCGGCTGGTTGTCCGTTGAGAAAGGAAAACCCTCGACTGGGTATTCCCATCAGCGTTCCATCCTTCTAACGGACATGCAGCCGATTTCGGTACCGAAATCGGCTGCATGTCCGTTAAGGAGAGCGGCGTATGGGGAA
Organism: Bifidobacterium ramosum; assembly: GCF_009299505.1. GTDB lineage: Bacteria > Actinomycetota > Actinomycetes > Actinomycetales > Bifidobacteriaceae > Bifidobacterium > Bifidobacterium ramosum. Next base: position 174,819 of record NZ_WBSM01000001.1, on the reverse strand, counting down.
AAAACTCCCCACCCAAGGAAACCGCTAGTTCAGGTCGGACCAGTACCAGCTCACCGGCAGCGGGAACCAGCCGGCCGGCGTATGCGGCAGGTCGCGGCGGTATCGCGCACACAGGCCGCCGAGCAGCGTCTGCGCATCGGCCTTGTCCAGCCGCGGCGCATCGTCGTCCGCGACACGCTCCGCATGCACCGCGCCGTCGGCGACGGTCACGGTGACCGGCTGCCCATCCAGCACCGCGCTGAACCGTCCCGGCTCCACGCCCCACGATTCGTTGGCCGCCGCGAGATACGCCTCGATCATGGCCGCATAGTCGAGGATGTCGCATTGCGTGAGGTTTTCGACCGACGCGCCTTCCGAGAAGATCGACAGCTGCTCGTTGAGTCCCACGTCGGTCGGGCTGATGCGCAGGTCGAACGAGTCGAGCCCGCGCGGCTGCAGCGACGTCCAGTACGCCTTCATCACCGCTCCGGCGTCCCGCGGGTCGAACAGGGCCACCTCATGCACCTGCGATGGGTTGCGCCGGTCGCGCGTCAGGTAGCCGAGCACCTCACCGCCGCGCACCGCGGCGAGCGCGTCGCTGCGCAGGTGGGCCAGCGTGCGGTCGAGATAGGCGCCGTCACGTTCCACATGCACCGTGCGCGCGTCGTTGAGTCGCTGGGCGATCTCGACGTCACCCGGTTCGTCGAATAGCGGTCGGAAGGCGACGTCGTCGGCGTCGACGGACGCAAGCGCGTGCTTGACGTCGCTGCCGTTCATGCCGTACGAATACTCATAGCCGAACGGCGTGTAGCCGAAGTACGCATAGCGGTGGCGTAGTCCCCACAGCACGAGCAGGTCGACGTCGCCGGCGTCCCGTGCCTCCTGCTGCAGCAGGTTCACGACGCCCTGCATGTGGCCTTCGCCGCGGTGGCGCGGATGCACGCCGACCACGCCGAGGAACCAGGCGTGCAGCGTATGGCCGGCCACGCTCAAGGTCTGCGGGTACATGGCGGCGACCGCCAGCAGACGGCCAGTCGTCTCGTCTTCGGCGACGACGTGGCGCGCCGGCTGGTTCGGTTCGGGGCCGTATGTTTTGGACAGGGCCCCGTTCGGCCGCATGCCGCCGAACGAGAGGTCGATGAGGTCGATGACGTCGTCGAGTTCCGACGGACGCATGTCGCGGTAGATGGTCATGGATGCTCCTTCTGCGACCGGTATGGCCGCCGTCCGTACCGGTCGGGTACGGCCGGATATGACCGGTGCGCTGATGATACGACTGAGGTGATGGTTGATCGGGTGGGCACGTCGCCGTCGACTACGCGTGGTGCGGACGTTCCTTGTGGGAGCCTGTGTCCGTAGGACCGGATCGCCGCCTCCCCTACTGCATCGTGGCGGCCGTCCTGTCCGTTGTCTTCCAGCGTATCGCGGCATGGCCTCGCCGCGTAGGTGAACATGATGCGATGAGGTGTATTTTTCTTCGATGCCGCGCCACGCGCAACACACACGCACGGCACACGCATACCCCGGCACATAACGAAAACGGACAACCAGCCGATTCGTATATCGAAATCGGCTGGTTGTCCGTTGAGAAACGAAAAACTCTCGGCTATGTACCCCACCAGCATCCTTCCTTCTAACGGACATGCAGCCGATTTCGGTACCGAAATCGGCTGCATGTCCGTTAGAGGTCGTTAAAGGTTAGGGGATCGAAACCCCTTCCCGCTCGAGGGAAACGGTCAGGCGTTCACGTCGGTGTCGACCTTGGCTGTGATGATCTTGCCGAGCTTCTTGGTGAAGACCAGCACGATCAGACCGACGAGGATCGTGATGCCGCCGATGGCCGCGAAGTACGGGGCCTCGGAGCCTTCGTGGTAGAAGTTCACGGAGATCGCGTTGAGCGCGGCGCCGGTGGACTGCGAGATCGACCAGACGGTCATCATCTGGGTGGAGAAGGCCAACGGGGCGACCAGTGAGGCGGCCGAGTAGCCGGACGGCGACGTGATGGCCTCGCCGAGCATGATGAACACGTAGAAGACGAGCAGCCACAGCGGGCTGACCTTCTGGCCGGCCGGATAGAGCACGAACGGGATGGCCATGAACAGCGGACCGGCACCCCACAGGATGGTGCCGAAGCCCATCTTGGAGACGACGGTGGGCTGATGGTCGCCGAGGCGGGTCCACAGCGTGGTCACGACGATGCCGAAGATGACGGCGAGCGCGGCGGACCAGGTGCCGAACGCGGCCGGGGTGATCTCCATGCCGAACAGGTTGCGGTCGACGGTGGTGTCGGCGTAGGTCGCGAGGATCGACGTGGACTGCGTCCACACCCACATGGCGAACACGTTGCACACGAACAGCGGGATGATGGCGCTCAGACGCTTCGCCTCGGGGCGGGTGGTCTTCTTGCTCATCATGATGTAGGCGAGGTAGACGATCGGGATGAAGATGGCGCAGGTGCTGACGACGGTGGTGAACGAGCCGATGGTGACGAGCTTGGTGCCGAGCAGCACGCCCATGAGCGCAACGACCACGACGATCACGGCGAACACCTTGACGGTGAAGCTGGTGCGCTTGGCTGGCGGCACCGGGTCGTCCGGCAACGCGCCGATCGGGCCGAAGAACTGCTTTTCGGTGAGCAGGTAGGCGACGACGCCGAGCACGGCGAACACGGCGCACAGGGCGAACGCCGGGTAGTAGCCGGTGGCCAGCGCGATGGTGCCGGCGATGAGCGGCGCCACACCGCCGACGTTGTTGATGATGTACAGCATGGAGAACGCACCGTCACGACGCTTGTCCTGCTTGTCGTACATCTTGCCGGCGAGCGTCTCGACGCTGCGGCCGGTGATCATCGCGGCGACGCACAGCAGGATCTGGTTGGCGGCGTAGCCGAACACGCCGAGGAACGGCAGGGAGATCACCACGTAGGCGAGCGCCGTGGTGATACGGCCGAGGCGCAGGGCCTTGCGCGGACCGAGCACACGGTCGGCCATGTACGAGCCGACGAGGCCGCACAGCAGGGCGGCGGTCGAATACAGCGAGATGAGCTGCGATGCCTCGGCCTCCGTGAAGCCCAGGCCTTCGGGGGCGGGCTTGTACAGGAAGTAGATGAGGATGGCGCTCATGCCGCCGTAGGCGAAGCCATTGCACAGGTTCATGAAGCTCAGCGTGCCCACCGCGCTCGGGTGGCCGAGGAACTTCGTGCCGTGTCGGAGCTTCTCCGCAAGATCGTGGCCGGCGCCGGCCTCCTGCGGGTTGGTTGATTGACTCATGGGATTGCTCCTTCTTGATTCTTCCACTTGACGCTCCCCCATCGTCAGGGAAGCGACGGTATCCATTTGCGACCGGACCGCACGCCGCGGCAGTCACGCGTCGTCGCGACGCACGGCCCGACGGTCGTCCGCGTCAGCAGGCGGTGATTTCGAACAGGCGCGACTGATAGTCGCCCTGGTAGATCCATGTCGTCCACGGGCCGAAGCCGGAGTCGGACACGTCGAAGCCGTGCCGCATCAGCTCGTCGCCGTAGAAGCGTTCGCCGTCAACCTGCGGCATGCGGTACGCGGTGTCCTTCACCGTGTATTCGCGGTCGGGATCGAGTCCGTCGAGCCGCAGCGAACGGTAGCCCTCGTTGACCGGCTGATGCGCGCGGTAGTAGCCCACGAGCGCGCGCGAACGGTCCTCGGACACGACCATCCACGCGGTCTCCGCGCCCTCCTGCAGTCCGACCGGATTGGCCCCGTAGGGGCTGATGAGCCGGTAGAACGTGCCATGCGCGATGAGGTCGTAATGCTCCTTGAAGAACGCGATCTGCCCGCGGATCTCCTCCTGCTCCTCCGGCGGGATCTTGTTGACGTCGAGCTCGTAGCCGAACGTGCCGAAGTATGCGACGTCGGCGCGCGTCTTGAGCGGCGTGCGGCGGAACACCTGATGGTTCGGCACGGCGGAGACGTGGCTGCCCATGCTGGAGATCGGATATCCGAACGATGTGCCGTACTGGATCTTGAGGCGCTCGATCGCGTCGGAGTCGTCGGAGATCCAGCCCTGCGGCGCGTAGTACAGCATGCCGGCGTCGAACCGGCCGCCGCCGGAGGCGCACGATTCGAACAGCACCTTCGGGAACTTCGCGGTGAGCCGCTCGTACAGCGCGTACACGCCGAGGATCTGCCGGTGGTAGACCTCGCCTTGGAACTCGGCGGGGCGGCCCTGCGAGAACACGTCGGTCATGGACCGGTTCATGTCCCACTTGACGTAGCTGACGAGTCCGGTGCCGAGGATCTTCTCCATCTGTTCGGCGATGTAGTCGACGACCTCGGGTTTGGTGAAGTCGAGTTCGAACTGGTTGCGGCCGTGCAGCGGCGTGCGGTCGGGCACGCGGATCATCCAGTCGGGGTGCGCCTTGTACAGCTTGGAGTCCTTGCTGATCATCTCGGGTTCGAACCACAGGCCGAACTGCATGCCGAGCGACGTGATGCGGCGGGCCAGCCCCTCGACGCCGTTGGGCAGCTTCTTCGGATCGGCGAACCAGTCGCCCAACGAGCTTTCGTCGTTGTCGCGGTGGCCGAACCAGCCGTCGTCGAGCACGAACAGGTCGACGCCGAGCTCGTGCGCCTTCGCGGCGATGCCGTACAGCTTGTCCTCGTCGAACCGCATGTAGGTGCTTTCCCAGCTGTTGATGAGCACCGGGCGCGGCCGGTCGCGCCAGTAGCCGCGGGCGAGGCGTGTGCGGTACAGGCTGTGGTAGGCCTGGCTCATCGCGTTGAGGCCGTCCGCGCTGTACGCGATGACCGCCTCCGGCGTCTGGAACGCGTCGCCGGGCTTGAGCGGCCATGCGAAGCCTTCGGGGTGGATGCCCATCATGAGGCGGGTCACGTGGTAGTTGTCGACTTCGACCTGGCCGAGGAAGTTGCCGCTGTAGACCAGGCTCACGCCGAAGCATTCGCCGGCCTCCTCGGTGGTTTCGGGGCGCTTGAGGATGAGGAACGGGTTGAACTGGTGCGAGCTGTGGCCGCGCAGGCTGTAGATGGACTGGACGCCGGTATGCAGCGGGCGTTCGTCGAGATGACGTTCGCGGCCCCATGCACCGGTGAAGTCGAGCATCGTCCAGCGCGCGTCGGACAGGTCGATGTTGACGCTCATCGCGGCGTCGAGCGTGACCGTCGTCTCGCCGTGGTTGACGAAGCGCGCGTTGCGGGCGAGCACCGGACGGTCGGCGTACAGCGTGTACGACAGTTCGAGTTCGACCTTGGTGACATGGTCGACGAGCGTGATCGTCAGCGTCTCGGCCTCGTCGTCGTGCTCGACGTAGGTCGCGGGCAGGCCGTCGAGCTTCGGCTTGCCGGGCGTGATCGCGTACGATGCGTACGTGAAGTCGGCGTACCGGCTGCCGTCGGGGTTGACGATCGTCGCGGCCATGTTGCGCAGATCGCCGTTGCCGGTGACCGGATACTCCTGCTTGGTGTCCTCGAGCGAGAAGCTCTGGTCGCCCTCGTAGACGCAGGGGTCCATGTCGCGCCGGTCGTTGACCTGCATGTGGGTGAAGTTCTCACGGTCCCTCAGCGGCGCGCCGAAGTACAGCTGGCCGATCTGGCCGTTGCGCAGCACGTCGATGATGTAGCTGAAATACCGGTTGTACAGGTGAAACACCTTGGTGTTCTCATGCACGACGATAGGCATTGTCGCATCTCCTCTCGGTGTGAATCCGTCCGCGGACGCTCCCGTGCGCCGCGCGATGCCTTCACGATACGGGATCGAGACGCGCCCGTTCGATGGACAGAACTTATGTTCGGTGGACTCCCGTTCGCACTTGCGCCCATGGTGCACGGTTCGGCGGGCAAGTGGACTATTGTTCGATTGTGCGGATAATCGTTGGCATTGCGCCGTTTCCACGGGCTTTCCGCGCGATTTGCGGCTACGATGAAGCCATGTTCCGACACGCCGGCGTGGATGTCGCCGCCGCGCACCGGGGCACGGTACACCATTCACCCGGGCGCTCCCCGCACAGGCCGGCGCCCATGATCAAGGGGGAACATCGCAATGCCGGGAACCAATCTGACCCAACAGGAGGCCATCGAACGCCGTGCCGTCGTCGCCGGCAGGCCGGACTATCGCATATCGCTGGACGTGACGAAGGGGCCGGACACGTTCCCGTCGTCCACCACGATCACGTTCGACGCGGCGCCGGGCGCGTCGACGTTCCTCGACCTGACCGCCGACGAGGTCGTCTCGGTCACGCTCAACGGCACGGCGCTGGATCCGGCCGAGGCGTACGCCGATTCGCGCGTCACGCTGCCGGACCTGCGCGAGCACAACGTCGTGACCGTCGAGGCCGTCTGCCGGTATTCGAAGACCGGCGAGGGCCTGCAGCGCAGCGTGGACCCGGCCGACGGCAACGTCTACCTGTACACGCAGTTCGAGGTGCCGGACGCGCGGCGCGCCTTCGCGGTGTTCGACCAGCCCGACATCAAGTCGACGTTCACGTTCGACGTCGCCGCGCCCGCGTCGTGGCTCGCGCTGTCGAACACGCCGGTCGCCGCCTGCGAGGACGTGCCCGGCGCGCTCACCGAGCCGGGCACGCTGGTCGACCGGCCGGCCGAGGGCGTGCGCCGTTGGACGTTCGAGACGACGCCGGTCATGTCGTCGTATCTGACGGCGCTGGCGATCGGCCCGTACGCCGAACGCCGTTCCTCGTACGCCAACGCAGACGGCCGCACCATCGCGATGGGCCTGTACTGCCGGCAGTCGCTCGAGGACGCGCTCGACCGCGACGCCGAGTACCTGTTCGACGTGACCAAGAAGGGCATGACGTTTTTCGCCGCACAGTGGGATGTGCCGTATCCGTACGCGAAGTACGATCAGGTGTTCGCGCCCGAATACAGTTCCGGCGCGATGGAGAACATCGGCCTGGTCGTGGTACACGACCGGTTCATGTTCTCCTCGAAGGTCGACGCCGGCGATCTCGAGGATCGCGACCGCACGCTGCTGCACGAGCTCGCGCACATGTGGTTCGGCGATCTGGTGACGATGAAATGGTGGAACGACCTGTGGCTCAACGAGTCGTTCGCCACGTTCATGGGTTATCTGGCCGGCTGCGAGGCCGCCGGATGGCCGGACGACTGGTCGAGCTTCTGCTCGTGCCAGAAGTACGGCGCGCTCGACGCCGACCAGCGGCCGACCACGCATCCGGTCGTCGCGCCGATCCACGATCTCAACGACACGTACGTCAACTTCGACAGCATCACCTACACCAAGGGCGCGGCGGTGCTCAAGCAGATGGTGTACTACGTGGGCCGCGAGGCGTTCTTCAAGGGCATCCACGATTATCTGACCCGGCTCGCGTACGGCAACGCCACGCTCGACGACCTGCTCGAATCGCTGCAGCGCGCCAGCGGCCGGCCGATGCGCGACTGGGCCGAACGCTGGCTTGAGCACGCGGGCATGACCATGGTCGAGGCGGATGCCGACACTGCCGCAGACGGCACGATCAGCCGTCTGACCCTGCGCCAGAGCGCGCCGGGCGAACGGCCGGTGCTGCGTCCGCACCGCATCGCGGTCGGCTTCTACGATCTGGACGAGGTGAGCGGCCGGGTGACGCGCACGGCGCGCTTCGAACTCGACTTGGACGGCGCGACGGCCGACGTGCCCGAGGCGGTCGGCTTGCGCCGGCCGGATGTGATTCTCGTCAACGACGACGATCTGACCTACACGAAGATCCGTCTGGACGAGCGGTCGCGCGACTTCGCGGCCGAGCATCTCGCGCAGTTCGCGGATCCGCTGGCCCGCGCGGTGATCTGGCAGTCGTTCTGGTCGATGACGCGCGACGGCGAGTTCCCGGCCGAACGGTTCATCGACCTGACGCTGCGCGCGCTGCCGACCGAGGATCAGGCGGCGACGTTCACGTACAGCATGCGCGAGATGCAGATCACCGCGCAGCATTACGTGCCGGCGGCGCGGCGCGTGGCCACGATGCGGCGCATCTCCGAGGAGGTGTGGAGGCAGATCGGCGAAGCCAAGCCCGGTTCCGGCCAGCAGTTCCAGCTGCTCACCGCCTATCTGGCGAAGTACGCGGCGGACCACGGGTTCGAGGCGCATGCGCGCGGACTGCTCGACGGCACGGTCGCGCTCGAGGGCATCGAGATCGACGACGGCATGCGCTGGAAGATCCTGCGCGCCCTGGCCGCACGCGGATTCCTGTCCGAGGCGGACGTCGACACCGAACTGGCGAAGGCGGACACCTCGAAGAACCGCGAGAACGCGCTGGCTGCAAAGGCCGCGATCCCGACGGCCGAAGCGAAGGCGAAGTACTGGGATCTCATGCTCCATGACGAGTCGCTGGCGCACACGCAGCTGTGGGAGATGGCGCCGGCGTTCAACTCGGATCTGGGATGCGAGGACCTGTATGAACCGTACGCGCAGCGGTATTTCGACGAGGCCGAGTGGATCTGGACGCACCGTTCCTTCCATGTGGCGGACGTGCTGCTGCGGTTCCTGTACCCGGAGCACGCGCCGGCCGCGTTGCTGACGAAGCTCGGTGACGAGTGGCTGGCCGCGCATCCGGCGGGCAAGACCGACGCCGCGCTGCGCCGGCTGGTCATCGACGCCGTCGACGGCTCCCGCCGCGCCGCCCACGCCGAAGCCGCCAACAACTGACACTCCCTGACGGACATACAGTCGATTTTCCGTCAAAAACGGCTGGATGTCCGTCGAAGTGCGGGGAGGCGACCCACTTGGGACGTCCCGGAGCGAGATAACGCCCCTCCCCCTTGCGGACAACCAGCCGATTTTCCGACGAAAACGGCTGGATGTCCGCTGACGTTGAAAAGCCCATATCACCGGGGAACGTTCCTCAGCGATATGGGCTTAATCATTGCGGACAACCAGCCGTTTTCGTCGGAAAATCGGCTGTATGTCCGTTTACAACCTCAGAGACGGATCACGCGCAGACCATACGGCTCGAGGTCGAACAGACCCGCGATTCGCCCGCCGTCGAGCACCGATGTGCCGGACAGGTCCTCGGGCAGGTCGACGGCGCGCGTCTCGCCGCCGTTGTTGAGCACGAACACGAGCCGGTGTCCGTCGTCGTACGTGCGCACGCGGATCTCCACGTCGTCCGGCGTCTCGACGGTGCGCAGGCCGGCGTCGCGCGCCAGCACGTCGGCGAACCAGTCCATGCCCTCCGTGTCCAGGTCGGTACCGACGTAGTACGCCTTGCCGTCGCCGACCTCGTTGACCGTCGCAGCGGCCATGCCGGCGTAGAAGTCGCTCGCGTACGTGGCGATCACCCGCGACGTGACCGGATGGATGAGCTCGGCCACGATCGTCCCCTCGACCTCGCGTCCGGCGCCGGCGGCCCCGGCGACGCCACCGTCGCCGAGCCGTACCTTGACCGGCCGTTCCGGCGGCAGCGCGTCGATCTCCTCGCCCCACGAGCCGCACAGCTCGCGGAACGCGCCCGGATACCCGCCGAGGAAGACCTGGTCATGCTCGTCGGCGATGCCGGACATGGTCGTGGCAACGAACCGTCCGCCGCCGCGCACGTACGCGTCCACCGCGTCGGCCACGCCCGGCTTGACCATGACGAGCGCGGGCGCCAGCACCGCACGGTATCGCGCGAGCCGGTCGGCCGGCGTGGTGCTGGGAATCATGTCGACCTGAATGTTGCGCCGGTACAGCGCCGCGTAGTACCGGTGGATCTGGTCGACGTACTTGAGCAGCACGGACGGGCCGGACGAGTAGAACATCGCCCAGTAGCTCTCCCAGTCGAACATGATCGCGACCTGTGAGTCGACGCGCCCGCCCATGTACTCCTTGCCATGTTCCTTGAGTTCGGCGCCGAGCTGCGCGACTTCGCGGAACACGCGCGTGTTCTCGGTGTCGGCGTGGCTGATGACCGCGCCGTGGAACCGTTCGGTGCCGCCGATCGACCGGCGCAGTTGGAAGAACTGCACGGTGTCGGCGCCGTGGGCGATGGCCTGGTAGCTCATCACGCGCATCTGGCCGGGGCGTTTGAGCGAGTTGTACGGCTGCCAGTTCTGCTGGCTCGGCGTCTGCTCCATGAGCATGTACGGCTTGCCGCCGCCCACGCCGCGCATGAGGTCGTGGCGCATGGCCACTTCGGAGGCCGGGAAGTCGTAGCGCGGGTAGCTGTCCCAGCTGATGACGTCCATGCCCTTGCCGAGGTCGAAGTAGTCGATGTCCATGAACACGCTCATCAGGTTGGTGGTGATGGGCGTGGTCTTGTCGTACTCGCGGATCGCGGTTTTCTCGTCGGTGAAGCAGCGCTTGATGGACTGGCTCATGAAGCGGCGGTAGTCGATGGACATGCCGGAGAGCGTCGCGCAGCCGGGCTCCCATTCGTCGCCGAGCTTGTCGGGAACGGCGATGTCGTCCCAGTCGTAGAGCGTGTGCCCCCAGAAGTGCGTGTACCAGGCGTGGTTGACCGCGTCGATGGTGCCGTACTTGTTCTTAAGCCATGCGATCCATGCGGCGCGGCAGTTCTCGCAGTAGCAGTACGCGCCGTATTCGTTGGAGACGTGCCAGGCGACCAGTCCGGGCGTGCCGGCGTAGCGCTCGGCGAGCTTGCCGGCCAGTCGCGGCGCATACTTGCGGAACGTGGGCGAGTTCGGGCACGGGTTGTGGCGTTCGCCGAAGTGGTGGCGCACCTCGTTCTCGTCGGCGTACATGACGTCGGGGTGACGGCGGGCCATCCATGCGGGGATGGCCGCGGTGGACGTCGCCATGACGATGCCGAAACGATGGTCGACGAGCAGCTTGACGATGCGGTCGAGCGTCGAGAAGTCGTATTCGTCCTCGCTGGGCTGCAGTTGCGCCCAAGAGAACACGTTGATCGTGGCCTCGTTGATGCCGGCGTCCTCGAGCATCCTGATGTCGCGGAGCCAGACGCTCTCGTCCCATTGCTCGGGGTTCCAGTCGCCGCCGTAGTAGAAGCGGTCGAACAGTGGCTGTGTCATGATGTGCTTCCTTTGGTTGATCGGTTGGTTGATGATGTGACCTGCCGGCCGATGACCGTGCGTCGCGGCCGCGTATGCACAGGGCGTATGCGCGGCCACGACCGGTCGGCTTACTTGAGCGACGCCTCGTCGACGCCCATCGCGTGGGTGAGCTTCTTCGAGAAGACGAGCACGAGGATGCCGAGGACCGCGGTCACGCCGCCGACGAACAGAAAGTAGGTCGCCTCGGAGCCTTCGTGGTAGAAGTTGATCGACAGCGAGTTGAGCGCGGAGCCGGTGGATTGGGACAGCGCCCAGACGGTCATCATCTGCGTGGCGAACGCCTTCGGCGCCACGTCGGAGGCGGCCGCGTAGCCCGCGGGACCGCCGCTGGCCTCGCCAATCATGATGAGCAGCCAGAACACGAGCACCCACAGCGGGCTGACCTTCACGCCGGCCGGGTAGAGCGTGAACGGCAGGGTCATGAGCAGCGGGCCGGCTGCGTACATGATCGTCGAGAAGCCCATCTTCGCCGCGTTCGACGGCTGGTGGGAGCCGAGCTTCGTCCACAGGGTCACGAACAGCGTGCCGAACGCCACCGCGAGGAAGCTGCCCCAGGTCTGGAAGGCGGCCGGTGTGATCTCGAAGCCGAACAGGTTGCGGTCGACGGACTTCTCGGAGTAGATCGAGATGATGGTGATCGTCTGCGTCCACACCCACATCGCCACGGCGTTGCAGGCGAACAGCGGCAGGATGGCGATCACGTGATGCGATTCCGCGCGGCTCGTCTTGCGGCTCTTGATGATGTACGCGAGGTAGACGAGCGGGATGAAGATGGCGGCCGTGCTCACCGCGTTCGAGAACGCGCTGATGGTGATGACCTTCATGATGAACAGCGTGGCGACGACGGCGACCGCGGCCACGACGATGACGATCAGACGCACGATGAAGCCGCGGCGCTTGTCCTGGGCGATCGGATCGCCGGGCGTCAGGCCGAGCGGGCCGAAGAACCGCTTCTCGGTGAGGAAGTACAGCAGCCAGCCGGCGAGCGCGAACACGGCGCCGAACGCGAAGCCGGCCCAGTAGCCCGCGTATTGGGCGATCGTGCCGACGATGAGCGGGGTGAAGATGCCGGCGATGTTCGAGAACACGTAGGTCATGGTGAACGCGGCGGCGCGGCGGCCGTCGCCTTCGGCGTACAGCATGCCGAGCAGCGCCTCAAGGCTGCGGCCGCCGAACATCGCGGAGACGCTCAGCAGGGTGAGGCTGGCCATGGTGCCGGCGATGCCGAGGAACGGGAACATGAGCAGCATGAAGCCGATGACCTGGCCGAGACGGGCGTAGCGCAGGCCGCGACGGGGACCGAGGATGCGGTCGGCCACGTAGCTGCCGACCAGGCCGCACAGCACGATGAAGGTGCTGTACAGCGAGAAGATCTGCGCGGCTTCGGTCTGGCTGAAACCGAGGCCGCCCGGCGCCGACGCGTACATGTAGTAGATGAGGATGGCGTTGATGGAGCCGTGGCCGACGCCCATGCCCAGATTGAGCAGGGACAGCGAGCCGGTGCCACGCGGGTGGCCGATGAACGACCGTTCCCGGTGGATCTGCGCGATGCGCTCCTCGTCGCTCAACGCGTCCGCCGCGCCGCTTCGCGCAGCCGTCCGGGCCGAAGCCGACGCCGATACCGCTTGTGTCATGTTCTCTCCCTTGATCGCGATGATCGTCGCGGTCCGTTGCCGCACGATCGTCAATACTCCCTGTGGTCGCGGAACCCGCGCCGGCCGACCGCTGCGCTGCGGCCGGTCCGGTGTGCGTTCCGTACGTCACTATACGATCGCGACGATCGCGCCGCCATGGACAAAACGAATCGGAGCATGCACGAAATACGATCACTGATCATCGGCATTGCACGAGACAAGCACGGAAACATATCATGAAGTATGCACGAAAATGAACCATCGTATGAACGTTCCCGCAAGTCGGACGATATGTACGCGAACTGCGGATACCTCATCGATTCAATGCGCGACGTGATCGTCGACACCGAACGGCCGCTCACTGTGGGCTGCTGCGGCTGCTACCGGCTCATCACGCGCCCGCAGCTGCGCACGTACCGGCCGGAGGGCCGCGCCGACTACCAGATCGTCTACATCAACGACGGGCAGGCGTGGTTCGACAAGACGATGGACGGCACGGGACTCGTGGTCGGCCCGGGCACGATGGTGGCGTTCCGGCCGGGCGAACCGCAGTCGTACGTGTACACGGCCGACTACCGCACCGACGCCTGCTGGGTGCATTTCTCCGGCACCGCCGCCGAGGAGATGCTCCGTTCGGCCGGGTTCACCGACACGCAGCACGGCATCATGCACGTGGGCACCGACCCGGAGTTCCGGCGGCTGTTCGACTCCATGATCCGCGAACTGCAGCTGCGGCGCGAGGGGTTCCGGCAGCTGCTCGAATACCAGCTGCGCTCGCTGGTGATCCGCATCCGCCGGCAGATGGCGGAGAATCTCACGGCGAGCGATCCGACGTCGGCGACGCTCGTGCAGGACGCGATCCTGTACTTCAACGAGCATTTCAGCGAGGACATCTCCATCACCGACTACGCGGCCGGACTCGGCATGAGCGATTCGACGTTCACTGGCCTGTTCAAGCAGGCGGCCGGCATGCCGCCGAAGCGCTATCTCACGTCCGTGCGCATGAAGCACGCGTACAACCTGCTCACCGCCACCGAGTACCCGGTCAACGAGATCGCGCTCATGGTCGGCTACGACAATCCGCTGTACTTCTCGCGGCTGTACCGCAAGTACGCCGGCCTCTCCCCCAGCGACCAGCGCCGGCTCGGCCCCCAGCCGCCCGTCGTCGCCCCCGATCCACTCACGAACGCCTGATCCCTTAACGGACATGCAGCCGATTTTCCGGCGAAAACGACCGTATGTCCGTTAGGAGAGTAGCACGTAGGCGCTTCGGAGCGTTCCATGGCGATATGGCCCCTCAACTTCAACGGACATGCAGCCGTTTTCGCCGGAAAATCGGCTGCATGTCTGTTGATGTTATGCCTCGATCGCGTCGACGGCGTTGATGACGGCGCCGCGGAAGCCGTCCTTCTCGAGCTGGGCGACGCCGCGGATCGTGGTGCCGCCGGGCGAACACACCGCGTCCTTCATCGCGCCCGGATGCGTTTCGGTGGCCATGTAGAGCGCACCCACGCCCTCGATCATCTTCGCCGCCAGACGGTAGGCGGTGGCGCGCTGCAGACCGTACTTGACGCCCGCATCGCCCAGCGCCTCAAGGTACATGTCGGTGAACGCAGGCGCGCAGCCCGCGATGCACATGGCGATGTTCATATGCGCGGTGTCGACGCGTTCGATCAGGCTGATCGGCGCGAACAGCTCCTCGAACGTCCGCGTCTGCGCGTCGGTGAGCGTGTTGTCGGTCTCGGTGACGAGCACGCCCTTGCCGACGGCCATCGGCGTGTTCGGGATCGTGCACTGGATGTGCATGCGCTCGGCCGCGTCGCCGAACAGTGCGCGGTACTTCGCAAGATCCCAGCCGGCGGCGATCGACACGACGATCTTGTCCGGCTTGGCCAGTTCCTCGGCGATCGGGCCGAGCACGGACTCGATCTGATACGGTTTGATCGCGACGACCACCACGTCGGCCGCGACGGCGACCTCGGTCGCGCTGTGCAGCGGCCGCGCGCCGATCGTCGCCGTGGTCCGCTCGAGCTTGTCGTAGTGCGCCGCGCAGGCGACGATATGGCCGCCCGCCACGACGCCGGCATCGACCAGTCCTTGCGCGATGGCCTGCGCCATGTTGCCGTATCCGATGAACCCGATGGTGAGATTGCTCATAGTGGCTCCTTGTCGCGGGGATGTTCCGACGTCGAGTCTAGGCCATGGCTGCCCACGCCGCCAGCCGGTCTCATTCCCCTGCGCACGGCACGCCATAACGCGGCGAGGGCACGGACATCCGTCCGCGCCCTCGTCTGTCAGAGTCCGGCGCCAGTCACGAACGCCGGTCTACGATATTGGCTACTCAGCCATGCCAGCCGCCAACTACTCCTTCGCGCCGGTCATGACCCCGCTGATCTTCCTGGAGAACACCAGCACGAGCACGCCGAGCAGGGCCGTGGTGCCGCCGATGGTCAGGAAGTAGGGCACTTCGCCGCCTTCGTGGTAGAAGTTCACCGACAGCGTGTTCAGCGCCGCACCGGTCGACTGCGACATGCTCCACACGGTCATCATCTGCGTGGTGAACGCCACCGGCGCCACCTCGGCCGCCGCCGCGTAACCGGCCGACGAGGTGATGGCCTCGCCGAGCATGATCAGCACCCAGAAGATCAGCAGCCACAGCGGGCTGTCCTTGCCACCCTGGTTGAGCGCGAAGGGGATCGCCATGAACGCCGGGCCGGCGGCCCACAGCAGCGTGCCGAGACCCAGCTTGGTCGGCGCCTTCGGCTGGCGGTCGCCCAGCTTGGTCCACAGCAGCGTGGTCAGCGCGCCGAAGGAGACGGCGAGGATGCAGCCCCAGGTCTGGAAGGCGGCAGGCGTGATCTCGAAGCCGAGGAACATGCGGTTCACGCCCTTGTCCGTGTACACGGCGAGGATCGAGATGCACTGCGTCCACACCCACATCGCGAAGATGTTGCACAGGAACAGCGGGATCAGGCCGAGCAGGCGCCGGGCCTCGACGCGCGAGGTCTTCTTGCTCTTGAAGATGTAGATGAAGTAGACCACGGGGATGAAGATGGCCGCGGTGCTCACGTAGTTCGAGAAGGTCTTGACGCTCAGCACGCCGGCGGCGAACAGCACGCCGATGACGGCCAGCACCACCACGATGATGAGCACCAGGCGCAGCACGAAGGCGTTGCGCTTGGCCGGAGGCACCGGGTCGTCGGGCTTCAGGCCGACCGGCCCGAAGAACTTCTTCTCGGTCAGCCCGTACACGCCCAGAGCCACCAGCGCGAACACGGCCGCGACGGCGAACGATGCGTAGTAACCGAACACGTCGGCGATGGTGCCGACGATGATCGGCGCGAAGATGCCGGCGACGTTGGAAAGCATGTAGAGCATGCTGAACGCCGCGGTGCTGCGCTCGTCGCCCTTGCGGTACATCTTGCTGGCCAGCGCCTCGGTGCTGCGGCCGGCCACCATGGAGCCGAGGCACAGCACGATCTGGCTGCCGACGTAGCCGTACACGCCCAGGAACGGCAGGGCCAGCATCGTGTAGCCGACCAGCGAGGCGAGTCTGGCGCACCGCAGCGAGGTGCGCGGCCCGAGTATGCGGTCGGCCACGTAGCTGCCGACGATGCCGCACAGCAGCATGAGCGTGGAGAACAGCGACATGAGCTGCGAGGCGTCGCTGTCGCTGAAGCCCAGGCCGACCGGCGACTGCTTGATCAGGAAGTAGATCAGGATCGCGTTGACGACGGACGATCCGACGCCGTTGCACAGCTGCATGATGCTCAGCGTGCCGATGGCCTTGGGGTGCCCGATGAAGCCGTGGTCGGCGCGCAGCCGCTCCACCTCCTTCATCTGCTCGGGGGTGAACTTGTCATCCGATGAATGTGCCATGATATTCCTTTCTGTGATGGTGCGCACCGGCCGTCGACGGTGACGGACCGGGTGCGCAATCCGATGGTCGGGCCGTGATGCGGCTCACTGGTGGGTTGGGGTGAGGGTGCTCTTGATCGCGGCCTCGCCGGGATCGCCGGCCGATGCGGATGCGGCGTCCGGCGCCGTGTCGAGGTACACCGAGTACGTCTCGTCGTCGATCGTATAGATGGGGACCAGCTGCAGCGTGAGGTCGTGCGGCGCGTGCGGCGCATGCAGGTCGAACACCGAACCGTACCGCTCGTCCGGGTGTTTGACGGTCGACGCGGTCAGTTCGCTCTCGCTGATCGGCCCGATGGCCGCGTTGTCGCCGAGCGCGGCGAGCAGCACGTTGCCGTAGCGGATGGCCTGCCGGTTCGCGTCGCCGATGAGCGGCACGAGCGTGAGGTCGGCGCGCAGGTCGAGTGCGATGCGGTCACCGTCCCGGAGGTCGGCGGTGAACAGGTACAGTCCGTCGCTCACCCGCTCGACGATGTCGGTGCTCTCCGCCCGGCTGCCATCCGCGTGTTCCACGGCGATTCCGCTGATCCGGTCGGCGGCGAGCGCGAGGGTGAGCCGTTTCGGCGCGTCCAGCGACACGTCGATCGTGGCGGACGGGTCGTTCGGCCAGTCGGTCGTCAGTGTGAGCCGCACGCCGTCGTCGGCCCAGTCCAGGCGTGAAGGGATCAGCTCGGCGAGCAGGATCGTCGGCGCGGTTCCGTCCTGATCGGCGCCATGGAACCAGATGCCGCGTTGCATCTGCGATCCGGCCTCCATGCCGGTGCCGGTGCAGCACCAGAAATCGAGGTAGGGCCGGCCGAATTTCTTGTGCACGCCGACGCCCATCGGCTGGTGGTACAGCGACTGGCCGGACTTCTCGTCGATGCAGTTGACCACCGCGCTGAACTTGAGCCGTTCGAGTTCGGCGAGGTACGTCGCTTCGCCGGTGATCTCAAACAGAGTCTGCACGATGGCCATGAGGTTGTGGGCGCAGCATGATTCGCTTTCGCCGCCGGTGAGCGCTTCGCTCAGATCGCCGTACGGACCCCAGTGCTCGGCGCGCTCGGAGATCGCGTTCGGATCCGGGTGGGTCGCCTTCGAACTGGTGTTGCCGTTGGCGAACATGCGGCCGGCGATGAACCGGTAGCCGTTGACCGCCGCGGTGAGGTACGCGATGTCGCCGGTGATGCGGTAGCGGTGCAGGGCGGCGATGATCATCGGCAGGTGGGTGTTGGCGTGCAGGTCTTCGAGCACGTCTTCCCCGCGCGAGAGCGCGCCGATGAAATAGTCGCGGTCGAACAGCTTCGCGGTGCGCAGGATGGCCTCGTCGCCGGTCAGATCGTAGAGCGTGTACAGGGCGTCGCCGATGCCGCCGAATTCGTTGGTCGGGTCGACCTTGGTGGCGCGCAGCACGCCGTCGGTCTTCCATGCCGACAGCTTCTCGAACCGCCGGCCGATGTAATGCCCCAGCCCGAGCGCAAGGTCGAGCGCCTGCCGATTGCCGACGTACCGGCAGGCGTCGAGGAGCCCCTGCATGATCTTGTGCAGCGTGTAATAGGGCACCTCGACGCCGTGGTTCTCCCACAGTTCAAGCTGGTCGAGCACCTCGGAAGGGAACGCGCTCAGATAGCCGTCGTCGCGCGCGCACTGGCCCATGATCGAGACGATGCGGTCGGCCTTGTCCTTGAAGGCCGGGTCGTGGTCGCCGGCGTAGTACTTGGACACGGCCGACAGGTAGTGGCCCACGCAGTGGCCGCGGATGCCGGCTTGCTCGCCTTCCCAGCCGCCGAGCGGCTCGGCCGTGGACGGCAGTCCTGCGTTGAGACGGAAGGTGTGCATGAGCCGGTCGATGTCGAAGTCCAGCAGGAAGCGGCGCACCGCGTCGGACCGTCTGCGGAACACGCCGCCGGTGATGGTCACCTGATTGAGATCGAAGGATTGGTATCTGGTCATATCGAATCATCGCTCCTTGTCGTCGCGTTGCGACCGGCGGCGTCGGTGCCGTGCGGTCGTGTGCTCACGAATATATGACGTCCGTCGACGCGCCGCCGGCGTATCCGACGCAAAGGGAAACGTTTCTCAAACCGGACGCGGGACGACGACCGGCAATACCGCGGCTATCATGCGAAGCATGGAGCAGCATCGTGCGGATGCGGGCCGGCGGCCCGCCAAAGTCACCGTCCGGCGGATCGCCGAGGCGGCCCATGTCTCGCCGGCCACCGTGTCCAAAGCACTCAACGACACGGGACGCATCGCACCGGAGACGCGCCGCATGATCCGCCGCATCGCCGATGAGCTCGGCTACCGGCGATCCGCCGTCGCGCACGCGCCGCGCCGTACCGGGATCATCGCCGTGGCCACCACCGACCTCAAAAGCTCATTCATCACCGATCTGCTCGAGGGCGTCGAGCAGGCGCTCGGCACCACCGCCTACTGCGCGACGGTACTGTACACGCATGAGGATCCGGAACTGGAGGAGCGGCAGATCAACCGCATCGCCTCGCACGGCATCGACGGGCTGATCCTGACCGGATCGAACACCGATGCGCGGTCGTCGCTGCGCGACCGGGTCACGATGGGACTGCCGACGGTGTACGCGTATGCTCCGTCGCGTGATCCCGGCGACTGTTCGGTCGTCGCCGACAATGTGCGCGCCGGACGCGACGCGATCGCACGCTTGATCGCATACGGGTGCACGCGTATCGCGCTGATCGGGGCGGAGGAGCATTGGGCGGCGAGCACCGACCGCATCAACGGGGCGTTGCGCGAGCTCGGCGACCGCGGACTGACGCCGGTCACACCGATCCAGTTCGGCAGTTGGGAGCAGGATTGGGGCGTCATCGCCACCGAACGGCTGCTCGATGCAGGCAACCGCATCGACGGCATCTACTGCGTCAACGATCTGGTGGCGCGCGGCGCCATCGAACTGCTGCGCAGCCGCGGACTGCGCGTGCCCGAGGACGTGGCCGTCGTCGGCCACGACAACCGCAGCGTGGCCTATGCGACGCATCCGACCATCGCCACGTTCACCAACAATCTGACCGGCGTGGGCGCACTGGCGGCGACGCTGCTGGTGTCGGCGATCTACGGCGAGTTCCGGCCGGACGTGACGACCACGGCATGCCCGCCGGTGTTCGGCGAATCGTGTCCGGTCGGCGCCCGCGTCGCAGAAACGGCCCCCGACCGCCGCTGGATCGACCTCGCCCTGCGCTGAGATGGTGAGGAGCGTCCCGCCTCGGACGGCCCAGACGAGACGGACGGCGTCGCTCCCCTCAGCGGACATACAGCCGATTGTGGGCCGGCAACGGCTGTATGTCCGTTGAGGTTGGTGAGCCATATCGTCGAGGAACGTTCCTCGTATCCGCGCGGCGAATCCCTTACGGACATACAGCCGTTGCCGGCCCAAAATCGGCTGTATGTCCGTTAACCAATAGGGCTAGAACAACGCCTCGAGGTCGCCGCGGTTGAGGGCCTCGTTGAACAGGCGCTGGAACACATGGTTGCTGTGCACGCCGTCATGCTCGTACTCGTTGGTCACCCACGCGTGCGAGTTGCCGATGTTCGACAGCGTCTTGAGCTGCAGCGTGGAGTCCACGTACATGTCGTCGTAGTACACGGCGGCCTGCAGCGGCACTTCGTTGCGGGCCAGCTGGTCGACATCGTAGATCGTGTCCCAGTGGCCGTCCTCCATGAGCAGGTCCATCGCATCGTGGAACGGGATGAGCGCGCCGCCCTCTTCGAACATCCACGGGAACGACGCCTCGCCGGTGAACATGAGCGGCCGGTGCGCGGGATCGAATTCCGGATGCCTGTCGCGCTCGCGCTGCGCGGCCCAGCGGATCGGCTTGCAGTCGCCGTTCGCGTAGATGAACTCCTGCAGCGTCCAATACAACGGTTTGTTGTAGGTCTGCGTGCTGGTGAGCACACCCATCAGGAAGCCGTCGGTCAGGTACGAGCCGCGGCTGGCGCCGCCGTCGCCGTCCACGAACGCGGTGTCGAGCAGCCAGTGCAGCCGTTCGAAGCTCGGCTTCATGCCGAAATCACTGCCGAGCAGCTGCAGGCGGCGCACCGAGAACGGGTCGCCGTTGGGCAGGTGCACGTCGCTCGAGTCGAGGATGTCGGCGATGGCCGCCACGCGCTCCACGTCCTGCGGGTACCGTTCGTAGAACTGTTCGTTCTTGCGGATCATGCGCGGGAACGTGTGCTGGTACACCGCGTCGGCGTCGGCCGCGACATACGGGATGCCACCGGTGGTGAACGACGCGAGCAGTCCCTCCGGGTACAGCGACAGGTACGACAACGTCAGGAAGCCGCCGTAGCTCTGGCCGAGCGACACCCATTTGCGCCCGCCGAATTCGGTGCGGCGCAGGTGCTCGAAGTCGCGCACGATCGATCCGGCAAGGAACCGCTTGAGGTAGTCGGCCTGCGCGCGGGCACTGTCGAATCGCGCCATCACGTGCGAATCGATGGCGGACGACCGGCCGACGCCGCGCTGGTCGGGCAACACGATACGGAAGCGCTTCAACGCGTCCTTGACCCACATCTCATGATCCGGACCCATCAGACGCGGGCACGGGCCACCGGGACCGCCCTGCAGAAAGACCAGCAGCGGCAGGTCGTCGTGCACATGCTCGGGTGCGGTGACCACGCGGTAGAACAGGTCGATCGACTCGCCGTCGAAGCCCTGCCCCGGCTCGTGGCCGGTCCAGTCGAGCGGCACCTTGATCGAACGGTCCTCCACATGCAGACCCGGTACGTAGTATTCGGCAAGCAACGTCATATGGTCCCTTTCTCCCGACGTCTCCGCTGATATCTCCCCGTCCATCGTACGCGTCGGGCACGTCCGAATCACGGGTGCACGACACCGAACCGGGCGTGGCCGTCACACGGCTCATCCCCACGCACGATGGCCGTACGGACGGCCGGCGCGCTAGGCTGGTCGGCTATGGGTATCGGACAACGACTACGAACGGCATGGAACCGGCTGACGCGCAACCGTCGCGTCCGCATGCTGGCCATGGATTCGATCACCGCGGTGATGTTGGCACTGGTCTTCGGACTGCTGTTCGGCTCCACCGGCAGCGGGTTCCCCGGACTGTTCCTGTCGTACGGCATGGGACCGCAGGTGTTCTGGTCGACGGCGATGACGGTGCCGGCGGCGACCCGACGGTTCTGGCCGCAGGCTTCGGCGCTCGCGTTCGCGGCGATGGCCGTGCTCCAGCTGATCGCCGGACCGTCGATGGTGTTCTCCGATTTCCTGTCGTTGCTGCTGCTGTATTCGGTGATCGTCTACGGAAACCCGCGCAATACGAAGGCGTTCATCGTGCTCGCCTCGGCGCTCGGCGTGCTGGCGAGCGCGGTCATCGCATGGTCGTCGCTCGTCGGCCCGTATTTCGAACCGTATATGAGACCCACCGATATCAGCAGCGTCGATCTGAACGGCATGCCGGAATGCTGGCTCGTCTATGCGGACGGCCAGTTCACCGGCCAATGCGCGCAGAACCTGATGCAGCAGACGGCGATCTATGCCGTCTCGATCCTGTCATGCATCGTCGCGACCGCCATCGCCGCGTTCTGGCAGCGGGCGCGACTCATCACGATCCGCATGATGCAGGAGCGCAACGACGCGTTGCAGGCGAGCGAGGCCGAGGAGCGTCGCATCGCGGCGTTGGCGGAACGCGCACGCATCGCACGCGACATGCACGACGTGGTGGCGCACACGCTGTCGATCATCATCGTGCAGTCGGATGGCGGACGGTACGCGGGCGCGCATGATCCGGCCGTGGCGCGGCGCACAATGGAGACGATCCGGCACGAGTCCGAACGCGCATTGCATGATATGAAGCGGCTGTTCGGCGTGTTCGGCGGGTCCGCCCATGCGGATTATGCGGATATCGACGCGCTGGTCGATCAGGCGCGGGCGGCCGCCGCATCGTCGGCTACGGCACCGTCGGCATCATCACCGTCATCGACGTCACCCGCATCATCCGCAGCCACGCCCGCATCATCCGCCGACGGCACGATCACGCGCCGCGTCGACGGCACCGCACGACCGGACCTGCTGACCGCGGCCGCCAGCACGGCCGTCTATCATCTCGTACAGGAATCCTTGACCAATGTGCGCAAGTACGCCGGCCCGAACGTGCACGTCGTCATCAGCGAGCGGTGGACCGACCGGTCGCTGGAGATCGCCGTGACCGACGACGGCCGCGGCGCCTCGGCCACGCTGGACGGGCATCAGCCGGGCTACGGGCTGCTCGGCATGCGCGAGCGCGTCGAAGCGGCCGGCGGCACGGTGACGGCCGGCCCACAGGTCGGCGGCGGATTCGCCGTCCACGCCGTCATACCGCTCGGCACCGCCGCCGCGAAACCGTACGACGATCCCGATTCGGCCATGCAGTCCGATCCCGCCGTCGCACCGCCCCGGCAATCTTCCTTCCTTGCGGTTCCGACCAAGCAGATCGACTCCCCGGTCATGCCGACCAAGCAAACCAACCCTACGGTCATGTCGACCGAGCGCAGCGAGCGGAGACATCTTCCTGATCCCGCGCTCCCCCAGATCCCCACGTGGGCGCAGTTGCGCGACCGGTTGCGTTCCAAGCCGATCGCGCAGGCCGTGCTGGCGAACGGCGAACCGTTCAACTGGGTGGAACGGCTGTCGCAGTGGACCGAACGCCATTATCTGGCGACCGACATCATCGGCACGCTGCTGCTCACCGCGATCATGTGCGTCAATGCCATCTCGATGTTCGACGGCTATCTGGATGGCATCACCGGCGAGCTTGCGGTCGGCCGGTTCATCGTGATCACGACGATGCTGCCGCTGTGCTTCCGCCGCCGGTTCCCCGAGGGCGCGGCGCTTGCGGTCGTGATCGTGTCCTCGTTCCAGCTGGTCGTGTTCGAGCCGGTGCTGCTCTCGAATCTGTTCGCGCTGTGCGCATTGTATTCGGCGGTATTGTACGGCCGGCCGACCGCATGGCGATGGACCGGCGTGGCTTCGATCGGCGTGGCGGCCCTGTTCGGGTTCAAGGTGCTGGTGAGCGATTACGGGTATGCGAGCGTGCTGCATTGGATGCTGCGTTCCGCGGATTACAGTGCGAACGGCTGGTCGCCACTGAGGATGCTGGTCGAGGCGGCGATGTGGGCCGGCATGGTCGGCGCGATGTGCGTGGGCACGATTCTGCTGGCGCGATGGCAGCGGTCGAGCGGCGCGAACGCGTTGGTGCTGCAGGCGCGCGAGGAGGCATTGCAGGCCGAACAGGCGAAGCAGAAGGTGCTGGCGGCGAACATGGAACGCGACCGGATCAGCGCGAGCATCCAGGCCGAGGTGAGCGAAACGCTGACATTGGTGATCGACCGGGCCGTGGCCGGCATCCGCATGCTGGACGAGGCCGAGGCACGCGGCGAGGAGCCGTCCGCCGAATCGATCGCGGCGGCGTTCGCGGCGATCGGACAGCAGGGGCGTATCGCGCTCAAGCATATGCGCCAACTGCTGAGCGTGTTGCGCGAGACCGGATTCAGCGACGAGGCGCACGCACACGATCACGCCCAGCCGGCGATGCAACTGCGCCCGGCCGTCTCGCTCGACGAACAGCTCGCCGGGACGTCTCGGACATAGGCCCTTTCCTGCGTGGTGGTTGTCGCTCGCTGACGGAGCCGTCGGCGAGCAACAACCACCACCATGGTCTCTGGTGGATTCAGGGAAGAATCAGGGTGTCGCCCACTTCCGTCTTACCGAGCAACGAATACAGTGGGGAATCATGAGTGAGAACAGGATTCGAGTGGTGATCGCCGACGACCAGGAATTGGTGCGCGCCGGATTCGCGATGGTGATCGGCTCCCAGACGGACATGCAGGTGATCGGGCAGGCCGGCGACGGCTCGCAGGCCGTGGCGTTGGCGGAGTCGGCGCATCCGGATGTGGTGCTCATGGACGTGCGTATGCCCGGCATGGACGGCATCGAGGCGACGCGGCGCATCAGTTCGCTGCAGACTGTGGACGGCGCACGACCGACGCGCGTGATCATCCTGACCACGTTCGACTTGGATGAATACGTGATGGCCGCGATCAACGCGGGCGCGTCGGGGTTCCTGCTCAAGGACACCGAACCGGAGACGCTGCTGAGCTCCATCCGCACGGTGTTCAACGGGAATGCGATCATCGCACCGTCGGCCACGAAGCGGCTGATCGAGAAGATGATGCAGGACGGGTATACGAAGGATCGTTCACTGTCCGACGCGCTGGCGGCACCGACATCGGGCGTCGCCGTGCCGCCGCAATCCGGGCGCCCCGCATACACCGATCCGGAACTGGAACTGCTCACCGACCGCGAGCGCGAGGTCCTCGTCGAGATCGCGCATGGGCTGAGCAATCAGGAGATCGCGAGCAAACTGTTCATCAGCCTGCCGACCGTGAAGACGCATGTGGCGCACATCCTCGCCAAGATCAACGCCCGCGACCGTGTGCAGGCCGTCGTCTTCGCCTACGACAACGGGATCGTGTGAATCATAGGTTCCGTTAGACGCGCCGGGATATGAGACCACGCGATGGCAGATCGCCCCGGTTTGCCATCGCGTGATCTCATATCCGACGTTCATCGGTCACGCGATGGAAATTCGGACGTTTTCGCCATCGCGTGATCAGATCGTCTTCGAGACCCAGGTCACGCGATGGAAATAACCGTGGATATGCCATCGCGTGACCTCGATACGGATGGGTGCAGGGTCACGCGATGGAAATCCGACGGCATATGCCATCCCATGACCCGAATACGGACAGATACGGGGTCACGCGATGGAAATCCGACCAGATTTTCCATCGCGTGAGAGACAGCGCGGTCACGCGATGGCGGAACGACTGGTTTCTCCATCGCGTGACCTCGATACCACGAAAAAACGGGTCACGCGATGGAAATCACGAAGGATATGCCATCGCGTGACCCGAATGCCGATCATGGGATGGCATATCGCACCGATATTCCATCCCGTGAGGCGATGCATCCAGCGGCTATGCCACGGGCCCGCATCCGTGCATCGTCAGGCTTCGGCGAGAGCCTCGCCGGGCTGAGCCGTTCAGCAAACGGCCCAGTGGATCGTTTGTAGGCGAAGCGAGCGGCTCTGGCCGCCCCAAAGGCTCAAGTCAAGCCGTCAGGCTTCGGCCAAGGCCTCCACCGGCGGCGTGCTCACGGCACGGCGGGCGGGAGCGATGCTGGCGATGAGTGCGGCGATGGCCGCGACGCCAAGCATGATGCCGTTGCCGACCCAGTCGAACGGGAAGACCACGTCGCCGTACAGGCTGAACACCATGTAGGAGCCGAGCCAGCCGAACGCGGTGCCGAGCAGCACGCCGGCTACGCCGGAGACGAGCGAGAGCAGCAGTGCCTCGACGGCGAGCGAGCGGCGCAACTGGCCGCGCGTCATGCCGATGGCGCGCAGGGTCGCGGATTCACGGGTGCGTTCAATGACCGACAGCGACAAGGTGTTGGCCACGCCGACGAGCGCGATGAGCACGGCGACCGCGATCAGGCCGACGAGCAGCGCCATCAGGCCGTTGATCATCGTTTCCCACAGTGACCGTTCGGCGATCGGTCCGGTCACCTGCACGCCGGAACTGGCGGTGAACGTCTGTTGTATGTCGGTGAGTACGTCGTTCAGGGCGACGCCGGCGGCGTCCGCGTCGATCTTCATGAGCATCATGTGGCCTGTGGCCTTGAGGTCGCCGTTCGTGA
Source organism: Bifidobacterium ramosum (assembly GCF_009299505.1). Classification (GTDB taxonomy): domain Bacteria; phylum Actinomycetota; class Actinomycetes; order Actinomycetales; family Bifidobacteriaceae; genus Bifidobacterium; species Bifidobacterium ramosum. The sequence goes on along the minus strand of NZ_WBSM01000001.1, from coordinate 148,576 downwards.
AGTGCGTTGCGCTGACGAACGCGACCGCGTTGTAGTTTTCGGACACGCGACGGTAGTCGACGTACGTCGGTTTGAGCGCGAGCGTCTTGCCGGACGATTCGGCCGACGCATTGCCGTCAGTCACTGCCGTGCCGTCGCCGGAGTTGCCGGAGTCACTTGTCATGTCCGCGAACGTCACCGTATCGCCGTCGAAGGCCATCGTCTTGCCGGTGAACACGTCGTACTTCGGCATGAGCACCGTACCGTCGCCGATCGTGACGTTCTTGAGATCGGCCTTCATCACCGAACGCAGCGCATCCGCATCATTCACGCCGACCAGCAGCACGGACAGGTCGTCGCCGTTCTTGTCGGTCGCGTACTTCATGACGGTCGGCGCGTACACGGACGCCGCAACGCCCTTGATCTTGGCCGCATCGGCCGCCTGCGCGTCGGTCATATCGGCGCCGTCGGCGATCATGTCGACGCTGAACCGCTTGTCGAGCGCCTCCCCCATCGTCTGCTTGGCGCTGGTCGCGCCGGTCGCGATGGTCGCCACGAGCGTCACGCCGATGAGCAGCGCGGCACCGGTCGCGGCCACACGGCGCGGGTTCTTCTGGATGTTCGCGTGCGCGACCTTGGCCGACGGCCCGGCGAGCGCGACGAGCGCGCCCACGCCGCGCATGAGCACCGGCAGCCAGAACACGGCCGACAGCACGAGACCGAGGAAGATCAGCGCGCATCCGGCAATGGCCATGAGCAGCACGGTGGAATATGCGTCGGTAACCATGGACGACTGTCCGGCGATCGACTGGCTCATCTGCCATGCGGCGAACGACGCCATCGCCAGGCCCGCGAGCACGAGCAGCACGGAGATGATGCCACGCACGATTCCGGCTCGGCGCGTGTCGGTCAGTTCGATCGGCCGCAGCGCCTCGAGCGGAGTCACGGATGTCGCGGAGCGTGCGGAGCCGAGCGAGGCGAGCACGGTCATGACGATGCCGAACGCGATCGGCACGACGAACGCCTGCCAGCTGACGACGAACCGCGCGTCCATGCCGGTCGACGCCATCACTCCGGACGCGCACAATCCACCGATCAGCGCGCAGCCGAGCGCCACGCCAAGCACGGACGCGACGAGACCGAGCACACCGGCCTCGAACAGCACGGAGCCGTACAGCTGTCCTTTCTTCGCGCCGATCGTGCGCAGCAGGGCGAGCGTGCGGCGACGCTGGGCGACGAGCACCTGGAACGTGTTGGCGATGACGAGCGCGGCGACGAACATGGCGAGCACACCGAAGCTCAGCAGGAACGTGGTGGTGATGTCGGTACCGCCGTCCGCGCTGAGCGCCTTGATGGCCTCGCGGTTGGCGGCCTCGCGCGAGAGGATGCGGTAATGCTTCGGCATGAGCTTGGCGATCTCGTCGGCCGTGGCCTGCGCCTTGGCGGAGTCGGTGACACTGCCGTCAGTGCCGTTGCCGCCGCCGGCGAGGTCGAGGAACAGCTGGCTGGTACGCACCTGCGAGAAGTCACCGACGACCTGCAGGGCGGCCATGACGTTGTTCGAGATCACGGACGCACCGCCGTAGGAGCCGTACACGCCGTTCGGATCGTCGGTCAGGCCGACGACGCGCACACTGATGTTGCCGGATGACCGGCCGGTGTTCGCACTCGCCTCTTCCTGCAGGCTGCGCGAGCTGAGCGTCACCGTGTCGCCGATCGTCACGCCGAGCTGCTTTGCGACGGACTTCGGCAAGGCGATCTCGCCGTTGTCGGCCGGCAGGTCGCCGTCCGCAAGGCTGACCGGCAGCAGCCGCGCGTCCTTGGCGGTGCCGAGCGCGAGGCCGCTGACGTTCTTGTCGCCGTTGACGACGATGACATCGGTCATCGTGTTGGCACGCACGCCGTCGACACCGTCGATCGCGGCCAGCTGATCGAGATGGAAGTCGTTGACGGTGGTCGAGTATGCGGCGTCCCGCTCCTCTTTCGTCGCGGAACCTAACGCGTCGTAGTCGATGGTGACGATGGTGTTCGCATCGCCGTAGCCGCCGGTCTGCTGGCGGCCGAGCGCGTCGGTCATGGTGTTGGAGAACAGGAACGTGGCGCAGATGAACGCGGTGCCGATGAGGATCGCGATGCCCGCGGGGATGAGCATCCGCGCGCTTTTCTTCATGAGTTTGAGCGTGATGGAGAACATGATGGGATTCCTTGGTCTTCGATCAGATGGCGGCGCGGGTGGCGCGTTCGCGTTCGGCCATGAGCAGTTCGTTCATCTGCTCGGCGTTCGGATGCGGCACGTCGGCGACGATGCGGCCGTCGGCGAACACGATCGCGCGGTCGGCGTAGGAGGCGGCCACCGCGTCGTGCGTGACCATGATGATCGTCTGGCCGAGTTCCTTGACCGAACGCTTGAGGAAGCTCAGGACCTCCGCGCTGGAGACGGAGTCGAGGTTGCCGGTCGGCTCGTCGGCGAACACAAGCGACGGCTTGGCGATGAGCGCACGCGCGATGGCGACGCGCTGCTGCTGGCCGCCGGACAGCTCGTTCGGACGGTGGTTGAGCCGGTCCTTGAGTCCGAGCGTCTCGACCAGCTGGCGGAACCAGCGGCGATCAGGCTTCTCCCCCGCGAGCGTCAGCGGCATGAGGATGTTCTGTTCGGCGCTGAACATGGGCAGCAGATTGAAGCTTTGGAAGATGAAGCCGATCTTGTGCCGCCGCAGCAGGGTGAGCTGGTTGTCGTTCATCTTGGTGATGTCGGCGCCGTCGAAGATGATCCGGCCGGATGTCGCCGAGTCGAGTCCGGCGAGCGTGTGCATGAGCGTGGATTTGCCGGATCCGGACGGGCCCATAATGGCCGTGAATTTGCCCTGTTCGAAGCGCACGTTGACGCCGCGTAGTGCGTGCACGGCGGTGTCGCCCTGCCCGTAGTCCTTGATCAGGTCGATCGCCTCGATGGCGGTCGGATTGGCGGCCGTGGTGACCATACCTTCCATGATTCCTCGTTTCTCGCATGATGATCGGATGATGGTTCCATCGTCGCAGGGATCGTCCGCCGCCGACATCGTGCGGCAGACGGAAACGCGGCCGTCGGCATCATCCCCAAGGATGAACCGACGAGCGCCGCCGTCATTGTTACGGCCGTATGTCGTCCATGACACCGTTTCGATCATCCTCATGGCTATACTCATGCACTCGTGACACAACATAACGAATCATTGTTCGCCCGCATCGAGTCGCGCCTGCGCGACGGTCTCGATCGCGACGGCGACGAACAGTCCCACGACACCGCAGCCGCGACCCGTCCGCGCGCCGACCGCCATCATCAGCGCAACGTCGCCGACCTCATGGTGCAATGCCTCGTGCAGGAGGGCGTCGAGGTGATCTTCGGCATCCCCGGCGAGGAGAACATCCCGTTCATCGAGGCGTTGGAACGCGACGGGCATATCCGCTTCGTCGTCACGCGCCACGAGCAGGGCGCGGGCTTCATGGCGCTCACCTACGCGCATCTGACCGGCAAGCCCGGCGTGTGCCTCGCCACGCTCGGCCCGGGCGCCCTGAACCTCACGCTGCCGGTGGCGTGCGCGAACGCGAGCAACACGCCGCTGGTCGCCCTGTGCGCGCAGGGCAGCGTCAGCCGCATCCACAAGGAGTCGCATCAGATCATCGACCTCGTGTCGGTGTTCCGTCCGATCACCCGCTGGACGAACATGATCCTCAGCCCCCAGGCCGTCACCGAAACCATGCGCAAGGGGTTCGCGCTCGCCCAGCGCAAGCGTCCGGCCGCCACCTGCATCATCCTGCCCGAGGACATCGCCGAACAGCCCGCGCCGGCCGACGCCGAGCCGCTCAGCCGCGCGCTGCAGGTGCACACCGTGCCGACGCCCGCCGACATCGAGGCCGCGGCCGACATCATCGCCAAGGCGAAGCATCCGATCATCCTCGCCGGCAACGGGGTAAGCCGCGCGCACGCCGACTATCAGCTGCGCGTGCTGTCCGAGCAGCTCAACGTGCCGGTGGCCACCACGTTCGAAGGCAAGGGCGTGTTCTCCGACCGGCACCGCAACGCGCTCGGCGTGGTCGGGTTCATGCGCCACGACTATGAGAACTTCGCGTTCGACGACGCCGACCTCATCATCGCGATCGGCTTTTCGATCCAACAGTTCGACCCGGTCAAGATCAACCCGAAGAACGACAAGAAGATCATCCACATCAACACGTTCGTGGAGGACACGGACGCGCATTACACGACGACGCTGAACATCATGGCCGACATCGACACCACGCTCACGCAGCTGATCGACGCGCTGCGCGAACGCGACGTCACGTTCGAGAACTCCGAATCGGACATCCGCGGCCTGCTCACGCACGAATTCGAGTCCCGCAAGGACGACGACTCGTTCCCGATGAAGCCGCAGCGCGTCGTCTACGATACGCGGCGCGCGCTGAACGACAGCGACGTGGCGCTCGTGGACACCGGCGCGCTCAAGATGTGGATGGCGCGACTGTATCCGACGTATTTGCCGAATACGTGCATCATCGACAACAGCCTGTCGACGATGGGCTGGACGCTGCCGGGCGCGGTCGGCGCGTCACTGGCCCGGCGCGGCCGTCCGGTGCTCGCGGTGATGGGCGACGGCAGCTTCATGATGAACATGCAGGAGATCGAAACGGCGGTGCGGTTGGGATGCCACATCGTGATCCTCGTGTGGGTGGACGAGGCGTACGGCCTGATCAAGTGGAAGATGGACCTGCACAACGGGCATCACGACGACGTGGATTTCAATAATCCCGACTTCGTGAAACTGGCCGAGAGCTTCGGTGCGCATGGTCATCTCGTCTCGTCGGCCGATGATCTCAAACCCGCGATCGAGGCGGCGATGATGGCCGACGGCGGCGTGCACGTGATCGCCTGCCCGGTCGACTACAGCGAGAACATCAAGCTGACCGACAAGCTCGGCGAGCTGGAGCTGCCGGGCTGAGTCCGGCCGGGCCGTAAACGACGGACCGTAGACGGCCGTCAACGACGCGAGGCGGTGGCCACGATTTCCGTGGTCACCGCCTCGTTCTATCTACCTATCCGGTATCGGCCGCTCAGGCTCACTTGGCGAGACCGGAGGCGCGCACCGCCTCGAAGCCGCCCTTGAGATCGTCGAGGATGTCCTCGATGTTCTCGGTGCCGATGGACAGGCGAATGGTGCCCGGGTGGATGCCCTGATCCTCGAGCTCCTCCGGGGTCTCCTGCGAGTGCGTGGTGGAGGCCGGGTGAATGACGAGGGACTTCACATCGGCCACGTTGGCGAGCAGGCTGAACAGGTGCAGGTTGTCGATGAAGACGCGCGCCGCGTCCTTGCCGCCCTTGATGTCGAAGGTGAAGATGGAGCCGGCGCCGTTCGGGAAGTACTTCTCGTACAGCGCGTGGTCGCGGCGGCCCGGGATGGACGGATGGGAGACGGACTCGACCTCCGGCACGGTCTGCAGGTATTCGACGACCTTCAGCGCGTTCTGCACGTGGCGCTCGACGCGCAGCGACAGGGTCTCGGTGCCCTGCAGCAGCAGGAACGCGGCGAACGGGGACAGGGTGGCGCCGGTGTCGCGCAGCAGGATGGCGCGGATGCGGGTCACGAACGCGGCGCCGCCGAGGGCCTCGTAGAAGTTGAGGCCGTGGTAGGACGGGTCGGCTTCCGTCAGGGTCGGGAACTTGCCCGGCACTTCGGCCCAGTTGAACTTGCCGCCTTCGACGATCACGCCGCCGAGGGTGGTGCCGTGGCCGCCGATGAACTTGGTCGCGGATTCGACCACGACGTCGGCGCCGTGCTCGAGCGGGCGGAACAGGTACGGGGTGGCGAACGTGTTGTCGACGATCACCGGCAGGTGGTGCTTGTGGGCGATCGCGGAGATGGCCTCGAAGTCCGGCAGGTCGGCGTTCGGGTTGCCGAAGGTCTCGAAGTAGACGAGCTTGGTGTTCTCCTGGATGGCGTCCTCGAAGTTCTGCGGGACCTCCGGGTCGACGAAGGTGGTGGTGATGCCGTCGCGCGGCAGCGTGTGCTTGAGCAGGTTGAAGGTGCCGCCGTAGATGTTCTTGGAAGAGACGATGTGGTCGCCGGACTGGGTGATGTTGCGCACCGCGTATTCGACGGCGGCGGCGCCCGAGGCGACAGCGAGGCCGGCGGTGCCGCCTTCGAGGGCCGCGATGCGGTTCTCGAACACGCCCTGGGTGGAGTTGGTCAGACGGCCGTAGATGTTGCCCGGGTCGGCGAGGCCGAAGCGGGCCTCGGCGTGGTCGAAGTTGTGGAAGACGTAGGAGGTGGTCGCGTAGATCGGGACGGCGCGGGAGTCGGTGGCCGGGTCGGCCTGCTCCTGGCCGACGTGCAGCTGCAGGGTCTCGAAACGGTACTTCTTGTTCGGGTCGGTCATGATGTGCTCCTTCGGTGGGGTTGTTCGGTTGCGGTGTTCTGATCGCCACCCGCCTGCCGTGTGCGGCGGTTGGCGAGGTGTTGGTTATGACCATACGAGGACGGCGGGGCGCGGCGCAAGCCGGACGTTATCGCGGTTGCCTATAGCCCCTTCAAAGCCCTTGCGATCATTGGCCTTACGGCATATCGGAGACGTCGAAATCCGTCGCCGAAACCGTCCGACACGCCGGCGGAGACGTGCACGCGATCCACGTGTCCGATGGTCGCGGACGGTCGTCGCCGGGCGTGTCGCGTCATCGCGGCCGTCCACGTATCACATTGCTGACATGACGTCCGCGAACGGCCGTACGAGCGGCTACAGTCGTAAGTCAGTCGATAGGCGACGAGCCGCGCCGGTGTATCCGGTGCGGTATGGACGAAAGGACGATTCCCATGACTGATGACGTGGTGCTGTACGATCGCGATCCGCTGTACATTCCGCGCGTGGCGGCCGTGCACGACATGTGCGGCTACGGCAAGTGCTCACTGACCGCGGCGATCCCGATCCTGTCGGCCGCCGGCTGCGACGTGTGCCCGGTGCCGACCGCGCTGTTCTCCGCGCACACCCGTTACGCGGTGTTCACGTTCCACGACACGACCGACATCCTGTCCGGTTACCTCGACGCGTGGCAAAAGGAGAACGTCGATCTGGACGGAGTGTATTCCGGTTTCCTCGGCTCCCCCGATCAGGTGGCGATCATCCAGCGCCTGTACCGCGAGTATCCGCACGCGCTGCGGCTGGTCGACCCGGTGATGGGCGACGGCGGCCAGATGTACCCGACGTACACGCCGGAGCTGTGCGAGGCGATGGGCGCGCTGGCCGACGGCGCGGACGTGCTCATGCCGAACCTGACCGAGGCATCGATCCTGACCAAGCGCGACTATCCGGGTCAGGACATCGACGAGGCGACCGTGGACGAGCTGCTGGGCGCGCTGCTGGAGCTCGGCGCGAAGAACGTGGTGCTCAAGGGCATCGACCACGGCGACGGCAAGATCGTCAACTACGTGGCGAGTGCGGCCTCCGGCGTGGCCGGCAAGGTCGAGCTGGCGCATGACAAGCTGCCGTACATGATCCACGGCACGGGCGACGCGTTCGCTTCCGCGCTGTGCGGCGCGGTGCTGGCCGGTCGCGGGCTCGCCGAGTCGGCACGCATCGCCGGCGAGTTCGTGCGCCACGCGATGGAGAGCACGCGCCACCAGCCGAACTTCGAGGAACGCGGCGTGAGCTTCGAGCTCAACCTCGGCGAGCTCACCGATCTGGTGAAGTAGCCGCTTCCGCTCCTCCCCTTTTGTTCTCTGGTAACGGACATACAGCCGATACGCACACCGCAATCGGCTGTATGTCCGTTGAGGTTTATGGATACTGACGTTTATGGATACTGACGTTTATGTTCGCCGGTACTTATGAGCGTTGATCTGGAATCGTTCCCTTTTCTCCTTAACGGACATACAGCCGATTCGGGCATGCGTATCGGCTGTATGTCCGTTAAGGAGAAGGGAAAATTGACTACTAACGGCACGGCGGCACATACGATGAAGGTCCTGTGAGACATGTCTCACAGGACCTTCATTATGGCGACCCCGGCCGGACTTGAACCGGTGACCTCCGCCGTGACAGGGCGGCGCTCTAACCAACTGAGCTACGGGGCCGTTCGTGTTTCTCATCGAAGCACGAGTTGCGATATTACAAGATCTTCGCCGGTCTGTCGACCTCGGCGTGTCGCGGTCGACAGGTTGAGGTCGGAACCACCGAAATCACGTCACCGCTTGCTGCCGTAGATGACGTTGTCGATGAGATCGCGATAGTGGTCGGTGATGACCTGCCGTTTGGCCTTGAGACTCGGCGTGAGCATGCCGTTGGACTCGGTGAAGGCGTCGGGAACGATCTCGAACTTGCGAATCGATTCGGCGCGCGACACCAGTTCGTCGGCCTTGTTGACCGCACGCTCGACCTCCGCATGCACGATCGGATTCGTCGCGGCCTCGGCGAGGTCGGCGACCGGCTCCGCGCCTTGTGAGCGCAGCCAGGTGTTCGTCTCCGCGAGGTCCAGCGAGATGATGGCGGCGACGAACGGCTTGCGCTCGCCCACGACGACGCACTGGTCGACGACTGGCGAGGTCATCACCGATGCTTCGAGCTCTCCCGGCGACACGTTCTTGCCGCCGGCGGTGATGATCAGGTCCTTCTTGCGTCCGGTGATCGACACGAAGCCTTCGTCGTCGATCGCACCGAGGTCGCCGGTGTGCAGCCAGCCGTCGACGATCTGCTGCCGGGTGATGTCGGGATGGTTGTGGTAGCCGACGCAGACCGCCGGCGATTTGACGCACAGTTCGCCGTCATCGTCGACGCCCATGGTAACGCCCTGCATGGGCAGTCCGATCGTGCCGATCTTATAGCCGGACGTGGGGTTGACGCTGGATGGTGCGCAGGTTTCGGTCATGCCGTAGCCTTCCAGCAGCGGCAGGCCGACGCCGTTGAAGAAATGCGCGATGGACGCGTCGAGCGGCGCGCCACCGGACACCGCGTATTCGACATGACCGCCGAACACGTCCATGATCGACCGATAGACGAGCCGGTCGTACAGCGCGTGCTTGGCCTTGAGCGCGAACGGGATCGGTTCGCCGGACTGCTGTGCGCGGGACCAATCACGTGCGGCCTGCGTGGCGCCGGCGAACACGCGGCCCTTGAATCCCGCACCGGCCTTCTGCGAGGCGGCGTTGTAGATCTTTTCGAAAATGCGCGGCACGGCGAGGATGAATGTCGGTTTGAACGCGTGGAAGTCGGCGAGGATGGTCTTGAGGTTGCTGGACAGTCCGAGCGTGACGTTGCCGGCGAAGCAGAAGAACTGCATGTAGCGGGCGAACACGTGGGCGAGCGGCAGGAAGAGCAGCAGGCGGCGGTTCGGCTTCATCGCGATGTCTGGCATAGTCCGCACGCCGGAATAGGTGATGAATACGAAGTTGCGGTGGCTCAGCTCGATGCCTTTTGGCGTGCCGGTGGAGCCGGATGTGTACACGATGGTGGCGAGGTCGTCGCCGCGCACGGCGCGTTCGCGCTCCCAGAACTCCGCATCGGTGACGGCATGGCCATAGGTTTCGATGGTGTCGATCGCGCCGAAGTCGATTACGTACACGTCGCGCAGGTCGGGGCATTGGTCGCGTACGGATTCGATCTTGTCGCGCTGCGCGTCGTCTTCGGCGAACGCCATGCGCACGTTGGAGTCGTTGAAGATCATGCTGACCTGCGCCGGCGAGTTCGTTTCGTAGACGGGCACGGTGAGCGCGCCGATCGACATGATGGCCATGTCGAGGGCCGTCCACTGCCAACAGGTGTGCGCGATGACGGATACGCTGTCGCCGGGCATGATGCCGCGTGCGATCAGGCCCTTGGCGATGGCGATGACCTTGTCGCGGAATTCCGCGGCGGTGAACGACCGCCATGTGCCGGTTTCGTCCTTGTATTCGACGAGCGGGTCGTCGGGCGTACGTTCGGCGCGCTCGATGAGTATCGAGAACAGGTTCTTGTCGTCGTCGATCGGCTGTTCCAGCGGACGCGTGTATTCCTTACGCATGATGTCGCCTTTCTCCATGGACGGTAGCTGTCACCGATCTTAGTGCGGTTATGCAACAACCCCGCGCCAGCCGCCCATCATGACGGCGACCGTATCGGCTTGAGCGCGATGCGACGGTCGGTCACCTGCGAACGCGGGTCGATGTAGTCCGTCGCGCCGCGGCGGACACCCCAGTGGACGCATCTGCCGTCGCAGTGATCGGAACCTTCCGCCGCGACGGCGAACGGCTGTCCGCGTCGCACCGCCGCACCGATGCCGAGATCGGTGTCGGCCGGTTCGAACGTGAGCGTCGAGGCGCCGGTGCGCAGGCTGACCACGGCTTTGCCGGCGACCGTCCCGGTGAACGTGATGGTGCCGTCGGCCGGTGCCAGCAGTATCGTGCCGACCGGTGCGGTAAGATCGATGCCGCGATGGCCGGACATCCACGGCTGCGGCGGTCCTTCGAACTCCGCGATGACGGCCGGCTCGGCCACCGGCCAGTCCATGAGCGACCGGCAGCCGGACGATTCCTCGCGTGCCAACGCCCGTCCCGCGGGCCCGGCGAACGCCATCAGCATGGCCAACACCATGCCAAGGCAGCAGGCCGCGACGGCCAGGCGCATGCGATGCGTCTCCTCCTGCCATCGGCGTGTTTCCCGGTCGAATGCCATCCGACGGCGGATTCTGATGCGGCGGTGGTCGTCATGGTCGATCATGTCAATCCGCTCCTTTCGTGTCGTGGCGGTGATGCCGCGCGTCGTCGTATTCCGTCGCCGGTCACCGCCGTCGATCCCCAGCCGACCGTCAGACACCCGCCGCTGGCCGCCGCGGATACGGCTTTCGGATGACGGTCGCCGGGCGCTTCCTCGGGCGGCGGGGCGACATCGGGCATGCTGGCGCGCCGCCCGGTGACCAGCAGCCGGTGGGTGTTGAGCATGACCGGCGTGCAGGTCACCAATGTCGCCAGATCGGCGTCGTGGCGCACCGCAAGCATCGCCGTATCATGCGGTTCGGCCACGCGGATATCGTGCACGAGGTAGGCGAGCACCGTGCCGTCGCCCAATTCGAGGTAGAACGGGTCGCCGGCCGTCAACTCGTCGAGTCTGGTGAACAGCTCCTTATCGGCCAATCCGCGATGACCGGTGAGCACCGTGTGGGTGGATGCGCCGCCCACCGGCATCGACGTGCCGTGCAGATGCCCGACGCCGTTTGCCAGCACATAGTCGTCCGCGCCGTGGCGTATGGGCAGGGTCAGACCGATCTTGGGGATGCGCAGCGCGCCCATGATGCCGTCGCCCAGATCGAGGATGGCATGGTATTCGGCGTCGTCGCGGAACGAGAAGTCGCCCGCGGGCGATTCGCCGTCGAACAACGCCTCGCCGATGACCTGCGGCGTCGCGGCGATCCGCCGATTGTATGCCCTCGCCTTCGCGATGTCCTCACGTAGCGACGCGGCACGTGCCTGCATCGCCGAGGATTGCGCGGCGGCCAGCTGTTCGACGGCGGCCTGGTTCGCGTTTGCCTGCGTGACCGCCATCCAGACGAACGTTCCCATGCCGAGTGTCATGGCCGCGACGTAGGTTGCCGTCAGGCGGATGACCTGTCGGCGTCGACGTGCCCGGAGACGGCGACGTGCGGTGCGCGCCCTGCGTGACGGCACCTGTTCCCGGCCGAACAGGATGGTCCGCCACGTCTCGGGGGATGACGCACATCGTCGACGTGCCGTCTCGAGAACGGCGCTGCCGCCGGCCGGTGCAACGGTCGCTCTGGCATCCGTCGCGCCGGGCGCACCGCCGCCGGTCCTACCGGTCGCCCCATGCGCCGTTGCATCAACCCCGGAGCCCGTCATCAGTGGTACTGCACACATCGTCATGCTCCTCGTCGCGGCGTCGGGTACAGCAATGCAGCAACATCACGCCGGAACCGCAGGCCACCCCGGCGAAGCCAAGGCCGGCCGCGCCGGCTCCCGTCAATCCGACGCCGCCGGTCGCCGGCATCGTGGTGACCGTGCGGTCGACGAGCCGCTCCCACTGCGCGTCGTAGATCGCCGACTCGAGGCCGGGTGCCTCCCTGCTGATCGTCACGATCACCCGGTCGCCGGGCTGACGGGTTCCCGAGCCGGATTGCCGGGCTTTCCATCCGACGAACCGGTACCCGGGCCGCGTATACCGGTTCTGCGCGAGCATGGCGTATGCGTGGTGGTAGATGCCGCCGTCGGCGAGATTCGTGCCGTTGAGGTTCTTGCCGTCGGTGTCCGGTGCGGTGGAGTTCATACTGCCGGTGCCGCCGTTGGGCGCATACCGCACCTGCTGCGCGTAAAGGGCGTAGCTTTTGTGCCACATCTTCCACCGCAGGCCGCTGCCGTTGGCGAGCGGCGCCTTGATGACCTCGCCCGGCCGTGATCGGCGCATCGTCAGCGCGCCGTTCTCGCCGTTGTTGGTTTTGGCGAGTCCTCCCAGATCCGAGATCGCGCACACTTCCACACCCAGACTTGCCTCGCAGGGCGCGCCGAGCGTCAATCCCTGCATGATCCAGCCGATCGCCACCCAATCGGCGTCGCCGGTCAGTCCGGCGCCGGCATGATCATCGTGTCGGATGCCGGCGACGGATGGCATCCGGTATGACGTCTGGCTGGCGATGGTGATGTGCAGGGCGGTCTGTTCGACACCGCTGCGATCATAGAACTTCAGCCATCCTTCCTCCGGCGGCGCGTCGAGTATCGCCATCGGCATGATCGACCGTTCGTCCGTCGTATCGTCCGTCGTGTCATTCGATCCGCCGTCGGCCGACCCGTCGTTCACGACGCCCGTCATGGCCATCGATTCGTCGCCCGTCAACGTCGCCGCGGCCTGCGGCACACCGCACGATCCCGCGCCGATGCAGGCAACGGCGACGCACAGCACCGCCGCCGACGCGATGAACAGCCGTTCCGCAAGACCGTGCCACGGCCCGTTCAAGGAATGTCGTCTCATCATGATCTCCTTGCCGTCTTTCCCTGGTCGCTGCAGGGTTCATGCGCGGACGTCCGGGCGTTCGGAACCATCAAGGCTGATGCGGTATGCCTTGGTGCCGTTCAGTCCGGCGAACAGCAGGACGGCGATGCCGCCGATGAGGATGACGCCCATGACCGTGCCGCCGGTGGCCGGCAGCTGGGTCATGCTGTCCACGTTCTTGACGATCGCGACCGGCGTGGTTGCGGACGCGTCCGCGCCGGTGACCTTGGTGGTCAGACCGGATTGGGCGACACCGACGATGGTGGTGGTGCCGTCGTCCGCGATGGTGACGCGAAAACTCGGTTTGATGGCGGTGAAGTAGCCGTCCGGCACCTGCGTCTCGCTGATGAGGTACGTGCCGGCGCCGAGCCGGTCGTAGCTGATGACGCCCTGCGCGTCGGTGCTGCGCTCCTGCGCCTTCGCCGCCGTGTCGACGTAGGTCCATTGGCCGGTCTTATCGTCCCAGTTGAGCCATTTGCCCAGCGTTTCGTTTTTGATGGTGAATTTGGCTCCGGCCACGACGATCCGTTTGGTGGTCGTGCTGGACGCGCTGATCTTGGTGAGGTCGAAGTCGTAGGTGGCGACGGTCACCTTGTCCTCGCCGGGCGCCGGCGGCTCCTTGCCCGGAGGCGTGGTGTCGGGCAGCCAGTTGACCGTGACCTTCACCGTGTTGGTTGCGGAGTTCGCTCGCGTGGCGTCGGTCACCTTGGCGCGGTAGGTGATCTCCAGCTGCTGGTTTTCGTACGTGTCGATGAGCGCCTGCGTGCTGGTGACCTTGAATCCCTTGCCGCTTGGGGATACGCCGATCGTGCCGAATTCCTTCGTCACGACGGTGCCTCGCTTGGCGCCTTCGCTGATCGTGGCCGCGAAGGAGCCGCTGACGTATTCCATGCCGGACATCGCGTCGTCGATGGTGATCGTGTCGGCGGCGAGTCGGTTCGGCAGAGTGAGTCGGATGCGGAATTCGCGGGTTTCGCCGTTCGTGGCGGCCGCCGCGTCCTTCCAGGTACCGTCGGCGGCCTTGATCTGCTTGTTCGGTGTGGCGATCTTGCCTTTGACGGCGACCGATCCCAGCGTGGCTCCGGTGGCCATGACGGTTTTGCCGGAGACGGTGGTCGAGCTGAGGATCGGCATGCCGGCCGTATCGATGATCAGATAGAACCCTTCGGGCAGGGTGATCGGCAGACTGGCGGCGTTGGAGGTCAGCTTGCTTTTCACCGGGGTTTTGCCCGCGACGGTGGATTCCAGATTGGCCGCGATCCTGCGCGACGTGGCACTGCCGGTGGTTTGCCGGAGCATCTGTGCGGCGGCGTTCTGCCCGGCGTTCGTGTCGATGGCGACACCGGCGGCGTCGAGCGCCGTGGTAAGCCACTTATCTGTTGCGCCGTCTGCGCTTTGCGCGGACAGGCTTTTCACGGTGTTGCCGCTCAACACCACATCGGCATAGGTGGCGAGTTTGTAGATGCTGAAGGTGTGGCCCGCCAGTGTACTGCCGCTGCCCGACGTGAGGGTCAGGGTGCCGTCGGCCGCGGAGGCTGCCGGGATCATCGCCATCGAGCCCAGCAGTATCGTCGCTGCGCACAGTCCCGATACGGCATGGCGTGCGACGCGGGCCATGCGGTTGTCGTTGCCTGCCGCATGCGAAGTGCCGGCCGTGCCGTTCGTTCTGCCGGTGGATGCGTGGTTGCGTATGGTCATCGTCATTCCTTTCGGATCGTCGCCGGCGTCATCGTCGGCTTGGCTGATTACCGGTCGCGCGGGGCGGTGCCTCGTGCGGTGATTCCACGATGCCGGATGAGCCGCGGTCGGGATCGGTGAAAACGGGGTATGTGGTCGAAAGGTATGAGTTATCCACACTGTCGCGTGTCGCCGGACAACGCTGTGGATGATTTTCCGCCATCCACATTTTTCCACGACACGCCGCAGCGCCGGTCGATTTGCATTATCGTGGATTGCGGATATTATTTACATCTTGTGCGCGGCACTACGCTTCGCACGGAAGACATTCCCGCATAGCTCAGTTGGCAGAGCGTTCGACTGTTAATCGAAATGTCGCTGGTTCAAGCCCAGCTGCGGGAGCTCACTTGGATGGAGACATCCAAGATAAATGAATATTCCCGCATAGCTCAGTTGGCAGAGCGTTCGACTGTTAATCGAAATGTCGCTGGTTCAAGCCCAGCTGCGGGAGCTCCTCAGGCCGCGGTTCGTCCGCGGCTTTTTTTGTTTCCGGCGTGCATTGTCGCCGGCATACGCCCCCCTTAATGGACATACAGCCGATACGCATGCCCGAATCGGCTGTATGTCCGTTAAGGGAAAAGGGAACGATTCCAGATCGACGCTCATAAACACCGGCGAACATAAACGTCAGTATCCATAAACGTCAGTATCCATAAACCTCAACGGACATACAGCCAATTGCGGTGCACGTATCGGCTGTATGTCCGTTGAGGTGAACGGTGAACGACGATGAACGGTGAACAACGAACGGTGCTGAACGACAATGAACGGCGAGCGGCTACCGGCCGCGCCAAAAACGGCCTGGGCTCACATGCTGATCTTGGTCAGCGGCATGGCCGAGTCGATCGCGAAATCGGGCGCCGACGGTGCCACGCCGGCTTCGACCAGGTTCACGCCGAGCATGGCGACCATCGCGCCGTTGTCGGTGCACAGCTTGATCTGCGGAATGCGCACCTCGACCCCGCAACGCTCGCCGTATTCGAGCAGTTTGGCGCGCAGCTGCGAGTTCGCGGAGAATCCGCCGCCCACGATCAGCGACCGCGACCCGTACTGTTCGCATCCGCGCATCGCCTTGCGTGCGAGCACGGTCGCCACCGAATCGGCGAGCGACGCGCACACGTCGTCCACCGGGATCTCGCGCCCGGCTGCCTGCTGTTCCTCGATCCACCGGGCCACGGCGGTCTTGACGCCCGAGAAGCTGAAGTCGTACGGATGCGCCGCGCCGGCCTTGCCCTGCGTAAGCCCCTGCGGCACGCGAATGGCCTTCGGATCGCCCAGTTGCGCATGTCGGTCGATGTGCGGGCCGCCCGGGTACGGGAAGCCGAGCAGTCGCGCCACCTTGTCGAAGCACTCCCCCGCCGCGTCGTCGAGCGTGGTGCCGACCACGTCGATGTGCCGCGCCACGTCCTCGACGTGCAGCAGCGACGTGTGGCCGCCCGAGACGATGAGCGCGAGCGTGTCCGGCGGGAACGCGCCGAACTGCAGCTGCGTGACCGCGATGTGCCCGATCACGTGGTTGATGCCGTAGATCGGCTTGCCGGCCGCCCATGCGAGCGCCTTCACGCCCGACACGCCGACCGCGAGGCATCCGGCAAGACCCGGACCGGCGGATACGGCGATCGCATCCACGTCCGCCAGTTCCAGTCCGGCGTCGGCGAGCGCTTGCGAGACGCATGGCACGAACGCTTCGGCGTGCGCACGGGAGGCAATCTCGGGGATCACGCCGCCGTATCGCGCGTGTTCGTTCATGGATGAGGCGACGACGTTGGAGCGCAGCGTGCGGCCCTGTACGATGGCCGCGGCGGTTTCGTCGCAGGTCGATTCGATGCCCAGTACGATCGGTTCGCTCATCGTGTCTCCTCGTGATCGGTGTGTGTCGTCTGTTCCTTGTGTTCCGCGTCCGTCGTGTCGCGGCGCTCACCCGCGCTCTGGAAGCCGACGATGCGCGGCTCGAGATCTAGTGCCATGACGTGCGCGTCGATGCCTTCCGGCTGGTAGTATCGTCGCCGCAATCCGATGTTTTCGAATCCGAACCGGCGATACAGTGCGATGGCGGGATCGTTGACGACGCTGACTTCCAGCAGGATGCGTCGCGCGCCCTGCTCGCACGCCCGGTCGATCAGCCAGGTCATCATCGAGGCCGCGATGCCTTGCCGCTGGTATGCCTTGCCGACGCCGACGTCCATGATCTCCGCGTCGTCGCCGTCGTACCAGTATCCGGCGAATCCGCGTACATCGGCCGGCCGAATCGCGTCATCGTCCCGTGTATCCGTGATATTGAACACGTACATGCGCGCCGGCGCGTCGAGTTCCTGTCGGATCGACGCCTCGCTCCACGCGTGGCTGCCGAACAGTTCGACTTCGAGCGCGCGTACGGCGGCCACGGCCGTCTCGCGGTCGAGTTCGTCCAGCGACACCAGCATCAGGCGGTCCTTTCCGCGCCGGCGTGGTTGAGCACGTGCTTGAGCGGCGCTGGGATCTCCGCGTCCGGTCGGCGCAGGTACAGCGGTTCGACCGGCACCTCCCGGTCGCCGCGCAGCCCTCGCGACAGCGCGGTCGCCGCGAACAGCGCCACGCCGTCCGCCCCCGCGTCCAGTACCGAACCGTCGGCCACACAGCCGAGCACGTCGCCGAATCCCACCCATGCGGACGCGTATTTGGCGGCGCCGTGGCCGGCAATGTCCACGATGTAACGCACGCCGTCGCGTGCGGACCGTGCGGCGATCACGTCGCGCACACGTTCGACGATCCGTTCGGGATAGTCGATGTCCATGCCGACCCAACGGTTGGCGTCGGCCTCGTCGTCGGGCATGTTGATCGTGCCGTGGATGAGCGTGAAGTACAGCTGCTTGCGTCGCGCGTCGTTCACGCACAGGGTGACATGACGGTCGAGTTCGGCGTATCCCGCGCGCACAGCCGGGTCGTCGGAATCCCGTGCCTCGTCGGCCGGCACCGGCCGCGGCAGAGCGGCAAGAAAGCCGACGCCGGCGAACATGTCGCCGCTCATGGCGGCGCCCAGCATCTCGTGCTGCGGTTCGAGCACGTTCTGCCCGACGAGCTTCGCACCGGTCGCGAACGCCAGGGCCTTGGCCGTGACGATGCCGGCGCGCAGGCCGGTGAACGGTGCGGGGCCGATGCCGACGACGATCGTGTCGATGTCGGACGGTGCGAGTCCGGCGTCGTCGATCGCCCGCGCGATATTGACCTGCAGTCGTTCGACGTGGGTGCGCGAGTCGGTTTCGACGATCGGCTCGCGTCCCACGATGCCTACGGTCGAACCGTACGACGTGTCGATCACCAATGTGCAGCCCATACGAACCTCTTCTCACCCGCAACAACCGCGCACGACGTCAGCGCGCGCATAACTGTAGCGAGTCTACAACACGCGCGCGAATCCGCGATCCGACGCACGAACGGGCAACGGCGCACGGTCGTCGGGACTACAGCGCAAATCCGCGCCATCGTGTGCCGACCGGCACCAACGTCACGACGCGCATGCCGTCGCCGGTCAGTTCGGCGTCCACGTCCGAACCGTCCGCCATCGTCCCCGCCGCCGCAGGGCCATCGGCCGCGATCGACCGGTCAATGTGGATCTCCAGCCGTTCCGGCGCGAGCGCGGCCACCATCTGCTCGCCCCATTCCATGAGGATCACCGTCTGCTCGCCGGGATCCTCCAGTTCCTCGTCGAGTCCAAGCGATTCGAGTTCGTCGAGCAGCCGGCCGATCGCGTCCTGTCCGGGCGCGTACGCGTTGCCGCCGAGCCGGTACGCGTCGACGTGCACGAGATGTGCCGGCGTGCCGTCGGCGAACCGTCCGTCCAGTTCGCGGGCGATGGTGAACGTCGGCGACACGATCGGCTCACCGATGCCCAAGCCCCGGCCGAATCCCTGCGCGAACGTGGTCTTGCCGGCGCCGAGCGGACCGGACAGCAGCAGCACGTCGCCGCCGTGCACCTGCCGCGCGACCCGCTCCCCCAGCGCACGCATGTCCTCGTCGGTCGGCACGTCGACGGTGACGCCGTTCGCCTGATCGTCATGACTCATATCATTCACCTTGCCCATCATGATTCGTCCGTTCTTGTATGCATGCGCCATGCCGGCCACATCGAACGTGTCGGCCACATCGGCCGTACGTCACTCGGCCCGACCCTTCCGGCTGATCGCGGTGATGCACCGTTCGAGCGCGTACACCGGATCACCGCCGTTCGTCTTGCTTTGCTCGTCCGCCCACGCGAGCAGCCCGATGCATCGGCTCATGCCGTCCGACGTCCAGCCGGAAAGCTGACGCTGCGCGTTTTTGAGCACCCACGGGTTCATTTTCGCTTCGGCCTGCGAGATCGCGCCCGACCGCACGGCCGATGCCTTGGCCATAGATCGCAGTTTCATCGCGAGCGCGCCGATGAGCGCGATCGGATCGGTGCCCTGTTCGACGGCCGAACGCATCTGCACGATCGCTTCGGCGGTGCGTCCGGCAACGGCGGTGTCGGCGACGGCGAACCCGGTGACCTGCGGATTGCCGATCATGTACTGGTTGACGCGGTCCAGACCGATCGGATCGTCGTCGAAGTCGAAGCACAGCTGATCGCACAGCGCGGCGAGTTCGCCGGTTTTGTCGCCGAGCACGGCGACGAGCTGCTGGGCGGCCATCGGGTCGACACGCCGATGCTGCCGTTCGAAGCGTTGGATGACGAAGTTGAGTTTCGCGTCCGCTTTTTTGAGATCCGGCACGGTGTCCTTGCGCGCGCCGGCGCGTTCGAGCTGGTCGATGACGCGCTTGCCTTTGACGCCGCCTTCGTGTTGGCAGATGACGATGCTGGCGTGCTGCGGATCGGCCGCGGATTCCTTGCAGTAGGCGACGATCGCCTCGGCGAGTTTGTCGTCGGCGTTCTGCAGGTTCGTGAGTTTGACGACGGCCAGATCGCTGAGCAGGGACGGGCTGACCGCTTCGTCGAAATCGTATCGGTCGGCGGTGGCGGCGTCGAGTTCGATGAGTTCGGCGTCGCGATGGGCGTCGAGTGCCTGATGGCACAGGTCGCGCACCATCTGGTCGTTGAGATACGGGTCGCCGCCGAACACGATGCGTACCGGCGCGCCCGCCCCTGCCTTTTTCGCCATGCTCCCCAATCTCGCCGCAACGTTGGACAACGACGCCGCGTCTTCTCCGCTTCCCTTTCCATCCTTCCCCATTAACGGACATACAGCCGATTCGGGTGGGCAAATCGGCTGTATGTCCGTTGAGGGGAAGCATCATCACAGTGCGGGACGCCTACAGCCTTGTGACATGCTGCGCCACTTCGATGCAGACACTTAGCGCGGCGCTCAGTTCACACGGATCGTCTGGCTGAGCGTATGCGCGTCGCTCGGCTCGACGGTGATCGCACGATCGCGGTTCGCCGCGGCCTCGACGCATACGAAGTCACGCCATTCGCCATCCATCATGTCGCCGATCGCATTGCCGGCCTCCTCGCCCGGATTCCACACCACGGTCTGCGACGATCCGCTCTTCTCGACCTTGATCGTGCGGTGCAGCGCGTCGTCCTCGATGAGCAGCGTGCCGTCCGAATAATAGATGCGGTCGACCATGCCGCCGTCGAACGTCAGCGGACCGCTCGTCTGCTCGCGTTCGGCGAATCCGTCGGCCGAGTCGAGATACCGCGTGTCGACGAGCCCGGCGATGCGGGTGCAGCGCACGTCGCCGACGCGGAAGTACGTGTGCAGGGCGGCCTCGTACGTGATCGGCGCGTCGCCGGTGTTCTCGACGGTCAGCACCACCGACAGCTCACGGCCGACGGCGATGTCGACTTCGGCGTGGAACCGCGGATCGGGACCGGAGATGAACTGCGCCAGCGTGTCGGCGTCGATCTCGTCGGAGTCCAGCGTGTAGCGGACGTGACGGTCGGTCAGCGTGTCGGGGTCGACGTGCCAGTCGCTGACGCGCGCGAAACCATGCTTCGGCCGCTTGTCGGTCGCGTGACCCTGCTCGTAGCCCTTGCCGAACCACGGGAAGATCACCGGAATGCCGCCGCGGATCGCGGTTCCTTCGCCGAGGTACACGGCCTTCGGCTGCCAGATCACGGGCGTGCCGCCGTCGGGAGCCCAGTTGATCACATGCGCGCCGTGGTCGCTGACGAGCGCCGAACCATCTTCATTGACGATGTTGCGAATAACATATGCGTTGCTCATCTGTCCCAGTATAGACGGCAACGTCGCGACCGTCCGCCGCGACATGCGTCACGTTACGTAGCACCGTTCTTCAACGGACATACCGCCGATTCACCCACCCGAATCGGCTGTATGTCCGTTATGGGGGAAAAAGACACAACGGATCAGTCGAGGGAAAGACCCCCATCATCTTCCGCATTGCACCTCCGACCAACGAATCATCCCCGGCTGATCCGCCGCCCCTCTGACGGACATCCAGCCGATTTCGGTACAGCAATCGGCTGGATGTCCGTCAGAGAAAAGGAACGCGTTACCGCGCGATGGTCGCGTCAGCCACGTCAACCGCGGCACGTGCGGCGCGCGTGCGGAATGCAACGGCCAACGACGCGATCGAAACGAGGCAGATCACGATCATCGTGGCGAACACCGTCGCACCGCCGACTGCGGTCGCATGGCGGAACGCCGCCGATCCCTCCTCACCCGAGCCGGCCTGCGCCACGCCGAGAATCGTGGAGAACAACGCGGTGCCGACCGCGCCGCCGAACTGCAGCGACGTCTGGAACACGGCGTTGCCGTCCGGCGTGAACTCACGGTCGATGCCACTCAACGCACTCGTCATGATGTTCGAGTAGCCGAGTGCATAGCACAGGCCGAAAATGAAGTAGAATCCGGCCAGCAGCCCAGGCGTCAGGTGCATGGAGCACACGAGCAGCAGCACCGGTCCGAGCGTGGCCGTGCCGATCGCGGCGAGCACCGGCCGGGGCGCGCCGAACCGGTCGTACAGCATGCCGCCCACGGGCGCGAAGAACGCGCCGATCAGCGCGCCCGGCAGTACGAGCGCGCCGGCCACGAACGCGGACGTGCCGAGCGACATCTGCGCCACGTTCGTGATCACATAGCCGAAACCGATGCCGTTGATCGGCATGAGCAGGTACGGCAGCAGGTGCAGCAGCACGACCGGATCGCGCAGCCAGCCGAGTCGGATCAGCGGCGAGAACGAACGCTTCGACGACCAGCCGAAGAACAGCAGCGAGCCGACGCCGATGATCAGACTGACCGCGGCCAGCATCGCGGAACGCATCGCGCCGGAACCGCCGGATACGGCTGCGCTGATCGCCACGCCGCTTTGGTTGAGCGCGAAGATCAGTCCGCACAGGGCGAGCACGATTGCCACAAACTGCAGCGGGTTGAGCTGTGCGTCTTCGGTCGGTCGCGTCTGACGGATGCACTTGAGGCCGACCGGCAGGGACAGCAACAGCACGATCGGAATGACGATGACGAAGATCGCACGCCACGGCAGCACGCTGGAGATCGCGCCGCCGACGGTCGGGCCGATGGCCGGTGCGACGGTGATGACCAGCGAGCCCACGCCCATGAGCTGGCCGACCTTGGACCGCGGCGCCTGCTGGAGGATGATGTTCATCATGAGCGGCGTGGCCACGCCTGAGCCGACGCCCTGGATCACACGCGCGATGAGGATCAGCGGGAACGTATGGCCGACGATCATGAGGAGCGAGCCGGTGACGGCCAGCACGACGGCCGCGACGAACAGGGCCTTGAACGTGAACCGGCGGTTGAGGAACGACGACAACGGCATGGTGGCGGCCACGACGAGCAGGTAGATCGTGGTGATCCACTGCACGGTGGCGGTGTTGACGCCGAATTCGACCATGAGCTGGGGGAACAGCACGGTCATGACGGTTTCGGTGAGGATGCCGACGAACGCGAGCGATCCGACCGCGACGATCGAGCCGATCAGGCTCAGCGGGATGCGTTCGGCGTCCGTATCGTGCGGGTTGCGCGTATCATGCGGCGTCTGACGCATCTGGCGGGGATCGCCGGTATGTTCGGTATCGAAGTGAGCCATGGACGATTCCATGCGACCTTCCATTTCTTCGCTGTGCAGCGCATGACGGCGACCACACGCGGCCATGACGCTTCGGAATGTGGTTTGCCAACCGTTCGGGCGATGTGTCTCGACGGATCGAAGCCGGTTTTCGGCCATCCGTCTCCGCCCCTAACCATCGCACACCTTAGCCGATCACGTTGGACAACCCGCATGCACGAGTCCGGAAACAACGAAAAACCCGGAACCGTTGCCTGACAACGATTCCGGGTTACCGGTGGAGCTAAGGGGATTCGAACCCCTGACCCTCTCCATGCCATGGAGATGCGCTACCAGCTGCGCCATAGCCCCAGATTGCGTTATGCGTTCATTGCTGAACCTGAGACAGTGTATGACGCATGGGCCGAACGCGCAACTATCGGCGTGTCATCGCGCATTCGGCCGCGCGTCATCACCGTTCGGGCGGGCATCTCCAGAGGGGAATCGCCCTGCGACGATCATTGCCCGGAGGTGCCGGTCGAACCGCTGCCCGTCGTGGAATCGCTGGAGGAGCTGGACGAACCGCCGGTCGAATCGGAGGACGATCCGGTCGACGTGCCTGTCGAGTCGCTCGACGACGATCCCGTGGATCCGGTGGACGACGAATCGCTCGACGAACCGGTGGACGACCCGTTCGACGTGCCGGTCGACGTGGATCCGTCGGAGCTGGACGACCCGGTGGAGTCCGAGGTCGAACCGGAGGTGCCGTTCTGCGTGGTGCCGCCGGTCGTGTTGGATGAGGTATCGTCGCTGCTGCCGGTCGAACCGGAGGTGTCGGAGTCGGTCGATCCGTCACTCGTGCCGGACGACGTCGAGTCGTCGGTCGTACCGTTGCCGCCGCCGGTCGTACCGTCGTTCGACGTATCGGTCTTGTTCGTATCGCTCGTGCCGTCGCCGCTCGTGCCGTCGCCGGGTTGTTGCGGCTTGTCCGACGGCGTGTCGGCTGGCTGGCTGGGCGTCTGCGTGGTCTGGACCAGATCGCGGACGACCGAATCCGTGCCCTGGCCGCGCGTCACCAGCATGATGATGCCCGCCGTGGCGGCCACGGCGACCAACGCGCTGACGACGGCGACCACGATGGCGATGCGCTTCTGCCGGGCCGTGGACGACAGCGCCCGCGCGGAGACGTGGCCGGCGGGCATACCAGCCGCACCGGCATGTCCCAGCACGGCGCGGCCGTCACGAGCGGCATGCGCGTCGCCGGCCGACGAGACGGTTCGCACAGCCGGCATGACGCGGGTGCCGTCGACGCCCCCGGTTCGATCCGCCTGTCCCGACTGCGCCAGCTGGTCCAGCCGATCCGAAGCCGCGACACGTCCGATATGACGATCGTCCGTCGCGCCCATGTCGTCGCGCATCACCGCGGTCATGGCCACGGTATCGTCATGGTCGGTCGGCGACGCGCCGGACTCCACCGTGCGCGCACCGTCACCGGCACCATCCGCGCCGCCCGTCCCACCGGTTGTGTCATCCGCGTTGCCGCCGGTCCCCACACCGGTCATGGTCTGTAGTTTCTCGCCTGACGCCTTGAGCACGTTCTTGTAGATCTGCGACGCGACCGCGGATACGATCGAACCCGCGGCGACGCCGATCACCGATCCCGCGACGCCGATCTTCGCCGACAACAGAAACGACGTGACCGCCGCCAACGCGCCGGCGATCAGCGACGAAATGGAAATGCCCTTGAAAAAATTCCTCACGCGACGCAACAATAGCGGGATTTCTTGGCAACGTGCTGAGCCTTGGGTGAAAACAACGTAACCCTTACAGCTTCCCGGCAAAATCTTCACGAATCAGCACGGCAGCCACCGCGACGCAGCATCTTCCGCTCTTCCGCACGTATGCGCACGCGTCCTTCACCGGCCCAGAACGCCCGGCTACGCGCGCATGGCCACGCGCCAACGCCGACATCCGAAATCACCGGCCCCGTCGGCATCCCACCGACCCGGAATCACGCATCCGCAATCCGGGCAGCGTCCGTCGGGCGTCAGCCGATAACCGTCGATCTCGTACCGGTCGCGTACGACGAGCGCCGCACCGCAGTCGAGACAATACGTGGTGCCACCTTCGCGGTCGATCACGTTGCCGGTGTACACGAACCGCAGTCCCTCCTCCATCGCGATCTCACGCGCGTGCACGAGCGTGGCGAGCGGCGTGGGCGGCACATCGCGCATCCGGTAGTCCGGGTGGAACGCGGAGAAATGCAGCGGCACATCGCGGCCGCAATGCTCGCGGATCCACGCGCATTCAGCATGCAGCTGCGCATCGTCGTCGTTGTAGCCGGGGATGAGCAAGGTGGTCAGTTCGACCCACGTGTCCGTCTCATTGCATACGTATGCGATCGTGTCGAGCACGTCATGCAGATGCGTGCCGGTGACGGTGCGGTAGAAGTCCTCGGTGAACCCCTTGAGATCGATGTTCGCGGCGTCCATGACCCGATAGAAGTCGGTGCGCGGCGCGGATTCCATGTATCCGGCGGTGACGGCGATCGCCTCGATGCCGCGCGCATGGCAGGCCTGTGCGGTGTCGATCGCGTATTCGGCGAAGATGATCGGATCGTTGTAGGTGAACGCGACCGACCGCGCGCCGTACTCCGCCGCGACGGCGGCGATCCGCTCCGGCGAGGCCTCAACGGCGAGCGTGCTCCACTGGCGGGAGGCGGAGATCGACCAGTTCTGGCAGTAGCGGCAGGCGCTGTTGCAGCCGGCCGTGCCGAAGCTCAGCACCGCACTGCCGGGATGGAAGTGGTTGAGCGGCTTCTTTTCGACCGGGTCCATCGCGAAACCGGAGCTCAAGCCATAGGCGTCGAGCATGATCATGCCGTGATGGTTGGAACGCACGAAGCAGAAGCCGCGTTGGCCGTCACGCAGTGTGCAATGGCGCGGGCACAGGTCACATTGCGCGCGGCCGTCCGACAGACGGTGCTGCCAGCGGCCGATAGCCGGGTCGCGATCGGCGGTTCGTGCCGCGGCGGCCGATTCCGTGATGCCTGATTTCGTGACGGTTGTCGACGTCGGACCGTTCGTGTTCATCATGCCGACTCCTCGCCGAATGCGGTGACGGTGTACCGCTGGCAGGTCATGCTGCCATCCTGCCAATCGTAGGATGCCGGTAGGCCGGCCTTGCGCAGCAGGTGACCGACGAACTCGTGGCTGTCCGGCAGTTCGGCCCACACCTGCGGCAGGAACGTGGCACGGTGGCCGCGGCCGTCGTCGATGATGAGCCCGTCGCGATCGGGCTTGAGCATCGTTTCCAACGCGGCGCGAGACTGCACGCGCATCGGTTCTGGCTCGGACAATACCGATACCTCGACGCTGATGTCCGGGTATTCGTCGGCGGCGACCGGGCGGAATCGCGGGTCGCGCGCGGCGGCGTCGATGGCGTGTTCGGCGATGTCGCGGCCGAGCGGCTGATGGGCTTCAAGCGTGCCGATGCAGCCACGCAGTCGTCCATGCTTGGTCAGCGTGACGAAGCTCGCGCCCGTCCGGTGCAGTTCGGGATGCGCGGCGACGATGTCAGCCGGCGTGGGGTCGCCGGGGTTGTCGAGGCCGAGATACCGTTCGAGTGCGGCGCGGGCCAGACCGGGCAGCACCGTGTCGGCATGATCAGGCAGATTGGCGGTGCTGTCGGAGACACGGTCAGCCGCACAATGGCTATCGGATTCGGCCGGCATCGCTTCGTGGGTCAGCACGCCCTGCTCCCATGCGGCGAACGACGCATAGCCAACCACCGGCGTATCGGGGTCGCGCATCGGCGGGCGTTCCGCATGCCGGCCGTCGGCGGCGTTGGCGAGCGCCACTTCCCCATCGTCGCCCGAAGTCGAGCAGCCGAGGAACCGCACCGGCACAGCCTTCGCCCGCGCGGCGGCCAGCAGACCGTTGACCGGGTACGCGCCGCACGCGCGATTCGGGCGGATCGTCGGATCCCCCAGCGGCACGATGTGGGCAATGGTCTCGTCATCCAAAACCCGGGCAACCAATTCAGGATGGTAGTGCGACAGATCGGAGCTAATCACGATCGCCGTCTCCGGACCGCCCCACAAGGTCTGGATCACGTCGCCGACCTCGACCGGGCTCGCATCACCCGCGTTGAGCGGCACGATGGTCAGATCGTCGCCGAGCACCCGCTGCAGGAACGGGATCTGCACCTCCACCGCATGTTCGCGGGCGTGCGTCGCATCATTGACGGTCAGACACGGCACGGCCGCAAGCGCGCGGCGTTCCGCGTCACGATCGACCGGCACGGTGCCGAGCGGGGTGACGAATGCGGATGCGGACGGACAGGCCACGCCGCGTACGGCGACACGGTGCGTCGGGCCGATGATCACGGCGCGGCGGATCGTGCCACGGCCGCGTTCGAGCAGTGCGTAGGCGAGCGCCGCGGTCGTGCCGGAGTACACGTATCCGGCGTGGGGCACGATCACTGCCTTCGGCGCGCCGGCCGGCAGCCGTTGCGCGAATCCGGAATCGTGCAGGAGCGTGCGGGCGTAGTCCAGCTGCCGGTCGATCATCGTGCGCAGTTCGCCGGCATCGGCCGGATAGAACGAGCCGGCCACCGCGGCCGAACGGATATAGATCGATGCGGGCAGGGTGCGGGCGGCATCATCGCCGCCGCTGCCCGTGATCCCGTTGTGGAACAACCTCATCATGGCAACCACCTCTTCGGTTTCCATGATAGTCGCGGCGCTTGGCGACCGGATTTGACGATCGAGAGGCGGTTCCGAGTCTTTGCACGGGTCGGTTTGACGATCGAGAGGTCGTTGAAGACTGCTGCACGGGTCCAGCCTCTCGATCAACAAACCGCCCCACCCTCAACGGGCTACGGCAGCCGCAACTCAGGTTCCGACGGATGACGCTTGCGCCACCACGCCTGCACGTAGTAGGCGGCGTAGCAGACCACGATGAACAGCAGCTCGGCCACGAGCGCGAACCGCTGCTCCCTGTCGAAGAACACGAGCAGGAACGAGGCCGTGCACAGGATGAACGCCGCCCACGACACGTACGGATAGCCGGGCGTGCGGTACTTGAGCTCATCGACGGCATGCCCGGAGGCGAGCCAACGGCGGCGGAACACGATCTGGCAGTACGCGATGGCGATCCACACGACCACCGCCGACAACCCCGACAGCGCCACGAGCACGAGATATACGGTGGATGCGGCGATCACGGACGACAGGAGCGCCAACAGCCCGCCGGCCATGGCCGCGCACAGGGCGAGCATCGGCACGCCGCGGCGATTGGTTTTGGCGAACCAACGCGGGATCATGCCCTCGTTGCCCATCGACCACACCATGCGGGTGGATGCGTACAGGCCGGAGTTGGAGGCGGACAACACGGCCGTGAGCACCACGAAATTCATGATGTCGGCCGCATACGGGATGCCGATGGAGTTGAACACGAGCACGAACGGGCTTTCGCCCACGCCGGCCTCGCGCCACGGGATGAGCGCGCACATGACGACGATCGAACCGATGAAGAACAGCACGAGCCGCCACAAGGTGGTGTGGATGGCCTTGGGCACGGCGGTTTCGGGGTCGCGGGTCTCGCCGGCGGTCACGCCGATGAGCTCGGTACCGGAGAACGCGAAGTTGACGGTGAGGATCGTCGCGAACACGGGCATGAACCCGTTCGGGAAGATCCCGTCGCGCACAAGGTTGCCGAACATGGGCGCATGCGTGTATCCCGCGACCGGCACCGCGCCGAAGATGGCAAGCAGACCGATGGCAATGAACGCGCAGATCGCGAACACCTTGATCGACGCGAACACGAACTCCGCCTCGGCGAAGAACCGCACCGACAACGCGTTCGCGGTGAAGATGAGCACGATGCACGCGGCCGACCATACCCATGTGGGCGTATGCGGGAACCATCGCTGCATGAGCAGTCCGGCTGCGGTGAATTCGGAGCCGAGCGCGACCGTCCAGGTGAGCCAGTACTGGATGGCGACGACGAAACCGGTGCCCGGGCCGATGAACCGTTCGGCGTACACGTGGAACGAACCGGTGACGGGCATGGCGACGGACAGCTCGCCGAGCGTGAGCATGACGAGGTACACGATGAGCGCGCCGATGGCGTACGCGAGGATCGTGCCGATCGGGCCGGCCTGCTGGATGGTGTAGCCGGAGCTCAAGAACAGGCCGGTGCCGATGACGCCGCCGAGCGAGATCATCTGCAGGTGCCGCGATTCCATGCCGCGTTTGAGATTGGTGTGCAACGCGTGCCTGTGGTTGGCGGACGTGTCAGTGGACGGGGTCGGCGTCTGCGTCGAGGCATCCGGGATCGGTTCGGCGGGAGTGTCGGTGTCGGACTGGCTCATACTGTTCTCTCTGCTGTCGATACGATGACGGCCGGCGAAACGGCCCAGAACAGTATACGGGGCGGTCTGACCAGCCGGACCGGGCACTCCCGCGCCGCTCAGTGCACGACGTGGTACAGGTTGACGCCGCCCTCGCTGATGTCGGCGGTCGGCCGCTCCCCCAGCCGCAGGTCGACGTGCAACCGCCGCCCCGCATCCTCCCCGGTGCCGACCACATCGTACGAGTACACGCGGTTGCTCACCTGCGTCGGCTCGGTCACGGCCCGCGCCATCCACGGATTGCGTCGGCGGATCGAAATCAGACCTTGGATCAGACGGAACATCCATGCACCGTCACCGCCCAGCCCGTCGCGCGTGGCGGGAAACATCGGCCGTACCGCATCGTCGCCGCCCATCACGTCGGCTTTCACGCCGCGCCACGCCTGTTCGTCGCCATAATAGATGCTCGGCACGCCGCCGACCGTGAGCAATACGGTCATGGCGAGCGCCGCCTCCGCTTCGCCGATCTGGCTGACGATGCGGGTCACGTCGTGGTTGCCGACGAACGTGAGCGGCGTGAACGTACGCATGAACTCGTTGTGCCGTTTGAGCGACCAGTCGAGTTCGTAGAAGTTGCCGGATTTGATCGAACTCCAGATCGCCTTCCACAGTTCGTATTGGGTGACCGAATCCATACCGGAGTCGCGCGCGATCGCCGCGTAGTCGCCGTGGATGACCTCGCCCATGATCCACGCGTGCGGGAATTCGCGGCGCACGTCGGGCAGCACGCGGGTCCAGAAGGCGGGCGGCACGGCGTAGGCCGCGTCGAGGCGCCACGCGTCGACGCCACGGCGCATCCAGTGGAGCATCACGTCTGCGACGAGGCGTGCCACGGCCGGATCGTCGTGGTTGAAGGACGGCAGGTCGCCGTTACCTTCGAATCGCGCGTAGTCGGTGACGTTGCCGGTCGTCGCGTCGCGGTCGATGCGGAACATGCGTTCGGCGGCCGGATCGTCGCCGGCGAGCGCCTGTTGAAACAGGGCCGATTCGCGGCCGATATGGTTGAAGACGCCGTCGAGCATGATGCGGATGCCGCGTTCATGGCATGCGGCGACAAGCCGGTCGAAGGCCGCATCGTCGCCGAGGCGCGGGTCGATGCGGTAGTAGTCGACGGTGTCGTAGCCGTGGCTGGTGGACGCGAAGATCGGGTTGAGCATCAGGCCGTTCGCGCCGAGGTCGATGAGGTAGTCAAGCCACGAGGTGATCATGTCGAGGCGCGGCGTGAGCGCGCGTTCGGCGTCGGATTGCGGGCGGATCGGCGCGCCGGTGAAGCCGAGCGGGTAGATCTGCCACCAGATCGTGGTGAGGTTCGGGTCGTTGGTCATCGCGTCGCTCCTTATGCCGTGCGGATGCCGTCGCTTCCAGCATACGTCCGCGGCGCGGAGTTTACGATTTCGCCTGTCCCGTCAGTCGCGCCGCGCGGTCAGTCCGTGAGCGTCGGATGCTCCCACTGGTCGGTGTCGGCCAACGCCGGCCCGTGATTATAGTCCATAAGCCGCCAGCGCAGCGTGCCGTCGGGCAGATCGACCGCTACGAACCGCGCCCAGTGAGCGTTGCGCATCGACATGACGTCGGAGAACTCGGGATGCACCTGATTCAGCCCCAGCAGCATGATCGTGGTCTGCATGATGCACGAGCCGTGCGAGAACACGAACAGGTCGGTGTCGTCGCCGGCGCGGTATGCCCAGTCGTTCAGCGCCGCGACGCCGCGCGCGCCGACGTGTTCCTTGGGTTCGCAGCCGTACTCAAGCTCGCCGCCGCGGAATTCGGCCCATGAACGGTAGGCGTCCGGGTACTGGCGGGCGATCTCGGCGACCTCCATGCCTTCCCATTGGCCGAAGCTGCGTTCGCGCACGCGCTCGTCGAGGTGGACCTCGAGTCCCAGCGGATCGGCGAAGGCGTGCGCGGTGGCGGCGGCACGGCTCAGATCGGAGGCGACGACCAGCTGCCTGCGATCGGGCTGGCCGTCGACGTACAGCGCCTTCAGCGCGGCGCCGGTCTGCGCGACCTGCCAGCGGCCGATCTCGTCGAGCGGGATGTCGATCTGGCCTTGGAAGCAGTGGCGCGCGTTGTAGGACGTGCGTCCGTGGCGTACCAGCGTGATCGAACGGACATGCGTGCTTGCGGTCATCCGAATACCTCCCCTTTATGACGGACGGACGATCAGCTGTGTGCTGACATAACGTACATTATGTCAGCACACAGCAGTCACTCCTCCGTTGCCGTCTTGCTCTCCTCCGGATGCGCGAGACCGAGGTCGACGGTCGGGCAGTCGCGCCACAGCCGGTCGAGACGGTAGAATTCGCGCGCCTCCTCGTGCATCACGTGGATGATGTAGTCGCCGTAGTCGAGCAGCAC
Source organism: Bifidobacterium ramosum (assembly GCF_009299505.1). Taxonomy (GTDB): domain Bacteria; phylum Actinomycetota; class Actinomycetes; order Actinomycetales; family Bifidobacteriaceae; genus Bifidobacterium; species Bifidobacterium ramosum. Next base: position 117,109 of record NZ_WBSM01000001.1, on the reverse strand, counting down.
CCACTGGGCTTCGGTCAGGCCCTCGCGCGAGCGTGGCTGGCGCTTGTCGCACTTGAGATACAGGTCCTTTTCGACTTCCTGCGCGACGGCGAGCACCTGCCGTTCGTTCGACGCGGTGGCGACGAGCATGAGGTCGGTGATGCCGAGCAGGTCGCTGACATCGTACGCGACGATGTCGGTGGCCTTGAGTCGGTCGGCCGCTTCGGCGGCGATGCGGATGGCGTCGATGGAATTCTGCGCTGCGGTCAAATCTGTGCTCTTTCTGTTGGTTGCGACTCGTTTGGTTACGGTTTGGTTGATGATGAACGCCGGTCAGCGCTCCCATTTGGGCTTCCAGCCCTCGACGTTGTGCTGCGTGTTCTCGGAGTAGACCATCGTGTCGTCGGGCACGTCGTGGCGGATGACGGATCCCGCGCCGGAGGTGACGTTGTCGCCGACCTCGACCGGGGCGACGAGCAGGTTGCCCGCGCCGATGTGCGCGCCGGCGCCGATATGGGTCTTGTTCTTGTGCACGCCGTCGTAGTTGGCGGTGATGGTGCCGCCGCCGATGTTGGTGTGGTCGCCGAGCGTGGCGTCGCCCATGTAGCTCAGGTGCGGCACCTTGGTGCCGTTGCCGATGTGCGCCTTCTTCATTTCGACGAACGCGCCGGCCTTGGATTCCTCGCCGAGCTCGTTGCCGGGACGCAGGTAGGTCCACGGGCCGACGTTCGCGGCGCGGCCGATGTGGGTGCCCTGCACGCGGGAGCGTTCGACGACGGCTTCGGCGTCGACGGTCGCGTCGATGAGCGTCGTGTACGGTCCGATCACGGCGGCCTCGCCGACGGTCGTGTGGCCCTGCAGGAAGCTGCCGGGCAGCACGGTCACGTCGCGGGCGAGTTCGACGTCGTCCTCGATCCACGTGGTGCTGGGGTCGAGGATGGTCACGCCGGAACGCATCCACGCTTCACATACGCGGCGGTTATGCTCGCGCGACAGGGCGGCGAGCTGCACGCGATCGTTCACGCCTTCGACGCTCAGCGGGTCAGGAGCGGCGAACGCGCCGACGTTGCCCTGCGCCTTGGCGGTTTCGAGCGCATCGGTCAGGTAGAACTCGCCCTGCGCGTTGTTGTTCTTCAGCCCGGCGATGGCCTGCGCGAGCACGGCCGCGTCGAATACGTACACGGAGGTGTTCACCTCCTGCACGGCAAGTTCGCTGCGGTTGGCGTCGCGCTGTTCGACGATGCGCAGCACGTGGCCGTCGCGGTCGCGGATGATGCGGCCGTAACCGGTCGGGTCGTCGAGGATGGTGGTGAGCACGGTCGCGCCGTTGCCGCTGGCCTCATGGAAGGCGATCAGGCCACGCAAAGTCTCGGTGTCGAGCAACGGCATGTCGGAGGCAGCGATGAGCACGTAGCCGTCGAGCTTGTGCTCGGCGTCGAGCTGGGCCATCGCGCACTGCACGGCGCGGCCGGTGCCGGGAATGTCGTCCTGGTTAACGATTTCAACGTCGGCGTGGTACGAACGCGCGGCGGCGGCGACGCGTTCGGCCTGATAGTGCACGACCACGGCGAGCGTGGCCGGGTCGAGTGCGGCGACGGAGTCCATGACGCGGTTGAGGAACGTCTTGCCGGCGAATGTGTGGAGCACCTTGGGATTGGCGGAACGCATGCGGGTGCCTTCGCCTGCGGCGAGGATGATTGCGGCGGAAAGTGCCATCGGGAATCTCCTGTTCCATGTCGTGATAACGCATGTCGTGATAACGACGACCGACGAAAAACGCCCGACCGCGATCCGTCGGTACCGTGCGGTGACGGTCCGACGGACATGCCTGTCGGGCGTTCGGCGAGTTCCCCCACCTGGACTCGAACCAAGACAAAGGGTTCCAAAGACCCGTGTGCTGCCATTACACCATGGGGGACCGGCGGGAACCGTGGTTTCCGCCAAGTGTTTATTATGCCATAGGATGCGACTTCGTCAAATCATGCGCCGCACGGCCGGCCCGGCTGCCGGACGCCGCGCGACGGCGGCGATCAGGCGAAGAGGAAGCCCTGGCCGTGGTGTTCGGGATAGGTGTCGAACAGTTCGGCGACCGAACCGTCCTCGAACACGGCGCGGATGGCGCTGGCCAGCAGCGGCGCGATCGACAGCACGGTCAGGCCGTCCCAGCGCTTCTCGGCCGGGATCGGCACGGTGTCGGTGAGCACGACCTCGCGTGCGCCGCAGCCCTTGAGCCGTTCGATGGCCGGGCCGGAGAGCACGCCGTGCGTGGCGACGACGGTGACCGACTTCGCGCCGGCCTCGGCGAGTACGTGGCAGGCGCCGGCGATCGTGCCGGCGGTGTCGATGAGATCGTCGACGAGCACGCAGTCCTTGCCGACGACGTCGCCGACGACGCGGTTGGCGACCGCCTGGTTCGGACGGGTGATGTCGCGCGTCTTGTGCACGAACGCGAGCGGGCCGCCGCCGAGGCGCTGCGCCCACTGCTCGGCCACGCGGATACGGCCGGCGTCCGGGGAGACGACGGTGACGTTGTCGAGCTGGTTGGAGAATCGGTCGCGGATGTAGTCCACGAGCACCGGCATGGCGATGAGGTGGTCGACCGGGCCGTCGAAGAAGCCCTGCGACTGCGCGGCGTGCAGGTCGACGCTCATGATGCGGTCGGCGCCGGCGGTCTTGAGCAGGTCGAAGACCAGACGGCAGGAGATGGGCTCGCGGCCGCGGTGCTTCTTGTCCTGACGCGAATAGCCGAGCAGCGGGCACACGGCGGTGATCGAACGCGCGGATGCACGCTTGAGCGCGTCGATCATGATGAGCTGCTCCATGATCGACTTGTTCACGGGCAGGGAGTGGGACTGCAGCACGAACACGTCCGCGCCGCGCACGGATTCGGTGTATCGCACGTACATCTCGCCGTTCGCGAAATCATAGGCGGTGGTTTCCAGCACGTCGATCCCGAGCTGTTCGGCGACGTCCGCCGCCAGCTTCGGATGGGTACGACCGGTCACCAGGATGAGGTTCTTATCGGGCTTTCCTTCAAGGATTGCGCTCACCATATCTCCAAACGTTCGGCTTCGTTGAAGTGACTGACCTCATAGTAACCGTCCGCGCCGACCGTCACGGGGTCGCGTGTTCACGGCCGTGGACGTTCGTCCGACAGTCGGAACGGCACTCCCAACAGATCGACGATGCCGACGGCACGCGACGATCATGCCGGCGTCGACCGACGCACGGCGCCCGCCTTTACCGGTACAGTCCATGCTTGCCGATGTACTGCACCACGCCGTCGGGCACGAGGTACCACACCGGCTCGCCGTGTTCGGCGCGCCGGCGCACGTCGGTCGAGGAGATCGCCAGCGCGGGGATCTCCAGCGTGTCGACCTTGCCTTCGGGCAGCTTGACGCCGGCCGGCGACGAGTAGCCGGGCCGGGTGACCGCGACGAAGTGCGCGAGGTCCCACATGTGCTCGGCGTCCTTCCACTGCATGATCTCGGCGACCGCGTCGGCGCCGGTGATGAAGAACAACTCGGCGTCCGGGTGCTGCGCGCGGATGTCACGCAGCGTGTCGATCGTGTACGTGATGCCGGGGCGGTCGATGTCGACGCGCGAGACGGTGAATTTCGGGTTCGACGCGGTGGCGATCACGGTCATGAGGTACCGGTCCTCCGCGTTGGTGACCTTCTTGTCGAGCTTGAACACGGGCCGGCCGGTGGGCACGAAGATCACCTCGTCGAGGTCGTACACCCACGCCACTTCGGACGCGGCGACCAGGTGGCCGTTGTGGATCGGGTCGAACGTGCCGCCCATGATGCCGATGCGCGGCCGCGCATGCCGGTTGCCGCGCGTGGACAGCCGCCAGCGCGGCGTCTGCCCGGCGACGGCGTTGACCGTGCGTTCGACCGACGCTTCCGGCGACAGGTCGGCCATGCGACGTTCCGCCTCGCCGTTCGCGCCGCTCACGCCGCGCTCCCCTGCTCGCGCTCCTCGTCCTCGGATTCGCGCGCGATTTCGCCGGCGGTCGGATCGGATTCCTGCGGGTCGATCTTGCCCATGTCCTCATCCCACTCGTCCTGCACGACGCGGCGGATCTCCGCAAACGTCGGCAGTGCGAAGTCGGGCTGGTACAGGCGGCGCACCTCGGCGACGCGTTCGGTGACGCGGATGAGCGTATCGGTCATGCCGTCCACGTCGCCGTCGCGTTCCATCGCGCTAAACTTGCGGATGTACTGCTCCATGAGCTGCATCTGCTCGCGTACGGTGCGCAGCTGGTCGGCGGTCAGGTCGGTGACGTCGGCGGAGTGCTCGTCAGGCCAGCCGATGAGCACCGCGTCGGCGTATTCGAGCGATGCGCGCTGCGCGGCCGAGGCGATGCCGTCCTCGATCTGCACGAGGAACACGTAGCGTACGATGCTCAGCCGTTCGGCGGCGATCTTCATGCCGAGACGCGGGTCGCTCAGATCGATGTCGGGGCGCAGGGGCTTGTCGACGAGCATGCCGTCCGCGGTGGTCGGCATGTCGGTCGCCGGTGCCGTGGCGTCGGCGTTCGCGTTGACGGTGTTCTCCTGTTCCTGCATCACGGTGATGTCCTCCTCACTCATCGTCTCACCTGCCCGGTGCCGTAGCCGATCCATTTAGTCGTGGTCATCTCGCGCAGGCCCATCGGCCCGCGCGCGTGCATCTTCTGCGTGGAGATGCCGAGTTCCGCACCGAAGCCGAACACGCCGCCGTCGGTGAACCGCGTGGACGCGTTGACCATGACCACGGCCGAGTCGATGCGGCTGGTGAACTCCTCGATCGCGGAGTAGTCCTCGGCGATGATCGATTCGGTGTGTCCGGTGGAGTGCGCGTTGATGTGGTCGATGGCCTCGTCCAAGGAGTCCACGACCTTGACGCCCATCGTCAGCGCAAGGTATTCGGTATCCCAGTCCTCGTCGGTGGCGGCGAGCAGGTTCACGCCGTCGATGCCGGCCTCGTCGATGATGCCGTACGCGTCGTCGTCGGCGTGCAGTTCGACCTGCGCCTCGGCGAGTGCTCGGGCGATGGCGGGCAGGTATCGCGCGGCGACGTCGCGGTGGATGACGAGCTTTTCGGCGGCGTTGCATACGCCGACGCGCTGCGTCTTCGCGTTGAGAATGATCGGGATGGCCTTGTCGAGGTCGCCGGATCGGTCGACGTAGATGTGGACATTACCGGCGCCGGTTTCGATGACGGGCACCTTCGAGTTACGTACGACGGCCTGGATGAGGCCGGCGCCGCCGCGCGGCACGAGCACGTCGATGTGGCCGCGGGCCTCCATCATGGCGGTGGCGCCGTCGCGGCCGTAGTCGTCCACCGTATCAACGAGCGCCGGATCAAAACCGTGGTCGGTAATGACGTCGCGAATGATGGCGAGCGTGGCCCGATTGGTGCGTTCGGCCGCGTGGCCGCCGCGCAGGATGGCCGCGTTGCCGGATTTGAGACACAGCGACGCGACGTCGACGGTGACGTTCGGCCGCGCCTCGTAGATCATGCCGATGACGCCGAGCGGGACGCGGGTCTGCTGCAGACGCAGCCCGTTGGGCAGGTTGTAGCCGCGCACGATCTCGCCGACCGGGTCGGGCAGGGTGGCGACGTGGCGCACTCCCTGTGCGGCGGCGGCCACGCGGGGCACGTCGAATTGGAGCCGATCGAGCTTGCCGGCGTCCATGCCGGCCTCGCGCGAGGCGATCATGTCAAGCTCGTTGGCCCCGGCGATTTCGTCGGCGCGAGCGTCAAGCGCGTCGGCGATCGCAAGCAGCAGCTCGTTCTTGGCTTCGGTATCGGCCTGCGCGAGTCCCCGTTGGGCGCGGGCGGCGGCGTCGGCCCTCGCGCACACCGCGTCGAACGCGGCCTGCGACACCTGAACCTCTTCGCTATTCGTCATACCCACACCTTAGCGCAAGTCGGCGTCAGCCACGGTCATTGATACCGATCCGCAGCATCGTACGTCGGCGCGGATCATGTGTACGTTTCCGCAGGACCGTCTGCAGAAACGTACGCCAACGCACCCTATCCGTACGGTTGTGCAGGACCTTCTGCAGAAACGTACAGTAACCGACGTTCAGTGTACGTTTCTGCGGAATCGTCTGCAAAAACGTACACTGACGCACGTCATATGTACGTTTCTGCAGCGGCGGCGGCACGACCGTACTCTGTGACGCACAGCGTTACGGTTGTGCGGACGAATTGCCGTCGGGTCGATCAGTGGACCTGATCGAGGCCCGGGTAGAGCGGGAAGTCCTCGACGAGCTTGTCGACGCGCTTCTTGAGCGTCTCCACGTCGGCGGACGGGCCGGCGGCGAGCGCGGTGCCGATGATGTCGGCGACCTCCTCGTATTCCTTCGGTCCGAAGCCACGCGTGGCGAGCGCAGAAGTACCGATGCGCAGGCCGGAGGCGACCGAGGCCGGGCGCGGGTCGAACGGCACGGTGTTGCGGTTGATGGTGATGCCGCACTGGGCGAGCAGGTCCTCGCCCTGCTTGCCGTCCATTTCGCTGTTGCGCAGGTCGACCATCACCAGATGCACGTCGGTGCCGCCGGTGAGCACGGAGATGCCGTTCTGCTTGACGTCGTCGGCGGTGAGGCGTTCGGCGAGGATCTTGGCGCCGTCGAGCGTGCGCTGCATGCGGTCCTTGAACTCCGGGGTGCCGGCGACCTTGAAGCTGACGGCCTTGCCCGCGATGACGTGCATGAGCGGGCCGCCCTGCTGGCCGGGGAACACGGCGGAGTTGAGCTTCTTGGCGTACTCCTCCTTGGCGAGGATGAAGCCGGAGCGCGGGCCGCCGAGGGTCTTGTGCGCGGTGGAGGAGACGACGTCGGCGTACGGGACGGGGCTCGGGTGCAGGCCGGCGGCGACGAGGCCGGCGAAGTGGGCCATATCGACCCAGAACTTGGCGCCGACCTCGTCGGCGATCTCCTTCATGGCCTTGAAGTCCTCGATGCGCGGGTAGGCGGACCAGCCGCCGATGATCATGGCCGGGTGCACTTCGAGGGCGCGCTGGCGGATGATCTCGGGGTCGATGCGGAACGTTTCGGGGTTCACGCCGTAGGCTTCGGCGTGGTAGAAGCGGCCGGAGAAGTTGATCTTCATGCCGTGGGTGAGGTGACCGCCGTGGTCGAGGGCGAGGCCGAGCACGGTGTCGCCGGGCTTGACGAGCGCTTGGTAGACGGCGGCGTTGGCCTGCGCGCCGGAGTGCGGCTGCACGTTCGCGTATTCGGCGCCGAACAGTTCCTTGGCACGGTTGCGGGCGATGGTCTCGAGCTTGTCGACCTGCTCGCAGCCACCGTAGTAACGGCGTCCCGGATAGCCTTCGGCGTACTTGTTGGTCAGGACGGAGCCCTGCGCCTGCAGGACGGCGCGCGGCACGAAGTTCTCGGAGGCGATCATCTCGAGACCGTCCTGCTGACGATGCAGTTCGGCGGTGAGGATCTCGGCGATCTCCGGGTCTGTGTCGGCGATCGGCGCGTTGAATGCGTCGGTGGGGGTCTGGGCGAGCGGTGAGGCAGTCATCTGCGCTCCTTTGTTCAATCAATATCTGTCCCGCGGTTGCGGTTGTGCATAGTGTAGGCCGCCGTTACGTTACGGCACGGTTGCGTCTCATATTCACATCCCGTTTCCCTCCCCTGCCCACCGCTGACGGTAGACTTGATCCATACTGTCGGTATTCGTCATCTTTCGCGAAGGACATCATGACCACGTTCCATTCCACGCGTTCCACCACCGATTCACTGACCTCGAAGGAGGCCATCCGTAAGGGCATCGCCGATGACGGCGGCCTGTTCGTGACCGATTCGCTCGGCGAGACGAAGGTCGACATCGCGAATCTCGCCGGCCGCCCGTATCAGGCGATCGCGTACGACGTGCTGCACGCGCTGCTGCCCGACTTCGGCGAGGCAGAGCTCAAGGACTGCATCGCCGCCGCGTACGGCGCACAGTGGTCGGACAAGCGAATCACCCCGTTGAAGCCGGTCGGTGACGACTATATCCTCGAACTGTTCAACGGCCCGACCTCCGCGTTCAAGGATGTCGCGCTGCAGATCCTGCCGCGGTTCATGGCCCGCACCACGCCGGCCGACGGTGACGGCGTCGATCACACGGACGAGAAGATCATGATCCTCACAGCCACATCCGGCGACACCGGCAAGGCCGCGCTGGCCGGGTTCGCCGACGCGCCGGGCACCGCGATCACCGTATTCTATCCGCAGGGCAAGGTGTCGCAGGTGCAGGAGCTGCAGATGACCACGCAGACCGGCGCGAACGTGAACGTCGCCGCGGTCGAGGGCAACTTCGACGACGCGCAGTCCGCGGTCAAGCGCATCTTCGGCGACCGCGATCTCGCCGAGCGTCTCGCCGCCGACTCACACGTTGTGCTGTCGTCCGCGAACTCGATCAACGTGGGCCGTCTCGTGCCGCAGGTCGTCTACTACTTCTCCGCATACGCGCAGCTGCTCGAACAGCAGGTCATCAACGTGGGCGACGAGGTGGAGTTCGTCGTGCCGACCGGCAACTTCGGCGACATCCTCGCCGGCTACTATGCGAAGCGGCTTGGTCTGCCGGTCAAGCACCTCGTCGTGGCCTCCGACAAGAACAACGTGCTGTTCGACTTCCTGACCTCCGGCACATACAACCGGCAGCGCCCGTTCTACCAGACGATTTCGCCGTCGATGGACATCCTCATCTCCTCGAACCTCGAGCGCATGCTGTACTACTTCGCCGATGGCGACACGCGGCTGATCTCGATGCTCATGAACGATCTGAAGAACTGGGGCACCTACGAGGTGCCGGAACCGCTGCTGGCGAAGGTGCGTCAGCTGTTCGGCTGTGGCTGGGCGAACGAGGACCAGGTGCGCGCGATGATCGCCGACTGCTGGACGAAGAACCGTTACGTGATCGACCCGCATACCGCGTGCGCGTATTTCGTGGCGCAGCAGATGCCGCGCGATCCGCTGACGCCGCGCGTGATCCTCGCGACCGCCAGCCCGTACAAGTTCCCGCGCGTGGTCAACGAGGCGCTCGGGTTCGATGCGACCGGCACCGATTTCGAGTGCATGGACGTGCTCTCGCGCGAGACCGGCACCGTGGCTCCGGCCGCGCTGCGTGGTCTGGAGCATGCCGACGTGCGGTTCGACACGGTCGTGCCGATCGACGGCATGGAGGCGTTCGTGGAGGCCGCCGCCAAGGCGCTGTAGGCGCGCGACCGCAGACAGGCACCGTTTCGTAGCTGTCCTTGTTGTGTTGGGGGTGGGTTTCCTACGGGTGCACACGCTTACGCAATGCTTTGCGTGTGCACCCGTAGGAAACCCACTCCCAACACAACAAGGACACGGTGTTATATGAGTGCCAGCACGACGGGCGCGACAGTGACGGCAATAAGTCCGATGGCCGCAAGCCAGACGACCGGTCGGGCGCAGTTGACCGTCCAGCCGACGCCGAACCGCTTGGGAACCCAGATGGCCGGGTCGTCGCGATTCATGTAGAACACGCCGTCGATCCAGTGACGATCGTCGTCGACCGACATCACATCATCGGACTCCGGGCCTCCGTTCCCGCGCGATGCGCCGGCATAGAAGCGTGACCCGTTCTGCCCGCAGTACACGCTGATCACCAGCACGCCAATCAACGCGACCACGGCGAGCAGCATCGCGACTGTGGCGAACAGATCGATGCCAATCACGCCGACGGTGACGAGCTGCACGCCCAGTCCCATCCATCCGGCCACGAGCAGGCCGATCACAAGCGTGTAGATGCTCCACACGCGGGCGAACGTGCCGTACGCGAATCCGGTGGTGGCGGGATGGTCGGGGTCGATCGGCTTTTTCGCGTCGATGATGGCAACGTGGGCAGCGATCAGCACCATGGCCACAATGATCTGACCGGGCACGGCCATAAGGATCAGCCATGGGCTTTTGTTCGCCCAGCCGTCGATCTGCCCGGCCATGTTCTCGTGAATCGCCACCCGCTCGGGCATATTGCCGTAGCCGAGCACGCCGACCAGGACGGTGACGGCGAGCGCCACGAGGTGGAGCCATTCCCATGTGAGGCTGATCGGTTCGGGGTTGTCGTGTTCGCCGATGATGGCGGCACGGCGGTCGGCGCCCGCGTGCCAGTTGCGGCGCACGGCGATGCTGCGCGTCCGACGGCGGCAGATCTGTTGGACGGTGAAACCGACCAGCGTGAGCGCGACCGACACGGCCGAGATCGTCCAGATGGCGGGTTCGATGCCGAACCATTGCCAGACGGCCAGCGATATGGCGGTCGCGATGATGCCGGATGCGGCCATCGACCATGAGAATCCGCGCTTGAGCCGGCGGATGTCCGGGTCGGCGTGGGCTGCCGGCGGTACGGTCACGCCGAATGCATCGTGCCGGTCGGTGATCCATGGTACGGCCGTGAGGCTGATGGTCACCAGTATCGGCAGTAGGAATGTGGTGCCGAGGATGACGTTCATGGTGGTGTTCGTGTCGTTCATGGTCACTCCCCTTGCTTGTCATTGCGTTCGTTCGATGATGCGTAGACACGTTCGGCCTGCCGTCGTGTGGCGTCGAGGAATGCGGTCAGGCTGCCGCCGCGGGCTTTGTAGGCGAGCGCAAGCCGGTGCAGGTCGTCGTTCATGCGCTCGTCCTGTTCGTCGGTGGCGCGGCGGGTCGTCGAATCGTTGCCGGCGCTGCTGCGGTCGGCGACGACCGCGCCGGTGCCGCGCCGCATGACCAGATAGCCTTCGTCGCGCAGCAATGCGTATGCTTTGTTGACGGTGTGCAGGTTGATGCCGAGGTCGACGGCGAGCGCGCGGACGGATGGCAGCTGGTCGCCGGGTATGAGTTCGTCGTTGGCGATGCCGGCGATGATCTGCCGGTGCAGTTGTTCGTAGATCGGCACGTCGCCGCGCTGATCGATGTCGATGATCATCGGTTGTGCCTTTCTTACGCAGTCCGTTCCAGTTGTTCTATATCAACTATAACACTTACGACATGCGTCGATCATCGGCAATATGCGTGGCGGTTTTCGCTCGCTGAGCGAGTGCTCAGCGAGCGAAAACCGCCACGCGACATGCACAACAGCGAATACATCGGGAACGAGACAGCCATCCGTCACCATATGCATCACCGAGTGCGCGCAACCGCGAAGGGGACGCGCACACAGTGATGGTTCGGCCCCGGAAACGTCACTGCGTGCGCGTCATCCCGCCGATCGCGCGCACGCAGTGACGTTTGAACTTCAACGCCGATCGTCTAGAGATCCCGGTCACGGTACCAACGCACGGACAGGCGGAACGAGACGGCATATGCGACGACAAGCACCGCGACGGCGACGATCGCCAGCAGCGTCCCGACCGACACCGGCGGCACGACACCGGCGAATGCCTTCCCGAACCACATATCACCGGTCACCATGTACGGCCACGTCATGACGAGCGCCAGCACCGGAATGCTGAGGACGACAGCCAGCATGGCGACGATCATGGTACCGATGAACACCTGCTGCATGGTGAACCGGTACATCATCGGATACAGGACCGCCGTCATCAGCAGCGCGGCCCACGCACGTACGGCCATGCCGCCGATGGAAGGTCCCATGCCGACGGCAGTCAGCAGGCACCAGGAGAACGCGAACGAGACCAGCATCATGACAGCGCAGACGGCCAGGGTCAGATAGCGCGCGGCCACCTGATGCGCCCGGCCGACCGGCATGATGCCGTTGAGCCGGAACCCCGACTCCCCCTGCAGCTCGTAGTTGAACGGACAGGCCGCCATGGTGACGCCCATGAAGACGATCAGCCACATCGCCCAGTCGACGAGCGTGTCGGACCGCGATGCCGCGGCCAGATTCGCGATGGGCACCGGGAAGACGAACACGGAGGCGGGCATCCACCACCATCCCCGCTGCGAGGCGATCTTGTGCCAGTCCATACGGAACGCACGCATCACGGGGTGCATTGTCCGGGTCATGATTGCCACCCTTCTTCGATGTCGGCCGGCATGTTGGTCAGCCGGACGATGTCGTCGATGCCGGCCGGTTCGACGACGAGCACATGGCCGCCGGTGCGGCTTGCGGCGGCGAGCGCCCCCGCCCGTTCGGCGCGGACGAGCGCGTCGAATCCGGTGTCGTACCGGCGTATGCCAAGCGCCAAGGCCACAAGCCCGTCCGTCAGGTCGTCCGGCCCGCCCCTGACGATACGGAACGAGTCCTCGAATTCATCCTTCGGTCCGGTGTAGTACAGCCGGCCGCCGGTGATGTAGGTGATGAGATCGGCCGACCGTTCGAGGTCGGCGGTGATGTGCGTGCTGAACAGCACGCCTGCCTCGCAGTCCGCGACATAGTCCCGCAGCAGGTCCATGAGATCGTCGCGGGCGAGCACGTCGAGTCCGGCGGTCGGCTCGTCGAGGATGAGCAGCCGCGCGTGATGGCTGAGGGCGACGGCAAGCATGAGCCTCATCTGCATGCCGCGCGAGAGCGCTCCGACCCTCGTGCTTCGGTCGAGGCCGAAACGGCGAAGGCAGTCGTCGAACCGCGCCGCGTCCCACGCCGAGTACATGTCGCGCATGGCGCGGCCGGTCTTCCCCACTGTCCATGCGTCAATGAAGCAGTTGGCGTCAAATACGACGCCGATCCGGCCCTTGACAGTCTCCTCGTCGGCGATGGCGTCGAGACCGAAGACGTCGATGGAACCGGCGTCGCGCCGGGTCATGTTGAGGATGAGCCTGATGAGCGTGGATTTGCCCGCGCCGTTGGGGCCGATCAGACCCATGATGTAGCCGGCCGGCAGATCGAACGTGATGTCGTCGAGCATGAAGCCGGACTTGTAGCGTTTGGTCAGTCCGGTGACGGACAACGCCATCAGGTTGCCCGGACCGTTCGTCGTCGCATTTGACGACGTTGCGACGAATGGCGCCATGACGTTCATGGTCGCGCTCCTTACTCTTGCTGGTATGTCTCTTCGAGCATGCCCATGAGGTCGATGAGCGGGATATCGGCGGCCTTGGCGGCGGCAGCGGCGTCCGCGAGCGCCGCGCGGGCGCGATCAGCGAGTTGGCGCTTCATGGACTCGCTGCCTTTGTCCATGACGAAGGTGCCCTTGCCTTGGATGTTCTGCACGACGCCTTCGTCGGCCAGTTCGTTGTATGCCCTGGTGACGGTGAGCACGGAGATGCGCAGTTCACGGGCGAGTTTGCGCAGGGACGGCAACGCCTCCCCTGGTTTGAGCTCGCCGGACAGCACCGCCGATCGGATCTGCTGCTTGATCTGCTCGTACATGGGCTCGCCGGACACGGATGAGATGACCAGTCGCATACGCGCCCCTTTCGGCCGGTGGATGATCGACATGTCACAGCCGTTACGCTGTTATATATAACTATATAACTGTTGTGGAATACTGTCAAGGTGTGCTACATAACAGTAAGACGGTTATCGACGGCGCGGAACCTCCCCGCTGCCGTATCAGCGACCGCGTTCTCGCCGTCGGCAACTCGAGCGCAACAGCGTCACAAGGATCGGGGCGCGTCGGCGAAGTCGAACAGCACGCCGTCCGCGATGTCGCAGATGACGGGCCAGTCGGCGTCTGACGAATCATCGTGCATGGCCCAGACCTTCATACCCACCGATTTCGCGGACCGAATGCCGATGAGCAGATCCTCGAACACCGTGCAGGCGGCGGGTTCGATGCCGAGACGGGAGGCGGCGAGCAGATAGACGTCGGGCTTGTCCTTGCCGACATCGCCGGCGTCGTCGACGCTGACGGTCACGTCGAAGCAGTCGGCGATGCCGACGTGTCGCATGGCCGGCTCGCGCAGCGACGGAGGCAACGACGTCGCCACGGCCAGTTTGGCGCCGGACCGCTTGAGCCATGCCAGATACTCCGCGGCATGCGGCTTGGCCTCGACCACCGTGGCATAGGCAACGCGCGCCATGTCGTCCCATTCGTTCATGAGCTGTTCCGGAGTGTCGGGCAACCCGAAACGCGCGATCGTGTATTCGGCGATCTGCCGAAACTGCATCGACGCCACCTTGGTCATGTAATCGGGCGGCACGGCGATGCCCCGTTTGCCGAGGAAGTCGATATCGACCTGATCCCATACGCCCATCGAATCGAGCAGCGTGCCGTCAAGATCGAAGATGGCGGCTTTGCCGGTGTTGACGTCACTCGTCATGGTCGTCATCCTTTCAGTCGGGAATCGGAAAGCAGTTCGCGGGCGTGGTCGAGCGATGCTTCGGATTCGGAGCCGGACAGCATGCGTGCGATCTCCCGCACGCGCGCGTCGCCCCGGACCTGTTCGACGGTGGTGACGACGCCGACGGCATCGTCATCGGCATCCGGAGGCTCCTTGGTGACGACGAACTGCGCGTCGGCCCAGCTGGCCACCTGCGCCAGATGGGTGACGACGATGACCTGCGCGGTTCGCGCAAGACGGGCCAGTCGCCGTCCCAGTTCAACGGCGGTCTTGCCGCCGACACCGGCGTCGACCTCATCGAAGATGAAGGTCATGGGCGTGCGACTGCCGGCATGCCGATCGGCGGCGGACAGTTCCAAGGCCAGCATGAGACGGCTCAGCTCACCGCCGGAGGCGCTTTTGCCCATCGGCAGTTCGGGTGCCCCCTCATACGGCGTGAACAGGAATGCGATGTCGTCGGCGCCGTTCGCGTCGAGTGGCCACGTCGGGGTCTTGCCCGCTCCCGTTCGCTTCGTTACTCGAATACGCAGTGCGGCGCCGTCCATCGCCAGCGATGACAATTCATCCGTCACCGTCGCCGCCAACGACGCCGCGGCCGAGGCACGGGCGTCGCTCAGCCGGTCCGCGGCGGCCACCGCCTCTCGGAAGAGGCGTTCACGATCGCGTTCCAGCTCCGCCACCTTCTCCGGCGATGCGTCGAGATCCTCCAGATCGAACACCGCCTTGTCACGCCATGCGATGACATCGGCCAGCGTCGGCCCCCACCGTCGGGTCAGCTCCCCCAGCTCGTGAATACGTGCGTTGAGCTCGTCAAGATCGTCCATATCGTCCGGCGCATCGAGTTCCCGACTCAGCGAATACACCACGTCGGACAGATCGGTGTTGATGGATTCCAGACGATCGGCCAGACCGGAGAAATCGCCGTCGGCGCGGATCGCGCGCAGCGACTGAGCCGCCCGATTGATCAGTTCGCTCGCGCCTTCGGCATCGGCGTCGACATCCACTTGCGACGCGTCCAAGGCGGCAAGCGCGGCGCTGACGCCCTGCGCGATGTCTGCCGCGTTTTCGATCCGGGATCGTTTGGCCTTCAGATCGTCGTCCTCCCCGGCCTGTGGGTCGACGCGGTTGATGCGGTCAATCGACTCCCTGAGATAATCGGCCTGTTGCCGGGCGGACGCCTCTTGGTTGCGCACCCGTTCCAGCCGATCGTCGATTGCGCGCAGGGCATCCCATGCACGGCGATAGTCAATGAGTTCCCGTTCGTCGCCGGCCACGGCATCAAGGAACTCACGTTGGCGCGTCGGCGCGGCGATGCGCAGCTGGTCGGCCTGTCCATGGATGGTCACCAATCCGCCGGCCAGTTCGCCGAGCATGGCGCGTGGCACGCTCCGCCCATTCACCACGGCGCGCGATCTGCCGGACACCGGCACGGTCCGGGACAGGAACAGTTCGCCGTCATCCGGTTCGATGCCGGCGTTCCGGGCGATGTGCACGGGATCCGAGATCGACGATGTCCCCGTCTCGCCCGACGACGATGTGCCGCCATCGTCGTTGCCATCCGACGCGCCCTGTGCGGATGCGGCGTCGTCATCGACCGCGAACACGCCCTGCGCCCATGCCGCCTTCGCGTCGGCGGACACACGTCCCGAATCCGCCGAACCGCCGGAGATCAGTTTGATGGCGCTCAGCAGCATGGACTTGCCAGCGCCGGTTTCACCGGTGATCGCCGTCATGCCCGACGCCGGCGTCAGCAACGCGTGGCGAATCGGGCCGAGGTCGCGTATCTCCAGTTCCTCAAGCATCGGCACCGCCTTCCGCCGCGACACCGCCGGACCCGGCACCCTCGCCGCCATGGCTATCGACAAGGCCGTGTTCGGCACCATCGGGGAACACGTGACCGTGGTGCACCGCCTGCCCACCGCGGGCCTGTTCGCGCCAGCCGACCACCGGCAGGTCGAACTTCGTCACCAAACGGTTCGTGAACGGCACGCCGGACAATCGCGCCAGCCGCAACGTATCCTTCGACTGACGCACCTCGATGCGCGTGCCCTTCGGCAGGGCGCGCTGTCGACGGCCATCGCAGCAGATCCATCCGTCGGACATCGAATCGTCGAGAATATCCATGGCGAACGTGGAACCGGCACCGATGATCAGCGGACGGGCGAACAGCGCGTGCGCTGCAAGCGGCACCAGCTGCAACGCCTGCACGTTCGGCCACATGATCGGGCCGCCGGCGGAGAACGCGTATGCCGTCGAACCGGTGGGCGTGGACACGATCACGCCGTCGCAGCCGAACGAGCTCATCTCCACGTCATCCACGCGGATCGACAGTTCGACCATCTTGCCGCGATCGGCCCGTTCCACGGTGATGTCATTCAGCGCCCAATCCCCCAGCGGCTCGGAAGCGCCGGGCAGCCACACATCCACATGTGCGATCATGCGTTCGTCGATGGAATAGTCGTGGGTGGCGATACGCCGTATCGCCTCGCTCATCTGGAAGCTCTCGAACTCGGCCAGAAATCCCACATGGCCGAGGTTCACGCCGAGGATCGGCACGCGCGTGCAGTGCACCAGCTCCGCGGCCCGCAGAATCGTGCCGTCGCCGCCAAGCACGACCACGATCTCGGTGTTGTCCGGCACCACCGGCGGGCGGGAACCGAACTCCGGAGCCTCCGTGTTGTCGATGATCGATACCTCGAATCCAGCCTGCCGCAGCTGCTCCACCGCCTCAGCCACCACCGTGCCGCTTTCGCGAAGACGGGTGTGCGTCACCACCACCGCGTGCCGTGCGTCGACCATCGCATCCCCCTTGCCAGCAGGAACCAAGAACTCATCTCATCCTAGCCGAACCAATCGAGATTTCGAACACTTGTTCGCATGACACGCCGTGTTCTTCCTTGCGCCACGCCGTGCGAGCCCCTGCCGCCGGCACTGCTTCTCACGTGCGGGGCATAGAATGTCCTCCATCGGCACACGGATGGCGCGGGGCCGGCACCCGCGCAACGACGGACACGGGACGGGAGGGAACGATGTCAAACCTCGTATTCGACGAATCGTCCTCCAACCGCGAATCGTCACGCGGCTATGCATGGTGGTTCTCCGGCGACACCTTCGAGAAGGCGGCGGCCGACGAGCAACGGGCCCATCGGCACACGTTCCGTCAGCATGTCACGTCGCATCCCGGCCGACTCACCATCATCTACTTTCTGGCGCTGGTCGTCATCGCCACCGGCATGCTGCTGCTCCCGCAGTCCACTCCCCCGGGCGAAACCACCACGTTCTCCACGGCCTTGTTCACCGCGGTGTCGGCGCTGTCGACCTGCGGCATCTCGATCGTCAACTCGACCACGCACTGGACCCAGTTCGGCCAGGCGATCCTGCTTGTCTCCGTGCAGATGGGTGGCTTGGGCGTCATGACCTTCGCGTCGATGATCGCGCTGGCCGTCAACCATCACATGAAAGCCACGCAACGGCTGCTCACCGCCACGGAGCTGGGCACCACCAAACTGTCCGAAATCCGGGGCGTGCTCACCGTCGTCGTCACCACCACGTTCGTCATCGAGATCATCACGTTCCTGGCCCTGTTCCCCGGACTGTGGTCGATCAACCGGGGCGATACGGGCAAAACCGCATGGGAGGCGTTGTTCTTCGCGGTCATGTCCTACAACAACGCCGGGTTCACCCCGGACGGCGCCGGCCTGCACGTGAACAACTGGGCCGTGGGCATGCCGATCATGATGTCCGCGTTCTGCGGCACGCTCGGCTTCCCCGTCCTGCTCAACCTCATGCGGTGCGCACGACAGCATGTGCCGCCACGCCGGTGGAGCCTGCACACCAAGATCACGTTGACGATGACGTTCCTGATCGTGGCCGTGTCGCTGGCGTGGTTCCTGCTGGTCGAATGGGATAACCCGTTCCTGTTCAAGAACGCCGATGTGGAGACGCGTCTGCGGCATGCCGTGGTGGCGGCGGTCATGCCACGCTCCTCCGGATTCGACCTGTCGTGGATGCCGCAGGTCAGCGAAGCCACCAAGGTGTTCATGAGCGCCATCATGTTCATCGGCGGCGGCAGCACATCGACCGCCGGCGGCATCAGGGTCACCACGTTCGCGGTGATCCTGCTCGTATGCCGGGCATCGTTCACCGGGCACAAAGACATCAACGCGTTCCGCCGCCGCATCCACACGAACGTGGTGATGACGGCCGTGAGCATCACCACCACATGCCTGATGCTCGTGCTCGCCGCATCGCTCGCGTTGATGCTCGTCTCCGACGCATCGTTGTCCAACGCGCTTTTCGACGCCTGCTCGGCGTTCGGACTCGGCGGATACACGGTGGGCGTGGCACGCGAGGACAATCCGGCCGCGCTGGCGATCCTCGCGATCACCATGGTCATCGGCCGTCTTGGTCCGATGACGATCGCCTATTCGATCAGCCGTCCACGCGCGCTCGAGGCGTTGCGATACCCGACCGAACCGCTGGTCGTCGGCTGACGGCGATCGCACACGAAAAGTCACACTCGTCGCCCGGAGTCGGTCGCAATACGATACGGCACGCGGTATCATCGGACAGCAGCATGGTCGACCGGCCGCCCCGGCACAACGATGCCGGCGGAATCCGGCACCGCGCCGCACAGAAGACCAGCATATGCAGGTACCGGCCGACATGGCACAGACGTAGGAAGGATCGAACGACATGGCGAATAACGGCAGAAGCATTCTGGTCGTCGGACTCGGCCGATTCGGCAGCTCCGTGGCGACCACGCTGGATGCGATGGGGCAGGATGTGCTCGCCGTCGACCGTGATCCGGAACTCGTGAACCGCTGGTCGTCGCAGATCCCCACCGTGCAGGCCGACATGACGGACGTGCTGGCGCTGGAACAGCTCAACGCCTCGGATTTCAACACGGCGATCGTGGCGATCGGTGACAGCGTGGAGGCATCGGTCATCACCACCGGTAATCTGCTGGACGCCGGCATCTCGGACATCTGGGCGAAATCCGTGTCGAAGGAGCATGCACGCATCCTGCAGCGCATCGGCGCACGCCACATCATCAACGCGGAGACGGACGCCGGCAAACGCGTCGGTCATCTGGTGTCCGGCAACTATCTTGACTACATCGAAATCGAAGGCGCTCATACTGTCGTGAAGATCCACACGCCGTCGCACGTCGTCGGTTACAGCATCGAGGATGCGAAGGTGCACGAACGGTACGGCATCACCGTGGTCGGCATCAAGTCGCCGGGCAAGGAATTCCAGTACGGGTCGAAGGAACTGGTCATGCACCGCAACGACGAGCTCATCATCATGGGCAAGGAAGACCAGATCGACAAGTTCATCCGCGGGTGACGTACGAGGCCGGCGGCCCCGCTCCCTTCAGCCGGCTGCGCTGGCAGTTCCCCTCAGCGCGGGGAGCCATGGCGTGCGACGTCTTGGGCGCAACGTCAGGGTCGACGCGCGTAGAGGAGGTATTCGACGTTGCCGTGGGTGCCTTCGATGGGCGAATCCGCGGCGGTCACGACATCGAGACTACAGTCGGCGGCGCATCGGACGATCTTGTCCAACGCCTGTTCACGCAGCGACGGATCCTCCACGATGCCGTGCCGGCCAAGCCCTTCCCTGCCGACCTCGAACTGCGGCTTGACGAGCAGCACGACATGCGCACCCGGCGCGGCGATCCGCGCGATGACCGGAATCACGTAGGTCAGCGAAATGAACGACACGTCGGAGACGATCATCTGCGGCCGATACGGCAGATCGTCGACGGTCACGTCGCGGATGTTGACGCCGTCCATGCGAATGACGCGCGGATCGTCGGCCACACGCCGGTCAAGCTGGTCATGGCCGACGTCGAGCGCGATAACCTGCGCCGCGCCCCGACGCAGCAGCACTTGGGTGAATCCGCCGGTGGACGCGCCGATGTCGAGACAATGCATCCCGTCCGGCGATGGCAATCCGTCGGCGGCGAACATGTCGAACGCGCCGACCAGTTTGTAGGCTCCGCGCGACACGTAGTCGTCGCCTTTATCCACGGTGATGGCGGCCGTCGCATCCACGGTCATGGCCGGCTTGGATGCGGGGACGCCGTTGACGACGACCTGTCCGGCCCTGATGAGTTTCTGCGCCTTGGAACGGCTGTCGACCAATCCGCGATCGACCAGCAAGGAGTCAAGCCGTGCCATAGGTCACCGGCTGTCGTCAAGCTCGTGCTGGAGCCGATCGAGCACGTCCTGAAACGCCGTGATGCGCTGCGGCATATCTTTGGCATCCAGATCGGCCAGTTCGGGGAACCGCTGGATCAAATCGTCGGGCATGACACAAGCTCCTTGCACATGATAGGAATGAGGGGATGGAGAGAAATCAACGAGACGAATCGTCGTCCCGCTCGAAACCGTCCGGCAACGAACCGGCCTCCTCGTCGGAGGAGGCCGGAGCAGCGTTAGAGCGCGAAATCAGGCAGTGTGACCGCCGATACGTCGCCACCGGCATCGGCATAGTCCCACATGAGGGCGCATGCCGCGCGCAGGGCGTTCATGCTGGCCGCGTCGCTGACCGTCAGCACGCTGTCACGCAATGTTGCGGTCGCGTCGCCGCATGCCCACGATCCGTCGTCGCCGGCGGTCGCGGCCGGCTGTGCTTCGAGCAGCCCGCGCAGGTCCTTGACGATGTAGGTCGGACGCAGATGCGCCGGGGCGAGCATGAGCTCGTGCGGATTGGTGACGCCGGTGAGCACGGCCAGCGAATCATAGCCGCCGCGGTTACCGGCCTCGATATCGGTGTCGAGCCGGTCTCCGATCGCCAGACATGCGTCCTTGGCAACCGGTTCCTCGTCGTCGCCGGCCGCGAGCAGCCGTGCCTCGTCGTACATCGCGGATTCGGGTTTGCCGGCCGAGGCGACCGGTTCGACGCCGGTCGCGTTGATGACGGCCTGGATCATCGACCCGCAGCCCGGCGCGATGCCCAGTTCGCGCGGAATGGTCAGGTCACGGTTGGTGACGAAATACGTCGCCCCATGTTCGACCGCGAACGCGACTTCGGCCATCTCCTGCCAGCGCATGTCCGGATACCAGCCCTGAATCGCGGCCACCGGCTGGTCTGCCGCGCCATCGACCACGATCAGTCCCTGACGGGCGACCTCCTCGCGCAGATGTTCGGCGCCCAGCACCAGCACCTTGGAGCCGGCCGGCACATGCCGGCGCACCATGCGGGCGGCGACCACCGACGAGGTGATCACCTGATGCGGTTCGACCGCAAGATCGAACCCGCGCAGCTGCTCGGCGACGACGCGTTGGAAGCGCGACGAATTGTTCGTCGTGTATTCGATGGTCATGCCGGCCGCCTCGGCCCGGCGGATCGATTCGGCAGCGTGTTCGACCGGGTTCTTGCCCCGGTATACCACGCCGTCGAGGTCGAGCAGCGCCAGACGGTATGCCTCGGCGATCGGCTTGTCGGTGGATTTGAGCATGCCCGTCATCACTCCGCGTCAGCCGCGTCGGCACCGTCGGCCGCATCGGCGCCATCAGCACCGTCACCGTCAGCGTCCGTTTCGTCGGCCGCGTCGTCGATGCCGGTCTCCGGTTCGACGGTGGAATCGGAGCCGTCCTGCGCCTCCTGCGCCGGCAGCACGGATTCGTCGTCGGCGGAGGCGTCGCCGTTGACCGCATCGGCGGCCTCGTGCTCAGCGGATTCGCTCATGCCGGCGACCTCCTTCACGTCCTCGGCGTCGTCCGCGTCCTCGGCGTTCGACGCGTTGCCGTCGTCCTCGGAATCGTCCGTATCCGCACCGTCGGCATCGGCATCCTCGGCATCGTCCTCCGGCGCGTACTGCGCGTCGGCCTCGCTGATGCCGAGCATGTCGAGCTCGTCGTCGCTGAACCGTTCGAGATCGTGGTCGATCACCACGTCATCGACGGCCTCGTCGTCGTCCGCGTACTGCAGTTCGAGCTTGTCGAGCAGCGGATCGAGATCGGCGGCCTCCTCGCCACGACCGGCCTCCTCGAGGAAGTACTGTTCGGCCTGGATGGCGCGCATGCGGTACTCCCCCGGCAGACCCTTGGAACGGCCGATCGTGTGCACGATCTCGATGGCCTTGTCCGTCTGGCCGAGGTCGGCGAGCGCGCCGGCGTACACGAGGAACATTTCGACCTTGGCTTCGCCGCGCAGCTGCTTGGCGTCGTCGGAGGTCGCCACCTCGACGGCCTTCTTCGGGTTGCCGGTGCCGCGTTCGCAGTCGGCGATGAACGGCAGGTAGTCCGGGAAGCCGTTCATGCGGAACGCGGTGCGGAACTCCTTGAGCGCAAGCTTGTAGTCGCCCTGACGGTACGCGACGAACGCGAGGGTTTCACGGGCGAAGTCGATGCGGGACGCCTGACGGGCCACCCACTTGGCGTGCGCGAGCGCGAGCTCCGGGTTGGACTCCTCGAGCGCATAGGCGGCGAGGATGTGCAGGCCGATGTTCTCGGCGTGTTCCTTGGACAGGCCGCGCAGACGTTCGCGCTCGTCGGTCGACAGCATCGACCATTCCATGCCCTTCGGCATCTTCGGCTCGTCAGGTCGGCGCGCGGTGTACGGGTTCTGTGACGGGAAGCTCATCGTGCCGTCGGAGTTGCGGCGCGGGCCGCGCTCCATGTATTCGCGACGCTTCGTCTCGCGGTATTCGCGCTTCTCCTCCGGCGTGAACTCGCGGCGATCGCTGTCGTTACGCTTGAAGTCACGGCGATCGTCACGACGATCATCGCGACGGAAGTTCCGGCGATCGTCGTCGCGCTTGAACTCGCGACGCTCGCCATCGTTACGCTTGAAATCACGACGATCATCACGACGGTCATCACGACGGTAGCGCGGGTTGTCGCCCTGACGGCGGTCGTCGCGGCGGAAGTCGTGACGCTCGTTGTCGCGATGGAATGAACGGTGCTCGCCGCCCTCGCGCTTGAAATCACGGCGATCGTTGTCGCGATGCTCGCCGTCACGGCGGAAGTCCTTGCGATCGTCGTCACGGCGGAAACCACCGTCGCGACGGAAGCCGCCGCGCTCGCCGTCCTTACGGAAGTCCTTGCGGAAACCGCCGGAACGGCCGCCGTGGAAACCACCCGACTTGCCGCGGTAGCCGCCGTGCTCGCCGTCGCGGTGGAAGTCGCGACGCTCGCCGCCCTCGCGGTTGAAATCACGGCCTTCGCCGGCACCGTCGCGATCGCGGCGGAAACCGCCGTCCTTGCGGAACCCGCCCTTATGGAAGCCGCCGGACTTGCCGTTGCCGTCACGGCGGAAACCGCCGCGCGATCCGCCGAACGAACGGCCGCCGTGACCGTTGCCACCGGACCGGCCGGAGCCGTAGGACTTGCGATTGCCGTAGGATTTGCCGCCCGAGCGGCCCTGTTCTTCTGCCATTGATGTCCTTCACTGACGTGCTCGGCTCCCTCGATCAAAGGAGCCGAGATATTTGCTGTGTCTTGCTGTGCTCTAAAAAATACCGAAATCAGTGCTTCTCGACCGCGCCGAGGGCCTTCTTGCCGCGGCGGATCAGCGCGAAGCGACCGTGCAGGAAGTCGGCCTCGCCCAGCGTCTGCTCCTCGTCCTCCACGCGGTTGTTGTTGAGGTACACGCCGCCGGACTTGACCGCACGACGCGCCTCGGAGATCGACTTGAACAGCCCGGCCTTGACGCCGGCCTCGATCACGCGATCACCGTCGGCCACGGCTGCGAACGCCTTGTCACCGTGCTCGTCCTCGACCTTCAGGCCGTCGATCGCGGCCTCGAGCGTGTCCTCGTCGATCGAACCGAGGTCGCCGCCACGGCCGAACAGCGCGGCCGACGCGTCGATCGCGGCCTGCGTCGCGGCCTCGCCGTGCACGAAGCTCGTGACCTCCCAAGCCAGCGTCCTCTGCGCCTCGCGGGCGCCCGGGTTGGTCTTCGACTCCTCCACCAGGCGTTCGATCTCGGCCTTCGGCAGGAACGTGAACGCCTTGAGCAGGCCCTCCATCTCCACGTCGGGGCGGTTGAACCAGAACTGGTAGAACTTGTACGGGCTGAGCATGGTGCCGTCGAGCCAGACGGCGTTGCCTTCGGACTTGCCGAACTTCTTGCCGCTCGCGTCGGTGATGATCGGGCTGGTGAACACGTTCACCGTGGCGCCGCGCACCTTGCGGATCAGGTCCATGCCGCTGGTGAGGTTACCCCACTGGTCGGAGCCCCCGATTTCGAGCGTGCAGCCGTACTCGTCGTACAGGTGCAGGAAGTCGTTGCCCTGCAGCACCTGATAGCTGAACTCGGTGAAGGAGATGCCCTCCTCGGAGTTCAGGCGGCGCGCAACCGTGTCCTTGGCGAGCATGGTGCCGAGACGGAAGTTCTTGCCGACGTCGCGCAGGAAGTCGATGACGGACATCTGCGCGGTCCAGTCGTAGTTCGACACGAAGCGCACCGGGTTGTCGCCCTCGTTTTCGAGGATGCCGCCGATCTGGTGCTTGAGCCGTTCGGCCCAGCCGGCGACGACATCCTTCGGGTTGAGCGTGCGCTCGCCCGACTGGCGCGGATCGCCGATGAGGCCGGTGGCGCCGCCGACCAGCGCGATCGGATGATGGCCGGCCGCCTGCAGATGGCGCATGTTGATGAGCTGCACCAGATTGCCGATGTGCAGGGACGCGGCGGTCGGGTCGAAGCCGCAATAATAGGTGACCGGCTCCCCGTTCAGCGCTGCGGCGAGCTGATCGCGGTCGGTGGACTGCGAGATCAGCCCGCGCCATTCCAGTTCATCGAGGACGGAGTCGAATCCGGCCTCCTTGAAATCGATGACGTGAGCCATAACCGTGGTTTCTCCCTATCAAATTGTGGGTTTTCTGCGCCTATCAGTCTCGCAGAACAGGCCGACAGCGCCGCCGCGCGGCCGTCGGTCGACCGTCACCCGCGTCGGCGATACAGCTTCTCGAACGTGTCGCGCAGCTGCTGCAGGGCCTCGTTGTTGCGGTCGGCGCGCAGACGCGGGAACGAGGCGATCATGCGGCGCTGCTGACGGTTGAATACGGAATCGGCTGCGTCCTTGACCTTGAGCATGAACTCGGTCGACATATCCTTGCCGAGCTGCCACGACTCGCCGACACGGTCGGACGCGCCGTCGAGCGCGTCGCCCACCACGTCGCCGACCTTCTCGCGCATCGCGTCGCCGTACTTCGCCACCACGGCGGACAGCTGGTCGAGGCTGCGGTCGAAATCGACGATGCCGGCCACGGTGACCGCCGTGTCGAGCACGGTCAGGAACAGGCAGACGAACGTCAGCCAATGCACCACCGGCAGCGGGATCATCGCGGTGACGCGCGCGACCTGCGGCTGCACGACGTCGACGATCGCCACACCGCCGATGCCGAACACGATCGCGCCGAGCAGGCAGATGCGGCCGTTCAGGTTGAACCGGAAGTGCGAATAATCCCACCATCGCGCGTGAAACAGCCGTTCCATCGCCCACGACGTGAAGTATTCGAGCACGCACGCACCGACCGCCGACACGACGAACAGGATCACCGGATCATGGATGCGGCCGAGCAGCACGACGCCCAGCACCGCGCCGGTGCCGTAGATCGGGCACAGCGGGCCGTTGAGAAAACCGCGGTTCACCGGCCGCCGCTGCTGCACCGACACGAGAATCGACTCGTACACCCAGCCGCAGAAGCTGTAGAACAGAAACCAGAGAAACAGGTGTTCCAGCGTCACCATCATGTTCATCGGCATGCGCTCCCGTCGTATGTCATTCGTATGTCGGTCGTATATCAGTTCCGTCTCGCAGGCGTCATGCCGTCGTCGGCCGCGGCCGTCAGCGGCGTGCGAGCTTCGGCCGGTTGAACCGTTTGAGGCTCACCGTTTCGCGCGTGGCGCTCACCTTGTCGGCCATGGTGACCAGATAGCCCTCGAGATAGCTGGGCGGGGTGGGCGTCATCGGGAACATGTGGCAGGCGATGCTGTCGCGTTCGATCGCGTTGAGCCTGAAATCGCGCATCGCGTTGCGCAGCGCGGTCCGGCCGTGCGTGAACCCGTGCAGGCGGTGGTCGCCGTCGTCCCAGTCGTGCCAGTCGTACAGGAAGTAGTCGTGCAGCAGCGCGGCGCGGATCAGCGAGCGCAGGTCAACGCGATGCCACAGGTGCAGCCGGTCGGCGAACCAGACGGCGAGGCATGCGACGCGGATCGAATGGGCGTATGTGGTGATGCAACCGTGCTGGTAGCTGGTGCGTTCGATGCGCATGTGCTCGTGGTCGAGGATGTCGTGGCCGTGTTCGTTCACCAAGGCCCGTATCTGGTTGCGTGTCAGCACCGCGTGTCTCCCGTCGTCCGTCCGTGCGTGCGTCGTGTTCGTGCATGATTGTAGGACATCCGGATAACAGACGACGTCGTTCGGTGGGATGATCGTCGCGAGAACGCTCGTGTGCGATGATCATCGCACACGGTAAACCGTCACTCCGTGCGCGCAATCACGATGGCTGCGCGCACCGGGTGATGATTACGGGCCTGTGATCATCACTCAGTGCGCGGCGGCCATGGTATTGCGCGTACTGAGTGATGATCGGGACGCACGACGACGGCCTGCGGACGTGCGGACGGGCCAGACCGACCCGGCCGGCCCACGCACGGACGCACGACAGTTACGCATGGACGTACGACGATTCAGACGAACAGGCTCATGTCGCTGGTTTCGCCGGCACCGAGGAACGTGCTCACGCCGCCGAGTTCCACGCCGTCGATGAGCTCCTCCTTGCGGATGCCCATGATATCCATCGACATCTGGCAGGCGACGAGCCGCACGCCGTGGTCGGTGGCCTGCTTCATGAGCTCCTCGAGCGAGGCGACGTTCTTGGACCGCATGATCCAGCGGATCATCGTCGCGCCGAGGCCGCCCATATTCATGCGGCTCAGGCCCAGCTGCTTGGTGCCACGCGGCATCATGAAGCCGAACATGCGCTCGACGAGGTTCTTGGCGACGCGCACGTGCTTGGGCTTGCGCAGGATGTTCAGTCCCCAGAACGTGAAGAAGATCGTGACCTTGCGGCCCATCGCAGCCGCGCCGTTGGCCATGATGAACACGGCGATGGTCTTGTCGAGGTCGCCGCTGAAGACGACGAAGGTCTTGTCGTGGAGCACGTCGCCGCCGGCGGATGCGGGGGCCGCGGCGGAACCGGCGGTTGATAGGGATTGCGGCGCGGCGTTGGGCGTGGTACCGGCCGGCGCGCCCTTCTCCAGTTCGGCGTGGATGATGCCGTCGTCGCTTTCGCACGTGAGGCTGAGCAGCGTGTTGCCGGTGCGTTCGGCCCACACGGCGATGTCGGAGCAGAACGCGTCCTCGGTGGCCTCGACCGTAAGCCTGGTACCGGCCGGTTCGGGACGCAGCGCATCGGCGACGGCGACGATCGGACCGGGGCATTTGAGTCCCTTCGCGTCAACGTGCAGCGTCTTGGGTGCGGCCTGCGCGGCGGGAATCGTCTCCTCTTTCGAATCGCCACTCGTCACGACCTGTGTGGCCGTATCGTCAGTGACATTGTCAGACGTACCGGCGGCCGTATCGCCAGCCGCCACCCCGTCCGCGTATCCGGCGTCACGCAACGCGGCGAACCCGCCGTCCAGATTGATCGCCTCATAACCGCGGTCGGCGAGGATCTCACAGACCTGCTCGCTCCAATCGCCCACGCGGCAGAACACGACGACCGGCTTACCGGTCGGCACCGAGCCGAGCCGCTGGCCGATCTGGTCGAACGGAATGTTGATCGCGTCCTTGACCGGATGCACGATCACCTCGTCCGGTTCGCGCAGGTCCAGCAGCGTGACCGTATCGTGGTCAAGCGCGGCGAAGTCGGCCGGCGTGATGTGCCGGTACTCGTCGTTCGTATCGTCGTCCCCATGCAATGCGATGGCCATGTCATTCCCCTTCTGATGATTGTCGTAATCGACGGCGTGTGACGTCAGATCGCGCAGGCCGGCTGGACGTACCGCGCCGGATCGAGCGTCGTGATGGTCGGATGGTCGCCGCACACCGCACACTCGGGCACGCGGTCCGGCAGCGGCACGCGACGCACATCCATGGTGAGCGCGTCGACGGTGAGCATGCGGCCGATAAGCGGCTCACCCACGCCGACGATGAGCTTGACCGCCTCGGTGGCCTCGAGACTGCCGATCACGCCGACGACCGCGCCGAGCACGCCCGCCTCCTTGCAGGTCGGCACCTCACCCGCCGGCGGCATCTCCTCGAAGATGCAGCGGTAGCAGGGGCCGGCGCCCGGCACCACGTCCATGAGCTGGCCGGCGAAGCCGACGACGCCTGCGTGGATGAACGGCTTGCCGGCGAGCACGCACGCGTCGTTGATGAGGAATTTCGTGGCGAAGTTGTCGGTCGCATCGATGACGAGATCGTACGGTTCAATGAGTGCGGCGATGGTGTCGGCGTCGACGATGCCGTTGTGTTCGTCGACGGTCACGTCGGGGTTGAGCGCGCGGATGGCCGCGGCGGCGGACTCGACCTTGGGCTGGCCGACGCGAGCGGTCGTATGGATGATCTGACGCTGCAGGTTGCTCAGATCGACCACATCGCCGTCCGCCAGTCCGATGCGGCCGACACCGGCGGCGGCGAGATACAGCGCGACCGGCGAGCCGAGGCCGCCCGCGCCGATGATGAGCACGCTGGCGGCGAGCAGCCGCTTCTGCCCTTTCGCGCCGACCCCTTTGAGGATCAGATGACGAGCGTACCGTTCCAGCTGCTCATCGTTCATCGCCATATTCAGGTCCCTTTCCGCCGGTCGTGCCGACCGTGATCAGTGCAGTCGACCGCAGTCGGTAACGTCCTGCACCCTGCACGGTGCCTTCGCCGTGATCCTACTTCTGCAACAGCGACTCGGGCGACTTGTACGCCGGGCCGTCGGACACAGAGTTCGCGAACGCACGCAGCGTCTCAATCGACGTCTTCGCGGCGACGATCTGCTCACGCACGCGCAGCGGCGACGTGCCGCCCTTGCCGTTGCGTGCGGACACGGAGCCCTCGGTGGACAGCACCTCACGCACCTGCGGCGCGAGGTCGGCCGGCAGGAAGTCCTTGAACACGTCGATGAAGTCCTCGTCGGTCAGGTCCCACAGCTCCTGGCCGCGGCCTTCGGCGCGCTTGACGCACGCGCCCGACAGCTCGTGCGCGTGGCGGAACGGCACGCCGTTCTTGACGAGCCATTCGGCGATGTCGGTGGCGAGCGCGAAACCGGTCGGCGCTTCGGCCTCAAGACGGTCGTGGTCGAAGCGCATGGTGGCGACCATGCCGGTGAACGCGGGCAGCAGCACTTCGAGTGTGTCGACCTGGTCGAACACGGCCTCCTTGTCCTCCTGCAAATCGCGGGCGTACGCGGTGGGCAGGCCCTTGAGCGTGGCGAGCAGACCGGTCAGGTCGCCGATGAGGCGGCCGGACTTGCCGCGGGCCAACTCGGCGATGTCCGGGTTCTTCTTCTGCGGCATGATCGACGAGCCGGTCGAATACGCGTCGTCAAGCTTGACGAACGCGAATTCCTGCGTATTCCAGATGATGATCTCTTCGCTCAGACGGCTGATATCGACGCCGGTCATGGCGGCGATGAACGCGAATTCGGCGACGAGATCACGCGAGGCGGTGCCGTCGATCGAGTTCGCGGTGACGTTGGTGAAGCCGAGTTCGCGGGCGACCGCGACCGGCTCGAGACCCAGCGTGTTGCCGGCAAGCGCGCCGGAGCCGTACGGGCTGGCATCAATGCGCTTGTCCCAATCGGCGAGGCGCTGCACGTCGCGTAGGATCGGCCAGACATGGGCCATGAGCTGATGCGCAAGCAGAACGGGCTGGGCGTGCTGCATGTGGGTGCGGCCGGGCATGACGGTGCGGCCGGCGGCGACGGACTGTTCGATGAGCGCGGAGGCGAGGCCGAGCAGCAGCTTGGCGATGACGCGGCTGTGGCGGCGCAGCCACATGCGGATCAGGCAGGCGATCTGGTCGTTGCGGGAACGGCCGGCGCGCAGCTTGCCGCCGAGTTCGTCGCCGGCGATGGCGAGCAGGCCGCGTTCGAGCGCGGTGGCCTCATCCTCGTCGTCCTCGATCGGGGCGAATGCGCCGGAATCGACGCGGCGCTGCAGTTCGTCGAGCGCGTCCTCCATGCGCTGCAGTTCGTCCGGGGTGAGCAGACCGGCGCGGCCAAGCGCGCGGGCGTGGGCGCGCGAGCCGGCGATGTCGTCGTCGGCGAGACGCCAGTCGAACTGGGTGGACTTGCTCAGACGGGCGAGTTCCGGCGACGGGCCGGACGTGAAACGGCCGCCCCATAGGGCGAGATGCTCGGTGTTCTGCTCGGCGCTGTCAGCCATGCGTGATGCTCCTTGTGCTGTTGCCCGCTTGGTAAGCGGCAGGCTTCTCATGCTCGTAAACCATCAAAAGCCTATCAGTCTCCGTAACCATTTGCGCCGCGTCCGTACCACTTATATCGTTTCCATACCATTAGCGCCGCCGACCACGAATCCGCCTGCTACCTCGTCCCCTGAATCCGTTTGCCGCTTCAGCCGTGAATCCATTCGCCGCTTCGTCTGTGAATTCGCCTCCATGCGGAGTTTCGTCGCCGCATTCTCGCCCCCCTCCAACGGACATACAGCCGATTGAGGCGGGTGAATCGGCTGTATGTCCGTTGAGGATTGTGGATATTCGATCGTTGGGATGTTTCTCGGACGGTACGGCTTGTTCCTCAGATCGTGCGGGTTGTTTCTCCGACGGGCATACAGTCGATTCGCAGGGCGGAACCGGCTGCATGTCCGTCAGGGAAGTCGGACGAATCAATCCCCCTCCATCCCATCAACCACAAACCGAGGATCGATCTACCGCCGCATGTTCCTCACTCTTGCCGAACCATGTACCAAGCCACTCGTCGAGCCGCTCACCAAACCGCTCACCGAACCACGACAAATCACACCGATCACGTGCCAAACCGCTCGTCGGGCCACGCACCGAACCATGACGAATCACACCGGACCACACCGGACCACACGCCCAACCACACATCAAACCATGTACCCAACCGTCCATCGAAACGCTCACCAAAATCACGCGTCGAACCCCGGCGCAAGATATTCGGGAAAACAGCCCTATCGTCCCGAATAACCTGCACTGAGCAAGTCCAAACGCAACTTTTTCGGGGAAACAGCCCACTCCTCCCGAAAAAATTGCACTGACTCATTCTCAGCGCAAGAAATTCGGGAACCACCCCATATCCGCCCAAGCATCCGCCCCCTCGACGGACATACAGCCGATTTTGACGGGTGAATCGGCTGTATGTCCGTCAAAGGGAGACGATCCTTGCGCACGTCCAACCATGTCCCGCCAGTCATACCGGCGGAGCGAGGGATTCGGGACGATGCGGCCGTTCCCCCGAACGTCTTGCGTCTCGCTGCCAGCTCCCGCGCGATGCGACGCATCCTACAATACGCAACAATACGCGAAAGGCCCTTCTCCCGCAGGAGAAGGGCCTTGGGCGCTACCGGGCAATCCGGCACACGACGAACGTCACTCGACGGTGTTCTCCGGCACCTCGATGCCGTTGCCGAAGCGCACGTCGCGGGCGGCGGCGACGCGGGACGGCAGGCCGTAGATGTCGATGAAGCCGTTGGAGGACTTCTGGTCGAAGGTGTCGCCGGAATCGTAGGTGGCGAGCTTGTAGTCGTACAGCGACGAGTCGGAGCGACGGCCGGTGACGACCGCGCGGCCGCCGTGCAGCGTCATGCGGATTTCGCCGGAGACGTACTTCTGGGTCTCTTCGATGAACGCGTTGAGCGAACGCACGGCCGGGGAGAACCACTGCGCGTCGTAGACCAGCTCGGCCCAACGCTTGTCGATGTCGCGCTTGATGCGGTGCTGTTCGCGCTCGAGGCAGCAGTTCTCGAGCTCCTGATGCGCGGTGATGAGCGCCACGGCGCCCGGGGCCTCGTACAGCTCGCGGGACTTGATGCCGACGAGACGGTCCTCGATGAGGTCGATGCGACCGATGCCCTGCGCGCCGGCGCGGCGGTTGAGCTCCTCGATGGCCTGCAGCGGGGTGACGTCGCGGCCGTCGATCTTGACCGGGATGCCCTGCTTGAACTCGATGACGACCTCGTCCTCGACCGGCGGGAAGGCCGGATCGTCGGTGTAGGCGTAGCAGTCCTTGGTCGGGCCGTTCCACGGGTCCTCGAGGAAGCCGGTCTCGATGGCGCGGCCCCACACGTTCTGGTCGATGGAGTACGGCGACTTCTCGGTCTGGGTGATCGGCAGCTTGTGCTCCTTGGCGAACGCGATCTCCACGTCGCGGGTCAGCGACAGGTCGCGGATCGGGCTGATGGCCTTGAGCGTCGGGTCGATGGAGGCGATGGACACCTCGAAACGCACCTGGTCGTTGCCCTTACCGGTGCAACCGTGCGAGATCGTGTCGGCGCCGAACTGGTGGGCGGCACGCACGAGGTGTTTGGAGATGAGCGGACGGGAGATGGCGGAGACGAGCGGGTACACGCCTTCGTACATGGCGTTGGCCTTGAGGGCCATCATGCAGTATTCGTTGGCGAATTCGTCGCGGGCGTCGACCACGTAGGATTCGACGGCGCCGCAGGCGAGCGCGCGCTGCTTGATGGTCTCGAGGCTTTCGCCGCCCTGGCCGACGTCGAGGGACACGGCGACGACGTCCTTGCCGGTGCGCTCCTTGAGGTACGAGATGGCGACGGACGTGTCCAGACCGCCCGAGTATGCGAGTACGATGCGCTTGTTATCGCTCATGATTGCCTTTCTGTAAACGTCAGCTGATGCAAGTATATGCACATGTCTGTATATTTATGCATTCGGCGTGGCGGAAGGTCGTATCGTCCGGTTCATGACCGGTGTTCCGGCGCCCGGTACGAGGATGCGCCGAACCGTATCAGTTCTTGGACGCGATCGACAGCAGCCACCGCGATCGTGCGGCCGCGGTGTCGTCGTCCGAACAGATCACCATCACGGTGTCGTCGCCGGCGATCGTGCCGAGCACGCCGTCGATCGGCTGTTTGTCGATGACGCTGGCCACATACTGCGCCGCGCCGGACGGCGTGTGCACGACCACCAGGTTGCGCGCCGACGCGACCGACGTGACCAGCCCGCCCAGCACCTTCGCCATCTGCTGCTCGGCCTTGTCGCCGATGCCGGCGGCCTGATGGACGGCATGGTCGCCCACAGTGTAGGCGATCGTGCCGTCCTTGAGCCGCGTCTTCATCGCGTTGATCTCGTCGAGATCACGGCTGAGCGTGGCCTGCGTCACGTCGATTCCCTCGTCGGAGAGAATGCCGGACAGCTGCGACTGCGACGTGATGATGTGGTTGAGCAGGATCTCCTCGATGACGCTCAACCGTGCGGCGCGTGTCGCCGGCCGCCGCAACGGCATGTTGGCATCACTCATATTGATCTCCGTGTCTCCCGTCGGCGGCTCGTCGGCCGCCCCTTGGCAGTACGACCGGCACGGCCGGTCATGCAAGCAGGCTTTCGTCGCCGCGCTGCTGGCCGACGAGCCATGTGAGCAGCGCCTTCTGCGCGTGCAAGCGGTTCTCAGCCTCGTCCCACACCACGGACTGCGGGCCGTCGATCACCGATGCGGTGACCTCCTTGCCGCGGTATGCGGGCAGGCAATGCTGGAACAGCGCGTCCGGCTTGGCGAGTGCCATGAGCTCGTCGTTGACCTGATAGTCCCAGAACGGCTTGGAACGGATCGCATACTCCGCCTCCTCGCCCATGGAGACCCACGTATCGGTGAAGATGCAGTCGGCGCCGGCCACGGCCTCGCGCGGGTCGGTAGTGACGAGGATCGACCCGCCGTTCTCGGCGGCCAGACGCTCGGCGTCCGCGACGATGTCCGCGTGCGGCAGGTAGCCGTACGGGCCGGCCACGCGCACGTTCATGCCGGCGACCGCACCGGCGAGCAGGTACGAGTTGGCCATGTTGTTGGCCGCGTCGCCCACGTAGGCGATCGTTTTGCCGGGCAGCGCGTCCACGCCGCCGCGGAACTGGGCGATGGTCAGGAAGTCGGCGAGCACCTGGCAGGGGTGGAATTCGTCGGTCAGTGCGTTGACGACCGGGCAGGTGGCGTATTTGGCCATCTCCTCGACGCGGTCCTGACCGAACGTGCGCCAGACGATGCCATACGCCATGCGGGTGAGCACGCGCGCGGTGTCGGCCACCGGCTCGCCGCGGCCCAGCTGGGAGCCGGACTTGTCGATGACGAGCGGGTAGCCGCCGAGTTCCGCCACGCCGATGGAGAAGCTGGAGCGGGTGCGGGTGCTCGGCTTGTCGAACAGCACGGCGACGGCCTGCGGGCCGGCGAACGGCTGGCGGTAGAAGCGGTTCTCGCGGAACTTCATGCCGAGTTCGAGGACCTGCTTCTGTTCCTCGTGGTTGAGGTCGTCGTCACGAAGCATGTGACGCAGTTGACCGGTCATAATGACTCCTTATCAGTGCTATCGGTCACCGTCAGCCGTGGCTGCCGGTCGGTGCCGTCAGTCGTTGGGAAGATCGTTCGGGATGCCGGCGAGGATGGCGATGGCTGCATCGACGTCCTGTTCGGTGACGTTGAGCGGCGGCGCGAGCCGCAGCGCGTCGGGGGCGACCGCGTTGACGATCAGCCCGTGTTCGAGGGCCCAGTTCATCGCGGCGTGGGAGCACGGATGGTCGAGCTGGATCGCGTCGAGCAGGCCGCGGCCGCGCGTCGATTCGAACAGCGTGTTGCCGGTGGCCATGATGCCGTCGCGCAGCTGCTTGCCACGCGCCTCGGCATTGGCGACCAGATCCTCGTCCTCGATCACGCCGATCGTGGCGAGGCCGGCGGCCGCGCCGAGCGGGTTGCCGGCGAAGGTGGAGCCGTGCGAACCGGGGGTGAACAGGCTGGAGAGCTTCTGGCCGAAGGCGATCATGCCGCCCATCGGGAAACCGCCGGCCACGCCCTTGGCGAAGGTGATCATGTCGGGCACGATGCCGCCGGACAGGTCCTCGCGCTGGAACGCGAACCACGCGCCGGTGCGGCCCATGCCGGTCTGCACCTCGTCGATGATGAGCAGCGCGTTGTTCGCGTCGCACATCTGGCGGGCCTTCTTCACGTAGTCGGCGCCGAGCGGCCGCACGCCGGCCTCACCCTGGATGAGCTCCATGATGACCGCGGCGACCGGCCCCTTGCCGTACTTGCCCGGACCGGTCTGCGCGAACGCCTCGTACAGAGCGACCGGGTCGCCGGCCTCGACGAATTCGATGTTCGGCACGAGCGGCTCGAACGGCGTGCGGATGACGGGCTTCCACGTCGCGGACAGCGCGCCGAGCGTACGGCCGTGGAAGCCGTGGGTCATGGCGATGATGCGGGCGGGCTTGCCGCCGAGCGCCGGCGCGGCGCCGGGCAGGGTACGACCGTACAGCTTGGCGAGCTTGATGGCCGCCTCGTTGCCTTCCGCGCCCGAATTGCCGAAGTACACGTGCGAGCCTTCCGGGGCGCCGGCCAGTTGCACGAGCTTTTCGGCGAGCTTGATCTGCGGTTCGGTGGCGAAGTAGTTGCTCACGTGGGCAACCTTCGCGGCCTGCTCGCTCACGGCCTTGACCCACTTGGGATGCGCATAGCCGATCGAGTTGACGGCGATGCCAGCGAGGAAGTCGAGGTATTCGTTGCCGTCGATGTCCCACACGTACGCGCCCTGGCCGTGGTCCATGACGCGCAGCGGCGTGCCGAACACGTTCATGTGCACCTGGGAGTACTCCCCCAGCCACTTGGAGCCTTCGGCGCCGAGCGTCTCCTCGTGCGCCCCGTTCGTGGCCACGTCCGTCGTGGAAAAGACGGCGGCGGCCGCAGTGGTTGCAGTGTTGTCAGTAGGCATAGGAACTCCTCATCTCCACACCGTCGTCGGGCACGACCATGGTGCCGATGCCCGCGGTGGTGAAAATCTCGTTCAGGATGGAATGCGGCTTGCGGCCGTCGATGATGTGGGCCTGCGGCACGCCGCCGTCGAGCGCGCGCACGCACGCCTCCATCTTCGGGCGCATGCCGGATTCGAGGTCGGGCAGCATGTCGCGCAGGTTTTCCACGCCGATGCGGCCGATCAGCGAATTGCGGTCCGGCCAGTCGGCGTACAGGCCGTCGACGTCGGTCAGGATCACGAGCTTGCGTGCGCCGAGCGCGGCGGCGAGGGCCGCGGCCGCGGAATCGGCGTTGACGTTGAGCACTTCGGTGGCGTCGTCCTCGTTCGGCGCGACGGACGAAACGACCGGGATGCGCCCGGCGGCGATGAGGTCCTCGACGGCCGACGCATCGACGCTCACCACGTCGCCGACCAGGCCGACGTCGGTGGGCTTGCCGTCGATGACGGGCCGGCGCTGCATGGCGGAGAACAGGCCGCCGTCCTCGCCGGACAGGCCGACCGCGAACGGGCCGTGCGCGTTGATCAGGCCGACGAGCTCGCGCGACACCTTGCCGGTGAGGACCATGCGCACCACGTCCATGGCTTCGGGCGTGGTGACGCGCAGGCCGCCCTTGAACTCGGACTTGATACCGAGCGCCTTGAGCATCTGCGAGATCTGCGGGCCGCCGCCGTGCACCACGACCGGGTGCAGGCCGACCTGACGCAGGAAGACCATGTCCTCGGCGAAGCAGCGTTTGAGCTCGTCGTCGATCATCGCGTTGCCGCCGTATTTGACGACGATGCGCTGGCCGGCGAATTCCTCGAGCCACGGGAGCGCCTCGATGAGCACCTCCGCCTTCTGGTCGGCGCGCAGGTCGGTGTGCACGTCGAAATGGAATCCCGGTCCCTTCAGTTCTGTTGCCATGTTCAGCTGTCAGCTTTCGTAGTCGGCGTTGATGTGGACGTATTCGTGGGTGAGGTCGTCGGTCCAGACGGTCGCTTCGGCGTCGCCCGCGTTGAGGTCGATGTCGATGTGCACTTCGCGCGGGGTCATGTCGACCTCGGAGCGGTCGCGACCGGCACCGCCGTTTTCGCAGATGCGCACACCGTTGACGTCGACGGTCACCTTGGTCGCATCGTAGGGGGCGACGTCCGGCGGCACGGTGCCGAGCGAAGAGACGATGCGTCCCCAGTTCGGATCGTTGCCGCTGATCGCACACTTGAGCAGGTTGGACGCGGCGACCGCACGGCCGCAGGCCAGGGCAGCGTCCTCGGTGGTGGCGCCGGTGACGGTGATGCGGATGTCATGGCTGGCGCCTTCGCCGTCGCCGATGATCTGGCGGGCGAGCGATGCACAGGCCGAGGCGACAAGCGCGTTGAACTCGTCCGGGTCAGGCTCGACGCCCGAGGCGCCGGAGGCGAGCAGCAGCACGGTGTCGTTGGTGGACATGCATCCGTCCACGTCGATGCGGTTGAACGACGTGTCGACGCCGGCGTTCAGTGCGGCCTGCAGCTGCCCGGCCGAGACCACGGCGTCGGTGGTGATGACGCACAGCATGGTGGCCAGCTGCGGGGCGATCATGCCGGAGCCCTTGACCATGCCGCCGATGCGCCAACCGGCCTTGCCTTCAAGCGTGACGGTCTTGGGCTTGGTGTCGGTGGTCATGATGGCGTGCGACGCGTCGGCTCCGGCCTCGGCGGTCGAGGCCAGCGCGTCGTGCGCGGCGCGCGCGCCGGCGAGCACGTGGTCGAGCGGCAGCAGCTCGCCGATCAGGCCAGTGGAGCACACGGCGATGTCGTCGGCGTCCGCGCCGACCAGCGATGCGACGGTCTCGGCGGTGGTCCGCGACTGTTCGTAGCCGGGCTTGCCGGTGCAGGCGTTGGCGCCGCCGGAGTTGAGGATCACGGCCTTGATATGGCCGTCGGCGACGGCATGACGCGACCACTGCACGGGTGCCGCGCAGAATCGGTTGGAGGTGAACACGCCGGCTGCGGCGTCCAGCGGGCCGTTGTTGACGACGAGGGCCAGATCCTTCTTTCCGGCGACTGAAGAAATGCCAGCGGCCACGCCTGCGGCCGAGAATCCCTGTGCAAAGGTAACGCTCACGGTGCTACTCCGATCTTGGTGAGGCCCGCGTCTTCCGGCAGGCCGAGTGCGATGTTCAGCGACTGCACCGCCTGTCCGGCGGTGCCGCGGTTGAGGTTGTCGATGGCGGCGAAAGCGATCAGGCGTCCGGCCTTGCGGTCGGTGACGACCTGCACATGCGCCGCGTTCGAGCCGATGATGTTGGCCGTAGCCGGCAGCGTGCCCTGCGGCAACACGGTGATGAAGTCCTGTCCGGCGTAGGCGTTCAGCCAGACGGCGCGGATGTCGTCGTCGGACATCGCCTTCGCCTTGTCGGTCAGCTGCGCGGAGACGACGGCGAGGATGCCGCGCGCCATGGGCACGAGGATCGGCGTGAAGCCGAGCGTGAAGTCCGAGGCCGCCGCGGCGTCCCGGCCGGCGGCGTGGGCGAAATTCTGCAGGATTTCGGGGATGTGGCGGTGGGTGCCGCCCACGCCGTAGGGCACGGCCGAGCCGAAGGCCTCGGCAGCCAATAGGTTGGTGCGCTTGAGGTTCTTGCCGGCGCCGGAATAGCCCACGGCCAGATCGGCCACCAGCGTCTTCGGCTCGACGAGTCCTTCGGCGACGCCCGGCTGCATGGCGAGCGTGGTGGCGGTCACGTTGCAGCCCGGACCGGCGATGCGCTTGACGCCGGGCAACGACGCGCGCTGGCGGCGATATGCGCCGTCAGCGTCCTTGCCGACGATGAGTTCGGGCATGCCGTACGTCCAGTGCTCGTAGAAGTCGCCGCCATAGTAGGCGTCCCATGCGCTGCGTTCCTCGAGCCGGTGGTCGGCGCCCAGGTCCACTACCACCGCGTTCGGGTCGAGCTTGGTCGCCAACGCGCCGGACGCGCCGTGCGGCAGTGCGAGGATGATCACGTCGTGGCCGTTCAACGCCTCCGGGGTGGTGTCCTCGACCACCAGATCGGCCAGTTGCGGAATGTGGGGCATGTGCTTGCCCAGCGTGTCGCCCACCGAGGAGTGACCGGCCACGCAGGTCACCTCGAAATCGGGGTGCATGGCGAGGATGCGCAACGCCTCACCGCCCGCATATCCCGTCGCACCGGCCACGGCTACCGTATATTTCGCCATGTCGTCGCTCTTTTCCTTGACGTTCGTAAACATCATGTCACTATACACTTTATGCAGTACATTGCATAACTATACAGTGTCGGCGATGCGAAAGACGCAGGAAACACACAAGACACACGACACACACAAGCCGCACGACGCGCATAGACACGCCGTCGACGGTCAGGCGCTGACGGAACCACCGTCCGATCCGCCGCCCACACCGCCGCTCTGCAGCATGTTCAGCAGGGCCTGGTAGTACTCGGTCATGCTGATGCCGTTGACAGCCAGCCACACGACCATGATCGTGTAGAACACATTGATGAACACCGCGGCGAAGCCCAGCCAGAAACCCTTCATATGGAACAGTTTCGTGCGGCGCATGGAAACTGCGCCCATGAGGGCGGGCAGCACCGGCACCGGGAAGAACAGCGCGCACAACAGCGAGAACACGGACATCAGATCCCATCGTCCATACAGCGGATTCTGGTTCGGATCGTCCACGTTGATGCCGTTGATGAGATGCGGCGGACGGTTCGGGTCGGCATCGTTGCGCATGCCGCGCATCGGCCGACCGTATGGGTTCGGCTGCTGCGGGTATCCGTACGGCGGCTGGTTCGCGGGCCACTGCGGCGGCGTGGACGATGCGGGCTGCGTGTTGTTCGACTGTACGGCGTTCGGCTGCATGTTGGACTGCGCGGCGTTCGGCTGCGCGGCTTGGCCGCCCTGCGATTCGGCTGCCGGCGTGGTATCCGGCCTGCCGTATACGTACGGATCGTAGCCGGCCGGATACTGGTTGGCCATGGCCCCGTATTCCGGCTGCTGGTACTGGCCGTACTGCGGTTGCGCGCCCGGCTGGTCGCCGGTCTGATTCGATGGATCGGTCATGGTCTGTGATCTGCCTCTCAAGGGAATCGCACGATGACGAAGTTCGTGCAGTGACTGTAATGACGCAGTGGGGCTTCCGAAACGTTTCGGAAGCCCCACTGCACAGGTCGGCCGTTATGCGCGCAGCTGCGCGCCGATGCCGGCGGCCTTGTCGACGATCGCCTTGCGGATCGCCTCGCTGTCCTCGGCGGTCAACGTCTTATCCGGCGCGCGGAACACGACCGCGAACGCGAGCGACTTCAGACCCTCGCCAATCTGATCGCCGGTGAACACGTCGAACAGTTCGATCGACTCGAGCGCATCGCCGGCGGCTTCGCGGATCACGTCCTCGAGCTGGGCGGCGCTCACCGTGGTCGGCACGGTGAAGGCGAGGTCCTGCTTGACGGGCGGGAACGTGGAGATCGGCTTGGCCTGCACGGGCTTGCCGTCGAGCGTGGCGAACAGCGCGTCGAGGTCGAGTTCGAACGCGGCGGAGTGCTCCGGGAAGCCGAGTGCCTTGTCGATGTGTGGATGCAGCTCGCCGACGAGACCGACGAACGTGTCGCCGGCCATGACGCGGGCGGTGCGGCCCGGATGCCACTGGGCGGGCACGTCGGCGGCGGCCGGCTGGTCGAACGTCAGGTCCGCGCCGAGCCGTTCGCCGATGCGGCGCACGGCCTCGACGGCGTCGCTCCAGTCGACGGTACGCTTGCCGCCGAGCCATCCGGAGTTCTCGGCCAGACCGGTGAGGATGCCGGCCACGTGCATCGGCTGCTCGGGCAGGCCGGCGTCGAGCGCGGCGAGCTGCTCGTCGGTCGGCTTGACGCCGCCGGGCAACGCCGGGATAGCGGGCGCGTTCGGATCCCACAGGTAGACGTGGCCGATCTCGTACAGGCTGATGTTCTCCAGGCCACGGCGCAGGTTGAGCTGCACGGTGCCGGCCAGGGTCGGCAGGATGTCGCGGCGCAGGTACGGGCGGTTGCCGGCCAGCGGGTTGGTGATCTCGACGCTCACGCGCTTGGTCGCGTCCACGTCGTAGCCGAACTCCTTGAATTCCTCGTCGCCGATGAACGGGTAGCTCAGCGCTTCGACCATACCGTATTCGGCGAGCTCGTTGGCCACTTCGCGGCGGTGGCGCTGCTCCGGGGTGAGGCCGACCGCGCCGTTGACCGGCGCCGGCGGCACGGTGACAGGGATCTCGTCGTAGCCGACGAGTCGAGCCACTTCCTCGACCAAATCGCATGCCTCGTTGAGGTCGGGACGCCAGCTCGGCGCGGTCACGGAGAACTCGCCGTTGCCGCCACCGGCCACACGGCAGCCGATGTCGGTGAGGATGTCGCTGATACGGTTCACGTCCACATCGAGTCCGGCCACTCGGGCGACCTCGCTTGCCTTGAAGTGGATCGGGCGGCGGAACACGACGTTGTTGACGTCGGTCGGATGCATGCTCGGTTCGCCGTCGCCGTATCGGGACAGCAGTTCGGCGGCCATCTGCGCGGCGGCCGGCTGCAGCTGCGAGTCGACGCCACGTTCGAAACGACGAGACGCCTCGGACGGGATCTTGTGACGGCGCGCGGAACGGGCGATCGTCACCTGATCGAAGTGCGCGGCCTCGAGCAGAATGTTCTTGGTGTCCGCGGTGACCTCGCCGTACAGGCCGCCCATCACGCCGGCGATGCCGAGGATGCGCGAGCCGCGGTCGCCGTTCGGCGAATCGGTGATAAGCAGGTCCTCGGTGCTCAGGTCGTGGTTCTTGCCGTCGAGCGTGGTGAGCTGCTCGCCTTCGCGGGCGCGGCGCACGACGATCGGGCCCTCGATCTTGTCCATGTCGTAGGCGTGCATCGGCTGGCCGAGATCGAGCATCACATAGTTGGTGACGTCCACCGCGAGCGAGATCGAACGCATGCCGGCGCGCACGAGACGGCGGCGCATCCAGTTGGGCGTGTGTGCGGCCGGATCGAAGCCACGCACGGCGCGCGCATAGTATCGGTCGCAGCCGGGCACACCGTGGATCGGGTTGTCGTCCTCGATCGACACCTCGATGTCGGGAGTGACGTTCGGGTCGCCGGCGACGACCGGTGCCTTGGCGTTGAGTTCGACGGCCGGATCGACGTACGCCGCGCCGGTCGAATGATGGTACTCGCGGGCGACGCCGCGGTAGGAGAACGCATAGCCGCGGTCCGGCGTGATGTTGATCTCGAGCAGCGGCTGGTCGAGATGCAGCAGGTGCATCGCGTCGTCGCCCGGCTTGAGCGCGTCGTATTCCTCCGGGGTGAAGCCGTAGTTGCGCAGCAGGATGATGCCGTCGTGGTTGTCGCCGAGGCCGAGCTCGCGTTCGGAGGCGCACATGCCGTTGGAGATGTGGCCGTACGTCTTGCGCGGCTCGATCTTGAAGTCGCCCGGCAGCACGGCGCCCGGCAAGGTCACGACGACCTTTTCGCCGGCGGCCATGTTCGGCGCGCCGCAGATGATGCCGCGCGGCACCTTGTTGCCGTGCTCGTCCGTCTCGTTGTATTCGGGGCCGACGTCGACATGGCACCAGTTGATGATCTTGCCGTTCTTCTGCGGTTCCGGGGTCGCGTCGACGACGTAGCCGACGACGATCGGGCCGGTGACCTGCGAGGAGTGGATCTCCTCTTCCTCAAGGCCGACCTTGACGAGGTCCTTGGCGAGCTGCTCGTAGGTCAGGTCCTCGGGAACTTCGACGTGGTCCTTGAGCCAATCGATGTCAATCATGGGCATGGGCTATCACTCCCCCATCACAAACTGTTCGCTGAATCGCACGTCGCCCTCGACGAGGTCGTGCATGTC
This sequence comes from Bifidobacterium ramosum, assembly GCF_009299505.1. GTDB lineage: Bacteria > Actinomycetota > Actinomycetes > Actinomycetales > Bifidobacteriaceae > Bifidobacterium > Bifidobacterium ramosum. The sequence continues at coordinate 74,213 of NZ_WBSM01000001.1, read as the reverse complement.
GTTGATGTCGTGGCGCAGCAGCAGCGTGCGTTCCACGCCGACGCCGAACGCAAAGCCGGTGTACACGTCCGGGTCGATGCCGGCGGACTTGAGCACGTTCGGGTTGACCATGCCGCAGCCACCCCATTCGAGCCAGCCCGGGCCGCCCTTCTTGTCGGGGAACCACAGGTCGAGCTCGGCGCTCGGCTCGGTGAACGGGAAGTAGCTCGGGCGCAGACGGGTCTTGGCCTCGGGGCCGAACATGGCGACGGCGAGCTTGTCGAGCACGCCCTTGAGGTCGGCCATGGTCAGATGCTTGTCGACGGCGAGCGCCTCGCACTGGTGGAAGACCGGCGTGTGGGTGGCGTCAAGCTCGTCGGTGCGGAACACGCGGCCCGGGGAGGCGATGTACAGCGGTACGCCGCGGGTGATGAGCGCGCGCACCTGGTCGGACGAGGTCTGCGTGCGCACGACCATGTTGGAGCCGACGAAGCCGGCGGCGTCCTTGGCCTGATTGCCCTTGACGTAGAACGTGTCCTGCATCTGGCGGGCCGGATGGTCGGGGCCGAAGTTCAGGGCGTCGAAGTTGTACCATTCGGTCTCCACTTCGGGGCCGGCGGAGATCTGCCAGCCCATCGAGGTGAAGAAGTCCTCGATGTCCTCGATCACGCGCGAGATCGGGTGACGCGCGCCCAGCGGCTTGCGGTCCACCGGCAGCGTCATGTCGACGGTTTCGGCGGCGAGGGCCTTGGCCTCCTCATCGGCCTTGACCTGCGTCTCCTTGGCGCCGAACGCGCGGCCGAAGTCGGCGCGCAGCTTGCCCATGAGCTTGCCAGCGTCCTTCTTCTGGTCGACCGGCAGCGAGCCGATGGCCTTGCTGGCCTGGGTCAACGCCGTGATGACGCCGCTTTTGATGGCTTTCAGTTCCTCCGAGGTGGAGGCGTTCTCGATTTTCGCTATGCCGTCGTTGACCGCGTCGGTCACCGCCTGGGCATCGAATTGCACTTCTGCCACGAGCACCCTTTCCTTGACTTGCATCCTTGCATGTTGCGAAAACATGCGTTTTCAAGCATTAAACCAACTTCACATTGTCCCTATACGACTCGACATCGCCGGGCCGTGAAGGCTCACATCCGCCGTCATGCGCCGTCATCGCGGCGCCGATCGCGACGATGTCCGTCAACGTTGTCATTGCCGCCGCGCCATCGACGGTCATCGCCGCGCCATGGCGAGGCTCATGAGCATCACCGCGGCGCTGGTGCCGAGATTGAGCGATTCGGCCTTGCCGTACAGCGGAATGGACACGATGCGGTCGCACCGTTTGAGCACGTCCCGCGGCAGGCCGCGCGCCTCGTTGCCGAACAGGATCGCATCGCCGTGCGGATCGTCCGTGATGCGACGCGTTCCGGACCGTTCGGCGAGCACGTCCGGCAGGAGTTCCGGCTTGCGATCGTCGGTGCCGTAGACGTCGGCGGCGATCACCCGCACGCCGTCGGCACGCGCACGATCGAAGAACCCGCCGGTCGTCATGGACACGACCGGCAGATGGAACAGCGAACCGGCGGTGGACCGGATCACCTTGGGATTGAACACGTCGACGCAGTCGTCGACGAACACGACCGCATCACAGCCGGCCGCGTCGGCCGCGCGGATCACAGTGCCGGCGTTGCCGGGGTCGCGCACCTGCCAGAACGCCGCGACGAACGGACCGGAGATCCCGCGAACGCTGCCGTCGTCAGCACCGCCGTCATGGGCGTCGCGTTCGGCGGCATCCTCCACGGACGTGTCATGCGACGACGCATCCCGTACCGGCGAATCGTTCGCGGATGCACCGTGCGACGACACACCGTCGAATCGCATGGCATCGCGCATCGCGGTAAGGTCGCCGACCGCGGCAATACCCTGCGCGTCGGAGCTGATCCTCGTCATGACCTCGCGCGTCGCCCGGTGCACGTAGATGTCGGAGTCCAGCGCGGCCTGCGCGATCGCAGCGATCGTCTGATTGGCGAAACCGTCGTGGCTGCCGTCCGACGCATCGCCGGCCTGCACGTACAGGTCACGCACCACATCGGGATGCCACGCGACGACCTCGCGCACGGACTGCGGCCCCTCGATCAGAAACCGTCCGCTTTTCTCGCGGCTGCGGCGGTTGGCCAGATCGGATACACGGCGGATACGGTCGGCCTTCACATTGGCCAGCACTTCAGCGGAAATCGGCATACCCGTCACCATACCCCATCCCCGCTATCGCCCGCCGCGCCGCGCCGTTTTACCCTCTTCCCCTCCTCTTAACGGACATACAGCCGATTTACCCGCCTGAATCGGCTGCATGTCCGTTAGAGAGAAAGAACAATGACCGCTGTATATATTGTCGCAATTCAATCACCTCATCCTCAACAGACATACAACCGTTCTCGCCGCGCAATCGACTGTATGTCCGTTGATCATGATGACGGGTTCCCGGCAAACAGTCCCGAACCACTTCTCCCATCTCCTCCCCTAACGGACATACAGTCGATTCGGTATCTCGATCGGCCGTATGTCCGTCCCGGGGAGCGGAACCCCAGGGAAGCACACGCTTCGGCCACCGCGCCACATCGCCAGCGCAAGATATTCGGGAAAACAGCCCTATCGTCCCGAATAACCCGCACTGAGCAAGTCCAAGCGCAACTTTTTCAGGAAAACAACCCATCTCTCCCGAATTTCCCGCACTGACCCATCCTCAGCGCAGGAAATTCGGGACGAACGGCATCATTCCCCGAAATCTTTGCGCACCACCACCAACAACAGCCCACGCCCTCAGCCCACACCCGCAATGGACAACCAGCCGATATACCCACTCAAATCGGCTGGTTGTCCGTCAGAAGGTGACAGCAGAACAACGTTGGAATAGCGGCCAGAGGTATCACAAAGCCCTTGGAACCACTGCCAATACAGCAGTTCCAAGGGCTTTCTCGTGACCCCGGCCGGGCTCGAACCGGCGACCCTGAGATTAGAAGTCACATGCTCTATCCAGCTGAGCTACGGGGCCAAACGAAGGGACAGTATAGCAGCATGCCGGTACTCGCTTAACGTCAGCATGCCGTCACCGAAATCAATCACTGAACAACCAATCACCGAACCATCATCGAGTAATACGACCCTTTTCTGCGACCACGTGACTTCTCATCCCGGGGTCGTCGGTTTGAGCATAATACTCACAGTTCCCCCTCTTCTGAACAAAAACGGACGCATATGTCTCGGGCCGGCGTCTGCTTTCGTCCAGAAGACGAACCGCAGACCGGCTTCGGTCGGCCGCCGCGCGACGATCGCTGGTATAACGGGAGCATGAGTGCGAATCACTACGACGATAGTCTCGATGCGGAGGCGACATTCCACCGGCTTGACGGGACGTTCCGGCGCGGCGTGACACGGCCGTTGCGGTGGCGGCGGGCGCAGTTGGATGCGATGGAGCGGATGCTGCGCGAGCAGGGCGCGCGGCTGGCGCGTGCGGTGCATGACGATTTCGGCAAACCGACGACCGAGACGATGCTCATGGAGATCAATCTGACGCTGGAGGAGATTCGGTTCGTGCGTCCTCGGCTGGCCCGCTGGGCGGCCCGCAGGCCGAAGCCGATGCACTGGCTGTTGCAGCCGGCGGCCGGTTGGACGGTGGCGGAACCGAAGGGCGTGGCGCTGGTGATCGCGCCGTGGAATTATCCGGTGCTGTTGTCGTTGGAGCCGATGGTCGACGCGATCGCGGCGGGCGACTGCGTGTGTCTGAAACCGTCGGAATTGTCGCCGAAGACGAGCCGTGCATTGATGACGCTGATCGACCGTTATCTTGACCGCCGCGCGTTCGCCGTGGTGCAGGGCGGCGCGCGGGAAACCGGCGAGCTGCTCAAGCAGCCGTTCGACCATATCTTCTATACGGGCGGCGGCAAGGTCGGCCGCATCGTGATGGAGGCCGCGGCGAAGCATCTGACGCCGGTCACGCTGGAGCTTGGTGGCAAGTCGCCGGTGTTCGTGGACGGTACGGCGAATCTGGACGTGGCCGCGCGGCGTATCGCGTGGGGTCGGTTCGTCAATGCCGGGCAGACCTGTGTCGCGCCCGATTACGTACTGGCGACGCCTGATATCGCCGACGATCTGGCGGAGCGTATCGCGAAAGCGGCGTATCGGATGTTCGGAAACGTCGGAGGACGACGTGATGCCGTTATGTACGACTCCGGCCCGGTCGCCGTCGCCGGGCGGCACTATGGACGACGAGAATCCGTCGCATTCGGCAGAGTCGTGTCCGACGATCGTCGTCGGACGGACGACGGATACGCACACGATTACGACGACGTACACGTCACCGCCGACGATAGTTCAACCACACGCGATTGGACGAATAGCGGCCGGCCAGGCAACCGACAGACGTACGGCCGCGACGACCATATGACGTACGACGATACACACGACTCGCGCATAGTATGGTCGTCCAGTTACGCGCGGATCATCAACGACCGTCACTACGACCGGCTGATGTCGCTGATGCCGAACTCAGACGACCCGTCATCCGCCGCGCACATCATCTGCGGCGGTTACGGCGACCGCGCGAGCCGGCATATCGCGCCGACCGTACTCACGCACGTCTCGCCGGACGCTCCGGTGATGCAGGAGGAGATCTTCGGCCCGATCCTGCCGATCCTAACTGTCGCCGACGCGGACGCCGCCATCGCCTTCATCAACGACCGTCCGCGGCCGCTGGCTTGTTACGTCTTCTCGCGCAGCACCATCGTACGCCGCCGTTTCGAGCGCGAGACGAGTTCGGGCGCGCTCGGCTTCAATCTTCCGCTCGGCCATTTGATGTCCAGTCGGCTCCCGTTCGGCGGCGTGGGCGCGTCGGGCATGGGCGCCTACCACGGCTACGCCGGCTTCCTCGAGTTCAGCCATGTCAAGACCGTCGTCGCCAAGCCGACGTTCCCCGACACGCTTTCCCTCATCTACCCGCCCTACACCAAGCGCAAGCGCACCCTCATCTCCATGCTGTCCCGCTGAAACAACGTATAGTCACCTGTCAATCCAGCCGTCCACGTCGAAGACTTTGCCGAGTTCGGTTTTGATCGTTTCGACAGACTGTTCGTCGGAGGCCGGCGCGATGTAGACGCCTCGGCCCTGGTCGCTATTGACCTCGATCAGCATCGAGGTCCGGTCGGCCGACAGCAGACCGCTTACCGTCGTCATGTCGGGGCTGGAGCCGGTGTAGTCGACCCAGAATCCGCAGAAATACGAGACCGTGTCCTTGGTGCCGGGCTGGGTCACGTCCGTGATATACCACCCCGGACGGTCGAGGTCATGGTCGACCGCCACATCCCCGCCGCCGGCCGGACGGATGGTGACGTGTCCGGTCAGGCGATCCGACCGGAACAGATAATGTAACCGGGTCGCGTCCAGCGACATCGTGTACGAGGTGTCGGAATCGGCGTTTCTATCGACCCGGTACGCGTCGCCGTCGATGCGGATGCGTTGCGGCCACGGCACGTAATACAGCAGCAGTCCGACGGCAATCAGCGCCGCCACTACACCGGCGACGATGCGCGCGATGCGTTCGCGGCGCTTCTTCTGCGGTGTCTTTTCCATGGCGGCACTACTCCTCGGCGACGAACCGGAACACCCGTGTTCCGTAATGCATCCATGATAAATCCGCGACGATCAGCCCACGCCCGAACACAGCATACGAACGGTCACGTTCCCGGTAACGGTTGGGCGGCTCACGGCAAGGTTCACGGCAAAGTGTTCACGGTTTGCGAGTCACGGCTCGATGATCCAGGAAAGCCCGACGAGCACGATGAGGAACAGCACGTTGACGGCCGAGTAGACGGCCAGATACCGGCCCTTCTGGTGCGGATACTTGCGCACGACGTTCTTGTAGCCGATGAGCGAGGCCATGGAGGCGATGAGCGTACCCATGCCGCCAAGGTTCGTGCCGATGATGAGCGGACGCCACTGTTCGGTGAAGCCCGACAGCAGTAGCGTGGTCGGCACGTTGCTGATGAGCTGGCTGGAGCCGACCGCGACCTCGAGCGGGCGGATGTTCACCAAGGACGCGGCCAGTTCGTAGAATTCCGGCACACGCTTCATGTTGCCGATGAAGATGAAGAACATGGTGAACGTGAGCGGCAGGCCCCAGTCGACGTTCTTGAACACCTTGCGGTCGCACACGAGGAACGCGGCGAACACGATCACGCACATGGCCCACAGCGGGATGACGTCGCTCACCGCGAGCAGACAGACGACGAAGAGCAGCGTGTAGACGATGGTGCGCCAGCCGCCGTAGCCCGCGCCGTAGCCGGTGATGCGGATCTCGTCGGGCCGGTGGCCTTCGCTCGACGGGGCGAGCACGCCCTGTTCGATGCCGGCGCCGTCGAGCGAGCGGAATTCCGAAACGGGCTTCTTGCCGAACACGATGCACGAGATGATGACGAGCATCACCGCGGCGGTGGCCGAATACGGCGCCATGATGCCGATCATCTCCATTGCGGGCATGCCGGTGAGCGCTTTTAAGTACAGGTTGTGCGCGTTGCCGATCGGCGTCAACATGCTGCCCACGTTCGCGCCGATGGTCATGAGCGTGCCGACGAGCACGGCGTGCTCCTCCATGTCGGCCATGATGAGCACGGAGATCGCGAATGGAATGAACGTGACGAGCGCCACGTCGTTGGTGATGAGCATCGCCGAGAAGAACGTGAGCGAGATGAGCGTGATCACCAGGCCGCGCGCGGTGCCGACGTGGTGCAGCAGCCGCGAGCCGATGATGCGGAACACGCCGATGCGTTGGAAGCCGCATACCACGAGCATGAGGCAGACCAGCTGGCTGATCGTGCTCATGTGCACGTAGTCCTTGTAGTCGGCGTCGGGCGGAACGATGAAGCAGGAGATGATCGCGAGTATCGTGGCGACGATCAGGATCGTTTCGCTTTTCAGCAGCTCGATGGCCCAGCGACGCATTGTTCCTCCGAAGTTCACCGTGCGTTAACCGTGGATGATTCTAGCGGAGCACCGGCCCAAGTACGTCGTGCCGACGTGTTGTTTTCCGACCGATTCCAACGCCAACGGCCGCTCAGCCTTACGGCGGATTGTACTTTCGTTCCGACCATGATGGTCGTCGCCGCTACGTTGCCGGACGCCGTTGGTCAGGACAACCGTCGGTCAGGACAACCGTACCAGCGTAATGCTGTACGACGGCAACACGAGCGCCATACGCACCGGTCCGTCGGCCTCCGGCAGCGTCGAGTCGCGTACCGTGCGGGTGACGCAGTCGTGGCCGTCGCCGGTGTAATCGAGGGTGTTGCGCGCGTACGGATCGGCGGTAAGCGTTTCGACGTGCAGCGACCGCGACGTGTCGGCCATGTCGCATGTGTCGCGATCGTCATCGCGCGACGTGACGTTCAGGGTGACGCCGATGCGCCGCTCCCCTGTGTTGACGAGTTTGACGAACCGTCGCATACGGTCATCGTCATGCACGCGACCGTCGTCGCCGGTGGCCGATACGTACAGATCGTCCGTGTCGCCGTCGATGCGGCAGTCGTAGACGCACGTGCCGTAGTTCGCGGAGAACAGCCGCTCCGCCTCGTAGTTGACGCTCGGCCGCACATGCGCGGGGTTGAATTCGATGAGGTTCTGCTCCCAGCCGTGGGCGGTGACGTGCGAGAGCAGCGGCGCGTACGAGGTCATCTTGACGACGTCGCTGTTGCGTTCGCAGCCGGTGAGGAACGCGGCCTCGGCAAGCGCGGACCGCCACTGGCTCGCGTGGTCGTAGTTCTGCGGCTGGGCGGCGAAGTAGCCGTTGGCGGAGTATTCGCCGAAGTAGACGCCGGTGCCGTCGCGCCGGTAGTCGTCGAATCGGTGGGCCTGCGCGATGAACCATTCCGGGGAGTGGTACGCGTGCTCGTCCACGAGAATGGACGGCGAACCGAATCCCGGTTCGCGGACGGCTCGGCCGTCACCGCACACGTCGTCGTCTCCCGGCATCGCCGCGACGCCCGGCACCTGACCGGCCGCGACCGCGTGCGCATGGTTCCACGTGCGGCGCATCGGCAGGCGGAACGGGAACAGTCCGGCGCTCATCACGCATAGCATGTGCGGATCCTTGCCGTGGACGGCGCGGCTGATCGCATCGAACTTCTCGACGTAGTCCGCGCCGAAGTTCTCGTTGCCGACGCCGATCATGTCGAGGCCGAACGGTTCGGGGTGGCCCATGTCGCGGCGCACGGCCGCCCATGGACTCTCGTCGGGATCGCCGTTGGCGAAGTCGATGAGGTCGAGGTATTCCTGCACGACGACGTCCCGGAACCAGTCGGAGTCGGTGTCGACGTGCTTGGGGTCACGGTATGGCGACTGGCAGGTGATGCCGGCGAACAGGGTCGGCAGGGGCTTGGCGCCGAGGTCCTCGCACAGGCAGAAGTACTCGTAGAAGCCGATCTGGTAGCTTTGCGAGTACATGCCGCCGTCGGGCGTCTTGTACGCCCACATGTTGGCCTGCTGACGGCGGGCCGGCAACGCGCCGACCGTGTCCTTCCACCGGTATTCGTTGCCGGGCGTGACGCCTTCGACGATGCAGCCGCCCGGGAAGCGCACGAAAGCCGGCTTCAGCGCGGCAATCGACTCGACCAGATCGCGCCGCAGCCGGCCGTATCGCCACTTCGGATCGCCCGCGCCCCACGAGTCCGCATCCATGAGCGACACGCAGTCGAGATCGAACGTCGCCCCCGGCTCGCCGATCACGTCGATGTGCAGCGCACCGTAGTCGTTCGCCAGACCGGTCAGCGCGTACCTGACCTGTACCCAGCCGTCACGCATCGGCTCGCCGGCGAATCGGTCGACGTCGAAGCGCACGTCGTCGACGATCGGCCGGTCGTCGGCACCGATGACGGTGACGTGCAGCGCGACCTTGCCGTTGACCGGCCGCACAGCCGCCGTGAAGTCGTACGTGTGGTCGCGCATGATGGACATGGCGTACAGGCCGGCGCGACGCAGGTCGCCGCCGTACCCGTAGTTCTCGATGGACGGATGGGCCGCGCACTCGGTGAGATGCAGCCCGCCGATCGCGATGCGTGCGTAGCGGCTGTTGCGGTGGATCGGCGGCGCAGGGCAGTCGGTCGCGACGCGGCGCCCGCGCTCCCCGCGGATTTCGGTGCCGCAGCTGGTCGCGGTCACGCCGTCGAACCGCCAGCCGCGCAGTGGATCGGCTTCGATCCGCCATCGGTCCGCGCCTTTGAGCCGCAGCGACTCATGATGCAGGTACACGCCGTCGAAACTGTAGTTGTCGACCATGTTCGCGTTCAGGCCGCCGTCCGCGCCGTGGTTGATGTCCTCGAAGAAGACGCCGTAGAGCCGTTCGCTGGCCGGATGCGTCGGCGCGCCCACCGTTATCGTCACCATGCGTCCCATTATCGCGCACCGCCGCGGGCGACGGAAGTGTTCAATGCGTGTTTACCGGCACGTCAATTTGCGTGCATCGCGGACGCATCCGCATCGCATAAGCTGAAACGCGGATAATGAGTAGGCGTGAAGGAGGCGTGCATGCAGTCCTCGGTCGGCATTCGCGAACGCATCGACCATGTGTATCCTTCGCTGCGGCCGGCGGAACGTGCCGTTGCACAGTACGTGCGCGACCATCTCGACGAGGCGGCGGCGCTGACCGTGGGCCAGCTCGCCGACGCCGCCCGTGTGAGCCAGCCCACGGTGATCCGGTTCTCCCGCAAGCTCGGATTCGGCGGGTACCGTGAACTGCGGTATGTGCTGAAGCATCCCGAGGCGGAACGTCGCGTGACGTTCGACCCGCTCGAAGGATTCGATCTCAACCCGTGGGACGACGTGGATTCGGTGCCGGTCAAGGCCGTCAACAGCGCGAAGACGCTATTGGACGACATGGCCTCGTCGCTGGATCAGGCCGCGTTCCGCAAGGCCGTCTCGCTGATCGCCGGCGCCTCCCTGATCGATATCTACGGCGTGGAGAACTCACTCGTGCCGGCCACCGATCTGTTCACCAAGCTCGGCTATCTCGGCCTCAAATCGCGGCTGAACACCGACGCCTACCTGCAGCAGATCGGCGCCGGCCACCTCGGCGCGGATGATACGGCGGTCGCCTTCTCCTATTCGGGGTCCTCGGCGGACACCGTCAAGGCGCTGCGGCTGGCGAAAGCGCAGGGCGCGCATACGATTGCGGTGACGAACGCGTACGGCACGCCGCTGGCCAACTGGGCGGACGTGTGCCTGTACGCGGGACGCGGCGAGCATACGATCTACGGTAACGCGATCTTCTCACGCGTGGCGCATACGGCGTTGGTGGACATGCTGTACATGGGCGTGATCCTGAGCGATTACGGCCGGTTCTCCACCGAGCTGGACCGCTCCGGCAAGATCATCGCCGATCGTGAGTACCGCGGCTGATCCGGTCCGCGGTGCGGCACGCATGCAGCCGTACCGCTCCATCCCACTCGTCTCGTGGCGGAAAACGTTCGCTGAGCATGTGCTCAGCGAACGTTTTCCGCCACGCATGCGTTCCCACACTCACCGGCTCTCCCCCCTTGACGGACATACAGTCGATTCACCGGGCGCAATCGGCTGTATGTCCGTTGGGAAACGCGAATCTCGTCATGACACACCAACCGAAAACTACGAAACTACAACGAAGCTGCGTAGTTTTACGCATTGTTCACCATTCTTTTATTGAGCTTTCCCCTCCGATGGCGCAACGCGGCGACGCATGGACGGACGATAGAAACTGCGGCGTGAGGTTCGGTCGCACATAACTGAATACCGAACGGGACGCCGGCGCACGGTCCGGCGTCAATGACGCGCAGGCCGCCACGAGCAGCCTGCCGGAAGGCAAGTTGAGAAATATGCTCGAATTGAAGAACATCACCAAATCCTTCGGGGACACGCACGTCCTCAACGGCATCAGCCTGACGCTGGGCGACGGCCAGATCATGTCGATCCTTGGGCCCTCCGGCGGCGGCAAGACCACGCTGCTCAACATCATCCTCGGCATCACCGATCCGACCAGCGGCCAAATCATCTACAACGGCGAGGACCTGACGCAGGTGCCGATGGAGAAGCGCGGGTTCAACATCGTGTTCCAGGACTACGCGCTGTTCCCGAACCTCACCGCCTACGAGAACATCACGTACGGCCTGCGGAACAACCCGGGCATCTCGTCGGAAAGCGAGATCAAGGAGCTGATCTCGCTGCTCGGGCTCGAGGAGCATCTGAACAAGCGCATCGACGAGCTGTCGGGCGGTCAAAAGCAGCGCGTCGCACTCGCCCGCACGCTGGTGATGAAGCCGAAACTGCTGCTGCTCGACGAGCCGCTGTCCGCTTTGGACGGCGTGATCAAGGAGTCGATCAAGGCGAAGATCAAGCAGATCGTGGAACAGTACAAGCTCACGACGATCATGGTCACGCACGACCCCGAAGAGGCATGCACGATGAGCGACAAGGTGCTCATCATCAACCACGGCAAGATCGCGCAGTACGACACCCCGGAGAACATCATCGAGCACCCCGCGTCCGACTTTGTGAAGAAGTTCATCCTGCATCAGCTCGAAGTCAAGCGCAACAACATCTACACGCTGTTCAACGAGGGCGACGCGCACGCGGCCGCCGATCGCCAGCCGGCCACCACGGCCACCGCCGCGAGCGCGCAGGAGGCCTGACATGTCCGCCGAATCGATCCAGGCGGCCAACCAGCTGCCCAACATCCGCCCCGAAATCGTCAACTACGAACGCCGTCCGCGCGCCCCGAAGCAGACCGAGCTGTGGACGCTGCTGGTCATCGTGGCCGTCGCGTTCGCCGCGTTCCTCGTCGTGCCGATGGTGCTCGTCATCGTCAAGTCGTTCACCACGGCGGACGGCAGCGCGACGCTTGCCAACTACGCGGCCGTACTGTCGCGCCCCGAATTCACGCGGTCGATCACCAACTCGCTGGCCGTGTCGTCCGTGTCCGCGCTCGTGGCTGTGCTGCTCGCGTTCCTGCTCGCGTACACGATCAACTGCACGAACGTGCCGGCCGGATTCAAGAAGGCGGTCGGCCTGCTCGCCCAGCTGCCGATGCTGCTGCCGACCATCACGTACGGCTTCGCGATCATCTACTCGTTCGGCAAGCAGGGTCTGATCACCCGGCTGCTCGGCGGCCACCAGCTGTTCGACATCTACGGGTTCAACGGCCTGCTGCTCGGCTACGTGATCTACACGCTGCCGACCTGCTTCCTGCTGATCAACAACAGCTTCCAATTCGTCGACAAGAAGTTCATCATCGTCTCGCACATCATGGGCGACAAGCCCTTGACCACGTTCCTCAACACGGTGTTGCGCCCGCTGATCGGCACAATGGCCGTCGCGTTCATCCAGTCGTTCTTCCTCGCGTTCACCGACTACGGCATCCCGACGTCGGTCGGCGGCGAATACGACGTGCTCGCGATGACGCTGTTCAACCAGATGCTCGGCTCCATCCCGAACTTCAACCGCGGCGCCGTGATCGCCGTGTTCATGCTGATCCCGTCGATCATCTCGATCATTTTGATGACCGTGCTCGAACGCTTCGCGATCCGCTACAAGCAGATCAGCCAGGTCGATCTGCCGAAGGGGCCGCGCCGCGACTGGGCGTGCGGCATCGCCTCCGTGGTGGTCTTGGTGTGCACCCTGTCGGTGTTTGCGGTGATCCTGCTCATCCCGTTCGTCTCGGAATGGCCGTTCAACACGGCGCCGACGTTCGCGCACATCGCCAACATGTTCACCGATCCCGAGCTCACGCAGGTGTTCACGAACTCGCTGTACGTGGCCGTGATGACCGCGATCATCGGCTGCCTGTTCGCGTACGCGGCCGGCCTGGTCACGTCGCGTTCCAAGCTGCCGAACTGGGCGAAACGTTCGGTCGACGCGATCTCGGCGATCATCAACACCGTGCCTGGCATGGTGCTCGGCATCGCGTTCCTGTTCGCATTCTCCGGCTCCGGCCTGCAGAACACGTTCTGGATCCTGATCGCCGCGAACATCATCCACTACTTCGCGACCCCGTACCAGATGATCAAGGATTCGCTCTCGAAGATGAACGCCGGCTGGGAGACCACCGCCAAACTCATGGGCGACAACTGGATCAAGACGATCGTGCGCGTGGTCACGCCGAACGCGCTGCCGACCATCCTGCAGGTGTTCGGCTACTACTTCGTCAACGCGATGGTCACGATCTCCGCGGTCGTGTTCCTGACCGGCGCGCGCACGCAGGTCATCACCACGAAGATCTCCGCGCTGCAGCACATCGCCAAGTTCGATGACGTGTTCGTGCTCTCGCTGCTCATCCTCGTGACGAACCTCGTCGTCAAGGGCGTGATCGCGTTCGCCACACGCGACCGTTCCGCCGAGCGTGCCCGCGCCGCGGCCCGCGCCACCGTGCGCACGCCGCAGGTCGCCGCCGCACGGTCCACCGTCGCCGCCGACACGAAGCTGACCGCCGCGGTGCAGGCCGCCGAGAACGGCACGCCGGACTTCCCGCTGCCGACCAGCGGCAACCGCCGCGCCCGCAACGCGTTCACCGCCGGACTGTCGGCCGTGCTCGCCGTGCTGCTCGTCGGTTTCGGCTTCGGCGCAACCTCCACCGCCTCCGCCAACGGCCAGGTCGTGATCTACACGAACGCCGACGACGAGGCCGTAGTCGCCTTCCAGCATGCGCTCGACAACAACGGGTTCAAGGACCAGTACATCATCCAGCCGTTCGGCACCTCGGAACTCGGCGGCAAGATGCTCGCCGAGGGCAAGGCGCTCGAGGCCGACATGCTCACCATGAGCTCCTACTACGTCGATTCGGCGCAGGAGCGCAACCACATGTTCGCGCCGCTGACCGATGTGAAGTCCCAGCTGCTCGGCACGTCCGAGAACTCGAAGGCGCCGAACTACCGCCGTCCGACCACCGCGCAGGAAGGCGCGATCATCGTCAACACGACCGCACTCAAGCAGGCCGGCGTGGACGCGCCGAAGAGTTTCAAGGATCTCGCGGACCCGAAGTACGCGGGGCTGATCTCCGTGCCCGACATGGAGGGCTCGTCGACCGGCTGGCTGATGATCCAGGCCATCGCGGACGCGTACGGCACCGGCGAGGAGGGCAAGGCCATCCTGACGGCGATCTACCGCAACGCCGGCCCGCACCTCGAACAGTCCGGCTCCGGCCCGCTGAAGGCCGTGCGCTCGGGCGAGGTGGCGATCGGCTTCGGCCTGCGCCACCAAGCCGTCGCGGACAAGAAGAAGGGCCTGCCGATCGACTACGTCGACCCCGAGGAGGGCAACTACTCGCTGACCGAATCGGTGGCGGTGCTCGACAAGGGCAAGGCGACGAACCCGAAGGCGCAGCAGATGGCCGCGGTGATCATCGACCAGGGCCGCAAGGAACTGCTCGAAACGTATCCGACGCCGCTGTACGTGGGCGAGAAGGCCCCGGCCAACGCGTCCAAGCGTTCCAAGACCTTCCCCAAGCCCCTGACCGTCGACCTGCTCCAGCAGCATCAGGACTTCTCCGCCGAGTGCAAGCGCATCGCGCAGGGGAAGTAGCCTCCGTTCACCGTCGTTCACCCCGATCAAACGCAACGTCATAACGAAACGTAGGGTCGGGGTACGGGATGCGTTGTCAGACCGTATGACTTGGCCGAGCGACCCGGAGCGCGTCGGATAACGTATCCCGTACCCCGGCCCGGTAGGGGTACCTGTGCATAACGCGAATCGTCAATCGTAAACGGCAATCAAACAAACCAACAGAACTACAGACAACACGCCGACGGTAATCATCAGACTACGTAGAAGATGTCATCAACTACGTGAATGACTACAGTCGGCAATCGGAAATCAGGAAAGGAACCAACCATCATGGCAAACGAATACAAGCTCCTCACCCCCGGCCCGCTGACCACCACGCGCACCGTCAAGGAGGAGATGCTCTTCGACCACTGCACGTGGGACGAGGACTACCAGCAGATCACGCAGAAGATCCGCCGCCAGCTGCTCGAGCTCGCGCACTGCGATCCGGCCGACTACACCGCCGTGCTCATGCAGGGCTCCGGCACGTTCGGCGTCGAAAGCGTGCTGACCTCCGTGATCGGCAAAGACGAGAAGGTGCTGCTGTGCACGAACGGCGCGTACGGCGACCGTCAGGTGAAGATCTGCGAGCACGCGGGCATCAACTACGTCCAGTACGCGGAACCGTACGATCGCATCCCGGACGCGGCGAAGGTCGACGAGTACCTGCGCAACGACCCGACGATCACGCACGTGTCCATGATCCACTCCGAAACCACCTCCGGCCTGCTCAACGACATCGCCGCGGTCGCGACCGTCGCCAAGGCGCACGGCTGCACGTTCATGGTGGATGCGATGAGCTCGTTCGGCGGCGTGGACATCCCGGTCGCCGGATGGGGCATCGACTTCCTCGTCTCCTCCGCCAACAAGTGCATTCAGGGCGTGCCGGGCTTCAGCTTCATCATCTGCAACAAGGCGAAGCTCGAAGCATCCAAAGGCAAGGCTCGCAGCCTCTCGCTCGACCTGTGGGACCAGTGGAACACGCTCGAGAAGGCGAACGGCAAGTGGCGCTACACCTCCCCGACCCATGTGGTGCTCGCGTTCTCCAAGGCGCTCGACGAGATGTTCGCCGAAGGCGGCATCCCCGTGCGCTCCGCCCGCTACGCGCTCAACAACCACCTGCTCATCGCACGCATGAAGGCGCTCGGCTTCCACGTGTTCCTCGCCGAACACCAGGGTCCGATCATCACCACGTTCCTGTACCCGGAAGGCACGACGTTCGACTTCCATGACATGTACGAGTTCATCAAGGAACGCGGCTACGCGATCTACCCGGGCAAGCTCACCACCGAGGAGACGTTCCGCCTCGGCAACATCGGCGAGATCTACGCCGACGACATCGAGAAGGTGACCGAACTGCTGGCGCTGTACATGGGCGAGCGCGGACTGCTCGCGGCGGCCACGGGCTCGGACTCCGTGCCGGCCGCGATCGCCGCGATGGACGCCGCGGGCGAGCCGATCAAGGCTGCCGCCCCGGCCGGCGTGAAGCTCACCGCCTGAGACTGCGCCCCCGGAAATCCGATCCGAACGATCCGAACAATCTGAAAGGAATCTGCCATGACCAACCGTTTTGATGCCGTGATCTTCGACTGGGCCGGCACCACCGTGGACTACGGGTGCTTCGCGCCGGTGCGCGCGTTCCAAGAGGCGTTCAAGGAGTTCGGCATCGAGCCGACGATGGCCGAGACGCGCAAGCCGATGGGCATGCTCAAGCACGACCACATCAACACGATGCTGCACATGGACCGCATCGCCCGCGCGTGGGAGGACGAACACGGTGCCGCCCCGACCGATGCGGACGTGGATGCCGTGTACGCGCATTTCGAGCCGAAGCTGCTGTCGATCCTCAACGAGTTCGCCGATCCGAAGCCGGGCGTGACGGAGGCGGTGGCCGCGCTGCGCGAGGCCGGCATCAAGATCGGCTCGACCACCGGCTACACCGACAAGATGATGGACATCGTCGTGCCACAGGCCGCCGCGAACGGCTATGCGCCCGACTGTTGGTTCAGCCCGGACTCCACGAACGGGTTCGGCCGCCCCTACCCGTACATGGTGTTCCGCAACCTTGAGACGCTGGGCGTGACCGATGTGCGCCGCGCCGCCAAGGTGGGCGACACGCTCTCCGACATCCGCGAGGGCAAGAACGCCGGCGTGTTCACGATCGGCGTGACGGAGGGCAGCTCGCAGATGGCGTTGAGCCAGTCCGAGTTTGAGGCGCTCTCCCCCGCCGACCAGGCCGCCGCCCGCGCCGCCGCACGTGACGCGTTCGTGGCGGCCGGCGCCGACGCCGTCATCGATACGATGACCGAACTGCCGGCGTTGCTCGCCCAGATCGCCTGAGTGTTGCACGTCGTTTCCCGGAAAGCCGCTGTCCACTGGTAGCACCTCACCGCCCGTGGACAGCGGCTTTTCGCAAACCGAGAGGCAGATTCATGCCACTGCACGGGTCTTTCTGCAAACTGAGAGGCAGCCGACGCCCCGAATGACCGGATGATATGCCCGGACGATATGCCGAATTCCGGCGTGTCGGCGGTGGAAGCTGCCTCTCAGTTTGCAGAAAGACCTCGTAATCTCGGTAAATCTGCCTCTCAGTTTGCATATTGCCCGTCGGATGAGCCCATCAGCATGCCGACAGACGGCATCATCGCGTGTCAGGTCACCGGCCGCCGAGACATCTCACCCGTTGACACGCTCTCCGGCGGCACTGCGGTAGCCAAAGTTCATCATCTCGCTGTTATAGGCCACCACGCCGCGGCCGTTCGCCGGCAGGACGATCATACCGCCGTCGCCGTGATGGGCGGCGACCTCCGCGAGCGTGGCTACGGCCGCGTCGTGCACGGATTCGCCGGCGAAACGCACTCGGTCGGCCACCTGATGCGCCGCGACCGCCTTGATGAACGCCTCGCCGATGCCGGTGCAGGAGACGGCCACGGTGCGTCGGTCAGCGAACGTGCCGCATCCGGGCAGCGGAGAATCGCCGACGCGCCCGTGCATCTGGTTCGTGATGCCGCCGGTGGAGGTGCCGGCCGCAATACGCCCGGCCGCATCGCGCGCCACCGCGCCGATCGTGCCGTGCTTCTCGTCGCCGAGCGAACCGCCGATCACGCCGCTACCGGCCGCGTCGCGTGATGTTCCGGCGGTCTCGGCCCCGTCCCCGGCCTCATCGGCGCGTTTCGCCCACGCGTCGCCGCCGGCCTGCGCCTCGGCCAGCGAGCGCCGCCGTTCCTCGGTGATGAAGTACTCGTTCGGCTGGGTCTCGACACCCCACGCGGCGATCTCAGCATCGGTCGGATCCGCGAACAGCACGTGCTTGGTCCGGTCCTTGACGGCCCGCGCCGCGTCAATCGGATGCTTCACCGTGCTCACGCCGGCGACCGCGCCGACTTCCCCGTCGCCGTCCATCAGACACGCATCCATCTGCGCGATGCCGTCGCTGGTGAGCGCCGCTCCACGCCCGGCGTTGAACTCCGGCGCATCCTCCATCACATGGATGGCCGCGATCACCGCGTCCTCGGCGGAACCGCCCGCCTCCAGCACCGCGTATCCGGCGTCCAGCGCGCGCCGCAGGTCGGACTGCACCTGCGCCGAGCGTTCCGGCGTATGGTGCCTGCCTCGATCGCCGGCTCCGGCGTGGATGATCAGTGTGATGCCGTCCTCGTCGCCCGCCGATTCGACGGTCGCCAACGGTGTGGAATGCCTTGCCATGATTGTTCCCCTTCCAGGTCGATGCGATGCCATCATCACCGCATGTGCCGACGACGGTTACGAGCGGGTCGTTGCCGGGCCACCCAATCCGTCGCGAATCTCGGCGACCGTCTCGCAGATCACGCGCACGCCGCGTTCGAGATCCGCAGCATCCGGTCGCACGACGTTGAGCCGCAGGTGCGCGTCGTCGGTCTCGTCCACGTCGAACACGCCGCCCGGCATGAACGTGACGCCCCGCGCACGGCATGCCGCCAGCACGTCCAACGACCGCACGCCGTCCGGCAGCGTGACCCACACGTAGTATCCGCCAGCCGGCACGGTCCAGCGCATGCCGTCCGGCGCGTATCGCGTCAGTGCGCGCGTCACCGCGTCCCGTCGTGTCCGATACGCTGCCGTCAGCGTGCGCACGTGCGCGGCGATCCGCCCCTCGCGCAGCAGTTCCAGGCAAATGCGTTGCGACGACGTGCTCGTATGCTGGTCGACCATGCGCCGCAACGCCGCCAGCCGCGCGATCACGTGCGGATCGGCGACGATCCATCCGGTGCGCAGCCCCGACGTCACGGTTTTCGAAAACGTTGACAGATACATGACGTATCCCGCGTTCTCCATGCCTTTGAGCGGCACCGGCCGGTGCGCCGGGAGCGACGCGTCCGCCGCGCCGTACCAGAGTTCCCCGTATGCGTCATCCTCGATGATCAGGCATTGGTAGCGCCGCGCCACGTCGATGAGCTCGCGGCGGCGGTCGACGGGCATCGTGGCGCCGGTGGGATTATGGAAGGTGGGGATGGTGTAGATGAGTTTCGGGCGAAACCGCGCGCAGTAGCCGTCGAGCAGATCGGTGCGCATGCCGTGCGCGTCCATGGGGATGCCGACGATGCGCGCGTCGGCCGAGCGGAACGACTGCAGCGCGGGGAAGAACGTGGATTGTTCGACGAACACGCAGTCGCCGGGGTTGACGAACGCGCGCACGATCAGGTCGATGCCCTGTTCCGAGCCGGAGAGCACCATCACGTTGCGCACGTCGCATTGGACGCCGCGCGTGCGCATATGGTCGGCGAGCAGGGCGCGCAGTTCGTCGAAACCTTCGATCGGCGATTCGGGCTGTCCGTCGAATTCACGTGAGGCGAACGCTTCGAGACTGACGGCGCGCAGCAGGTCGTCGGGGATGTCGGCCGGGTTCGGCGAGCCGGTGGCGAAGTCGATGATGCGATGACCGTCGGCCGCGCCGGCGCCGCCGCGTTGCGCCCGTTCCGCTTCGGCGATGTCGTGATAGGTAAATCGGTTGGAGTAGTCGCTGAACAGCACCGACCAAGGCGGGCGGATGACGGTCGGTTCGGGGTCGGCCGCGGCGTCGCGGCGTCGCGTGTCGCGGATGGTGACGACACGCGGATGGGAATGGTCATGCACGAGGTCGGACGGGACAGGCGGCTGCGGCGCAGACGGCACCGAAGCCGATCGTGCTGAAGCGACGGGCAGCACGAACGTGCCCTTGCCGACTTTGGACGCGATGAGACCCTCGTCCTTGAGCTGCTGGTACGCCTGCAGGATGGTGGCGCGGTTGACCGACATCCGTGCGGCGAGCTCGCGCTCGGTCGGGAGTCGGTAGCCTTCGGCGAGTGCACCGGAGACGATCTGCTCGCGCAGTTCGCCGGCCAGTTGCCGGTACATCGGCACACTGCTGTGCCGGTCGAGTCGCAGCTGCATGCGATCACCCCCATCCTGTCCGACCGTCCGACATCACGCGGTCTCCGCCGCCGTCCTCCGTCACCCTACCTCTTCGTGGCGGAAAACGCTCGCTGAGACGTGCCTCAGCGAGCGTTTTCCGCCACGCGGGACGGGAGACGAACCGCATCAGCCGCACCTACAACGACAGGAACAGCTCGTGCAGGCGCGTGTCGCCGGTGAGCTCCGGGTGGAACGCGGTGGCAAGGATGTTGCCCTGCCGCAGCGCGACCGGATGTCCGTCGACCGTGGTCTTCACGTCGGCCTTCGGCCCGACCGAGACGACGTACGGCCCGCGGATGAACACGAGCGGCAGATCGGGCAGGTAGTCCGCATCGCCGGGCCGGCCGAAGTCGGCGGTGGCGGCGAACGAACCAAGCTGGCGTCCGTACGCGTTGCGACGGACGGTCGCGTCGAGCGCGCCGAAATACACGTTCGGATCGTTATCCAAGCGGCTCGCGAGCAGGATCATGCCGGCGCAGGTGCCGAACACCGGTTTGCCGGCGGCGATGTGTTCGGCGATCGGCGCGAACAGACCGGTCGAACGCAGCAGCTTGCCCTGGGTGGTGGATTCGCCGCCGGGCAGGATCACGCGGTCGATCGATGCATCGAAGTCGCTGGCGGCGCGCAGCAGCTTCCACGGCGCGCCGAGCTTGTCGAGTACGGCCGCGTGTTCGGCGAATGCGCCCTGCACGGCGAGGATACCGGTTACGCCGTGTTTCGCGGTTTCGGCGTCGTCGGATTCCTCTTTGGAGATGTATTGGACGGCTACGACCATAAATGAACCTCCGATCGAGTCAGCGGAACGGATGCGGAGTCACTCGCCGCGTGCGGCCATGATGGTCTGGATCTCGTCCTCGTTGATGCCGACCATCGCCTCGCCGAGGTTTTCGGACAGTTTGGCGAGCAGGTCGGCGTCCTGCCAGTTCGCGGTGGCCTGCACGATGGCGGCGGCGCGCTTGGCCGGGTCTCCGGACTTGAAGATGCCGGATCCGACGAACACGCCTTCCGCGCCGAGCTCCATCATGAGCGCCGCGTCGGCCGGGGTGGCGACGCCGCCGGCGGCGAAGTTGACGACGGGCAGACGGCCGTTGTCGTGCACGTACTTGGCGAGGTCGTACGGGACGGCGAGCTGCTTGGCGGCCTCGTACACCTCGTCGTCGCGCAGTGCGGTCAGTTCGTGGATCTGCTTGGTCATGGTGCGCATGTGACGCACGGCCTGGATGACGTCGCCGGTGCCGGGCTCGCCCTTGGTGCGGATCATGGCGGCGCCTTCGGCGATGCGGCGCAGCGCCTCGCCGAGGTTCTTCGCGCCGCATACGAACGGCACGTCGAACTGGTTCTTGTCGATGTGGTACACGTCGTCGGCCGGCGAGAGGACTTCGGATTCGTCGATGTAGTCGATGTCGATGGCCTGCAGGATGCGCGCTTCGGCGATGTGGCCGATGCGCACCTTGGCCATGACCG
Organism: Bifidobacterium ramosum; assembly: GCF_009299505.1. Lineage (GTDB taxonomy): Bacteria > Actinomycetota > Actinomycetes > Actinomycetales > Bifidobacteriaceae > Bifidobacterium > Bifidobacterium ramosum. Next base: position 52,754 of record NZ_WBSM01000001.1, on the reverse strand, counting down.
GGATGGACACGGCGGCTTGGATGCCCTTGATCATGGCCGGGTCGGACATGCGCGAGACGCCGCCGGCCGCGCGAATGTCGGCCGGGATGCGTTCGAGCGCCATGACAGCGCACGCGCCGGCGTCCTGCGCGATCTTGGCCTGTTCGGGCGTGGTCACGTCCATGATCACGCCGCCCTTGAGCATCTGGGCGAGGTTGCGGTTGAGTTCGGCACGGTTCTGCGTCATATTGTCCCCTTGCGTTCGAGAGTGTTCGATATCGTCTCGCCCATTATCAGACGCACGCCGATCGCGCAACCGTACCAGTCCAATTTGGACCAGACCAATCGACGGTTTTCTGACCCAGCCAATTCACGCCACGCCCTGGCTTCGTCTCGCCCACACTCTCGCTCCGTCCCTCCCTCTCTCTTAACGGACATACAGCCGATTCGCCCACCGTAATCGGCTGTATGTCCGTTAAGGGAACCGGACAGGAGGAACGACGGGCATCGTCATACCAATCGCGCACGTCACCGTCACGCAGACAATGCCCGACCGCTGCCTTTCCGACCGTCATCCGTCTTCCCGACCATCGCCTTCCTCGCCATCCGCCTCGTATGCGAGGATGTCGCCGGGTTGGCAGTCAAGCGCCTCGCAGATCGCGGCGAGCGTGCTGAACCGAATGGCCGAAACGCGGTTGTTCTTGATCTTCGACAGGTTCACGTTCGTGATGCCTACCCGATCGGCCAGCCAGTTCAGCGAACGCCCGCGCTCGACCATCATCCGGTCGAGCCGCAGCACGATCCGCCCGCTCATCGCCGCGCTCCCCTCGCCGCGTCCATCACCACGATCATCGCCGCGATCACAGCAGCCCGTCCACGTCGTGTTGCAGTGCGGCGCCATAGCCGAACACCCGCGCGAACATGAACGCGAGGATGCCGAGCATGACGAGGATGGCCGTGGACGAGCCGCCGGTCACCGAAACCGCGCAGCCGAGCAGGGCGCACACACCGGTGACGACGAGCGCTGAGACCGGAGCTGTGATGAGGTACCAGCCAACGCGGTCGAGCCGTTCGATCGGCACGGTGCGGAACGGCGAGGGTGTGCCGGCTTCGGCGTCGGCGTACCGCACACGGTCGCGCAGCCAGTCGCGCAGATTCGCGAGCAATGCGGCGAGTTCGCCGAACACGAGCGCGAACAGCGTGAGGATCGCGGTGCGTTCGAGGCTGACGAGCACGACGGCCGGCGCGTTGATCGCATCGTTCGTCCAATTGACGAGCCGGATGTCGCTGTCGAGGAAGTGACCGGTGATGATCGCGGTGCCGATGCCCGCGTCCATCGATACGGCGTAGCCTGACGTGGCGTCGGGTGCAAACGAACGGCCGTCGACCAGGAACATGATGGTGATGACGAGCTGGATGACCGCGAGGAACGCGAGGATGACCGCCGCGATGCGCGCGATGACGACGGCCGCGCCGCCCGCGCGGTCGAGCAGCATGTCCGACTTGGTCTGCCGGGTTGCGGATCGGGTTGCGGATTGCGTCGTGGATACGGGCTGCGTGACCATGATGACCTCCTTGTCATCGATTGCGGTGCCTACGCTTCCAGTATACGCCGAATTTATCGTTTGTCGTTAATATTGTAATGTGTGACGACTATTGTTCGGGCACGTCCATGAATCCAAGCCCACGCAGATACCCGTCGCCGGCGGTGATGTCGTACTGGATGAGCCGGTAGTCGTCAAGCAGCCGTTTGGTCGCGGCCGACGCACGGCTGACATCAATCTGTTTGCCGTCCGCATCGAGATACAGCGGCGTGCCTTCGGGGATACGCGTCCAGCCCTGCGTCACGTTGACCACGGGCGGTTCCATCGCCGGTACGGCTCGGTGCATGGCCGTCAGGAACGCGAGGTACGGCGAGACGCGCGCGTTCAGATGCGCGGCGGTCTGCGCCATGAGATAGTTCGGCGATGTGTATGCGTTCTCGTCGGCGTCCGAATCGGAAGCCGACGCATCCGCATGCTCCACACCCGCGATTTCCGTCTTGCGCGTCGCCTCGCGCGCGGCCCTGTTCGACCAGATGAAATAGTCGGTCTCGTGCAGCGGGATCGAGTTGCGGTCGTCGGCGCTGGCGTGCTTGTAGATGCTCGGCAGATGGTCACCGTAGAAGATCACGGTGACCGGCTTGCTCATCGCGTCGAGCTTGGAAAGGAACGCCTTCGTGTATTGGTCGGTGTAGCTCATGCCCTTGGCGTACGTATCGATGTGCGTGCGTTCGTCGGCCGAAAGCGGTGTACCGGTCGTGGAGCTGGCCGTGAACTGGTTGTGGTCGTACCAGTTCTCGTAGCCCATGTGGTTCTGCATGGTGACCAGTTGGATGAACTGGCTGCCGGATTTGCCGTCCGCAGCATGGTTCGACGTGCTGTCGGACGCGGCGTCGATGAGCTTGAGCACGCTGTCGTACGACGTTTCGTCGCTGATGTAGTGCGACCGGTCGATGCGCGTCGCATGGTCGGCGATGAGCGGATCGTTCTGTGAGTAGAAGTTCGCGAAGCCGAACTTGCGGTAGTTCGTGGCGCGCGAGTACAGCGCGGGATTGTACGGGTGGACGGCCTGGCTGGTGTCGCCGTCCGCGTTCCAGATCTGGTTGAACGAGGGCGACCAGGTCATCTGCGGCACGAGCTGCTGATACGGGCTCGACAGCGACGCGTCGAAGTTGGTCATGCTCAACCCGGTGAGCGCCTGGAATTCGAGGTTCGCGGTACCGCCGCCGTAGCCGGACGACAGCATGAGCCCGGATGTGGTGGTCTTTTTGAGCGACCGGATGTACGGCATGGGGTCGTCGTTGAGCGTGATGCCGGGCACGCGTGTCGGGTCGGAGAACGATTCGGACAGGATCATGACGACCGTGCCGTCGGTGAGGTTCGTGGTGCGCGTGCGGTTGATCGCGGCGGCCTGCGCGGCGTACCGTTGTGCGACCTTGCGCATGGTCGCCTCGCTGTAGTTCGCCGGACGGTCCATGACCTTGGGGCGCGTGAGGCGCAGGAAACCGACCGCGACGCCGTTGGACTGCGCGTCTTCGATGGAGTCCCACAGTTTCGCCTTGTCGCCGAAGCCGGCGGCGAACGAGTTCGCCCATGATCCGGTGGTGCCAAGGTCGGCGGCGAACGCGACGAGCATCGCGGCGCAGATCACGGCGGCGAGGCCGCGGCGGACACGGCCGATGAACCGACGCGGCGTGACGATCAGCGAGCGACGGCCGTCGAAGACCGCAGCGGTGACGCAAACCGCGAGCAGTACCGCCACCGTGACCGTCATCTGGACGATCGCCTCGACGGAACCGGCCGGCGTGTTGGTGACGGTGTCGCCCATGCCGCCCGCGCCGCCGCTGGCCATCAGCGTGATGTCGGTGGGCCGGATCGTTTCGGAGCGGACGAGCACCTTCATGCGCTCGAGCACGGCGATGACGCCGGCCACCGTGACCATAAGCCCGCTGGCGATCCAGAACCGGTTGATCGCGAATACGAGCACCGCATAGACCGCGCCGATCACGAGCAGGTTGAGCAGGAACTGGAACTGGCCGAACTGCACCGTCGTCCCGTCCGGCCCGATGCCGAACATCTTGGCGACGAACTCCCACGGCGTGGTGCGGCTGCGCGCGATCATCACGCTCCACTGCAGCATGAGCACGGCGGCGGAGGCGAACAACACGAACGCGATCACGTACGCCCACCACGGGAACGGAGCACGGACGTGGGCCGCCCGCGACGCCTTGTCCCGTTCCGGGCGGAGCCGACGGGCGGATGACGACAGCCGATCTCGTACATGGCCGCGTACACGGTCGCGCATGCCGCCGAAAGGATGCCGCAGGGGACGGGGAATCGCAGTGGGTCCCGGGAACCCCACCGGTTCCGGCATACTCACCGTGGATTCCATCGAGGCCATCATCTGCGAGCCCGAATCCATCTCAATCCTGCCGTCGTCACGCCACTGCTTCATGCTTTCAGCCTATGGCCGCGACCGCACGACGGCCATCGCCGCCACCAAGATGTCACCGCAACGTAGCCAAAATTCACGTGCCATACACATCCGCCCGTCTCTCACGTCTGTATCATCAGTCTTCCCCGGACTTGCCCGCGGATCGCTCCCGCGACGGATAGCTTTCGCGACTGCAAGCCCCCTCCTAACGGACATACAGCCGATTCACCCACCTCAATCGGCTGTATGTCCGTTAAAGGGTGGAACCAGAACCAGGGCGAGCAGAACAAAGTGCGAGACGGACGAGAGGCAGGCAAGACAACGTATAGACACAGCGGCACGCAGACATAACAGCGCACCGACTTCCCACCTCACCACCCAATCACCTCAACGGACATACAGCCGATTCGCATAGGTAAATCGGCTGTATGTCCGTTAGGAAGGGGAGGTCGAGAGGAGAGGATGAAAACAGGGACCGCGGGGAGCGACGCCGCACGCGTCAGCCGACGTTGTTGCCGAAGATCTGCGACTGCAGGTCCTTGCGGGCGGCCTCCATACGGGTGATCTCACCCAGCAGTCCGATCTTCTCCTCGCCGTCCGGCAGCTGCGCCATGCGCCGGCGCACCGCGCCGATGCGCCGCATGAAACCCATGTCCAGCAGCTTCGCCGTTAGTTCGGCGGCGTACTGCTGCTCGGCGGGTGACGCCGGCCGCAGCTGCGCCGCCGCACCGTTCGCGTCGCCGTCGCCGGCCGCTCCCCCGTCGCTGGCGCGCAGATCGGCGTCGCTCGGCGGCAGCGGCAGCGGCATCACGGCCAGCTCGTTGACCACCGGGTCAAGCAGCGGCCCGCCGGCCTTCGCGAGGTTGTGCATCCACAGGCCCTGCGGCGTGGTCGTGTCCGGCAGTCCGCCGGCCGCGGCGATCGTCTGGAACAGCGACCGGAACACCGGCGTCATGAAGTTCGACAGCGACAGCGACGCGAACATGGACGGATCGATCGCGCGCGGCACCTGGATCAGCGTGGCCATGAACTGCTGCTCGCAGATGAACACCGCATCGTCGATCCGATAGTACGTCTGGTCTGCCGCGTCGCGCCGTTCGAGCGTCTTGCGGGCGGCCGGGTTCGCGTACGGGTCGCCGCCGGATCGGTCGCGTCCGGCGAACCCGGCGCCGCCGTTCGTCTCACCGAATCCGTCGCCGGCGCCCACGCCGCCGCCGAAGCCGCCGGACCGTCGTTTCGGGGCGTACGCGTCGTCGTCGCGCACGTGCAGCTGCCGTCGCGCGTCGCGCACCTCACGTTGCATGATGTCCAGATCAACGCCGATGCGACGCGTTGCCTTGCGCGTGTAAATGTCAAGCAGCGACCGGTCTCGGATCTGCGCGATGAGCGGCGCGGCGGCCTTGACCGCGCCCATCTGCCCGGTCGTGTACGTGGTGTCGAATCGGTTGATCGCCGCGTCGATGACGAAGTCGTACAGCGGCTTCGCGCCGGCGATGAGCGCGCGTACCGCCTCGTTGCCGCGTTCGATCCGCAGGTCGCACGGGTCAAGGTTGTCGTCGGCCACGGCCACGAATGTCTGCGACAGGAACGCCGAGTCGAGGCCGAACGCGTGCAGTGCGGCCTTCTGCCCGGCCGCGTCGCCGTCGAACGTGAACACGATGCGCGAGCTGAGCGACTGCCCGTCGACCTTGAGCGGACCGACGAGCTGCACCGCGCCGAGCGAGTCGTCGGCGATCAATCGGCGTACGATCTTCGCGTGCTCCGCGCCGAACGCGGTGCCGCAGGTCGCCACGGCCGTGTCGATGCCGGCCAGATGCATGGCCATGACGTCGGTGTAGCCCTCGACGATCACGACCTGGCGTTTTTTCACGATCGCAGACTTGGCGATGTCGATGCCGTACAGCACCTGCGTTTTGCGGTAGAGCGCCGTGTCGGGCGTGTTGATGTACTTCGCGCTGATCTGGTCGTCCTCATACAGCTTGCGCGCGCCGAAGCCGAGCGTGCGGCCGGTCGAATCGCGGATCGGCCAGGTGACGCGGCCGCGGAAGTAGTCGTAGATGCCGCGCTGGCCGCGACGCGCGAGGCCGGCGTCAAGCATCTCCTGCTGCGTGAAGCCCTTGCCGGCAAGATGCCGCACGAGATTGTCCCAGCCCTGCGGCGCGTAGCCGCAGCCGAACCGTTCGCAGTCGGCTTGGCTAAAGTTGCGGCCGCCGAGCAGCTTGCGCGCGGGCAGCGCCTCCTTGGTGAGGATCTGCGAGACGAAGAAACGCTGCGCCTCCTCGTTCGCCTCGAGCAGGCGGGCGCGTTTGGAGCCGGCGTGTTCGTTCTGTTTGGAGCCGTTTTCGTAATGCAGTTCGATGTGGTAGCGGTCGGCGAGCAGTTCGACGGCTTCGCGGAAATCGATGTTCTCCTGCTGTTCGACGAATTTGAACACGTCGCCGCCAAGGCCGCAGCCGAAGCAGTGCCAGACGCCGAGCGCCGGGCGGACGTTGAAGCTCGGGGATTTTTCGTCATGGAACGGGCACAGGCCGACGTACGTGCCCGTGCCGGAGGCTTTCAGCGTCACGCTCGCGGACACGATGTCGTACAGGTCCGCCCGTGCGCGCACCTTTTCCACGTCTTCCTTCAGAATCATCCCGGCCATAGTGTTCCAGAGTACCGGCACGCCCCGCCTTCCATGCCCCCGTAACGGACATGCAGCCGATCCGCGTGCGTGTTGCGGCCGTATGTCCGTTACGCAACGGCACGCAGGGTGTATCGTTTGACGTATGACGACGATGAAGGAAATCGCGGAGCAGACAGGGGTGTCGGTGTCCACGGTGTCGCTGGTGCTCAACCACCGCGACGAGGGGCGCGTGAAGGCGGAGATCGCCGCCCGGGTGCGCGATACGGCGCAGCAACTCGGCTACCAGTCGAACCCGCTGGCCCGTTCGCTGCGCACCGGCAAGACGCGCATCCTCGGATTTATCAGCGAGGAGGTCGCCACCACGCCGTACGCGGGCGGCATCATCCTCGGTGCGCAGGACGCGGCGAGCCAGCTCGGCTACATGCTGCTCACGGTGAACACGGACGGCGCATCGAACGAGTCCGACGAGATCGCCACGCTCAAACGGTACGGCGTGGACGGGTTCATGTATGCGAAGATGTCGAACCGGTACGTCGACGTGCCCGATGAGCTCAAGGACTATCCACTGGTGTTGGTCGACGCGACCGATCGTGACGGCAGGTACCCCAGCGTCGAACCCGACGAGTTCCGCATCGCCTACGATGCGACGCGCCGGCTGATCGACGCCGGCTGCGCACGCATCGCGTACGTCGGCTGTTCGGAGCCGTTGATCGCGCAGAACGGACGGATGGACGGCTATCGGCGCGCGCTCGAGGACGCGGGTTTCGCGTACGACGAGACGCTGGTGGCGAACGTGCTCAACAACGGTCCGGCGTTGCGTGCGGTGAGCGACCTGTTCGATCGCGCACGACCGGACGGCGTGTTCTGCTTCAACGACGCGCGCGCCTGGTACGTGTACGAGTGCGCGGCGCGGCGCGGACTGACGATCGGCCGCGATGTATCGGTGGTCGGCGTGGACAACCACCGCGTGCTGGCGGAGACGTTGTCGCCGCAGTTGACGACGGTCGAGCTGCCGCATTACGAAATGGGCTACTGGGCGGCGTTGAAGCTGGTGTCGTTGATCGAGCCGGGACGCGATCTGAGCGGGTTCGCGGCGCCGGATACGACGGCCGTGATGCCGCCGATCGACGCGCCGGTGCCGGCGAAGATCCACTGCACGCTCATCGAGAAGGAGTCGGTGCGCGGCGACGCGCCGGACGACACGCTCGTCTGACCACAAACGTGCGTGTCCGGCACCGAGCGCACACGCATCCGCGTGGCGGTTTTCGCTCGCTGGGGCATGTCCCAGCGAGCGAAAACCGCCACGCTTCCGATCTGACGCGTCAAACGATTTACGCGACACGCCGACAGGTACTTAAATCGTTTGACGTAAATCGTTTGACGCTTTATACTGAAACCACGATTCCACGCAAGGGCGCAGCAGCCCGGAGCGGAACCCCCTTACAACCAACCAATATCAAACAACGGTCGCATGGCAGCGGCCGTGAGAGAAAAGGGAATGCAATGGCAGCAGGCAAAACCGCGGCATGGAAGAATCCTTCCTACCTGCAAAGCTCGTTCGGCATCTTCATGTTCTTCTGCGCATGGGGCATCTGGTGGTCCTTCTTCCGCATCTGGCTCGAGTCGATCGGTCTGACCGACGGCGAGGCCGGCCTCATCTACACCATCAACTCCGCGGCGACCATGATCATCATGTTCGTCTACGGCGTCATCCAGGACCAGCTCGGCATCAAGCGCAACCTGGTCATCGTGATCTCCGTGATCGCCGCGCTCGTCGGCCCGTTCGTCCAGTTCGTCTATCACCCGATGATCTCCGCCGGCGGCGCGACCCGCTGGATCGGCGCGTTCATCGGCTCCGTCGTGCTGTCGGCCGGCTTCATGGCCGCCTGCTCGCTGTTCGAGGCCGTCACCGAACGCTACTCCCGCCACTTCAACTTCGAATACGGCCAGTCCCGTGCCTGGGGTTCCTTCGGCTACGCGATCGTGGCCCTGTGCGCCGGCTTCCTGTTCAACATCAACCCGCTGATCAACTTCTGGGTCGGCTCCATCTGCGGTCTGGTCATGCTGGGTGTCTATGCCTTCTGGGTGCCGGCCGAGCAGAAGGAGGAGCTCCGCAAGGAGGCCGATCCGAACGCCGCGCCGACCAACCCGTCTCTCAAGGAGATGGTGAGCGTGCTCGGCATGCCGACCCTGTGGGTGCTCATCGTCTTCATGCTGTTCACCAACACCTTCTACGTCGTGTTCGATCAGCAGATGTTCCCGCAGTACTACGCCTCCCTGTTCCCGACCAAGGCCATCGGCAACGCCACCTACGGCACCCTGAACAGCTTCCAGGTCTTCCTCGAGTCCGCGATGATGGGCGTCGTGCCGATCATCATGAAGAAGATCGGCGTGCGCAACTCCCTGCTGCTCGGCGCGTTCGTCATGTTCGCCCGCATCGGCCTATGCGGCGTGTTCCATGATCCGGTCACCGTCTCGATCGTCAAGCTGTTCCACTCCATCGAGGTGCCGCTGTTCTGCCTGCCGGCGTTCCGCTACTTCACCCTGCACTTCGACACCAAGCTGTCGGCCACGCTGTACATGGTCGGCTTCCAGATCGCCTCGCAGGTCGGCCAGATCATCTTCTCCACCCCGCTGGGCGCATTCCACGGCTACATGAAGGAGCTCATGCCGGCCAACGACATGGGCATCCGCATCACCTTCTGGATCATCTCCGCGATCGTGCTCGCCTCGCTCATCTACGGCTTCTTCGTCATCAAGAAGGACGATCAGGACGTCGGCGGCGACCCGTTCTACACCGACAAGCAGCTGCGCCAGATGGAAGCGGCCAAGGCCTGATCTTCCTCCCCTTGGTTCGTGCGGCTCGTCCATCACCCATCCGGCCCCGCCGCACGAACCGACACCACCGTGGTGCCCGGCAGCGTTTCCCCTTTTGTCGCTCCGGGCACCATCTTCCATAACCCACACCCCGCAACGTCCGTCCACGTCACCGGCCTCCCGCCACGGCAACCGCCACGGACCGCCGAACATCATCAGAAAGGAACTCAACGATGAGCGCATCCCCCATCCTCACGCCGATCGCCGATCACGACGCCGAACTCGCCAAGGCCGAAGCCGGCGTCGCCAAGCTCGCCGCCACCCGCAACGACCGCTGGTACCCGAAGTTCCACATCGCCTCGAACGGCGGCTGGATCAACGACCCGAACGGCCTGTGCTACTACCAAGGCCGCTGGCACGTCTTCTACCAGCTGCACCCGTACGGCACCCAGTGGGGCCCGATGCACTGGGGCCACGTCTCCTCCGCCGATATGGTGACCTGGCGCCGCGAGCCGATCGCGTTCGCTCCGAGCCTCGAGCAGGAGAAGAACGGCGTGTTCTCCGGCGGCGCGGTCATTGGCGACGACGGCAAGGTCAAGTTCTTCTACACCGGTCACCGCTGGGCCAACGGCGTGGACAACACCGGCGGCGAATGGCAGGTGCAGATGCTCGCCGAGCCGGACGACGACACGCTCACGCACGTCACCAAGCGCGGCATGGTGGTCGACTGCCCGCGCGACAAGGTGCACTGGCACTTCCGTGATCCGAAGGTCTGGAAGACCGCCGGCAAGTGGTGGATGACATTCGGCGTTTCTTCCGCCGAGCAGCGCGGCCAGATGTGGCTGTACTCCTCCAGCGACATGGTCGACTGGACGTTCGAGACCGTCTTGTTCCAGCATCCGGACCCGGACGTGTTCATGCTCGAGTGCCCCGACTTCTTCCCGATCCGCGACGCGGAAGGCAATGAGAAGTGGGTTATCGGCTACTCGGCGATGGGCGCGAAGAAGCACGGCTTCGACAGCCACAGCACGTCGGCCGCCGGCTACCAGATCGGCTCGTGGACACCGGGCGAGGCGTTCGTGCCGGAGACCGAGTTCCACCTGTGGGACTGCGGCCACAACTTCTACGCGCCGCAGTCGTTCAACACGGCCGCCGGCGACACCGAGACGCCGGGCCGCGACGGCCGGCAGATCATGTACGGCTGGATGAGCCCGTTCATCCAGCCGATCCCGATGGAGGACGACGGCTGGTGCGGCCAACTCACACTCCCCCGCGAGATCACGCTCGGCTCGCGTTGCGGCGACATCCACACCGCGCCGGTTGCCGAGGTCGAAGGCCTGCGTGAGGACACGATCGACTTCGGCACGATCGAACTGGAGCAGGACGGTGAGCGCGTGCTGCTGGACGATGCCGAGGCCGTGGAGATCGAGATGACGATCGACTTGGATGTCTCCACCGCCGAGCGCGCCGGATTGCGCGTGCATGCGACCGAGGATGGCGCCTACACGGCGATCGGCTTCGACGAGCAGATCGGCCGCGTGGTGGTCGACCGTGGCGCGATGCGCAACGGCGACCGCGGCTACCGCGCCGCGCCGCTCGACGTGGACGAGCTGACCGGCAAGCTGGAGCTGCGCGTATTCGTGGACCGCGGTTCGGTCGAGGTGTACGTGAACCACGGTCATCAGGTGCTCAGCTCCTACTCCTACGCGTCCGAGGGCCCGCGCGCCGTCAAGCTGGTGGCCGAGTCCGGATCGCTGAAGGTGGATGCGCTGAAGATCCATCACCTGAAGTCCATCGGACTGGAGTAAGCTCGCCCGTTCTGGTTCCCGGGATTCTCCGCAAGAAATCCCGGGAACCGGGCTTTGTTTATATGAACATGCAAAAGGCCGGAATCACGCCACTGTGATTCCGGCCTTTGTTCGTTATTGTGCGGTTCCTGGTTCCCGGGATGGCCACGCCGAATCCCGGGAACCGACGGACGCTACTTGGTCACCCCACCGAACCGCCGGTCGCGGTGCACATAGTGGTCGATAGACCGCCACAGCACCTCGCGCCCGCAATCCGGGAACAGCTCGGGCACGAAGTCGAGTTCGGCGTAGGCGGCCTGCCACGGCAGGAAGTTGCTGGTCCGCTGCTCGCCGGACGTGCGGATCACCAGATCGCAGTCGGGCACGTCGGGCAGGTAGAGATGGTCGGCGATCATCTTCTCGGTCACGCGGTCGCCGGAAATGCGGCCGTCGCGCACCTCGCGGGCGATCGCCGCGCATGCGTCCGCGATCTCGGCGCGGCCGCCGTAGTTGATGCAGAACACCACGTCAATGACCTTGTTGTTCTTGGTGCGCTCCTGCGCCACCTCGAGCTCGTCGATCACCGACTTCCACAGCTTCGGACGGCGGCCGGACCAGCGCACGCGCACGCCCCACTCGTCCATCTGCGCCACGCGGCGGTGGATGATCTCACGCGAGAAACCCATCAAAAAACGCACTTCCTGCGGGGAACGCTTCCAGTTCTCGGTCGAGAACGTGTACAGCGACAGGTAGCGCACGCCCGCCTCGATCGCGCCGGCGATCGTGTCGAACACCACCGGTTCGGCGGCCTGATGCCCGTTGGTGCGGATCATGCCGCGCTGCTTGGCCCAGCGGCCGTTGCCGTCCATGATCACGCCCACATGGCGGGGCACCTTGTTCTTCGGGAAATCGGGGATGATGGACGGGTCGGAAAAAGGCGCCGCCGGAATGTCCAGCGACGTGTAGTCGACGTTCTCAAAAGCCATAAGCGCTAATCTAGCAAGCGCAGTGAACGAATCGGCCGTTCCATGTAATACTCGCTCCACTCCTCCACCAAGCGGCGTGTGTCCGGCAGCAGCACGGTCTCATCGCCGACTGCCGCAGCCCCCGCGGTTCCCGCCGCAGCCGTCCCCGCAGCCGCGCTCCCAGCACCCGCGCCACCCGCATCCAGCACCTCCCAGTCGCCCCGCGCCAATGCCGCGAACTGCCGCAGCACCACCGGCTCGACCCGATGCGAGTCCGGCGTATGGTCGGCCGCACACATCACGCCGCCCGATGCCACGGACAGATACGCCGGCGCCCCCACCGGATCACCGCACACCACGCAGCTGGCCAGCCGCGGCAGCCATCCGGCCAGGGCGAGCGCACGCATCACGTAGGAGTCGCCGATCGCGGCCGGCGCGTGCGCACGTTTGGCGAGTGCGTGCAACGCCCCGATGAGCAGCTGGTATTGCGCGGGTACGCGTTCGTGTTCTGAGGCGACGAGCTTGTCGACGGTTTCGACGATGACGTTGGCGGCGACGTACGACTCGTAGTCGGCGCTGATCGGCGCGGCGTACGCGGCGATGGAGTCGGCCTGGGAGATGACGTCGAGCGAGCGGCCGGTGGCGATGAGCACGTCGACGCGCATGAACGGTTCGAGCCGTCCGCCGAAGCGGGATTTGACCTTGCGTGCGCCTTTGGCGACGGCGCGGATCTTGCCGTGGCCGCGTGTGAGCATGGTGATGATGCGGTCGGCCTCGCCGAGTTTGGCGGTGCGCAGCACGACGGCCTCGTCGCGGTACAGCGGCATGGACACGGCTCCTTCCTGGCCTAATAGACGAACAGTCCCCAGAACGCGAAGAACAACAGTATATGCAGCATGGCGACCGCCGTGGCCCAAAACAGCACACGCCCGAGCCGCGTGGAGGCGAGCACCGGCTCGCGGCCCGTCACCACCGCCCGGATCGATCCGCGACGCGGCGGCCATTGCAGGATGCCGCGCGCCGTAGCGACCTCGATGAGCCGTGCGAACACGCCGCTCCACGCCCAGACCACGAGCGTGCACACGATCTGGATGACCGGCCAGCTCCAGCGCATGATGCCCGGGTCGTCGCTCGGCGCGCTACCCCACGCGAGCCGCACCACACCCATGATCACCTGGCCGAACCCGGCCGCGAACAACAGCATCGTCGCCAGCGTGGTGAGGGTCAGGGTGAGCAGCGCGTTGCCGAAGCCGTGCGCGAATCCCAGCGCGGAGGTCCGGGCCGCCGTGTCGCGGATGGTTCCCCGTCGTCGCATCCTGAACCGTATCGAACGTCCCGCCGCGGCCAACGCCACGACGGCCGCAACCAGCAGCGTCACCAGTGTCGAAACGTGCAGCAACAGCCCGTAGACGGTCAGTCCACGCCGTGCGGCCAGATCGTCGGGCACGGCGATCGACTGGTAGAGCGAGTCGCCGGCGACGCGTTCGCTGGTCTGTGTGAGCCCGGCGACGGTGCCGGCCGCCCAATCGGCGACGTCGCGCGTGTACTCGTCGGCGAACGGCGTGCCGTCCTCCTCGTCGCTGCCGAGGCGCATCACGTGGTTGGCGATCGGGTACGCGCGCACCGTCACGTCCGTGTTGCCGGACCGTCTGGCGAGGTCGTAGATCGTTTCGGTGCCGTCGACCTGCGCGGTCATCACGTCCTTCGACCCGTACGCCACAAACGTCGGGATCGCGTAGGCGTCGGCGTTCGGGATGTCCGCAAGGTCGAAGTTGGTCAGGCCGAGCAGGGCCGTGTCGGCGTTGAACACGCGACGGACGATCGACTGGTAGCCGTCGTGCGCGCCGACGAGCGCGAAGTCCTGCGCGGCGAGGAAGCCGAGCGACTGCCGCGGCGTGTACACCATGGGGCTGAGCAGGATCTGGAACGCGATGTCATGGTCCTGTTGCAGCAGGTACGAGGCGATCCACGTCGATTCGCTGGTTGCGTAGATGCCGACGTGCGCGGCGTCGACGTTCGGCAGGGCACGCAGATATTCGACGACCTGATCGTAGGCGGCGGCCGATGCGGGATAGTCGCGGGTGATGTCGTTGGTGGACCAGATCGGCTTGTCGATGACGGCGGTGACGAATCCTGCCGAGGCCAGGTCGGTGGCGATGTCGCCGAACGAATCGTCCGGGGTGCCACCGTGGCCGGCGCCGTGCATGAAGACGACGGCGGGCAGGCCGGCCGTGTCGGTTTTGGGCGTGCGGATGAGGACACGGATGCGTTGCATCTCGCCGGTCGACGCACGGCGCACGTCGAGATAGGCATTGCGTTCGGTGACGTCGAAATCGCCGACCTGATGCAGGGTGGCATGCCGTGGGTTGGCGAACGTGACGGCGGTGTCGGCGTTCAGCGAGGCGATCGTCCGGCCGGTGGGTTCGTTGTTCCACGGCACGGTCGTCGCGTTCGACACGTACGCGAGCACGCCCAGCAGGATGATGAAGATCGGCAGACGCAGCATGAGCCTGCGGCCGCGGTTCCACGGCCGCGCGGCCGTCCGGTCGGCCAACGTTGCGTTCCGCTGGTCCCGTTGCGTCATGCGGCGCGGTTCGGATGCTGGATCGGCACGACGACCGGCCCGGTGGAGCCGACAGGCACCTGGCCGTCGGCCTCCATCTGCGCGGCGATGTCGTTGGCGATCGTGAGCAGCGTGTCGACGATCTGGTCCTCGGGCACGGTCTTGACGACCTTGCCCTTGATGAAGATCTGGCCCTTGCCGTTGCCGGAGGCCACGCCGAGGTCGGCCTCACGCGCCTCGCCCGGGCCGTTGACGATACAACCCATGACGGCCACGCGGATCGGCGCGGTGACGTTCTTCAGCCCCTCGGTCACGGCGGAGGCGAGCTGGATCACGTCGACCTGTGCACGACCGCAGCTCGGGCAGGAGATGATGTCGAACTTGCGCGGACGCAGACCCATGTATTCGAGCAGCTTGCAGCCGACCTTCACCTCTTCGACCGGCGGCGCGGACAGCGACACGCGGATCGTGTCGCCGATGCCTTCGGCGAGCAGCGCGCCGAACGCAAGGCACGACTTGATGGTGCCCTGCCATGCCGGACCGGCCTCGGTGACGCCGAGGTGCAGCGGCCAGTCGCCCTTCGAGGCGAGCAGACGGTAGGTCTGCACCATGGTGATCACGTCGTGATGCTTGACGGAGATCTTGAAGTCGTGGAAGCCGACGTCCTCGAACATGCGCGCCTCCTTGAGCGCGCTCGCCACGAGCGCCTCCGGGGTGGGACCGCCGTACTTGGCGTACAGCTCCTTGTCGAGTGAGCCGGCGTTCACGCCGATGCGCAGCGAGATGCCCGCGTCGGTCGCGGCCTTGCAGATGTCGGGGCCGACTTGGTCGAACTTGCGGATGTTGCCCGGGTTGACGCGCACGGCCGCACAGCCGGCGTCGATGGCCTGGAACACGTACTTGGACTGGAAGTGGATGTCGGCGATGACCGGGATCGGCGACTTACGCACGATCTCGGGCAGTGCGTCGGCGTCGTCCTGGCTCGGCACGGCGACGCGCACGATATCGCAGCCGGCGGCGGTCAGCTCGGCGATCTGCTGGAGCGTGGCACCGACGTTTGCGGTGAGCGTGTTGGTCATCGACTGCACGGAGATGGGCGCTCCCCCACCGACCGGCACGGGACCGACCATGATGCGGCGCGACTTGCGGCGCGGGTGCAGCGGCGATTCGCTGGTCAGGTCGACCGGGTCGCCGGTCTTGCGGAACGGCTTGGCGACGGGCTGCTGGAGGCTTGTGGTTTCGGCGTTCGACGAATTCATGATGTGATGTGGTTCCCTACGCGTCTCATAGTTACGGGCCGGCGACAACCGCACGGCCCGTATTCACGATATCGACTACTGCTTGTTTATCAGATCGTCCGCACGACGGCGGGCTTCCAGCTCGAGTTGGCTCATTTCCTCCACGGATGCGAACAGCGGCGCGCCGCGCAGCTCGGCGTCCATCTCGTCAAGCACCGCCTTGACGGTGTCGACGATGCCGAGGTACGGCAGTCGATGTTCGAGGAACGCGTGCACGGCCTGTTCGTTGGCCGCGTTGAGCACGGCCGTATGCTTTTCGGACGCCGCGAGGCAATGGCGTGCCAGCGACACGGCCGGGAACGCCTCGTCGTCCAGCGGCTCGAACGTCCAGCTGGCGGCCTTGGTCCAGTCGCATGCGGCCGCGACGTTGTCGAGACGGTCCGGCGCGGACAGGCCGAGCGCGATCGGCAGACGCATGTCCGGCGGAGACGCCTGGCAGATCGTCGCGCCGTCGCAGAACTCGACCATCGAGTGCACGATGGACTGCGGGTGGACGGTCACGGCGATGCGGTCCGGCGGGATGTCGAACAGCCGGCTCGCCTCGATGACCTCGAGTCCCTTGTTCATGAGCGTGGACGAGTTGATGGTGACGACCGGGCCCATGTGCCAGGTCGGATGGTTGAGCGCCTGTTCGGGCGTGATGCCGGTCATGTCGGCGCGCTTCCAGCCGCGGAACGGACCGCCGGACGCGGTGACGACCAGACGGCTCACTTCGGCGTGCGTGCCGGAGCGCAGGGACTGCCAGATCGCGGAATGCTCGGAGTCGACCGGGTTGATCTGGTTGTCGCGCGTCTGCGCGCCGAACAGCAGGTGGCCGCCGGCGACGACGGATTCCTTGTTGGCCAGCGCCAGCTGCGAGCCGGCCTTGAGTGCGGCGATGGACGGTTCGAGGCCGATGGATCCGGTGATGCCGTTGAGCACGACGCCGGCACCGCAGCCGGCCAGCGCGATGACGGCCTCGGGGCCGGCCTGCACGCTGGTGTAGTGCGCACCCACGCGGTCGAGGGCGTCACGTAGCGGCGCGGCTGCATGCTTGTCGAAGACGGCGACTTGGGGCACGTGGAACCGCGCGGCCTGTTGGGCGAGCAGTTCGACGTGCGCACCGCCGGCGGCGAGGCCGGTGACGGTGAACCGTTCGGGATGCCGGGCGATGACGTCGAGGCCCTGTGTGCCGATGGATCCGGTGGAACCGAGGATGACGACGGTGGATTGCTGTTTCACTGTTCGCGCTTCTTCACATCGTGATCGTCGAACAGCGACGGGAAGGACAGGTCGGGGATGTCGGTGTTGATGTCGCTGTCGATGCTGGGGAATACGGAGGGGAACGCCGTGAGGTTCGGCGTGTTCGTCTTGCCGTTGGCGGCCGTCTCGTCGGTGACGGGCGACGGCTGGGCCGGCGCGGCAGCAACCGGCGGCACCGGGGCAGCCGGTTCTACGGGAGCCGCTGCGACCGGTTCGGACGGCGCGAAGGACGGCACGGCACCCACGGCCGAAGGCGTGTCGTTCACCGCCTCGACCGGGGACGGCGTCGGCGCGGGGTTCGGCACGGTGAACTCGCTGACGCGGACGTGCGGCGTGGACGGACGTTCCGGCTTGGAGGCCGGGGCGAAGGATTCGGGCATGACCGGCGCCATGGCCTGCGTGGTCTCGCCGGCCGACGGGGTGGCGGGTTCCTCATGCACCGGCTGAACCGGCGCGGGCGCGGCGGGCGATTGCGGTGCGGCAACGGGCGCCGGGGTCGTCGCGGATACGGCGGTCGGGGCCGGCACCGCGAGCACCGGTTCGGTGAGCGAGGGCACGGACGGTGCCGCGAGATCGGGCACGTGCGGCTGGAATGCGGTCGAGGCCTCCTGCACAGCCTCCTCATGCGCAGCCTTGGCCATGTGGGCGAGTTCGGCCAGCGAGGAATCGCCCAGCGACGTCGATTCGGACACAGGGATGATGGGCTGCGCGGCGGCCGGCTCGGGTGCCGGGGCCGGCGCCTCGGGCACGGTCGGGTTCACGGCCGGAGCGACGGAGACCGGAGCCGGCGACGGAACCGGAGCGGACTCGGCGGCGGATGCCGGCGGGAACGCCGGGGCGACCACGGTTTCGGGGGTCGGAGCGGTGGCCTGCGGCGCGAAGATGGCCTGCTCGGCCTTGTGCAGTGCGTCGAAGGATTCGGCCGACGACGGGTCGGCCGTGTACGAAGCGGGCTGGTCGGTCGCCGGGGCGGGCTGCGGTGCGGCGGGGAACAACGGCGCCACGCCGGGCTGCGTCGCGGCGGCGGGAGCCTGCGATGCCGCCGGTTCGGCGTCTGCGGTACCCTGCACGCGCGCGGACACGCGGGCGAACGATTCGATGCGGGTGAGCAGCTGCACGCAGGCGTTGAGATAGTAGTCGACCTGACGCTCGTCGTAGCCGCGACGTCCCTTGCGCTGGGTGAACACCGCGCCGGCGACCGACGCCGCGGTGACGTTTTCCAGTCCGCGCGCCGTCTGCTGGCCGGCGCCGTCCACGCCGAGCTCGGCGGCCGCCTTGTCGACGACGTCGTCGATCAGACGGTCCACCTGCTTGCGGTCATACGACGGATGGCCCTTCTCGCCGCCGCGGAAGCGTTCGCGGGCCGCCCGCGCCGCATGCGCGGCGATCTGACGGTACAACTCCTCGCTTTGCGCCTTCCACGCCACGCGACCCTGATCGGCGATCTGCGCCGCCGTCTGACGGTCCACCACGGCGCGTTCCAGACGCGACAGCGCCGCGTCGACCTGCGCGATGTCGTAGCCGCCCTTGGCCACGTCGAAGGACACATTCTGAATGTCGCGCTGGGTGAGCGTCGCCGCGTCGCTGTCGTACAGCGCATGCGCATGCTCAAGGAACGCATCGACCTGTGCGGCGTCGTATCCCAACTTGCGCTTCCCGGCACGGGCGATCATCGACTCACCGCGTGCGGCTTCGGCTTCCTGCGCCATCTATCGACCTCCTACGGATAGTATTGCGGTTTCAACTCTACGTTGCGCTTGCGACGCACGGCACGCAAAAACGGGCGTGCCGGTCACGACACGCCCGTGCAGCCGCCCGACGCGCTCATGTCGCGCTTTTGTACGGGCATACGTTACAGTATTCACGTGCGGGCGATTAGCTCAGTTGGTTAGAGCGCCACCTTTACACGGTGGATGTCGGGGGTTCGAATCCCTCATCGCCCACCTTTGGCCCGCGATGCAGCGGGCGTCGTCGGTATCCCGAGTACTCCCCACCGAATCCTGCGATCAGCGGCCCTTGCCGAAGGCGCGCAGGTGGATGCCGTTCCAGTCCTTGCTGGCGGTGAGCGGCGTGGCCGCGTTCATGCCGGCGGTCTTCGCGGCCGACTGCACGGTGCTGGAGCTCGCCGCGCCGGGGCGTCCTGGCTTCGGGGTGAGCACCCACAGCGGGCCGTCGTCACCGAGCACGGCATACGCGTCCACGATCACGTCGGACAGTTCGTCCTCGTCGTCGCCGTCGCGCCACCAGATGATCACGCCGTCCACGGCGGAATCGTAATCCTCGTCGACCAGATCCTCGCCGGTCAGATCCTCGATCTTGGCGCGGATCGAATCGTCCACGTCCTCGTCCCACAGCCACTCCTGGACGATGTCGCCCTTGTGGAAACCGAACTCTTCAGCGTTATCAGATGCCGTTTGATTCACGGGACATTACATTAGCAAACCGCTGGGAACAGCGACGTTAACACACGCGGCGCGTCTCGAAAAACGGTCGCGCGCGTCATACGGCCATACGCGGCCGTCAGTCGGCCGAGCACTGCGGCAGAGACTCCCCCTTGCCTTCGCCGATCGCCACGAGCGCGCGATACGCCTCGTCGAGCGTCGACACCTTCACGTCGCGCAGCCCCTGCGGCACATGGCCGACGACCTCGTCGCAGTTCGACTCGGGCGCGAGGAACCACCTCGCGCCGTCGCGTTTCGCGCCGAGCATCTTCAGCCGTATCCCGCCGATCGCGCCGACCTTGCCGTCCTTGGACATCGTGCCGGTGCCGGCGATCGTCAGCCCGCCGGTTTCGTCCGCGTCGGTGAGCTTGTCGATCAGGCCGAGCGCGTACATCATGCCGGCGGACGGGCCGCCGATATCGTCGACGTGCATGGTGACCGTCACGCCGTCCGTATCGACGCCGAGTCGCTTCGCGTACGTCAGCGCGGCGGCTGTGGCTGAGTCCTGCGACGAGCTCATCTGCTGGTTGCTCTCCTGCTTGTACTGCTCGGCGGTTTGGCCGACCGGGATGACGGCCTCCTGTGGCATCACCGTTTCGTGCGGATCGAGCCACGCCTTCACGGCCTGCGCGTTCGTCACCGGATAGCCCGGTACGCCGGACGCGTTGACGGTGACGAGCAGCAGCTTGCCCTTGTCGGCGTGCGTGCGCGCGCCGGAAACCGCGATGATCTCCTTGCCGTCGCTCGTGCCGAGCACGTCGGCGGTCGGGCCGGGCCCCTCCACGACGTACGCGCTCGGCAGGCACAGCACCACGACCGACAGCAGCACGGCCATCGATCCGATGAAATACCTGCGCGGACGAGACGTGCAGTAGTCGCGGACGCGCGCGCCGATGCGTGGGAATATGCCTTGGGCGTGAGGGTGACGTTTCAGGTGCATTTTCGGCATACCTCCAATACTATGGAACCAACACGTTAACACACGAAGCGGGGAACCGACTATGGATGAGAACGCACTGCACCAATGGCTGATCGACTGTTTCGGCCCGATCCAGGGCGAGATGGCCTTCAATCAGATCAACAGCCTGCCCGACGCGATCAAGGACCAGCTCATGAACCAGGATCCCGCGAAGCTGCCCAAGCCGAGCGAGGTGCAGGCGCTGATGCAGGCGTTCACCGCCGGCGGGCTCAACACGCCGGGCGACATGCAGCAGACCGTCGAGAACGGACCGATCAACGTCAAGCTCGCCAAGTCGCTCGCGTTGCAGAAGGCGAACGGCGAAGGCTCGCTGGCGTCGGTGAACGCAACGGACGGGCAGGCGGCGCGACGCGCGATGAGCGAGGCGAGCCTGTGGCTGGACACGGCCTGCGAGATGGATCCGGCCGGCGGCGAACCGGATGTGCTGACCCGCGCCGGCTGGGTCGAAGGGACAATCGATGCGTGGGCAAAGTTCGCCGCGCCGGTGGCCGAGTCGATGAACGACGCGTTGGCGTCGGTGATCTCCGAGCGTCTGGGCGATTCGTTCAACGGCGAAATCGCGGGCATGTTCGCCGGGCCGGTGCCGATTCCGGTGCCGGAGGGCATGAAGAACCCGGCGCAGCTGATGAAGCTGCTCGGCAACACGTCGTTCGCGATGCAGCTGGGGCATGCGGCCGGCGACCTGTCGCACGAGGTGCGCGGCAGCTTCGATCAGGGCATCGCGCTGCTGGCGAATCCCGCGGGCGGGCTGATCGTGCAGAACGTCGAGGAATATGCGAAGTCGCTAGATCTGCCGGCCGACGAGGTGATGTCGTTCCTTGCGTTGCAGGAGATGGCGCACGCGCGCCTGTTCGCGTCGGTGCCGTGGCTGATGCCGCGGTTCGAAGCGCTGATCGGCAAGTACGCGCGCGGCGTGGACATCGATCTCGACGCGATGGAGGAGCAGCTGCGCGAGGCGACGAGCATGGATCCGGAGGCGATTTCCGGCGCGGTGAACCTCACCAAGGTGGGCATCGCGGACACGCCGGAGCAGCGGGAGGCGAAGGCGTCGCTGGAGACGCTGCTCGCGTTGGTCGAAGGCTGGGTCGATTGCGTGGTGTGGCGCGCCGGCATGGCGCATATTCCGCATATCGAACAGTTGCGTGAGATGCTGCGACGCGAGCGTGCGGTGGGAGGCCCGGCCGAGCGGACGTTTGAATCGCTGATCGGTCTGGAGCTACGGCCGAAGCGGATGCGTGAGGCCGCGGCGCTGTGGGAGAGGATCGGCGCGGAGGAAGGCGCCGAGGCGCGCGACGCGAAGTGGTCGCACCCGGATCTGCTGCCGCAGCTGCCGTCCGATGCGCCGGCCGTCGCGGCCGGTGATGGCTCGACGGATGCCTCGCAGACGACCGGTCAGTCGGGCACGCTGGGCACCGGTGCGACCGGCGACGACGGGGCGGACAGCTTCGCGAGCGGCGATACCTCTGCGATCGACTGGGACGCCGAGCTCACCAAGCTCCTCGACGAAACCCCCGGCGATGCTACTGGCGCTGATGGCAACACTGATGCCGGAGGCGAGACCGGCAACGGCGACGATCAGGACGGCGGCCAAGACAGCGACAAGAACACTCCCACCGACTGATCCACCCCCCCTAACGGACATACAGCCGATTTACCCATCATCATCGGCTGTATGTCCGTTAGTGTTATACGGACGCAATACAGTAGCCGTCGTACTCCCTTCCAGCCGCACTCCCTAACGGACATACAGCCGATTCCGACCGGTAAATCGGCTGTATGTCCGTTGAACGGTACGGGCGCGCCACGCGACAGCCGCCGCACGCTGATCCACCGCCCCCCCTCCAACGGACATACAGCCGATCTCGCGCAGTTGCTCGCCCGAGTCATGAACGACCGTCCCACTAACGGACATACAGCCGATTCGCACGGCGAAAACGGCTGTATGTCCGTTGAAGAATGAAGCCAAAAACACGTACGACAGTTCTCAATGTTGTAGCCGCAACTTCTTGACGGACATACAGCCGTTTTCGCCGTGCGAATCGGCTGTATGTCCGTCAAGGGTTATGGATGTGTCTCACCGACCGCCCCAATCCCTGTCCGCAGCACTTGCTCAACGGACTTGAAACCGCCTAGAGCGCCTGCATCAGCTGGCGGTAATCGGCCGTCGGCTCGTCGGCGAACGGGTCGAGGATCACCGCCTCGCGGTGTTCGGGGCTCGACAACGTCAGCCGCGTCCAATCGCAGGAGAACTGCGCGCCTGCGACCAACGCCGCAGCGACGAATCCACCGCGCAACGCGGCGCGCGTATCGGCCGGCGGTTCGGTCAGCGCACGCCGCGCATCCCCGTCGTCCAGCAGCCGCATCATCGCGCCGCGACGCAGCAGCGCATCGTACAACGTGCCGTTCGCGATGTCGTGATAGTCCATGTCCAGCTGTTCGAGCTTGGACTGCGCGACCCCGCCGCGGCGCGCGTGCAGCGTCTCGAACAGCCGCAGCTTCGCCGCCCAGTCGACCCGGTCCGCCAACCGTCCGCTCTCCCCCGCATCCAGCAGGTCCAGCGTGCGACGCCACTCGTCAAGTACCCGGCCGATCCCGTCACGCGACGCAACCGCATCCGTCCTCGTCCCGTTCATCGCCGCATCCATCGCCGCCGCATGTCCGGCGACAAACCGTTCGACGATGCGCAGGAACCCACGCTGGATGTCAAGCGCCGTCAACTCCCGGCCATCCGCCATCCGCAGCGATGCGTTCCGGCAGGTCAGATCACGGCTGACCGCGCGGTTCGCCTCCCCCGGCGCGGCCAACGCGAACGTCTCGAACCCGGACGGCACGCCCAGCCGCGCGGATTCCTCGATCACGCACAGCACGAGATGCGTCACGGCGAGCTTCATCCACGTGGCCCACTGCGACCGGTTGGAATCGCCGATGATCACGTGCAGGCGGCGGAACTCCTCAGGATCGGCGTGCGGTTCGTCGCGCGTGTTGACCATCGGGCGCGAACGCGTCGTGGCGGAGGAGACGGCCTCGTCCAGATAATCGGCGCGCTGCGTGATCTCGAAACCCTCGTCGGTCACACGGCCCGCGCCGGTGTACAGCTGCCGCGTGATGAGGAACGGCAGCAGCTCGTGTTCGACCTGTTCGAGCGACACGAACCGGCGCACGAGATAGTTTTCGTGGCATCCGAACGAGTGCCCGGCGGAGTCGGCGTTGTTTTTGAACACGTGCACACGCAGACCGGTGCCGTAGGTGGCCTGCAGCCGTTCCTGCGCCTGTGCCGCAAGCCGGCGCATCATGAGCTCGCCGGCCATGTCCTGCGCCAGCGCATCAAGCGGACGGCGCGCCTCGGCGGTCGCGTACTCGGGGTGCGAACCGACGTCGAGGTACAGTCGCGAGCCGTTGGTCAGGTACGTGTTCGTCGAGCGAGACCGGGACACGATCGGCTGGAACATCATCATGGCGACCTGACCCGCGTCCACCGGCCGGCCGGCGCCGGTCACGGACACGCCGTACTCGGTTTCGATGCCGAAGATGCGCGCGAATCCTTCGAATTCCGGGGACTGCCGCACCGTCGATCCCGGCCCGCTGTTGCCGCTGTCGCGCAGCTGCGGCATCACTCGCCGCCTTTTTGCACGAAGCTGTTCACGTACTCCTCGGCGTTGGTCTCCAGCACGGATTCGATGTCGTCGAGCACCGAGTCGAGCACGTCGCCGGTCGCCTCGGCCTGCGTGTTCTCGACGCGCGTGGTTTCGGCCTGCGCGTCATGCTGTGCGGACTGTTGCGCGTCCGCGTTCGCCTGTTCGAATTGCTGAGGCATGATTGCCGCTCCCTGTTCTGTGACCGTTTCGCGATCCGTTCCGTGATCGTCGAGTTCGCGCGCACCGTGATGCCCGGCGGTGCCGACGCCGCCGCTTCGGCCGTCGCGTGCACTACAGCAGGTACGGGCGCAGCTCGTCGATGATCAGACCGTTCGACGCCACGATGTCGTTTTCGCGACGCCAGTGGACCAAGCCGCCGTTCCATGTGCGCAGCTTGGCCTGTGCCTCCCATAATACGATTGCGCCGGCGGACACGGCGGGCACGTCCCATTTATGCAGGTTCGGCTCGAAGTACGCGTCGTACGTGCCGTCGGCCACCTTGCACAGATCGAGCGAGGCGGGGCCGACGCGCTTGATGTCGGCCGGCAGGCCGGCGATGGCGCTGACCACGGCGAGCGCGCGCTTGGACTCCTCGGGCACGTACGACATGCCGTAACTGACGACGGAGCCGTCCAGATGCGCGGTGGTCGACGGCATGATCTTCTCGCGCTTGTCGCCGATCGGCGTCTTGCGGATGCGGATCGCACCCTGACCGCGCGCGGCCAGATACGTCATGCCGAGGGCCGGCGCGTGCACGACGCCGACGATCGGCTGTGCGGAGCCTTCCTCGTTGAATTCGAACAGGGAGACGGTGATCGCCCATTCGGGCATGTTACGCGAATAGTTGATGATGCCGTCGATGTTGCCGACGCACCAGTAGCGTTCGCCCGGATGGCATTCCTCGGGGCGGTCCTGCCACTGGCCGTTGAAGTTGTCGATGTACGACAGACGGTTGGCGATGAACCGCGACAGGCGGTCGTCGACGTCGAGCGTGGACTGTTTGTCCGGCGACAGGTTCAGGCTTTTCAGGTCGCGCGGGTTGATCTGGTCGGTCAGGGCGTGGCGGCCGGCGTCCTGGGCGATGCGCGCCACTTCCAGTGCGAGTTCCCTCAGTTCCATCGTCATCCTTACGTTCGTGCGGTCGGGCCGCCGTACGCTTGGTGTCGCTGGGGCGGCGGGCGGTGGTCGTTCTGCTGGTCGTTGCGGCCAAGGGCCCGGTCGTCGCCGGTGGTCGCCCTTGAACCGATCACATGATCATGTTCATTTTATCCGAAGTCGTGATGTTCTCAGAGAGTCTCGACAGCGTTTCCACGGCGGTCGAACATTCGTCCACAATCCGTTCACACCGTGTGCGGTCGAAGCGCAGCGGGTCGGACATGTCGAGCGTGAACAGGTCGGATTGGCGGGCGGTCGGCCGGCTCGCGTTGCCGTATAGGTCACGGTCGTCGACGGCGTCGGGATGCGCACGCACGGTCAGGTGCGACCACGACGCGGCGACCACCTGATCGGGGTACCGGCTTACGATCGTGGCGCGTAGCCAGGCGCGCGTGTCCTCGGGCGCCCGTTCGGCGGCGGCGCGTACGTCGTCGTCCGTGTTGACCCGTTCGGTGTGCGACGCGAGTTTCGCAAACACCGATGTGGCCGGGTCGAGCGCCGCCCAGCTCAGGTCGATCGCCTTGAGCTGCGGCGCGTCCCAGCCGAGGCCGCGTTTGCGGCGCAGTTTCTCGAGCAGTTGCCATTTGAACAGCCATTCGACGCGCGACGCCTCGGCGCTCATCGTCAGCCGCGCGTCGTCGTCGGCATGCCGGATGGCGGCCGTGTCGGCGAGCGCCTGTCCCCACATCGCCATGATCGACCGCGTCGGCTTATCCGGCCAGACCGGTTCGCCGGTCGTGTCGGTGCCGTGGATGATCGCGGCGGCCGCGTAGACGGCGGAACGCAGCATGACCTGGATCTGCCATGCGGTCATCGCGCCGCCGTGTTCGAGCGGCAGTGGTTCGGCGAGCGTCAGATCATGTGAAACGGTGTGCATCGCGGCGACCGGGTCGGCGAGTTCGAGCCGGTCGAGCAGGTCGGTCATGTCCAGTCCGGCGTCGTCGGCGTGTTCGGCGAGCCACAGCAGCATGGAGGTGACGCCGAGTTTGAGCGTCTGCGGCACGTCCATGCGGTTCGCGTCGCCGACGATGCCGTGCAGGCGGCGCCAGTCGCCGGTGCTGTGCGGTTCGTCGCGCGTGTTGATGATCGGCCGGTCGAACGTGGTCTGCAGGCCGATCTTCATGTGGATGTAGTCGGCGCGCTGGCTCAGCTGGTAGCCCGGCGTTTCGCTGCGTTCGCCGAGGCCGACGCGGCCGGATCCGGTGTAGATCTGCCGGGTGACGAAATGGGCGGTCATGAGGCGGGCGATGACGTCGAACGGTACGGCTCGCAGCGTCATGTAGTTCTCGTGCGTGCCCCAGCTGGCACCCTTGCCGTCGACGTTGTTGCGGTGCAGGACGATCGGCGTGCCGGTGTCTGCGGACGCGCGGCGGGCCGCAGCGAGCATGATGCGATCCCCGGCGTGGTCGTATCGTACGGCTTCGAACGGGTCGGTCGTTTCCGGCGCGGAGTATTCGGGGTGCGCGTGGTCGACGTAGACGCGGCCGCCATTGGGGGCGATCACGTTGACGATGTTGAGCTGCGGCGCGTCGGTAAGCATGTCGGGGCGGGCGGCGGCGCGTTCGAGCCGGGTGCCGCGCATGTCGTTGACCGGATCCTCCTGCCGGTAGTCCCAGCGGATGTGCGCGTTCGCGTCGTTCGCGGCCGCGCCGACCACGTCGAACGACAGCTGCACGGGGTTGGCGTGCGCGCCGTCCGCGCGCGACACCGCGTATTCGGTTTCCGTTCCCATGACGCGTCTGACGCTCATCGCACACCTCTGATTCTCGTGATTCGTCCCATGTCCATGCCGTTGATGCGGCTCCACTGTTCGGGGTCGGCGTCGAGCACCGAGTCGCGGGTCTCCGCGAATTCGTCCTCGACGGCCGCGCCGAGCAGCGCCGCGCCGAGCGCGACCGGCGAACCGGAGTCGATCGACGCCTTGACGGCCTTGGTCTTGGCCCGGTCCACGATGTTCTTGAGCATCGCGCCGGACGCCACATCGGCGAGGAACACGGCCGTCCACGCGCCCTTGTCGTCACAGGCGTCGCACAGATGCCGGCGTTCGGAACGATCGTAGATGTCACCCACCATGACGCGCGCCAGGGCGTCCGCATCCACGCCGTTCTCCAGCGGCAGGTCGTCGGTCAGATAGTGGCGGATGATCGACGTCGCCTGCGCGGCATCAGGCCGCTCGATGTGGATCTTCACGTCGAGCCGTCCGGGGCGCAGCACGGCCGGGTCGATCATGTCGATGCGGTTGGACGCGCCGATCACCATTACGTTATCGAGTCGTTCCACGCCGTCGAGTTCGGCCAAAAACTGTGGCACGATCGTGGTCTCCACGTCGGACGAGACGCCGGAGCCGCGCGTACGCAGCAGCGAGTCCATCTCGTCGATGAACACGATGACCGGGCGTCCGTCGGCGGCGCGTTCGCGGGCGCGTTTGAAGATCATGCGTACGAGCCGTTCGGATTCGCCGACGAACTTGTTGAGCAGCTCGGGGCCCTTGACCGACAGGAACACACCGGAGCCGTTGCCGGAGCCTTCGGCGAGCGCGTGGGCGACGGCCTTGGCGATGAGCGTCTTGCCGTTGCCGGGCGGACCGTACAGCAGCACGCCCTTGGGCGGTTTGAGATCGTAGCGCTCGAACAGTGCACGGTGCAGGAACGGCAGTTGGACGGCATCGCGGATGCGTTCGATCTGCTGGTCAAGGCCGCCGATGTCGGCGAATGTGACGTCGGGGGTCTCTTCGAGGACGAGGTCGCCGTCGTCGGATTCGGGTAGCAGTTCGATGGCGAGACGGTTGGACGGATCGACGCAGACGCGGTCGCCCTGGTTGACGGTGACGTTCGCGAGTGTGCCGGCGCGGCGGATGAGCTGCGGGTTGCCGCTGGCGTCGGCGACGATGAGACGGCCGTCATCGAGCGTCTCCTTGACCGTGCGAACCGGGCCGGCGGTGTCGGGGCCGCGCTGTTCGACGAGCACCATGTTCTCGTTGAGCATGACCGTGTTGCCGACGGCGAGTCGGGAGGCATTGACGTTCGCGGCGACGGGCACGACCATGCGACGGGTGCCGGCGATGATTTCGGCGCTGGCGTGCTGCACGCCGTCCTCGTCGGTATGCGTGGAGTCGACCTTGACCATTGTGGCGAAGGTGAGCGGCGGCTGGGCGAGCTGCGCCAGCTGCGCCTTGGCCTTCGTCAGCTCCTTGCCGGCGCGGGTCAACGCCTGCGCCAACGCATGGTTCTTCTCCATCAGCCGATCATTGAGCGCCGCCAGCTCCTCGGCGCTCCGTTCCTCATCCATCGTATGCCTCACCTCTGCTATTGATTCTTCCGTGCCGCTATCATGCTACGAATCTTGTGTACCGCAAACACCACGACGACCACGATGAAGGCGACGATCACCACATCCTCGAACACGCCGAGCACACCGAGGATCGAGCACCACTGGTCGCCGAGCAGATACCCGGTCGATACGAGGATCGTGTTCCACACCGCCGAGCCGAGCAGCGTCCAGCCGGTGAACTGCACGAAGTTCATGCGGTTGAATCCGGCCGGAATCGAAATCAGCGAACGCACGACGGGAATCACACGGCCGAGCAGCACCGACCAGGTGCCGTACCTGGTGAACCAGTCGTTGGCCTTGTTCACGTCCTTGCGGCTCACGCCGGGGATCACGTCGGCGGCGCGGTGGATGCGGTGCAGGCCTACCCAGCGCGAGATGCCGTAGAGCGCCCATGCGCCGAGCAGCGAGCCGACGGTGGCCCAGATGATCGCCTCGACGAGGTTCAGCGTGCCGCGTGCGGCGGTGAAGCCGGCGAGCGGCAGGATGACCTCACTGGGGATCGGCGGGAAGATCGATTCGAGCGCGATGGCGAACGCCACTCCGATGCCGCCGATCGTCTCCATCAGACCGACGAGCCAGTCGGTGATCGCGCCGATCAGGCCCGTCTCGCCCGTCGTGCAGATCGGTGTGGCGGATTCGGCCAGTATCACGGCCGGAAATGTCGTCGAAAAAGTCATAGGGGCCATTGTCCCAACGTTTTTCGACAATCGGAAGCATGCTCGATGAAACATTGCAAGACCTTGACACCCCGACCCTGTCGAAGCCCGGACTGCTGGTGATGGACGTGGATTCCACCCTGATCGACGAGGAGGTCATCGACCAGCTGGGCGAGGCGGCCGGCTGCGGCGACGAGATCGCGGCGGTGACGGAACGGGCGATGCGCGGCGAACTGGAGTTCTGCGACGCGTTGCGCGCCCGCGTGGCGTTGTTGCGGGGTCTGCCGGTGTCGGTGTTCGATACGGTGCATGACGGGCTGCATTTCACGAACGGCGCGCTGAAGCTCATCGACACGTTGCACGAACACGGCTGGAAGGTCGGCGTGGTGTCGGGCGGATTCCATGAGGTGGTGGACCGTCTGGCGGAGGATGCGCATATCGATTTCTGGCTGGCGAACCGGCTGGAGGTCGCGGACGGCGTGCTGACCGGGCAGGTGGTCGGCGATATCGTGTGCAAGACGGTGAAGCTGCATGCGTTGCAGGCGTGGTCGAAGCGGATCGGCGTGCCGATGAGCCAGACCGTGGCTGTGGGCGACGGTGCGAATGACATTCCGATGATTCAGGCCGCCGGTCTCGGCATCGCGTTCTGCGCGAAGCCGAAGACCCAGCTCGCCGCCCATCACGCCATCAACGAGCGCGACCTCACCCGGGTTCTTCCCCTCATTCGTCCGTAATCCCCTGTCATCTCTCCCTTCCCTCTAACGGACATGCAGCCGAAAAGGATAGGAAAATCGGCTGTATGTCCGTTAGAGGGTATGGCCACGACGATGTGGCACAGCCATACCCCAACGTATCCAACGGCCATCCCTCTGGCCAAACTCGTCTCCCCTTAACGGACATACAGCCGATGTGGACATCCTTTTCGGCTGTATGTCCGTTGGGGGTGGCGATGCGGTGGGGGTGGTGGCGCGACAGCGAGAATCAGGCGCAGTGTGCGGCGGGGGCGAGGCGGGCGCCGCGGGCCCAATCGGGCGCGCGCATGGCCTTCTTGCCCTGTGCCTTGACCTCAAGCAGTTCGAGCGGCGTGGAACCGGTGCCCACCCACACGTTCTTCTTGCCCGCCGCAATCATGCCCGCCGCCAATGCCGCCGGCGCGTTCGGATGATCCATATCGGCCGGCTGCGCACGCAGCACATGCAACGTGATCGGTTCGGCACCGTCCGCGTCGTCGGCGTGCAGCAGGCACCATGCGCCCGGGTTCGGCGTGCACGCGCGGATCTGACGGTCCACGACCTCGACCGGCGCGGTGAAGTCGATATGTGCGTCGTCAACGCGGATCTTCTCGGCCTTCGGATAGTCGCCCTCCTGCTGGGCGACCGCGGCCGCACGGCCGGCGTCCACGGCCTGCATCGCGTGCACGAGCACCGACGATCCACTGTTCGCCAATCGCATCAGCAGATCACCCGCGTTCTCATGCGCGTCGATCTCGGTTTCGCGCTGGGCGACGATCGGACCGGCGTCCATGCCGCGCGTGATGCGGAACACGGTGACGCCGGTGTACCGGTCGCCGGCCCAGATGGCGCGCTGCACGGGGGCGGCGCCACGCCACTGCGGCAGCATGGAGAAATGCAGGTTGTACCAGCCGAGCGGCAACGCGTCGAGCACGGATTCCTTGAGGATCTTGCCGTAGGCGACCACGGCGGCGGCCTGTGCACCGGTGGCGGCGAGCTCGCTGATGAACACGTTGTCCTCGGACGGGTCGGATTCGATGACCGGCAGGTCGAGTTCGAGCGCGGCCTGTTTGACCGGGCTCGGCGTGAGCTTGCGGCCGCGGCCGGTCGGCGCGTCAGGGCGGGTGAGCACGGCGACGATCTCGAAATGTTCGGTGTCGGCGGCCAGCGCGCGCAGCGACGGCACAGCCACGTCCGGCGTGCCGGCGAACAGGATTTTCAGCAAACCATCTCTCCTTCACTGAATAACGACAGGGTCACATGATACGCGGATGCCCGATCGGCGGCATGCGTGGCCGCCGCGCACGGGACTCACTGCACGCCGGGAATGGCCACGCCCTGACGGATGAGGATCTCACGCAGCTTGCGCGAGTCGGAGAAGCGGATGCCGCGGATGCCGGCCTCGTTCGCGCCGACGATGTTCATGGCCTTGTCGTCGACGAACACGCTGGTCTCGGCCGCGATGCCGAAGTCCTTGAGCGCGGCCTCGTAGATGTCGCGGTGCGGCTTGCGCAGCTTGACGAATCCGGACACGAGCTTGCCGTCGAGCCGCTGCAGGATCTTGCAGTTCTCCTCGGCGCAGTGGAACAGGCTCTTCTCCCAGTTCGACAGGCCCCACACGCCGACGCCCGCGGCCTTGAGATCGTCGACGAGCACGCGCATGCCGGGCACGATGCCGGTGAGCGAATCCTCGAAGTTGTCGCAGTAGTACTGCAGGATGTCGGCCCAACGGTCACCGTGCGTCTCACGCATCCACGCGATGCCCTCGGCCGTACTCGCGCCGCCGTCCATGCGATCGTTCGCATCATAGAAGCCGGAGATGTCGTTGTCGAGGAACTGGTCGATGGTGTCCTGACTGTACCGCGCGATGAGCACGGCGGCCGGATCCCAGTAGATCAGTACGTTGCCGAAATCGAAGATGACGTCGGTGATCGGCTTGCCCGCCGCCGACGCGGCGTTGCCGTCCGCCATGAGCACGTCGTGCTCCATATCCGGTTCTCCCGGCCAACCCTTCATACGATCCTCCAATCGAACGTCGTCCGAGTCTTTCCGTGCACCATCGTCCCATGCCACGACGACCAACCAACGGCCGACCGGCCTGTCAGCCGTTTGTCAGATCAGGTCTTTCGGATCGAGCCGGAACCGCAGCTCCCCCGGCTCGCGCGCGGCCACGTGCCGGGATACGGCGTCGCGCAGCCGGATCGCGAGTTCGGCGCGCCGCGACTGGGCGACGCGCACCACGACCTTGACACGGTCGGCGGTGCTTTCCAGTTCGCGCGCGTTGATGGTGACCGGCTGCGGAATCGGCACCGGACCGAGCACCGCGGGCAGTTCCTCGCCACCGATCGTCACCGTGGCCCACTCCCCCGCGCGGCCGTTCGCGCCGATCGTACCGCTCACGCCGATACGGGCGAGTGCGGTCGCCACCGCGTCGCGGCGTCCCCACACACAGGCCGCCGCACATACCGGCGGCAGACCCGTCTCGCGTCGCTCGTCGAGGTCCCGTGCGGCGAGCAGCGGCGAATCCCACAGCATCAGCGCCTGCGCGATGGCCGGATCGGTTTCGCCGAGCAGGAGTCCTTGTCCGCCGCGCGATCGTGGCGCGCACAGGGCCATGGCCCGCATCCATGCGGCCAGTGCGTCCGAGCGCGCGTCCACGCCGGGTGCGTACAGACTCGTCCATGCATCGAGGATCGCGACGGCTCGGTATTCACGACCGGCAGGGCCGTCGCCGTCGCGGATCGGCCGTACGCGCGGCTCGGCGCCGGGTGTGGCGATGACGATCTGCGGCCGGCATGCGATCGATTGGACGATGCCGTGCGGCTGGCTCGGCGAGGAGACGACGATGGGCACGCCGCGGAATAGTCCTGCGAGTTCCTGCGCGGTGCCGGCCGCGCCGACGCGGATGACACGCAGCCGCTCGCCGCCACAGCCGGGGCAGGTCCAGTTCACGGTGGCGGCGCCGCACCAACGGCAACGCGGCGCCGGCGCGGCAGTAGCGGTGGCAGCGGCAGCATTCGGCGGAGTGCCGGCGCGTCGGCCGCCGTTTGCATTCAGGTTCGCGGACACGGCGAGTTCGAGCGGCCCGGTACAGCGCGGGCAGCGCGCCTGACGATGGCAGCGCGCGCAGCTCAGGCTTTGCGTGATGCCGTCGGCGGGGATGGACAGCAGCACCGGGCCGCGTTCGAGTGCGGCGGTGAGGATGCGGACGGCGGTGTGCGGCACGCGTGCGCCGATGGTCGGGTCGGCGATGCGTGCGAGTTCGTCGCGGTTGAGCCAGCGGATCCACGGGGTCTGGTCCTTGACGACGGCGGGCAGCGGATGAATGGCGGTGGAGAAGCCGCTGGTCGGCGTGTCACGTACCGTGGCCGGGTCACCGTCGCCGTTCGTCTCCCATTGGCTGATCGGACTGCGCGCGTTGGCGAGGCTGACGAACACGCCGCCGTGCGCCTTGGCACGCAGCCGCAGCACGCCGCGCGCGTTGGGATACGGCATGAAGCCGTCCATGTTCTGGTAGGCGAGATCATCGACGATGGCGAACAGCGCGGGGCCTTCGACCGGCGCGTACATGGCCGATCGCGCGCCGATCGCGCAGCGCACCTGCCCGGTGGCGATGGCAAGATAGGAGCGGTAGCGTTCGGCGGGCGGCATGGCGCTGCCCTCAAGCACGGCGAAGTCGCCGCGCCAGCCGCCATGCGACGCCTGGTCGGGCGAGAACGGGCGCAGTCCGCAGCCGTCGGCGAGCACGCGGGCGAAATCGTCGACCTCGCGCGCGGTGGGCAGCACGATCACCGCCGATTTGCCGGCGAGCAGCGCCTCGAGTGTCATCCAGGCGAGGTCGGTCGCCCATCGTGCGGCGCCGGGCAGCGCGTCGACCACGAACGCGGCGAAATCAGTACCGTCCAGCGCCGCGCGCAACCGTTCCGCATGGTCGTACGATTGGCGGAATCCAGCGAATCCGGTGTCACGGGCCTGCCGCTGCCGGTCGCCGAAGCGTTCGTGTCCCTGCCATACGGCGCCGGCGGCGAGCCGTTGCTCCTGATCGATGCGGGCGACGCGCGTCGGTACGGCGAGGCGCAGGATGTTGGCGCGGGTGCCGCCGTACGCGTCGGCGATCAGCGTGATGTCACGTCGCATCGCGGCGGAGACGAGCGGCGACGGCGTGAGGATGCGTTCGAGATAGCGCAGCGACGACGATGGCGTGTCGCTGGAGGCAGCGCGGTTCCAGATGATGCCGTTGACGCGTTGACCGCCGAATCGGACGCGGACCATCGTGCCGGGCTGCGCGGCGTCGGATTGGCTTGCGTCGACGAGATAGTCGAAGGTACGGCCGAGATGGGTGGCCTGGATATCGAGCACGACCTGTGCGATGGGGTCGTCGGCAGTCGGCGTGCGGGATTCGGGCGCACGTTTGCGGCGCTTGCGTGGGGCGAGCCCGTCAAGCGCCAGCTGTTCGGCGTCCGGCATGGTCATATCTCCCTGTTGTACCACACCTGCTCTGCTGTACCACACCCGACTCGGGCAAACCTGCAAACTCGAATCCTTGCGTTCTTGCGAACCTGCATTCTTACAACTCGCACACTCACAACGGACAACCAGCCGATTTTGCCCCGTAAACCGGCTGTATGTCCGTTGATTCTGATTCTAATGGCGGATTATCCGGCAAGCCGTCCCGAACCTCCATCCCCCTCCCCTCACAACGGACAACCAGCCGATATCAACCCCAAAATCGGCTGTATGTCCGTTAGATGAATAAGCTGCACAATCCAAAAACGTCCCACGACCAAATACCCCACAATTCCAACGGACATACAGCCGGTTTGACCGGGGTAATCGACTGTACGTCCGTCGAAGATGGGAAACCCAAGGATGCACACGCATCGGCCACCACGCCACACCACCAGTGCAAGAAATTCGGGAAAACAGCCGCATCGTCCCGAAATCCTTGCTCTCACTCGCCCTCAGCGCAACTTTTTCGGGAAAACAGCCCACTTCTCCCGAATTTCTTGCACTGACCAACTCTCAGCGCAAGAAATTCGGGACGAACGCCATCATTCCCCGAAACCCTTGCGCATCACCAACGACACCCACGCCTTAACGGACATACAGCCGATAACAGCCACGGAATCGGCTGCATGTCCGTTAGAGGAGCACGCTGCAACGCCCAGGAAACGCCCCGACGATCACATACCTCACAACTCCAACGGACATGCAGCCGATTCCACTCCACAAATCGGCTGTATGTCCGTTGGAGGGAACAAGCAGCAAAGCCGCACAACGACACGCCCCCGCACAACGACGCGCAGCTCCGACTACGCCCGCCACCACGGACGCAGCGGATACCACTTGCCGTCCGGATGCCCCACGCGATCCGGCTTGACCGCAAGGAACTGATGCACCTGAATACCATCGATTTCGAAGTTGAGCGCGCACGCGGCCATGTACAGGCCCCATACCTTCGCGCGCTCGAATCCGACCTCGGCCACGGCCTCATCCCAATGCTCGGACAGGTTGTGATTCCAGTGATGCAGCGTGAGCGCGTAGTGCTGGCGCAGGTTCTCCTGATGCACCACGTTGAAGCCGGCGTCGTGGATGCAGCTTTCGATGAATCCCGGCGCGCCGAGGTCGCCGTCGGGGAAGATGTACCGGTCGAGGAATTCATCGGTGCCGGGCTTGCCGTTCGGCTTGTCGTGGCTGATGGTGATCTGGTGGTTGAGCAGTCGGCCGCAGGGCTTGAGGAGCTTGAACATCTCTTCGAAGTAGCTCTGGTAGTTCTTCACGCCCACGTGTTCCATCATGCCGATCGAGCAGATGCCGTCGAAGTCGCGTTCGGGCACGTCACGGTAGTCCATCACGCGCAGTTCGGCCAGATCTTCCAGCCCTTCGCGCTTGATCCACTCCTGGCCGTATTCGATCTGCTCCTTCGACAGCGATACGCCGAGCGCCTTGATGCCGCGTTTGGCGGCCTCGATCACGAGCGTACCCCAGCCGCAGCCGATGTCGAGCAGCCGGTCTCCGGGCTTCAGACCAAGTTTGTCGAGCACGAGCCGGATCTTGTTGAGCTGCGCGTCCTCCAGGCTCGTGTCTTCGGTCGGGAACACGGCGCACGTGTAGGTCATGGTGGGGCCGAGGAAGTTGCGGTAGAACGTGTTGGACAGGTCGTAGTGGAAGCTCACGGTTTCGCTGTCGGCCTTTTCGGTGTGCGGCAGCAGTCCGGATTTGATACGCGCGAACTTGGACGGGCCTTCGGTCGCGGGCACAGGAGCCTTGCGGATGCCGTGGCTGAGAATCGAGCCGGCGACCTTGGCGATCGAAAGCGGCGACAGCGGCTTGACATACGGAGCGAGGGACAGCAGCCGGCGCAGCTGCGGGTACGGGTCGGCGTAGTCGATGCCGTCGATGTCGAAGTCGCCGAGCACGTAGGCGCGCACGGCACCGATCTCGTTCGGATGCTCCAACAACTGGTACACGGCGTTCGGGGTGTTGACCCGCACGACCAGATCGGCCGTCTGCGGGCCGAAGGTCGAGCCGTCGAACGCCTCGACGCGCAGCAGCGGATTGGGTTCGATGAATTCGCCGACCATTTCGGCGACGGTCATTGTCTTGCCATAGCTCATGGTTCGCCTCTTTCTGTAATGCTCTGCGGAACCGTGTCCGGCATGCGACGGCCGTTGCCGGTTCACGCGCGGATTGCGCGATCCGCAACGGCCGCACGCGTATGACGTGTCGCGCACGGCTTGCAAAAAAGCGCCCACCGCGAACCACATTCACGGCAGGCGCCATAGTCTGTCATTGAGTTATATGCCGACGCATGTACGTCGGTGCAGCCGGTTGGATCGGCCTCGGATCACTCGGCCTCGGCTTCGATCGCGGCCTTGAGCTCGTCGACCTTGTCGGTGCGCTCCCACGTGAAGTCCTTGTCCTCGCGGCCGAAGTGGCCGTATGCGGCGGTCTTCGAGTAGATCGGACGCAGCAGGTCGAGTTCGTCGATGATCGCGGCCGGACGCAGATCGAACACCTTGCGCACCGCGCGCTGGATCTGGTCGCGGGTCACGCCGCCGATCTCGGTGCCGTACGTCTCGACGTTCACGGACACCGGGTCGGCCACGCCGATCGCGTACGCGACCTGCACCTCGACACGATGCGCGAGTCCGGCGGCGACGATGTTCTTGGCGACCCAACGCGCGGCGTACGCGGCGGAACGGTCGACCTTGCTCGGGTCCTTGCCGGAGAACGCACCGCCGCCGTGGTGGGCGGCGCCGCCGTACGTGTCGACGATGATCTTGCGTCCGGTCAGGCCGGAGTCCGCGGCCGGGCCGCCCAGCACGAACGAACCGGTCGGGTTGACGAGCACGCGGTAGTCGTCGTGCTCGACCTTGTCGCCAAGGACCTCGTCAAGCACCGGCTTGATGACATGCTCGACGAGCTGCGCCTCGAGCCAGTCGTGCGTGGCCTCGGGATCGTGCTGCGTGGAGATGAGCACCGTGTCGAGACGCACGGCGTGATCGTTTTCGTCGTATTCGATGGTGACCTGGGTCTTGCCGTCCGGACGAAGATGCGGCACCTCGCCGCTCTTGCGCACCTGCGCGAGCCGGTACGCGAGACGGTGCGCCAAGTGGATCGGCAGCGGCATCATCACGTCGGTCTCATCGGTCGCATAGCCGAACATCACGCCCTGGTCGCCGGCGCCCTGCGCCTCGTAGCGCTCCTCGCGGGAGGCCGCGGTCTCCTGCTCGTGGCTCAGACGGGACACGCCCTGGTTGATCTCCGCGCTCTGGCCGGTGATGGAGACGAGCACGCCGCACGAGTCGGCGTCGAGACCGACCTCGCTGCTCGTGTAGCCGATGCGACGTACCACGTCGCGCACCACGTGCTGCACCTCGCAGTAGCCTTCGCTGTTGACCTCGCCGAAAATGAGGAACTGGCCGACACCGGCCACGGTCTCCACAGCGACGTGCGAGTGGATGTCCTGCCGCAGCAGATCGTCCAGAATCGCATCCGAAATCTGATCACAAATCTTGTCGGGATGTCCCTCAGTCACCGATTCGGCCGAAATCAATCGTCGTTCCATACTGCTTCACACCTCTATATACCCGCCTGATTCCCCTATCGGTCACGCCGACGGATGGCGGACCGGAACTTGTCACGTTAAAAAATAATACGCCCCGCCGATACGCTGGTATGGAAGTGATTTCTCCCACAACATATCGGACGGGGCGTAGACGCTATAATGCGTCGATCAAGCCAAGAATGTCGATCAGTTGCCTTCGCTCAGATCATCCTCGCCGAGGGTCTCCTCGAGCAGACCCTCGTTAATCTCGCGGAACGCGATGGACAGCGGCTTCTCCTGGTTCTGGTATTCGACCAGCGGGCCGACGTTCTGCAGCAGGCCCTCGTTGAGCTGGGTGAAGTAGGAATTGATCTGACGGGCGCGCTTGGCGGCGAAAATCGCGAGCGCGTACTTGGAATCGGCATGCTCCATCAGATCGTCGATCGGCGGATTCGCAAGTCCCTGCGGGCGGGGATCGGTGCCAAAAGCCATGGTGTTGTTCTCCGAATCATCAATACGTAGCGTTACAGCTGTTCCAACCTAACGAATATACCCCGACCCCTCGTCTTCGCGGCCGCATCATGCGATCGAGCGACCCTTAT
The DNA here is from genome assembly GCF_009299505.1 of Bifidobacterium ramosum. Lineage (GTDB taxonomy): Bacteria > Actinomycetota > Actinomycetes > Actinomycetales > Bifidobacteriaceae > Bifidobacterium > Bifidobacterium ramosum. Next base: position 13,923 of record NZ_WBSM01000001.1, on the reverse strand, counting down.
ACCATCATCGTTCTCAGATGACGCTCAGGAAACGTCCAAGAACATCGCACGAACCGGCCAGAACGGCTCCAGCGGCGCCACAGGCGTTTGCCACATGGCGGCGGTTTCATGACAGGTATCGGGTCGCCCAAGTTCGGCCCGCGGAACAGAACCATACAAAGCCACGCAAAGGAACCGTCATGTTCGTACTGAAGAACGCCTGGCGCAATGTCATACGCAACAAGGGGCGAAACATTCTCGTCGCCATCATCGTCGCCATCATCGCGGCCGCAGCCACCATCGGTCTGGCCATCCGGCAGGCGGCCGTCACCGCACGCGAAACCGGTCTCGACAACACCACCATCACCGCGCAGATCAGCTTCGACCGCAGCAAGGCGATCAGTGAGCTGCGCGAATCGTCGTCATCCGATTCGTCCAGCTCATCCGACTCCTCCGACTCGTCGTCATCGTCGTCCGACTCCAAGCCGGACTTCGACGCGATGCGTGAGGCGATGAGCGACAAGCAGCTGTCGCTGGCCGACTACGAGAAGTACGCGAAGGCGTCCAGCGCGGTCAAGTCGACGTATTACACGGAGACGGCGTCGCTGGCCGAAACCGACGCCGTCCAGCCGGTCGAGGACTCCACGTCGTCGGGTTCGTCGTCATCGTCGTCATCGTCGTCATCCTCGTCGTCCGATTCGTCCAGCTCGACGTCCGATAGCGACTCGACGAAGTCCGACGGCAACGCGCAGTCCGGCGACGGCCAGCAGGGCCAGCCAGGCGGAGGTCAAGGCGGCGGCGACATGGGCGGTGGCATGACCATGGCCTCCGGCGACTTCTCGCTCGTCGGCTTCTCCTCCGACGAGGCCGTGGCCAACGCAGAGAACGGCACGTTCACCATGAGCGACGGCGAGGTCTTCGGCTACGACTCCGACTCGGACGGCGACGTGATCATCTCCAAGGAACTCGCCGATTTCAACAACCTCAAAGTCGGCGACACGTTCACGCTCGAGAACGTGAACGACGAGGACACCACCTACACGTTCACCATCGTCGGCATCTACGAGAACAGCACCGAATCGTCCAACCAGATGGGCGGTCCGATGGGCTCGACCGCATCCGACCCGGCGAACGCGATCTACACGTCCGTCTCCACGTTGAAGTCGCTCGGCCTCGACGCCGATTCGACGACCTCCTCCACCGACTCGAGCGGCAACACCGTCGAGACCGCGGCCGCGCAGCTCAACTACACGTACGTGTTCTCCAGCAAGGACGATTATGAGCAGTTCGTCTCCGACGCCGAGAAGGCCGGCCTGAGCGACGACTACACCGTCTCGTCCGCCGACGTGGAGCAGTACGAGTCCAGCCTCGTGCCGCTCGACAACCTCGCGCAGTTCGCGCTGACCCTGCTGTGGATCGTGCTCGGCGTGGGCGCGGTGGTGCTCGTGGTACTCACCCTGTTCAACGTGCGCGAGCGCAAGTACGAGGTCGGCGTGCTGACGGCGATCGGCGTGAAGAAGGTCAAGGTGGCGGCGCAGTTCACGTTCGAGCTGCTCGTAGTCACGATGATCGGCCTCGCGCTCGGCGCGGCGGGCGGCGCGGTCGCCTCGGTGCCGGTGTCGAACCAGCTGCTGGCCGCGCAGGTCGCGCAGCAGGAGTCGCAGGCGTCCAGCCAGAACGCGCAGTTCGGCCGCGATATGCAGGGGCCGGGCGCGCAGGGCGGCTCATCGTCCAGCAGCAGCTCGTCGTCATCCGACTCGTCGTCCGATGCTTCCGGCAGCGATTCGTCCAACTCGAGCGATTCGTCCAGCTCGTCATCCTCCGCCAACGCGCAGAACCAGCCGGGCGGCAACGGGCCGCGCGGCATGATGGGCCAGGCCGTGAACTACGTCTCGAACGTGAACGCGACCGTGAACCTCAAGATCGTCGGCCAGCTGCTGCTCATCGGACTCGGCCTGACACTGGTCGCCGCGCTCGTCGCCGTCGTGTTCGTCATGCGCTACGAGCCGCTGCAGATCCTCGCCGACCGTTCGTGATCCCGTCTACTTCGCAAAGGATTTCATCATGACCGAACCAACCCCCATCCTCGAACTCGACAACGTCAGCTATTCGTACACCAAGGGCGGCAAGAAGGTGCTGAAAAACATCAGCCACACGTTCCGCACCGGCGAGGTGTACTCGATCACCGGTCCGTCCGGCGCGGGCAAGACCACGATGCTGTCGCTCATCTCCGGCCTGACCTCCCCCACCGAAGGCAAGGTCGTCTACAACGGCAAGGATCTTGCCAAGCAGGACCGCTACGACTATCGCAGCCACGACATCGGCGTGATCTTCCAGAGCTTCAACCTGCTGCCGCAGCTGACGGTGGCGGAGAACATCATACTGTCGATGGACGCGTCGGGCAAGACGTTCGACAAGCCGAAGAAGGACATCGCCGTGAAGCTCCTCGAACAGGTGCATCTACCGGCCGAGTACGCGAACGAACGGATCCTGCACCTGTCGGGCGGCGAACAGCAGCGCGTGGCGATCGCCCGGGCGCTGAGCTATGACCCGAAGGTCGTGGTGGCGGACGAGCCGACCGGCAACCTCGACATGGCCACGCAGGACGACATCATGTCGATCTTCCGCGCGCTGGCCCATGACGAGGACCGTTGTGTGATCATCGTGACGCACAGCCCCGAGGTGGCCGCCGCGTCCGACGAGGTCTTCGAGCTCGCCCCGCTGCGCCGTCGCGCCTAAGCCACACCCTCTAACGCACTCGCCCCTTTCCAAAAGGCCGGCTCCCTCAACCTCTAACGGACATACAGCCGATTTGCATACCGAAATCGGCTGTATGTCCGTTAGAGGGTACCGGCCCGCTCCTGCAGCGACGCCTTGCGGAAACCGGGCTTTTTTATTCGAGCGTCGGGCCCTTTTATCCAGACGTCAAACTCTATATATTCAACGGACAACCAGCCGATTCGCCCTGGGAATCGACTGGTTGTCCGTTGAGGTTTATTGGTTCCGCTGTCCGTTGAGGTTGGGGAGATTACGCGGAGAACAACGGCTGGTTCCAGTAGCCGGTGAGCACCGCCGCGGTCAGCGCGATCGTCGGCACGGCGACGGCGATCGCGTATCCCACGACGTCGATCGCGTGCAGCGACGACACGCGCGCCTGCGAACGCGGTCCGGAGCCGCCGAATCCGCGCGCCTCCATCGCCGTGGCGAGCTTGGTCGCCCGTCGAATCGACAGCACGAGCAGGCCGAACGCCTGCGACAGCGCGCGTTTGACGGCGCCCTCGTCGCCGAGGCCGCGCGACCGCCGCGCCAGTCCAAGCGCACGCCAGTCCTCCTGCAGCAGCGTGAACATGCGCATGCCGGCCAGTCCGCCGTACACAAACCGCGGCGACAGGTGCAGCAGTTGCACGAGCCCGTCGGCCAGATCGGTCGGATCGAGGCCGAGCGCGAGGATCACGCCGGGCATGGCGATCGCGAGCACGCGCAGGAACGTGGCGCACGCGAAGTACACGGATCCCTCGGTCACGTGGATCACGCCGAGTTCAAGCAGCGTCGCGCCGGATGCCTTGCCGTACAGGAACACGGACACGAAGCCGCCGGCCGCGGCGATCCACACCGGCCATGTTTTGCGGCATGCGGCGATCGGGTTCACACCGCCGATCCACAGCAGGGCCAGTTCGATGCCGAGCGCCGTGGTCGCGCTCACCACATCGAGGGAGAAGAACATCGGAATGCACAGGATCAGGCCCATGACGAAACGGCTCACCGGGTTGATGCGTGCGATGAACCACGACGGCGACGCGGGCTTGGCGGGTTCGTGGCGTTCGCTTTGCGGGCTGACACGTACGATCTGCGCGACGGCGTCCGTTGCGGTATTCGTTACGGCATCCGTTGCGGATGATACGGACACGGCGGAATCCGACGGCACGGATGCGGACGATACCGACGCCGCCGGTTCACGCGGGACATCGCCGTCCGTACGCATCTCCCCTGCTTCGAACCGCACGCGCGTCGCACCCAGCGCATCAACGAGCGGCTCGTCGTGCGTGACCATGATCACGGCCGACCCTTCGTCGCGGGCAATGGCGATAAGCCGTACCATTTCGGTCCACGTGGTGAAATCCTGTCCGAACGTCGGCTCGTCCATAATGAGCACCTTGGGTGCGGCGGCCAGCATCGATGCGACTGAAAGGCGTCGTTTCTCGCCGCCGGACAGCGTGTACGGGTTGGCTTTGGCGAAGCGCGCGAGACCAAGCCGCTCGAGCATGTCGTCGGCGATGCGGTACGCCTCGTCGTCGCCCGCACCCATGCCCTTCGGACCGAGCGCCACCTCGTCGCGCACGCTGTTGGTGACGAACTGATGTTCCGGTTCCTGGAAGACCATGCCGACACGGCCAAGCAGCTCACGGCTCCTCCAGTGCACGGGTTCGTCGTTGGCGGACGCGCCGCGACTGGCCGGCGCAAGGTCGGCGGAGACGCGCACGTGTCCGGCGAGCGGCCGCAGCAGTCCGGCGAGGGTGAGCGCCATCGTGGATTTGCCGGCGCCGTTCGGTCCCATGAGCGCGTAGACCTCGCCGCCGCGGAAGGCCAGGTTCGCATGTTCGCCGAGCGGCGTGCCGCGGCCGAACGACAGATCGTCGGCAATGAGCAACGGCTTGCCGGACTGCGCGCGGCCGTATGCCTCACGCGTCGTACGGTATGTGGTCGGCACGGCGCGTCCCGGCACCCATGCACCGCCGTCGGCAAGCACGTCGCCCATCGTGGAGAACACCTCGTTCGGCGTGCCGTCGGCGATCACGCCGCCGGTGACGTTGCCGTCCTCGGGCCGGCCGAGCACGATCACACGATCGATCAGGTCGAGCCACACATCGATGTGATGTTCGACGACGACCATCGTCTCGCCGGTCTTCGCGAGCACGTCGCGCACGGCGTCGTGCACTTCGCGCACGCCTTCGGGGTCAAGATTCGCGGTCGGTTCATCGAGCAGCAACAGTCCCGGATGCATGGCGAGCACGCCGGCAAGCGCGAGCCGTTGACGTTGGCCGCCGGATAGGTGGGCGGTGGAGCGGGTCAGGTCGAGGTCACCAAGGCCGACGATGCCGAGCGATTCGCGAACGCGGCGCCAGGTTTCATCACGTGGCACGTCGAGGTTTTCGCAGCCGAACGCGGCGTCGTCGCCCACGCGTTCGAGGATGATCTGCGAGTCGGGGTCCTGCAGAACCAGCCCGGCTCGGCCGCGTGCGTCACGTGCTTCGACGCCGTCGAGCGTGAGCGAGCCTTCCTCCTCGCCTTCGTCGTCGCCGCCGAGCACGCCGGCCAGTGCGGCCATGAGCGTGGATTTGCCGGCGCCGGATGCGCCGAGCAGCAGCACGTGTTCGCCGGGTCTGATGTCGAAGTCGACGTGGCGCAGGGCGAAGTCGCGGCGGGTGGAGTGCCGCCAGCCCCAGTCACGTGCGCGTACGGCGACGGGTGCGATCGGCTCGGTCGGCGCGTGGGTTGCGGCTGCAACTGCGGTCGCCGATGCGTCGGCCGGATCGTCAAGGGTTGCGGAAGGTGCGGAAGTCATGGATGCCCCGTGATTCAAAGATGCGTATGTATGCGGTGCCGTACACGATGACGTGTGGATGATGACGTACGGATACGCGGATTATGTATTGTGCGTCGTGTGCGGCGGAAATGACGACAGACAAAAACGGCTCTTCCGCGCACAGGTCGCGGAAGAGCCGTGATGGATGACGATCAGACCAGCGCCTGCGCGCGGCCGGATTCGAAGCGGTCGAGCACGCCGGTCGCGGCGAGCGCGCGCTGCAGGTACCAGCAGACCACGCCGAACACCGCGCCGGAGATGAACGAGGTGACCAGGTAGACGATCACCTGCACCGGGCCCCACGCCGGGTTGGTGATCCAGTAGTAGACGGCGCAGCCGATGCCGGCGAAGGCATTGGACAGGACGACGGAGACGAGGTCCCACTTCTTATACAGGAAGATCGCGAGGCCGATTTCGGCGAACAGGCCCTGCACGATGCCGACGATCAGCGAACCGCCGACGCCCCACTGGTTGCCGAGGGTGAGCTCGAGGAACGCGGCGAGCGTTTCGGCGAAGAGGGCCGCGCCGGGCTTACGCACGATGATCGCGGCGAGCGGGCCAGCGAACAGCCAGAAGCCGTTGAGCAGGCCTTCGAAACCGGGGGTGACCGCGCCGAAGACGGCGAGCGGGACGGCGCAGACGACGTCCCAGCCCCAGAAGATGACGCCGGAGGCGATGGCGATGATGGCGGCGACGACGATATCGACGATGCGCCACTTGTTGGAGTGCTTGGTGGCCGCGTTGGTTTCGTTTGCGGACATAATGGGTGCCTTTCTCTCTTAACGCGCCGAAGATCCGGCGTTTGCAAGGCACGGGAAGGAGCGACGTCCGTTCGCCGGCATTACCCGGACTCACGTTCAATCGGTCGAGGGAATCCTCATCTCAGCCGCTGCCCAGCGCATCGCGCCGGCCGCAGCCCCCGTGTCAACGATTCCCGAGCATAACCCAATCCCCCGCCATTGTCCATAGCCCTCAACGGACATACAGCCGTTTTCATCGTTGGAATCGGCTGTATGTCCGTAGAGGATGGGGAGCTCCGTAGTCAGGGAACGTTCCCTGACGTCGCACGCTCGCTTCCCTGACGGACATCCAGCCGATTCCAACGATGAAAACGGCTGGATGTCCGTCAGGGGGTGCGGGCACAGCTACTTGCCGAGCTTGGCGAGGAGGAGCGCCTCGGTGATGACGTTGTCGCGCAGGCCGGGCAGCGAGATCGACTCGTTCGGGCTGTGCGCGTTCGCCTTCGGATCCTCCGGCCCGGTGACGAGCACCTGCGCGGCCGGGAAGATGCGCTGCAGTTCGGGAATGAACGGAATCGAGCCGCCCTGACCCTGGTTGATCGGCGCGACGCCGAACGCCTCCTCCATCGCCTCGAGCGCGTCCTTCGTGGCTTCGGCGGTCGGGTCCATCGCCCAGCCCATGCCGTTGTCGCCGGCCTCGACCGTCACCTCGGCGCCGAACGGCGCGTGCGTGCGCAGGTACTCCATGAGCGCGGCCTGCGCCTCCTCGGGGCGCTGGCTCGGCGCGGTGCGCAGCGACAGGCGGAAGCGCGCGGCCGGGCTGATCACGTTGAACGAGCCATCGACCGGATGCGCGTCGAACCCGATCACGGTGAGCGACGGCTTGGTCCACAGCCGCGAGGCGAGCGAACCGGTGCCGGCGAGCACGCAGCCGTCCACGACGCCCGCGTCGGCGCGCACGCCGGCCTCGTCCACGTCGCGCTGCAGGCCGCCCACCGGTTCGTCGGCGGCGATGCCGGGCACCGCGAGGTCGCCGTTGGCGTCGTACAGCGACGCGATGAGCATCGCGGCGAGCGTGTTCGCGTCGAGGATCGGGCCGCCGTACTGGCCGGAGTGCACCGGGTGCGTGAGCGAACGCACGGTGACGTCGACGGTCGTGTTGCCGCGCAGCGACGTGGTGAGCGACGGGATGTCCGCGGCCCAGTTGCCCGAGTCGGCGACGATGATGACGTCGGATTCGAATTCGGCCGCATGTTCCTCGATGAACGGGATGAAGCTGGGCGAGCCCATCTCCTCCTCGCCTTCGATGAAGACCTTGATGTTGACCTTGAGGTCGTCGCCGAGCGCCTTGAGCGCGCCGGAGTGGATGGCGATGCCGCCGCCGTCGTCGGCCGAGCCGCGGCCGTACAGACGGTCGCCGACCATGGTCGCGACGAACGGGTCGGTATCCCATTCGGCCGGGTCCGGTACGGGCTGCACGTCGTGGTGGGCGTACAGCAGCACGGTCGGCGCGTTCGGATCGACGATGCGCGAGCCGATGACCTCCCATGCGCCCGGCGTGCCATCTGGGTTGTGCGACTGGACGACCTTCGCGTCGACGCCGACCTGACGCAGCTCGTCGGCGACGAATTCGGCCGAACGCCTCATGTGCTCGCCGGTGATGCCTTCGGCGGAGACGGACTTGAGCGCGACCTTGCGGCTCAGCAGGTCGACGATGCGGTCGAAGTCGCCTTCGACGCGGGAACGGATCTCATCGGCGGTGGGTGCGGCCATGATGCTCCTTTATATGATCGGTAAACGTATGCCAATCAGTCATTGTAGCGGCCCGACGGCACGGTTTCCGCGTCCTGACGTGCCCGTAGGCTGGGCAGCTATGACATGGAATCCGTTCAAGAAGGAAGAGGCCCAGAAGCCGGCCGCCGAGGCCGCGGCTTCCGAGCCGGCACGAGGCGAGAAGAAGGGTCGCCCGACCCCGAAGATGAAGCAGGCGCAGGCGCGCAACATCCGCCCGCTCGTGCCGAACGACCGCAAGGCCAGCGCCAAGGAGGCCAAGGCCCGTCTGCGTGCCCGCGAGGACGCCGAATACACGGCGATGCAGACCGGCGACATCAACCACATGCCGAAGTCGGAGCGCCTGCCGTGGCGCATCTACATCCGCGACTATGTGGACGCCCGGTTCAACCTTGGCGAGTTCTTCATCCCCGTGGCGATCGTCATCCTCATCGCGTCGATGCTCGTCACCACCGTCTGGCCGTCGCTGTCGATCCCGCTGATGGTGGTCATGTACGTGTACCTGTTCGCCGTGATCATCGACGTGTGGCTCATGTGGCGCAAGCTCAAGGTCAAGCTCATCGAGAAGTACGGCGAGAAGTCCGTGTCCAAGGGCATGCGTTCCGGCACGTACGCGTGGAGCCGCGCCATTCAGGTGCGTCGTTGGCGTCTGCCGAAGCCGCGGTATCCGAAGCGTGGGCATTTCCCCGAGTGATCGTCGATGGCTCCCCCTGCGGGAGCCTTTTTCATATCCGGTATCCATTACGATCCCGCTCCCTTTGTCTGAAGGAGACGGGAAGCAGCAGGGAGGCACAACGTGGAACAGCATGTGAAACAATTTGACATCGCGATTGTCGGAGCCGGTCCCGGCGGCTATTCGACGGCGTTGCGCGCGGCGGAACTCGGTCGTTCGGTCGCGCTGATCGAACGCGACGCGACGCTTGGCGGCACGTGTCTGAACCGCGGATGCATACCGTCGAAGGCGCTCATCACCGCCACGCATACGATCGACACCGTCCGCCGCGCGGCCGAGCTCGGCGTGAACGCGTCCGTCGACGGCATCGACTTCGGCCGGCTGCGCGACTATCGGCTGCACATCATCGACACGATGACCAAGGGATTGGCCGGACTGCTCGCGCACCGCGGCGTCACCGTATTTCATGGTGAAGTCACCGGACTGCATCAGGGAACGTCAAGCACGACGGCCGGATACACGTTCGACGTGACCGACTCCCCCGTCGAACGGTATGTCAGGGCCGGCGTGCCCGAACCGCTCGGCGACACGGCGACGATCACCGCGACGCACGTCGTCATCGCCACCGGTTCCCGCCCACGCCCGCTGCCGGGCATCCCGTTCGGCAACGCGCTCATCGACTCCACGCACGCGCTCGCCATCGACGAATTCCCCGCCAGCGCCGTCATCATCGGTTCGGGCGCGGTCGCGCTCGAATTCGCGTCCATGTGGCAGACCGCCGGCACCGACGTCACGCTGCTCATCCGCAAGGACCGCGTCCTGTCCGGCTGGGACCGGCGCGCTGCCGTCACACTCACCCGCGAACTCAAACGGCACGGCGTCACCATCGTCACGCACAGTCATGTCACGCACGTCGACACCGGCGTCAATCTCGGCGCGACCGTCCACTATACGCGCGATGGCGAAGACGGCGAGCACACCGTCTGGGGGCAGATCGCACTGGCCGCGATCGGCCGCGATCCGATCACCGACGCCGACTGGCTCACCGCTACCGGCCTGCGCATCAACGCAGACGGTATGGTCGCCACCGATCCGTACGGCCGTACCAACCTGCCGCACGTGTGGGCGATCGGCGACATCACCGAAGGGCCGGCACTCGCCCATCGCGCGTTCGAGCAGGGCATCACCGTGGCCGAGGCGATCGCCGACGCCGACCCGCGTCCGGTCGACGACGCGACGGTGCCGCAGGTCGTGTTCTCCTCCCCCGAAGCGGCCAGCGTCGGACTGACGCTCGATCAGGCGCAGCTGCGCGACGATCTGGTCAACGTGAGCGAAACCGTGTATCCGATGCTCGGCAACGCGCGCATGCTCATGTCCGGCTCGGCCGGATCGCTGTCGATCGTGGCCGGCGAGTATGCCGCCGACCCCGACGTGCCGGTCGTGCTCGGCGTGCACATCGTCTCGCCGATGGCGTCCGATCTCATCGCCGAAGCCGAGCAGATCGTCGGCAACCACGTACCGCTGCACGACGCGGCGCGGCTGATCCACCCGCATCCGACGTTCTCCGAGACGCTCGGCGAGGCGCTGCTCAAGGCGGACGGGCGGCCGCTCAACACGCGGTGACGGCAGACGGTTGCGGGTATGCGCGGCCGTGCGCGGCTTCGCATGCCCGCACGCCGGGGCAATGGTGCTGGTAGAGTGGTGAAATAGTGTGTTCACCCTGAGTCAAGTGAGGAAGTAATGGCTGAGAAGGACGGAAAGGCGAAGAAGAACGGCCTGTTCTCGCGCATGTCCACCACGGTCAATCAGATCAAACAGATCTACAAGTACACGGCCGCCGAGGACAAGTCGCTGCCGTGGCTGGTCGGAGTCGCGCTCGGCGGACCGATCGTCGTGTTCATCATCCTGGGCATCGTGTTCCGTTGGTCCGTGATCTCGTGGATCCTGCTGATGATCACCGCGATCATGCTCGCCATGCTGCTCGGCACGATGGTGCTCACCAACCGCGCCGACCGCGTCGGCTACATGAAGCTCGAAGGCCGCCCGGGCGCGGCGGTCAGCGTGCTCAAGAACATCAACAAGGCCGGCTTCAACTTCCCGGATCAGCCGGTGTGGATCGACCCGCGCACCAAGGACATGATCTGGCGCGGCACCGGCTACAACGGTATCTATCTGCTCGGCGAAGGCGACTACGACCGCGTCAAGCACGCGATGGAGCGTCAGGAGCAGCGCATCAAGGGCGTCACCGCCGGCTCGCAGATCCCGGTCTACCGCATCTACGTGGGCACCGGCGCGAACCAGACCCGCCTCAAGGACCTGCGCAAGACCGTCGTCAAGCAGAAGGCGTACCGTCCGAAGTCCCAGCCGACCGGCTGGTGGGACACCATGTGGTACAAGATCAAGCCGACCACGCGGTTCATTCTCACCAAGGACGAGCTGGAGACGCTGAACAAGCGCCTCGATACGCTGCAGAGCAAGACCGGCTACGGCATCCCGAAGGGCATCGATCCGAACCGCCCGCAGCGCGTGAGCCGTCGCGCCATGCGCGGCAAGTGATCGCCGTCGCGACGTCACCATTGTCGTCACTGCCGTAACGCTGCGACCGACCAACGTCAGGGGTCTGCAATCATCCGATTGCAGACCCTTTTTGTATATCCCCGTCTCTTTCTCTTCACTCCACCCCACCCCGTAACGGACATACAGCCGATTCGCCGGGTGGAATCGGCTGTATGTCCGTTACGGGAGTCGGGCATATCCGTCAACAGCGGAACCCATCGGTCTCACCAATCGAACACGATCGTGACCGCTCACGTAACGTGCCGTAACACAACAATCGCATCATTCCGCCGTCCGCATCGCACGCACCATGCCGGTTCGCCATCACGAAACATTCTCGTAACCGAAATGACGAGCGGGCGAAACGCACGTTTCTAGACTGTAAGCCTGTAAGTAACTTCACGAAAGGAGCGGTCCCGTGACCGAACTCAAGTCCAAGGAAGACGCCGAGGCCCTTATCAACAAGGAAGGCATCGAGTATGTCTCCGTCCGTTTCACTGATCTGATCGGCGTGCAGCAGCACTTCACCGTGCCGGCAAGCGAGTTCCTGAAGGACGCGTTCACCGACGGCATGCCGTTCGATGGTTCCTCCGTCGAAGGCTTCCAGGCCATCAACGAATCCGACATGAAGCTCGTGCCGGACGTCACGACCGCCTTCATCGACCCGTTCCGCAAGCACAAGACCCTCGACGTGGCCTTCTCCATCGTCGACCCGCTGACCGACGAGCCGTACTCGCGTGACCCGCGTCAGGTCGCCGGCAAGGCCGAGGCCTACCTGAAGTCCACCGGCATCGCCGACACCGCGTCCTTCGCGCCGGAGGCCGAGTTCTTCATCTTCGACAAGGTGCGTTACGAGAACTCCATGCAGCGTTCCTTCTACGAGGTCGACTCCATCGAGGCCCCGTGGAACACCGGCCTCGACACCGAAGAGGACGGCACCCCGAACATCGCGTTCAAGAACCGTGTCAAGCGCGGCTACTTCCCGGTTCCGCCGATCGACCACACCCAGGATCTGCGCGACGACATGGTCGCCAACCTGCAGAAGGTCGGCCTGATCCTCGAGCGCTCCCACCACGAGGTCGCCGGCGCCGGCCAGCAGGAGATCAACTATCGCTTCAACTCCCTGCAGCACGCGGGTGACGACCTGATGAAGTACAAGTACGTCGTGCACGAGACCGCCGCGCTGGCCGGCAAGGCCGCGACCTTCATGCCGAAGCCGCTCGCGGGCGACAACGGCACCGGCATGCACTGCCACCAGTCCCTGTGGAAGGACGGCAAGCCGCTGTTCTACGATGAGAAGAACTACGGTGGCCTGTCCGACATCGCCCGCTGGTACATCGGCGGCCTGATCAAGCACTCCTCCTCCGTGCTGGCCTTCACCAACCCGTCGCTGAACTCCTACCACCGTCTGGTTCCGGGCTTCGAAGCCCCGGTCAACCTGGTGTACTCGGCCCGCAACCGTTCCGCCGCCATCCGCATCCCGCTGGCCGGCACCTCCCCGGCCGCCAAGCGCATCGAGTTCCGCGCGCCGGATCCGTCCTGCAACCCGTTCCTGGCCTTCTCCGCCCAGCTCATGGCTGGCTTGGACGGCATCCTCAACCACATCGAGCCGCCGGAGCCGGTCGACAAGGACCTCTACGAGCTGCCGCCGGAAGAGCACGCGGGCATCAAGCAGGTCCCGAGCTCCCTGGCCGAGGCCATGGATGCGCTGGAAGCCGATCACGACTTCCTGACCGCCGGCGACGTGTTCACCGACGACCTGATCGAGACCTGGATCGACATCAAGCGTGGCGAGATCGACCAGGCCCGTCTGGCCCCGACCCCGCTCGAGTACGAGCTGTACTTCCACATCTGAGTTTTACAGCTCATTACTGTTGCAATTAAGCCAATTTCAACAGTAAGGGTACAAAAGGCGGAAGCCTCATACACAATGGGTGGTCTACTCTGGTTCCAGAGTAGACCACCCATTGTGTATGATGACTGGGTTCATTATGACTGACGAATGATGCTTGACGGGAAGTTTCCATTATGCGTTGAATGGCATCAGCTATTACGGCTATATAGAAATCAAGTGACAGCTAGTGTCATTCGATAATATTTTTCAGGATTTCCATAGTCGCTTTGTCACCATAATGCCGTCCGACACCATGAACGCAAGTATTGCCACAATGGGGAAGAACAGTGTAAGTGGTGCAGCGTAAAATTCGACGGTGTCGACATCCATCATGTTTTGTAGATAGGTGAATGCCAGAGACGGCAAGAGCAACAGAACCACGAGTTGGAATGCAACGGATATTATATACAGTATTACATTAATGATGAATCTGTTACTTGCCTTACGCATGAGGACTACGGAAATTGTGATTGAAATTGCAATGCCGGCAAAGAATGCTAACGATGGAACAATATCCATGATTCTCCTTAATTGTATAAGGCATTCATTGTTTTCTTTGATGGTTTTTAGATTTCAGTGTGTTTAGCTTCAGCGGATAGTTGACGCATGTGTCGGGGCATGGTTGACGGTATGTCCTGGGGCATGGTTGACGGGTTTGGGTGGTGACAATGGTGTATGGACACGTTTTCATCATCATCGGCCGGCA